>NZ_JAERQD010000027.1 GCF_016735695.1 Microvirga zambiensis WSM3693 | reverse complement strand
AACGAGATGGCGCCGTTCGGCGGCGTCAAGCAGTCGGGGCTTGGCCGCGAGGGCTCGAAATACGGCATCGAGGGCTTTCTCGAGATCAAATACGTCAATGTCGCTGGACTATAAGGAGCGGAGCTTAGCCGCTGCATGGGGCCGCAGTTGAGGGATCGGGATCGTCCAGCAGGCCAATTCCTCCCGAGGGAGCGTCGCTCACTCCAATCTCTTGCTTGACAGACCAGTAGGGGGTTAGTAGGGGAACAGCGTCAAAAGTCTTCGACGGCCTTAGGACGCTATCCTTAACTAAGCCGTTGTGACGAGAGGGTTTTTTAAAACCTGACTGGCTTCTTCAAACTGCGTCTAATACCGAGACCGGTAATTCGTAATGAGGGGGCAGCGGTTGGAATCTCTCTTGCGGCACCGTTCCACTTCTGACGGCAACGTCGGGTTGGAAGGTATGGCAGGGGGTCATAGCTCAGTTGGGAGAGCGCTTGAATGGCATTCAAGAGGTCGGCGGTTCGATTCCGCCTGGCTCCACCATCCTGCTAGCACATCGTGCGGAAAAGTGATTTCGGTTTTCCGCGCCGGACGATGTGCCAACATGACGAGGAGCATCGGATTGCTCCCAAAAGTGCATTCCACTTTTGGGTCCGATGCTGAAAACGAGACGGAGCGTGCGGGTGTAGCTCAGGGGTAGAGCACAACCTTGCCAAGGTTGGGGTCGAGGGTTCGAATCCCTTCGCCCGCTCCATTTCCTTCCGGGAAATTCCACCGACAGGTCGCCTTCGGGCGCCTTTCGTGTTTATCGGCTCTGGGCCCACGCAAACGGGCCCGCTCCATAGGAGGGAGCCGGGCCCGCGGTGACTCGAGGTCACACGTCATTGACGTTTCTTCCGGGTAAACCGGTTGGTCATTTCAGAATGTCGGGCCGAAGGGTGTCTCCAGCGCTCAATATCTCGACGTGGAGGGGGTCTTCTGCCCAGGCGAAATCGCTATGCGAGCCTCCATCCATTGATGCCGGGGCGGGTGCCCGGTTTGTCGATTTTTGCGGATGCGGCTTCGGTAGGGAACCCGCACGAGCATGTGGCCGATCCGCTCTCTGCGATGAGTCTTTCTCCAGGAGTGAGACCGTGACCCATCGTGAATACAAAGCAATTCGAACGATGCTTGTTTCAGCGTGGCGGGAAAAAAATGAGCCCGGCTAATGATATAGCCGGGCCCAAGTTGCTCTTTGCAAGTCGCTCTTTGAAGGTCTCACTTGATGGCCGTTACGCCGCCTTGACGCCGTGGAGGAAGGTGGCGACCTCCTGTCCGAGATCGCTGGAATGGCGCGCGAGGTCCTGCGCCGCGCCAAGCACCTGCCCGGCTGCGGAACTCGTTTCGCCCGCGCCCTGCTGCACGTCGGCGATGCTGCCGGTCACGGCTTCCGTGCCGCGCGCCGCCTCCTGCACATTGCGTGCGATCTCGGCGGTGGCCGCACCCTGCTCCTCCATCGCCGCCGCGATCGAGGTCGAGATCTGCGACATCTCGGTGATCGTACGGGCGATCTCCTGAATGGCCGTGACCGTCTGCTGGGTCGCGTGCTGCACCGAGCCGATCTGGGTCGATATCTCTTCCGTCGCCTTTGCGGTCTGGCTCGCCAGCTCCTTGACCTCGGTCGCCACCACGGCAAAACCCTTGCCCGCTTCGCCGGCGCGCGCCGCCTCGATGGTGGCGTTGAGCGCGAGCAGGTTGGTCTGGCCGGCGATGGTATTGATCAACTGCACCACGTCGCCGATCTTGCTCGCGGTGACGGCGAGATCCTGCACCGCCGCATCGGTGCGCCGCGCGCCCAGCACGGCGCGGTCGGCGATCTGCGAGGACTGGGCGACCTGGGACGCGATCTCGCGGATCGAGATCGAGAGTTCTTCCGTCGCGGCGGCCACCGTCTGCACATTGGCCGAGGTCTGCTGGGCGGCGGAGGAGACCGTCACCGATTGCTGAGTGGTCTGGCCTGCGACCTGGGTCATCGATTGGGCCGTGGCCTCCATCTCGGTGGCGGCCGCGGAGAGCCCCTGCGTCAGGGCGGAGACATTCGATTCGAAGCGCCGGGTCAGCTGGTCGAGCGCCTCGGCGCGACGCATCTTGGCCTGGCTCTCGACCTCCTGCTCGGCGGCGAGACGGCGGGCCTCGATGGCATTGTCCTTGAACACCTGGAGCGAGCGGGCAAGCGCACCGACCTCGTCCTTGCGCTCGGTGCCGGTGACCGTGACCGTCAGGTCGCCGTTTGCGAGGCGGTCCATGGCGCCGGTCATCGCCGAGATGGGACGGGCAATGGCGTAGAGGACGATCCAGGCGAGCAGGGCGATGGCGACGATCAGACCGACGACCGAGGATTCGATCAGAATCGTGGATGTATCGGAGGCCAGCGCCTCTGCTTCATCAGCCGCATGATCGAGGGCCTTTAGATTGACATTGATGCGCTCGGTCAGGAGATCGCGGGTCTTCCGGCGCAGGTCGCGCGCTTCGCCGTTGGAGATCTGGAGCGCGGAGAAGTCGTCGTCCTTCAGCGCATGCGCGACGCTCTTATCCATCTGGCTGAAATAGGCGACGAGGGTCGCCTTGATGCTGTCGTTGATGGCGCGGCGCTCCGCCGAGCCGGATAGGGCGGTCAGCTCGTCCATATGCTGCAAAGCGAGCTTCTTGTACTGCTGGTAGACGCCTTCGGCGCTCTGAAGCCGGTCCGGTTCGACCGAGGAGAACAGGATCAGGTTCTTTTCCTGGATGCTCGCTTCGTTCACCTCGGCATTGATCTGCAGGATCTTGATCAGCCGGGCGGTTTCGACGCTGGTCAACTCTTTGGTGTCCGCCGACAGGGCGTCGAGGCCGGTCTTCGCGACGGTGACCAATCCGATAGCGATGGCGACGAAAATAACGGTCGGAATCGCGATTTTGACGATCAATTTGAGATTATTGAGAAAACGCATGGGTCTGACATGACCTGCTCGCATCGCCGCGAGGGGCGCGCGCCCCCACGACGCGCATGAAACCAGGCGCTTATTTATAACTGACCCCGATATGGCGATGCATTACGGGGAATTACTTAATCTCGACCATTTTCGTGATGAAATTATTGTTTTGAACATTAGTTTGGTAATGATTTCGTAACTTTTTACTTTGCGAGGGCATCATCTGTCCTGACACGGAAGAGAGGCGGCGATTCATTAAACCACATGGTTGACATTACGGGGAAAACGATCATATTAAACCACATGGTTGAATCAAAAATACCTCGGCTGCGCCGCATCTTTGGGTTTTCATGCGCTAGCCAGCGCCCCTGGATCCCTTGCGACGACGCCTCATTCGAGGATTTTTGGAACGACCGGCTGGACGTGCTCGAACGGCTCCTCCGCGAGGAGGATGCAGAAAAATCCCCCACCTGCGAAGGAGACGAACCATGACCGACCTTGCAACACTCGACGATTACGGCACCCTGTCCGAGCCCGATACGCTGACGATACAGCGCGTCCTGCCGGGGCCGATCGACCGGGTCTGGGCCTACCTGACGGACAGCGACCTGCGCAGCCGGTGGCTGGCGGCGGGCCAGATGGAGATGAGAGTCGGCGCGCCTTTCGAACTCGTTTGGCGAAACGATGATCTGAGCGATCCGCCCAGCCAGCGGCCGGAAGGGTTCTCCGCCGAAATGCGAATGCAGAGCCGGATCACGGAGCTCGACCCGCCCCACAGGCTGACGATCAGCTGGGAAGGCAGCGGCGACGTCTCCTTCGAGCTCGAGCCGAGGGGCAGGGAGGTTCTGCTCACCGTGATCCACCGCCGCCTGCCCGATCGCAGGACCATGCTGATGGTCGGCGCCGGCTGGCATACCCATCTCGACATCCTGGTCGCCCATGCGACGGGCCGGAAGCCGGAGCCGTTCTGGGACACTTGGACCCGCCTGCGCGAAGACTACGACCGGCGTATTCCGGCCTGACGAAAAGCCGCCGAGAGTCCCGCCCGGCTCGACCGGGCGGGGCGTCCGATCCCAAGGCAGCGTCCTACAGTACCACGATGCCTGCGTGCTTGGCCTTGTTGTCGGGCTCCACATGGATGGTGATGAGAGCATCCTTCACATCGGCCTTCAGCTCGCGCTCCAGGCGATCGCAGATGTCGTGGGCCTCGGTGACGCTCATGCTTCCCGGCACGACCAGATGGAAATCGATGAAGGTCATCCGGCCGGCGTGGCGCGTGCGAAGATCGTGCGCCTCGATGGCACCCTCCGCATTGACCGCGATGATCTCGCGGACGCGGGTAAGCGTGGCCTCGGGCAGGGCCTCGTCCATGAGGCCGCCGATGCTCTCCTTCATCAGGCCCCAGCCCGACCAGAGAATGTTGACCGCGACGAGAGCGGCGAGCGCGGAATCGAGCCAGACCCAGCCGGTGAGCGGAACGAGCAGCAGGCCGACGATCACGCCCACCGAGGTGAAGACGTCCGTGAGGAGATGGCGCCCGTCGGCCACCAAGGCGGGCGAGCGCATGAGCCGGCCGCGGCTGATCAGAATAAAGGCCCATATGGCATTGATCGCGCCGGCAAGGGCGTTGATGGCAAGACCCTGGATCGGCGCGTCGATCGGCTTCGGCGCCAGGAAGCCGAAATAGGCTTCGCGCAGGATCGCAAGCGCCGCGACGATAATGAGCACGCCCTCGAGAACGGCGGAGAAATACTCGACCTTGTGATGGCCGTAAGGATGGTTGGCATCCGCCGGCGCGGCGCTGAGACGGACGGCCATGAAGGCCGCGACCGCAGTCACCATGTTGATGATGCTTTCCAGCGCATCCGAATAGAGCGCAATGCTGCCCGTGATGTAATAGGCAACATATTTCAGGACGAAAACAACTGTTCCGACGAATATGCTGCCGATGGCAAGTTTTTGAATCTTGTCCATGGCGCGATGCGATAATGAGGGCTCGGTGGGGGAAACGAGGCGACCTTATAGAGACTGTTCCTGCAAGCGCAAGATATTGTTTTTACATGCAATTCGTTCGCAAAATCATCGGTGATGCCGAAGCCCTTCACGTGAAGGTCGAGCCTGCGGCGACATCGCGAACGGGCGTGGATCCGATCGCCGCTCCTGGCGGCAGCATCACTCGGGGAGTGACGCTGCCTTGACCAGGACCTTGCCGTAATATTTCGACAGGGACGGAGCGAGTGTCTGGCAGTGCTGAGCGAGTGCCAAAGCTTCCACGCGTCGGCCTGCTGCGATGCTGTCGAGCAGCGTGGGCTGCAGTTCGGTCAATTCTACAAGCGCCGGATCCTGCCGCTGTTCGCCGGGCGCGACGATGGTGAAGATGGCCGATTTCTCGCTGCGGCCTTTGACGGCGATGCTGTCGAGCTCGATCAGCACGAAATGCTCCTGCAGCGCCTGCGCGGTGGCGGGCCCGAGCACGATCGAGACGCCGTATTCCTTCGACAGGCTCTCGAGGCGCGCGGCGAGGTTCACCGTGTCGCCGAGGACGGAGTAATCGTAGCGCCAGCGCGATCCCACATTGCCGACCACGCAATCGCCCGTGTTGATGCCGACGCCGATGGCGAAGACGGGCGCGTCGTCCCCCTGCTCCCGCCTCAGCTCCGCATTCAGGGTTTCGACCGCCGCCAGCATGCGCATGGCGGCGCGGGCGGCGCGCAGGGGGTGGTCGGGACTCGGCAGCGGGGCATTCCAGAACGCCATCACGCAATCGCCGATATACTTGTCGATGGTGCCGCCTTCCGACAGCACTGCCTCCGAGAGCGGGTCGAGCAGGCGGTTGATGAGGGTGGTGAGCCGTTCCGGCTCGTCCTTCAGCTTCTCCGACAAGGTCGTGAAGCCGCGCACGTCGCAGAACAGGATCGACAGGTTGCGCCGCTCGCCGCCGAGTTTCAGCGCGCTCGGATCGCGGGCGAGCTGCGCCACGAGGTCGGGCGAGAGATAGCGCGAGAAGGCTTCCGACACCGTGCGGCGCAGATGCCGTTCGCGGGCATAGTCGAGGCCGAAACGGCTTCCGAACACCGCGAGCGCGGCTGCGGCCGGCAGGGCCGGCGGTGCCCAGACGCGGCCGAAGCGCAACACTGCCCAGGCGCCGACGATGAAGAAAGCGAGGAGAAAGACGGCCGACAATCCTGTCCGCCACGTAACGCCGCGCGTGCAGAACGCGGCAGCGAGGAACGCTCCCGCGATCACGAGCAGCACCATGACCGGGCGCGGCACGGGCAGCAGATAAAGATTGTGCCGGAGATTGTCGAGGATTGTGGCCTGGACTTCCACGCCCGCCGTGAGCGTGCCCTCGGTCAGCGTGTAGGGCGTCGGGAAGGTATCGGGAGCGCCCGCATCGGCGGTCGTCGCGGCTTGGAGACTCAATCCCACCAGAACGACCTTGTCCTTGAAGTAGTTCGGCGGGAGGAAGTTTTTTGGATCCAGGGCCTGATAATAGGATGCGGTCGGGTAAGAACGACGCGGCCCGAAATACTGGATCAGCGCGCCATCGGGAGCAACCGCTTGCGGCTCCCCCTTCAGCCGCAGCGCTTCGGCAGCGAAGGAATCCGACATCGACGGCATGCGCCGAAGATAAGCGTCTCCATCGAGATGCATGGAGGCGATGCCTGCAACCGCACCGGCATCGAGAAAGGGATCGAGCGGATTGACCCTGGTGACCTGCGTGCCCTGCTCCAGCGGCGTCGTGACGTCGTCCGCCGCCAGGACCACATCGGGGCCAAGCACTTTTGCCAGGGCGGTATCGGATTCCTCGGTGGTGGGATCGGCGAAGATGATGTCGAAAGCGATCACCTTCGCGCCTGCCGCGCGCAGGCTCTCGACCAGCTTCGCGTGAATGTCGCGCGGCCAGGGCCAGCGCCGGCCGATCTCGCCGATGGACGGCTCGTCGATCGCAACGATCACGGCGCCGGGCTGTGCCGGCAGAGGAGGGGAGATGACCGAGAGAATGTCGTAGAGCCGCGCTTCGATCAGGCGGAAGGGCGGAAAGAACAGCACCGGGATCAGGATCGCGGCGATGAGCCCCGCCATGGCGAAGTGGCGCCAGAGGGGTTCTCCGCCTTGATCGCTCGATGCCGAACCTTGATAGCTCACCGTCAGAACCTGGCTTTCAGGCTCGCCTCGAAGGTGCGCCCCGGTCCGCGGAGGTCGGTGGCGAGCTCGTAATACTCATCGAGAAGGTTGAGCACGCTCAGGCCGAAAAGAAGGCGCCTGTCAGGCGTTTCCCAGGTCAGCGCCGCATCCGCGGTCCAGTAATCGTCGATCTCGCGATTGACGAACGTGCCGGTGACATCGGCGCCCGCGATATCGGCGAAATAGGTTCCGGCGACGGTGAGCTTGAGGCGGCTCGGATGAACGAACGTCATGCCTGCACGGGCGAACTTGCCGGGCACGAAGGGAACGTCCGCTCCTCGCTCAACGCCCGAGAGCACTTCGGACGAGATCGTGCCGATCGTGCCGAACACGCCGATGCCGTGCGTCAGCCAGAGATTGGCCGATGCCGCGAACCGCTCGATGCGTGCTTTCGCGATATCGACGGACTCGAAGGTGTAGGCGATCGGAAGGCTCAGATCCTGCGCATCCTGGCGCTGGTACTCGACCGAGGTGAAGATGTTCGGCGACCATTCCGCATCCCAGCGCAGAGCGAGCGTCTTCGTTTCCGCGCCGAGCGATGTGGGAAGCGTGTTCGGCACAAGGCTCACCGTGGTCACGGGTGCCAGGGTAAAGGCGATGGGCTGAAGCGTGTCCTCTCGATAGGCGGCGCGCAGCCATTGCCCTTCGAACGGCGAGATGCCGATGCCGAAGCGCGGAGAAATGGCGTCGTCTTCCGACTGATCGCCGGCCTTGAAGGTGCTGCGCTCGATTCCCGCCTCTGCTTCAAACCAGTCGAGGGGACGCCAGAACGCATCCGCATAGAGACGCGTGCCCCTGAAATCCGCATCGGCTACCTGGCTATCGGGAGTCACGCTGACCGGATTGCCAGCGGCATCGAAAACGTAGTTGAAACCGCTTCCTCGGGCGAAGGTTCGTCCTTGCTGGGCTTCGAACCCGTAGTGAAACGTCAGATCTCCGACCCCGATCATGTGCGACAGAACCGCTGAGGCGCCCTCGGTTCTCGTGCGGTTCCAGGTCTGATTTCCGACGGGCGCGCCGAGACGATCAAGACCCACGACCTGCGAATAGCGGCGGTCGAGGCCGCTCAGGCCGAAGATTGCGGCCGTCAGCACATTGCGATCCTCGAAGCTGTGGCTCCAGCCGGCGCCGCCCAGCACGGCGGTGTTGTCCTGCCGTCCGTCGAAGAAAAACCTTGGGTTGCTGATCCGCGCCAGTGCCGGCTCCTGGTTGGCTCCCGCTCCGAAGACGAGGAAGCGATCCGCCGCCGAAGGGGACATGCCGACGAAGAAGGAGCCGTTATTGACCTCGTCGCGATCGATGGGATCGCGCCCATTCGCTTGACCCCGGCTGGCGGTGAGGGCGAAAGAGGTTGGAAGCGGCTCGTTCGAGAAGCCCTGGACATTCAGCTCCGCGCCCCAGCCGAGACGGCCATTATGGGGCAGCACGGACCCGCCGATCTCCACGTCGAGGAAGGGGCGGCGAAGCAGGTCGATGCGCCCGATGCGGCCCGAGACGGCAAGCGGATCGAAGAACAGCCCCTGAACCGTGAGGTTCAGCGCCGTGAGATCGACGCCGACCCCGCTTTCCACATTGGCGATATCGGGCCGGCCCAGCACGAGATTGGGCCGTTCCACCGCCGCCTGGTCGAAATAGGCCGAGGCGATGAAGGGATCGAAGACCCGGTCGCCATAGAAGCGCGACCACTCGTTCAGGTTCAGGAAACGATAGGCCTGAGCGGGGTAGGAGCCGCCCTCCTTGTTGATGGCGAGCCCCGCGAAATCGCCGCCGCGCTGGCGGTAGCGGCGCAGGGTCTCGCGGGCGGCCTCTACGGCTTGATCCGCCTGATACTGATCGATGGCGATGGCCGTGCGGACGCTGGAGACGACGGGGTCGTTCGGATCGAGCCGGTCCGCGTTGTCGAGCGCCTGATCGGCAAGCTCCTCGTCGCCGTCCTGGTAATAGGCGATGGCCGCCATGAGCAGGCCTTGCGACAGGCCGGGATTGGCGGCGGATCCGGCGAGGATGGCCTCCAGACCCTTGGCGGATTCGCCCTTCTGCAGCAGGTAGCGGCCGCGGGCGATATAACCCACGCTGAAGGCGGGATCGAGAGAAAGGGCTTTGTCGATCAGTGCCCCCGCCTCGTCGACCCGGCTCTGGTCGAGCAGCAGGATCGCGAGATTGGCATAGGAGGCGGGGCTGCCCGGATCGGCCTCGATGGCGCGGCGCAGGGCCTCCTCCGCAGCGAGCGGCCGGTCGCGGTCGGACTCGAACAGGCCGAGGCTGTTCCAGACATTGGAATTGCCCGGCGCGGTGACGGCGGCGCGGCGCAGCGCCTCGACCGCCGCGTTCACCTCGCCGTCGATGTCGCCGCGGATGTTGCTGTCGGCGGCGATCACCTCGGGGTCATCCGGATCGATGGCCTTGGCCCTGGCGATGGCGTTCCGCATCTCCTCGCGCCGGTTGAGGGCGTAGGCGATCTGCGCCGACATCACCGCGATGCGCTCATCCTTCGGAAAGCGCTTTTCCGCGCCCTTCAGCACATCTGCCGCCGCGCTCAGATCTTCCCGAAAAGCCACCACATAGGCATGGGCGAGGACGGCGAAGGGCTCGTTGTGCGAGAACTTGGGCTCCGGATAGACGCGCTTCGGATCGGCGAGGGACTGCGCGACATAGCGCCCATAGGCCGCGAAGATGCGCCGCTTCGGATCGAGGCCGCGCTCGGCTCGTGCAAACAGCGCCGCGGCTTCCGACCAGCGATGCTGCGAACCGAGCAGCGCCGCCTCGACCAGATCGGCGCGGGCGCGCTGCGCAGCGCTCAGGCGCTTGGCGCGGGCCTGGGCGAGGGCATCCGTCGCCACGGCGCGGCCGTCGAGGGAAGGTGCGACCTCGGCCAGGACGAGCCAGTCCTCGGCGCTGCGGGCCTCCGGCGCGAGCGCGACGACCCGGTTGCGCTCGGTGCGCGAGGCGCGTCCCGTCAGCGGCGACGTGGAGATGGAGGAGAAGGTATCGCGCAGGCTCATGTAGAAGAGCATCTGCTCGCGATCGTTGGAATTGGTGAGCACGAACTTGGTCGGGGCCTGGCCGATGGAAACGGAGGCGCCCTCGCCCTGGCGCACCGTGACCGAGCCCTGGGCGTTGGAGAGTTCGACCACGCCTTCGAGCACGATCAGCGAGGTGCGGCCGCCCTCGACCGAGAGCGACCAGTCGGTGCCGCGGATGGCGGCGACCGCGGCCGGGGTCTTGACGTCGACGCCGGAGCCGCCGCGGGCGGCGCGGGCCCAGATGTTGCCGCCCTGCAGGCTCAGTTGCGTCGTGCCGGCATTGCTGCCGGCGACGTCGTTGACGGTGAGGGTCGAGTTGCGGCCGACGCGGATCTGGGTCTGGTCGGCGAACAGGATGGCGAGGTTGCCGATCTCGTTGGTGCGCAAGGTGTCGCCGCCGAGGACGCTCTGCTGGATCAGGGCGGAGCGCCAGAGCTCCTCGCGCACGAAGCGCATCTCCTCGCCGCCCTTGGCGGCGACGATGGCGCCGGCGGCGGGCGTGGTGCGCGGCACGGGGGCTTGCGCCTGCGCGTCGGCAAGGCACAGCACGAGCGCGCTGGTCGCGGCCAGAAGCCTGAAAAATCGTACGGGCATGGGGAAACCGGCTGGGGTCGGAAGGATACCTGCTCTAACGTTACTTCACCTTAGCAGCAAGAGCGCAGGATCAAAGCCGATTTACACAAGGCAGGATGTGCTTTGGGGCACAGGGTGAACGATTGCGGCATTCGCGCCACAGAAGCGATACGCTTGCAGGGAAATCGGCAAAGAACATACTCCGAGAGAGCGTCCATTCGGAGGTATGCCGTTCCAGCTTGGCGCTTTTGAATGAGAACCTGTCGAGGCCGCTCGCCGTCAGAATCTGGCTTTCAGGCTCGCCTCGAAGGTACGCCCGGGTCCTTTGGTATCCGGCGCCAACTCGTAATACTCATCGAGGATATTGAGTATGCTCAGGCCGAAAAGCAGGCGCCGGTCCGGCGTCTCCCAGGTGAGTGCCGAATCCGCGGTCCAGTAATCGTCGATCTCGCGGCCCGCAAGATTGCCGGCGATATCGCCAACGAAGGTACCCGCGAGCGTGAACTTGAGCCGGCTCGGATGAACGAAGGTCATGCCTGCGCGGGCGAACTTGCCGGCCATGAAGGGGACGTCGGCGCCTCGCGCCTCGCCCGCGCGCACTTGCGTCGAAATCGTGCCGATCGTGCCGAACGCGCCGATGCCGTGCGTCAGCCACAAATTGGCCGTCGCCGCGAGGCGGTCGATGCGCGCTTCTCCGATGCCGATGCTGTCAAGAGAGTAAGCAATCGGCAAGTTCAGGTCTTCCGCGTTCTGGCGCTGATACTCGACCGAGGTGAACACATAGGGTGACCACTCCGCATCCCATCGAAGAGCCAAGGTCTCCACCTGTCCACCAAATCCGGCAGGCAGGTCATTGGGAACTAGACCGACAGTCGTTACGGGAGCCAAGGTGAATGGAATCGGCTGCTTCGAGTCCCCTCGGAAGGCTGCCCGGAGCCAATGGCCTTCCAAGGGCACAATGCCAATTCCAATGCGCGGCGAGACGGAATGATTGCCATCATCATTCGCTTCGAAGGTGCTGCGCTCGATGCCGGCCTGGGCCTCGAACCAGTTAGACGGACGCCAGAACGCATCCATGTAAAGACGGGTCGCCTCGAAATTGGAGACTGTCAGCCTGTCGGTATCGACGAATTCCTCGCATTCCCGAGTGGTAAAATTGTAGTAGCAACCTTCGCCCACGAAGCGTGATACAGAGCGTCCCCGCTGCGCCTCCAAACCATAGTGAAGCGTTACATCGCCGAGCCCGATCATATGAGAGAGGGCGGCTGAACTCCCTTCGACACGAGTCCGTGTCCAGGAATACGCAATGAGGCCGAGAAACGGGCTGTAGTCGAAGGTTTCCAAGCCGTTCTGATGAAGCCGATCGATCGTATTGGTTCCGAAGATTGCGGCCGTCAGCACATTGCGATCGCCGAAGCTGTGGCTCCAGCCGGCGCCGCCGAACGCGGCGGTGCCGTTCTGTATGAAATCGGTGACGCTGTACTCGGTGACGGCTTGAGCAATCGCAGGTTTCTCGTTTGCCGCCGTGCCGAAGATGAGGAAGCGGTCTGCCGGCGTGGGCGTCGTACCGATGAAGAAGGAGCCGTTATCGGCATTCTCCCGATCGATGAGATCGCGCCCGTTCGCCCCGATGCGGCCCGCGGTCAGGTTGAAGGCTACGGGAAGCGGCTCGTTGGAGAAGCCTTGGACATTCGCATCGGCTCCCCAACCGAACTTGCCGTTATGGTGCAGCAGGGCTGCGCCCACTTGCGCGTCCAGGAAGGGACGCCGGATGAAATCGGCGCGTCCAATGGGGCCGGCGACGGCCAAGGGGTCGAAGAAGAGGCCCTGGAGTGCAAGGTTCAGTGCTCTCGGATCGAAGCCGGCGCCACTCTCGATGTCGGAAACCTCCGGCTTTGCCGTAACAATGCCCGGCCTCCGGACAGCCGACTGATCGAAATAGCTCGATGCATCGAACGGATCAAAGACGCTGTCGCCGTAGAAGCGCGACCACTCGTTCAGGTTCAGGAAGCGATAAGCCTGAGCAGGGTAGGAGCCGCCGTCCTTGTTCCCCGCGAGTCCCGCGAAATCGCCGCCGCGCTGGCGATAGCGCCGCAAAGTTTCCCGCGCGGCGAGAACGGCCTGATCCGCTTGGTATTGATCGATGGCTATGCCTGTTCGCAAGCTCGCGGCGGATGGACTGTTCGGATCGAGCCGGTCCGCATTGTCGAGCGCCTGAATGGCGAGTTCGTCATCCCCGTTCTGGTAATAGGCGATGGCGGCAAAAAGCAGTCCCGAGGACCAGCCGGGATTGGCGGCGGATCCGGCGAGGATGGCTTCCAGACCCTTGGCGGACTCGCCTTTCTGGATCAGGTACAGGCCGCGGGTGATGTAGGCCGTATGGAAGGATGGATCGAGAGACAATGCCTTGTCGATCAGGGCGCCTGCTTCCTCGAAACGATTCCGGTAGAGCAGTACCCGCGCGAGACTGGCATACGGGGCGGGGCCGCCCGGATCGGCCTCGATGGCGCGGCGCAGGGCCTCCTCAGCGGCGAGCGGCCGGTCGCGGTCGAATTCGAGCAGGCCGATCCCATGCCAGATATCGGCATCGCCCGGCGCGGTGACGGCAGCCTGGCGCAGAGCCTCGATCGCGGCCTTGATCTCTCCATCGACATAGCCACGGATGCTGCTGTCGGTGATGACGACTCGCGGATCCTCGGGATCCAGTGCTTTGGCCTGCGCGATGGCCTCCCGCATCTCCTCGCGCCGGTTGAGGGTGAGGGCGACCTGCGCAGCCCTCCTTGCGACGCGCGCATCGTTCGGAAAGCGCTCTCGAGCGTCCTTAAGCACCTCGGCGGCGGCCGGCAGATCCTGCTTGAAGGCGATCACATGGGCATGAGCCAGTGCCGCGAAGGGCTCGTTGTGCGAGAACTTGGGCTCCGGATAGACGCGCTTCGGATCGGCGAGGGACTGCGCGACATAGCGCCCATAGGCCGCGAAGATGCGCCGCTTCGGATCGAGGCCGCGCTCGGCTCGTGCAAACAGCGCCGCGGCTTCCGACCAGCGATGCTGCGAACCGAGCAGCGCCGCCTCGACCAGATCGGCGCGGGCGCGCTGCGCAGCGCTCAGGCGCTTGGCGCGGGCCTGGGCGAGGGCATCCGTCGCCACGGCGCGGCCGTCGAGGGAAGGTGCGACCTCGGCCAGGACGAGCCAGTCCTCGGCGCTGCGGGCCTCCGGCGCGAGCGCGACGACCCGGTTGCGCTCGGCGCGCGAGGCGCGTCCCGTCAGCGGCGACGTGGAGATGGAGGAGAAGGTATCGCGCAGGCTCATGTAGAAGAGCATCTGCTCGCGATCGTTGGAATTGGTGAGCACGAACTTGGTCGGGGCTTGGCCGATGGAAACGGAGGCGCCCTCGCCCTGGCGCACCGTGACCGAGCCCTGGGCGTTGGACAATTCGACCACGCCTTCGAGCACGATCAGCGAGGTGCGGCCGCCCTCGACCGAGAGCGACCAGTCGGTGCCGCGGATGGCGGCGACCGCAGCCGGGGTCTTGACGTCGACGCCGGAGCCGCCGCGGGCCGCACGGGCCCAGATGTTGCCGCCCTGCAGGCTCAGTTGCGTCGTGCCGGCATTGCTGCCGGCGACGTCGTTGACGGTGAGGGTCGAGTTGCGGCCGACGCGGATCTGGGTCTGGTCGGCGAACAGGATGGCGAGGTTGCCGATCTCGTTGGTGCGCAAGGTGTCGCCGCCGAGGACGCTCTGCTGGATCAGGGCGGAGCGCCAGAGCTCCTCGCGCACGAAGCGCATCTCCTCGCCGCCCTTGGCGGCGACGATGGCGCCGGCGGCGGGCGTGGTGCGCGGCACGGGGACCTGCGCCTGCGCGTCGGCAAGGCACAGCACGAGCGCGCTGGTCGCGGCCAGAAGCCTGAATGATCGTACGGGCATGGATGCGGCTTATTCGATCGGCATTTGCTATAACGTTGCAATAACATAACAGCAAGACCAATGGATCAAAGCCGATTCACATCATGGACGATGATTTTGCAGCACAGGATGAACGAGTGCGGCGCTAAAGCCAGGGTGCGCGAAGGCATCTAGGCCAGGCACCGACGACCGCCGGTTCCGAACGACGGCGTATATCGCTTCCGTTACGGCGCTTTGGTGCGGGCCATCAGAAGCTTCTGCTTCAGATCGTGCTGGGCGAAGGGCTTCTGCAGGACCGGGCGGTCGCGGAAGGTGTCGCGGATTCCGGCGCTGCCATAGCCGGTGGAGAACACGAAGGGGATCGAGCGCTGCGCCAGAGCCTCGGCCACCGGATAGATCGGCTCGCCGGCGACATTCACGTCGAGGATCGCCAGATCGACCTGTTCACGGCCCACCGCCTCGAGGGCTGCCGACAGGCGGGCGGCCGGGCCGATCACCTCGCAGCCGAAATCGAGAAGCATGTCCTCCAGGAGCAGGGAGATCGCAGCTTCGTCCTCCACAACGAGGATCCGCAGGCCGTTGAGATCACCTTCGCTTATGCTGTCGGTCACGGTTTCTCTTTCTGTCGCGCTGGACGCCGGTGGAGTTTTCCGCAGAACGGGGGAGACATGCCCTGAATGCCTTGGACGTCATGCGTAGGAATCAGAGGGTTCTATCATCTTTGCACATCCATGCAAAAGAACGCCGCGCCGCGGCCGATCCATGATATCGTTCCGAGGGCTATTTAGAGGGCTGATCTCTTTTGCCCAGCCTCTTCGGGTCAATAACGCATGGCCGCCGGAAAGGGTCGCCTTCCTTCATGCTCCTTTCCCTCGAGCCCCTTGCGGAGGGCGGGCCTTGTCCTGAATAATCGATCCATGATCCCGCGCGACTGCCCCCGTCACATCCCGAAAATCCGCCCTTCGGAGCGATGCCATGCCTAGGCGAGCCCCCAAGGCACCAATCCTGGTCGTCCTGCACCAGGAGCATTCGACGCCCGGGCGGGTGGGGCGCCTGCTTCGGGAGCGCGGCTATCCCCTTGATATCCGCCGTCCCCGTTTCGGCGATCCGCTGCCGGAGACTTTGGCCGGTCATGCGGGCGCCGTGATTTTCGGCGGGCCGATGAGCGCCAACGATCCTGACGATTTCGTGAAGGCCGAAATTGATTGGATCGGCGTGGCGCTCAAGGAGAACAAGCCCTATCTCGGCCTCTGCCTCGGGGCGCAGATGATGGCGAAGCATCTCGGCGCCCGCGTCTGGGCCCATCCCGAGGGCCGTGCCGAGATCGGCTATTATCCACTGCTGCCGACGCAGGCGGGCCAGACTCTGAGCGAGGATTGGGGCGTTCCCTGGCCGAGCCATGTCTACCACTGGCACCGGGAAGGTTTCGACTGCCCCACCGGGGCCGAGACCCTGGCGACCGGCGACGACTTTCCGACCCAGGCGATCCGGTCCGGCGAGAAAGCCTTCGGCCTGCAGTTCCATCCGGAAGTCACGCACGCCATGATGTGCCGCTGGACGGTGATGGCCGAGGAGCGCCTGCGCATGCCCGGCGCACAGGACCGCATCCGGCAGCTGGCCGGGCGCTTCCAGCACGATCCGCACGTGTCCCGCTGGCTCGACCGCTTCCTCGACCATTGGCTCGACGACCCGCTTCCCAAGCGCTTGCGAGCCTGATGTCAGGTCGCGTCGAACTCGAACGGCGAGATTCCGCGCTTCATCTCGTCGACGATCAGCGCATGCATCAAAGGCGGCGCCGCGCGCTGCGGGCAGGCGGCCCTTTCGCACAGGCGGCAATTGATGCCGATGGGCGTGGCGTCGGCGGAGGCGAGGTCGTGGCCGCGGGCATAGACGAGGCGGTGGGCATATTTCAGCTCGCAGCCGAGGCCGACCACGAATTGCGGATCGGGAGCGCCCCAGGGATTGAAGGCGCGCCTGACCGTGCGGGCGATGGAGAACCAGCGCGAGGAATCCGGCAGCTCGACGATCTGGGTCGCCACCTGACCCGGTGTGCGGAAGGTCGAGTGCAGGTTCCAGAGCGGGCAGGTGCCGCCGAACTGCGAGAACGGGAAGCGGCCGGAGGAGAAGCGCTTCGAGACGTTGCCGGCCGAATCGACCCGCACCAGGAAGAAGGGGATGCCGCGGGCATTGGCGCGGGCGAGCGTCGTCAACCGGTGCGCCACCTGCTCGAAGCTCGCGCCGAAGCGGGCGCCGAGCACCTCGACGTCGTAGCCGAGCGCCTCCGCCGCCGCGTGGAATTTACCGTAGGGCATCATCAGCGCGCCGGCGAAGTAATTGCCGAACGAGACCCGCAGGAGGCGCCGCGCCGGCCCGTCGACGGGCTCCAGGCGGGTGGCGAGCGCATCGATGGTCTCGCGCATTTCGGCGAAGGCCAATTGGTAGGCGGCCTGGAAGGTCCTGCCGGAAGGATCTACCAGTTCGGAGATCAAGAGCTGCCGGCGGTGATGGTCGTAGCGGCGCAATGAATCCGGCATCACGTCGACGGGCATCACCCGCACCCGGATTCCGTGCCGGGCGTGCAGACGCTCGGCGATGGCGAAGAACGGCTCGTGGCCGGTCGCGGCAAGGTCCGAGGCGAGGGCTTCGGCAGCCTCGTCCAGTTCGGGAAAATGGTTTCGGGCATCGTGGATCAGCTCGCGCACCCGGTCGACCGGGTTGACCTGCAGCGCGCCCTCGGCCCGGTCGCGATCGCTCAAGTTCGGCGTCACCGCCTCGCGGGCGCCGCGCAGGGCCTGATAGGCTCGGTAGAGGCGGTTGATGGCGTCGACCAGCGAGGGAGCGCTCTCCACGGCCTCGCGCAGTTCGAGACGCGCGACCGGCGTCGAGCGGAAGAGCGGATCGGCGAAAACCTCCTCCAGGTCCGACACGATGCGCCCGTCGTCGTCGTTGGCGAATTCCCGCGGGTCGAGGGAATAGGCATGGGCCAGGCGGATCAGCACCTGTGCCGTGATCGGGCGCTGGTTGCGCTCCATCAGGTTGAGATAGCTCGGCGATAACCCGAGCTCCTCGGCCATGCGGGATTGGCTCAGATTGAGCTCGCGCCGCAGGCGCTTCAGGCGGGGGCCGACGAAAAGCTTTCTGCTCTCATCCATGTTGTAAATCTTTTTACAAGTTTACACAGCGTGTGTTGTCAAAGCTTTACAGGGCGACTTTTCTTCACAAATCCAGCGTTGAAACAAGGGCTTCGTCGAGGGTTAATGAGAACAAGACGTCCTGCTGCTCTGCAACAATTCTGGCTCGAAGGCAGGTTTTGTCAAGAAATGTAAAGAAGGATGAGACATGACCACCGAGACTATTCCGGGCTCGACCGCCAACCTGATCCCCTCCGCTCCCGAGGGGCGCTTCGATGGCATCCGCCGTCCCTATTCGGCCGCGGACGTCGATCGTCTGCGGGGCTCCGTGCAGATCCAGCACACGCTTGCCGAGCGCGGGGCGCAGCGCCTGTGGCAGCTCCTGCACGAGCGTCCCTACGTCCATTCGCTCGGCGCCATGACCGGCAACCAGGCCATGCAGATGGCGAGAGCGGGACTGGAGGCGATCTATCTCTCCGGCTGGCAGGTGGCGGCGGATTCGAACGTGGCCGGCGCCATGTATCCCGACCAGTCGCTCTACCCGGCCAATTCCGGCCCCGAGCTGTGCCGGCGCATCAACCGCACGTTCCAGCGCGCCGACCAGATCGAGCACGCGGAGGGCGGGGCGAAGCGCGACTGGTTCCTGCCGATCGTGGCGGATGCGGAGGCGGGCTTCGGCGGCCCGCTCAACACCTTCGAGATCATGAAGGCCTATATCGAGGCGGGCGCGGCCGGCGTCCACTTCGAGGACCAGCTCGCCTCGGAGAAGAAATGCGGCCATCTCGGCGGCAAGGTGCTGATCCCCACCTCGGCCCATGAGCGCAACCTCATCGCCGCGCGCCTCGCCGCCGACGTGATGGGCACCTCGACCCTGATCATGGCCCGCACCGATGCGGAATCGGCCAAGCTCATCACCTCGGACGTGGACGAGCGCGACCGCCCGTTCATCGAGCCCGACAGCCGCACGCCGGAAGGTTTTTACCGCCTCAAGGACGGCACCGGCCTCGACCATTGCATCGCCCGCGGCCTGGCCTATGCGGAGCTCGCCGACCTCCTGTGGTGGGAGACCTCGCACCCGGATCTCGACGATGCGAGAAAGTTCGCGGAGGCCGTCCACAAGCGCTATCCGGGCAAGCTTTTAGCCTATAACTGCTCGCCCTCCTTCAACTGGAAGAAGAAGCTCGACGACGCCACCATCGCCAGGTTCCAGCGCGAGCTCGGCGCCATGGGCTACAAGTTCCAGTTCGTGACGCTGGCGGGCTTCCACCAGCTCAATTACGGCATGTTCGATCTGGCGAGCGGCTACCGCGAGCGCGGCATGGGCGCCTATTCCGAACTGCAGGTGGCCGAGTTCGCGGCGGAAGCCGAGGGCTACACCGCCACCCGTCACCAGCGCGAGGTCGGCACCGGCTATTTCGACCAGGTGTCGGTGGTCATCACCGGCGGCAAGTCCTCCACCACGGCCATGGCGGAATCGACCGAGACCGCGCAGTTCCAGAATTCGGCCAAGCTTCAGGCCGCCGAGTGAAACTCGAAAACCTCAAACCTTGCACCAACGGAGATCGATCATGACCAAGTCACGTTTCTGGGTTGTCGGCGGCGAGTACACCTCCTGCGACTGCGACACCATCGTTCAGGGCACCGAGCGGGTGGTCGGCCCCTTCGAGAGCCGCAACGAGGCCGAGCGCACCTGGCGCAGCCTCTCGGAGGATCACCGGCCCCAGGCCCAGGTCCGCTTCACCATCGCGCAGGAGCCTCCGACGACCCTGAGCGCTTAAGAGGCCCCCGAGCGTCCAAAAAGGGTCGTCCCCGCCGGAGGATGAGGGTTCCTTCGGCGGGTTTTTGGCGCTCCCTCACGCGATCTTTTTATCCCCCGCCCGGACTCTTCCCGGGGCCCCCCTGCCTAAACGGGCGAACTGTCCTAAAAACACCGGGGCACAGTTCCTCAAGGGGGTTCGCATGAAGACCGTCCTCAAGTCCCTCACCTTTGCCCTCGCCCTCGGTTTGGCGGCCGCGACCACGGCCAAGGCCGATGTGGTGGTTTCGTCGAAGATCGATACGGAGGGCTCGGTTCTCGGCAACATCATCCTGCTCGCCCTCAATGCCAACGGCATCAAGACGCAGGACAGGATCCAGCTCGGCGCGACCCCGGTGGTGCGCAAGGCGATCACCGCCGGCGAGATCGACATCTATCCCGAATATACCGGCAATGCCGGGTTCTTCTTCAACAAGGCCGACGATCCCGTCTGGAAGGATGCCGCCAAGGGCTACGAGATGGCCAAGAAGCTCGACTTCGATGGCAACAAGATCATCTGGCTCGATCCGGCTCCCGCCAACAACACCTGGGCCATTGCCCTGCGCAAGGATGCGGCCGATGCCAACAAGCTGAAATCCATGTCCGATTTCGGCCAGTGGGTCACCAAGGGCGGCAAGGTGGTGCTGGCGGCCTCGGCCGAATTCGTGAATTCCGAAGCCGCCCTCCCGGCCTTCCAGAAAACCTATGAATTCAAGATGAAGCCCGATCAGCTCATCGTGCTCTCCGGCGGCGACACGGCGGCCACCATCAAGGCGGCGGCGGAACAGACCAGCGGCGCCAACGCCGCCATGGTCTACGGCACCGACGGCGGCATCGCGCCCTCAGGCCTCGTGGTGATGGCGGACGACAAGAACGTGCAGCCCGTCTATGCGCCCGCTCCCATCGTTCGCGAATCCGTTTTGAAGGAGAATCCGAAGATCGCCGAGATCCTCAAGCCGATCTTCGCCTCTCTGGATCTTGCCACCCTGCAGCAGCTGAACGCCCGCGTTCAGGTGGGCGGCGAGCCGGCGAAGACCGTGGCGACGGATTATCTGAAAACCAAGGGCTTTTTGAAGTGATCTGAGGTTTCGATCTCGTATGCTGGCTCACAAAGGGTTTCCGCCCTCAAAGCCCTCATCGTGAGGAGGCCGTCAGGCCGTCTCGAAGGACGAGGGCGTCTCCAGTGCTCTCTGGATCCTCCTTCGAGACGCCACTTCGTGGCTCCTCAGGATGAGGCGAGAGATTGATGGGCCAGGTTCTCAAGATATAGGTGGTGTCATAAGGGCCGGCAGCTTTGTGAATACGATCTCGTCTCGACCCACCGCGTCCGGCATGTCCTCGTTGCGTCCGCACCTGTCGCTCGATCGGCTCGGCAGCGTGATCGCCGTTCTCATCGGCGTCGCGCTGTTCGCGTCGCCCTTCGTCGTCTACCGCGCCAACCGCATCGTGGCCGGCGAGGGGCGCATGCTGACGGCGGCGCTGCCGCCGGCGGGCGCGCTCGGCATCATCCTCACCGGAATCGGCGTCGCGCTCTGTGCGGCCCTGTTGCGCAATCCGCTGCCGCGCCTGGCAGCCGCAATCCTTGGGCTCGCCACAGTCGTTCCCATCGTCGGATGGTCGGCCACTTTCGTCACGCCGCTCGGCAACACCTTTGCCCGCGTCTCGCCCGGCCTCGGCTTCTGGCTGCTCGCCCTTGCCTTCGCCCTGCTCGCGGCCGATGCGCTCACCCGCCTGCGCCTCGGACCGTGGGTGCGGCTCGCGGCCATCGCCGTGGCGGCCGGTGCCATCGCGCTCCTGCTGCTGTCCGGGGCCTGGAACGACCTTTCGCTGCTCAAGGAATACGCCAACCGCGCCGACAGCTTCTGGCAGGAGGCGCGCCAGCATGTGTGGCTCGCCTTCGGCTCCATGGCGGCTTCCTGCCTCGTCGGGCTGCCGCTCGGCATCCTCGCCTACCGTGTCCGACGGTTAAGGGCGGCGATCCTGCAGATTCTCAACATCGTGCAGACGGTCCCGAGCATCGCGCTCTTCGGCATCCTCATCGCGCCGCTCGGCTATCTCGCGACGCATGTGCCGCTCGCGGCGGCTCTGGGCATCCGCGGCATCGGTGCGGCGCCGGCCTTCATCGCGCTCTTCCTCTATTCCCTGCTGCCGGTCGTCGCCAACACGATCACGGGCTTGAACCAGGTTCCTGCGGCGGTCACCGATGCCGCGCGCGGCATGGGCCTGTCGCCGCGCCAGCGCCTGTGGCAGGTCGAGCTTCCGCTGGCTCTTCCGGTCATCCTGGCCGGCATCCGCATTGCGCTCGTGCAGAATATCGGACTTGCGACGGTGGCGGCCCTGATCGGCGGCGGCGGCTTCGGCACCTTCGTGTTCCAGGGCATCGGCCAGACCGCCATCGACCTCGTGCTTCTGGGCACCCTTCCCACGGTTGCGCTGTCCTTCGCGACCGCCATCGTGTTCGATGCGATCATCGACCTGACGCGGCGAGGCCCGACATGATCGAGATCGAGCATCTCACCAAGCGCTACGGCGAAACCATTGTCGTCGACGACGTGTCCTTGCGGGTCGAGGAGGGCACCATCGCGGTCGTCGTCGGCACGTCGGGGGCGGGCAAATCGACCCTGCTGCGCATGATCAACCGCCTCGTCGAGCCGAGTTCGGGACGTGTGCTCATCGACGGCCGGGACACCCTGTCGATACCGGAGGACGAGCTGCGCCACCGCATCGGCTACGTCATCCAGGCCTATGGGCTGTTTCCCCATCGCACCGTGTCGCAGAACATCGCCACCGTGCCGCGCCTTCTCGGCTGGGACCGTAAGAAAATCGCGGCCCGCGTCGACGAGCTGCTCGACCTCTTCCAGCTCGATCCGGGGGAATTCGCGGGCAAGTTTCCGCATGAGCTCTCGGGCGGGCAGCAGCAGCGGGTCGGCGTCGCGCGGGCGCTTGCCGCAAAACCCGCGGTGCTTTTGATGGACGAGCCTTTCGGCGCCCTCGATCCGGTCATCCGCAGCAAGGCACAGGACGATCTCTTGGCGATCCAGCGCCGCCTCGGCGCCACCATCGTTCTCGTCACGCACGACATGAACGAGGCCTTCCATCTCGGCGACCGCATCGCCGTCATGGATCAGGCGCGGCTTTTGCAATATGCGGCGCCGGCCGAGCTGCTCACGCATCCGGCGGAGCCTTTCGTCGAGCAGCTCACGGGAACGGCGGAGCGGCCGTTCCGCCTCCTGTCCCTGACCAGGGTCAAGGAGGCGCTGGAGCCCGGCGACGCGGAGGGCGAGGCGCTCGTTCTCTCCACGACGCTGCACGATGCGCTCGCGCGCCTGATCGCGCTCGGCAAGGATGCGCTCCCCGTCATCGACGCATCGGGCAAAGCCGTCGGACGGATCACCGTCGAGCGGATCCTCGCCCATGGGCGGCTGCCCGCATGAGCGCGCGAGCCCTGACCTTTCGCGCGGCGGCGCTGATCCTGCTCGTCGCCTTCATCACGGCGCCGCAGCTCTTCGCCTTCGTCTTCAAGCCGCTGACCGTGAACGATGCGCCGGCGATCTACAATCACGGCAGTCTCCTCGCGCTCACCCTGTCGCATCTGCGCACGGTGTTTCTTGCCACCCTTGCCAGCACCGTGCTCGCCGTGGGCCTCGGCATCTTCGTCACGCGGCCCTCGGGGAGTGAATTCCTGCCGCTGTCGCGCAGCCTCGTGAATATCGGCCAGACCTTTCCGCCCGTCGCGGTGCTGGCGATCGCCGTGCCCCTCGTCGGCTTCGGCGAAAAGCCCACCTTCATCGCGCTCTTCCTCTATGGCCTCCTGCCGATCTTCGAGAACACGCTGGCCGGGCTCTCGGAGGTGCCGCCCCAGGCGCTCGAAGCCGCGAAGGGCATGGGCATGAATGCGCGCCAGCGTCTGCTCCAGGTGGAACTGCCGCTCGCCCTGCCGGTTATCCTCGCCGGCATCCGCCTCTCCGTCATCATCGGTCTCGGCACCGCCACCATCGGGTCGACGGTTGCGGCAAAGGGTCTGGGCGAGGTGATCATCGCCGGCCTTCAGTCCAACAACGTCGCCTTCGTGCTGCAGGGCGGATTGGTGGTTGCGCTGCTCGCCGTTCTGATCCACGACGGAATGGGAATCGCGGAACGGGCCGTTGCCAAGCGGCTCGGCCGCCCTGTGGACGAGGTTGCATGACGCTGCTCGAACGACTGAAGATCGAAACCCGCCCCGCCCATGACAGGATCGAGGCCGCCATCGATCTCGACCGCCGGATCGCGTCGCGCGACGCCTATCGGGATCTGCTGAGCCGCTTCTACGGTTTTCACAGGGCCTGGGAAAGCGATGCCGCTGACGTGGCGCGTGATCATTCCTTCTTTCGCAGCCGCTGCAAGACGCAGCTTCTGGAAAAGGATCTTGCGGCCCTCGGGCTCGAGCCCGAGGAGATCGAGGCCTTGCCGCAATGCAGCCCGCTCATGCCCTTGCCTGCGCCGGAAGCGGTTCTCGGCAGCATGTACGTGGTCGAGGGCTCGACGCTCGGCGGTGCCATCATCGCGCGCGAGGTGGAACGCAAGCTCGGGCTGACGGCCGAAACCGGATGCGCCTATTTCCGCAGCTACGGCCGCGAGACCGCCGCCATGTGGAAATCCTTCGGCGCGGTTCTTCTCGAGGCGTCGTCGCCGGAAGCGGACGATCTCATCGTCGCCTCCGCGCAGAAGACTTTCGACGTCATGCATGACTGGCTGTGCGAGGCCCGATGACCCAGCAGATGCAAGATCTCGATCTCGATGCCTGCGCGCGGGAGCCGATCCATATCCCGGGCAGCGTCCAGCCGCACGGGATGCTGCTCGCGATCAGGCTGTCCGACCGGACGATCGCCTATGCCAGCGCCAACATCGCCGGGACCCTCGGCGTCGATCCTGGCTCCGCCCTCGGGCAGCCCTTCGCGCAGGCCCTGCCGGCGCTGAGCAGGGAATTCGAAGCGGATCTCGCCGATCCGCCGCCGAGCGGGAGCACCCGGACCCTTCGCACGATCCGCCTCGACACGCGGGACGGCGTCGGCGCCTACGAGGCTGCGATCTCCCGGTCCGGTGAATGCGCGGTGATCGAGCTGGAAGCGCCGCCCCGGGACGCCGCCTCCGGCCTCGACGTGCTCTATCCGACGCTGCGCCGGTTCGTGGAGCAGCTGCAGGGCGCCTCGACCGTCGATACGCTGTGCCACCTCGCGGCGCAGGACATCCGCCGCATGACCGGTTTCGACCGCGTCCTGATCTATCGCTTCGACGCGCAGTGGAACGGCACCGTGATCGCCGAGGACCGCAACGAGGTCCTGCCGTCCTATCTCGATCTGCGCTTTCCCGCCTCCGACATTCCGGCGCAGGCCCGCGAGCTCTACCGCCGCAACCGGCAGCGCATCATCCCCGACGCCAATTACGTGCCGGTGCCGATCCAGTCGCGGAGTCCCGATCCTCTCGATCTGAGCGATTCCGTGCTGCGCAGCGTGTCGCCGGTCCATCTCGAATACATGCGCAACATGGGGACGCTCGCCTCCATGTCGATCTCGATCCTGCGCGACGGCGATCTTTGGGGCCTGATCTCCTGCCACAACAAAGAGCCGAAGCGGGTATCGCTGCAGGTGCGCAACGCCTGCGATTTTCTCACCCAGATCTTCTCGCTCCAGCTCGAGGCGCGCGAGAACACGGCTCTCGCCGAGAACCGGTTGCGTCTCGGCACCGTCCAGACGCGGCTTCTCGCCCATATGGCGGCGGAAGACCATTTCATCGCCGGCCTCGTGAACCATCCCGCGGATCTGATGCTGCTTGCCGGCGCTGAAGGAGCGGCGGTCCTGACGCAGGATCATTGCTGGTGCCTCGGGCGGGCACCGGACGAGGAACAGGTCAAGGCGCTGTTCGCATGGCTGTCCGAGCATCATCAGGAAGACGTGTTCGCAACCGACCGCCTGCCGCAGGTCTATCCTCCGGCCAAGACCTTTGCCGACAGGGCGAGCGGCCTCGTGTCGATCTCGATCTCGAAGGCCCATGCGAGCTACGTGCTCTGGTTCCGGCCCGAAGTCGTCCAGACCGTCAAATGGAGCGGCAATCCGCAGAAGGCGGTTGAGGAGGAGGCGGGCAGCATCCGGCTCCATCCCCGGCGCTCCTTCGAGATTTGGAAGGAAACCGTGCGCGAGCATTCGCTGCCCTGGGACCAAAGCGAGATCGAGGCGGTCAAGGAACTGCGCAACGCCATCGTTGGCATCGTGCTGCGCCGGGCCGAGGAGCTCGCGGCGCTTTCCGACGAGCTGCGCCGCTCCAACAAGGAGCTGGAGGCGTTTTCCTATTCCGTCTCGCACGATCTTCGCGCGCCGTTCCGGCATATCGTCGGGTACTCCGAGCTTCTGAAGAAGCAGGAAGGAGGCGACCTGTCGGAGAAGGGCAGGCGCTACGTCGACACGATCATCGACTCGGCCTATACGGCCGGCACCCTCGTGGACAACCTGCTTCGCTTCTCGCATATGGGCCGCACCGCCCTCAGGCCCCGGCCGGTCGATGTGACGGCGCTCGTCGAGGAGATCCGCCACCGGCTGCTGGCGAACATGCCGCAGCGTCACATCGAATGGGATATCGGGGATCTGCCTCCGGTGAAGGCCGATCCGGTGCTGATTCGGCTCGTCTTCGAAAACCTGCTGGACAACGCCGTGAAATATACCCGGACCCGGACCAAGGCCCGCATCGAGATCGGCTCCGAGCGGCGGGATGGGGAGACGATCTTTTTCGTGCGGGACAACGGCGTCGGGTTCGATATGAAATACGTCGACAAGCTGTTCGGCGTCTTCCAGCGTCTGCACCGGGTCGAGGAATTCGAGGGAACCGGGATCGGGCTGGCCAACGTTCGCCGCATTGTCGAGAGACACGGAGGCAGGGCCTGGGCCGAAGGGGCGCCCGATCGCGGCGCAACCTTCTTCGTCGCCCTGCCGAATCACAATGAAGGAGCCGCGTGAATGGCGGAGCTGAAACCGATTCTTCTGGTCGAGGACAACCCGAAGGATCTCGAATTGACGCTGGCTGCCCTCGAGCAGAGCCAGCTCGCCAACGAGGTCGTCGTGGTGCGCGACGGCGAGGAGGCTCTCGATTTCCTGTATCGCCGCGGAGCGCATGCGAACCGCAACACCATCGACCCGGCGGTCGTCCTGCTCGATCTCAAGCTGCCGAAGGTCGACGGGCTGGAGGTGCTGGAAAAGGTCAAGGCCGATCCCGCCTTGCGGCAGACGCCGGTCGTCATGCTGACATCGTCGCGCGAGGAGAGCGATCTCGTGCGCAGCTACGAGCTCGGCGTGAACGCCTTCGTGGTCAAGCCGGTGGGCTTTCGCGAGTTCTTCGACGCGATCCAGGATCTCGGCGTGTTCTGGGCCATCCTCAACGAACCGCCGCCGCGGCCCAACGGACCATAGGAGCGCCGATGGACCGCGCTCCCGCCACTTCGTCCGATCGGGTGCTGCGCATCCTCCTCCTGGAGGACAGCGCGCTCGATGCCGAACTGGTGACGGAAGTGCTGCGCGACGCCGATCTTCGCGTCACCCTTGAACGCGTCGTGTCGGCCGGGGAATTCACGGATGCCGTTCGCGGCGAGCCCTGGGATCTGATCCTCGCCGATTATCTCCTGCCGGCCTTCAACGGCCTCAACGCACTCGACATCGCGCGCGAATTCGCGCCCGCCATCCCCTTCGTCTTCGTCTCAGGAGCGCTCGGCGAAGAGGTCGCCGTCGAGGCGCTCAAGCGCGGCGCGACAGACTACGTGCTCAAGGACAAGCTCGACCGCCTGCCGCCCATCGTGTTGCGGGCGCTGGCGGAGGCGCGCGAGCGCAACGAGAAGCGGCGGGCGCAGGAGGCGCTCGAGACGTCGCTCGACGAGCGCACCGCGCTGCTTCATGAGCTCGATCATCGGGTGAAGAACAATCTCCAGCTTCTGCTGTCGCTGATCGCCATCGAGGCGCGGCAGGCGCAGGACGAGCAGGTGCGCAAGGTGCTCGGACGCATGAAGGAGCGCATGCAGGCGCTCGCGGCGGCCCATCGCGATCTCTACGACGGCCAGGGAACGATGCGCTTCGATGCCTCCCGCTTTGCCAGAGGATTGTGCGAGGAGCTGGCGGCATCCGTTCAAGGGGTGAGGATCACGCCGGAATTCGAGATCGAGAAAGTGGAGGTCGAGGCCGCCAAGGCAGCGCCGATGGCGCTTCTCTTCAACGAGATCGTCGTCAACGCGCTGACCCATGCCTACAAGGATCGGCACGGCAAGCTGAAGCTCGCCTTTCGCCTGCGCGACGGCGCCCTGCTGTTCCAGATCTCCGACGACGCCTTCAGCGTGGAGGAAAAGCGGGCGGCGCAGGATGGTGCTTCGGGAACCATCCTGAAGGCCTTGTCGCGTCAGCTCGATGCCGACGTGGACTGGCCGCAGGATGATCCGGCGATCCTCGTTCGCGTCGTCATGCCCGTTCAGGACGTGAGCTAGCGCCATGGAACCGGGGGCATCCAGAGCAGGGCAGGGGACGGCGAGCAGGATGACCGGGGGCGCGCGCACGTCCCTGCGCCAGGTCCTGTGGGGGCTGGTGTTCGTTCTCGTGCTTCCGACCCTCTTGATCGCGGCGGCCGGCTTCTACTCCAATTATCGGGCCGAGCAGCAGGCCATCGATCTGCGCATGCAGGAAACGGCCCGTGCGCTGAGCCTGTCGCTCGATCGCGAGATCGACAAATCCGTCCTGGCACTGGGGGTGCTCGCCCGATCCGTCAGCCTCGCCAGGGGCGAGTTCGAGATCTTCTACAATCAGGCGAAGGAGGCGGGTTTTGCACAGCCGTCCTGGATTGCTCTGTTCGAGCCGGAGGGACGAACGATCTTCAACACCATGGTGCCTTACGGCGCCGCATTGCCCAACAGCAACCGGGCCGAGGTGCTGCGGCAGGTTCGCGAAACCCGCAAGCCCTATGTCTCGGACCTGTATACGGGATCGCTCACCGGACAACGCCTCATCACCATCAACGTGCCGGTCGTTGTCGACGGGCAGGTCGCCTATGTCCTGTCCCTCGCGATGGGGCTTGATCCCTTCCAGGAAATCATCCGCGATCAGCGCATCGCCGAGAACTGGAACGCCGCCGTGCTCGACCGCAGCCGGCGGATCGTCGCCCGCTCCCGGCTGCCGGAAAGGTTCGTCGGCCAGCCCGCCAGCGACTACGTCAAGGATGCGCTCGAGGCGGCGCGGGAGGGCAACCTCCAGAGCGTGACGCTGGAAGGCATTCCCGTCCGCACCTATTTCAGCCAGTCGCCGACCTATGGCTGGTCCTTCGTCATCAGCAGGCCCGACACCGAGATCGCGCAATCGATCCGGCGCTCGCTGTTCTGGCTCACGATCCTGATCTGCGTCATCCTCGGCGGAATTCTTCTCGCGGCCCTTCTCTCGCGGGCCATCGCCAAGCCGGTCGATCGGCTCGTCGCCTCGGCCCGCGCGCTCGGGCGGGGAGAAACGCTGCACGACGATACCACGACGCGGGTGCTGGAATTCGACGCGATCAACCGGACCCTCATCGAGGCCGCGACGAACATCCGCAAGCACGAGCAGGAGCGCGAAGAGGTTCTGGCGCAGATCGCGGAAAGCGAAGCGCGCCTGCGCCTCGCGCTCAACGCGGGACATTTCGGCTCCTGGGAATACACGCCCGCGACCGGGTCCTTCATCACCTCCGCCACCTGCCGCGCCAATTTCGGGCGCGGCCCCGACGAGCCGTTCTCCTATGCGGATCTGGTGGCCTCGATTCATCCGGACGACCGCGTGACGCAGGCGGAGGCGGTCGCAAAAGCCGTCGCGATGCGCACGGATCTTCATGTGGAATACCGTGTGCTGTGGCCCGATGGCAGCGAGCACTGGGTTCACATCAGCGGCCGCACAAGGGTCGGTCCCGATGGTGACCTCTCCATGGTCGGCGTCTCGCAGGACATCACGGAGCGCCGCTTGGCCGAAGATCGGCAGGCGCTGCTGCTGCACGAGCTCAACCACCGGGTCAAGAACACCCTGGCGACCGTTCAATCCGTGGCCTCGCTCACGCGGCGCTCTGCCGAAGGCCACGATCCCGAGGCCTGGAACGCTTTCCTCAACCGCCTTCAGGGCCTCGCCAAGACGCACGATCTCCTCACCGAGAGCCAGTGGCAGGGTGCGCTTCTGGAGGACGTGCTCTGGAACGAGCTCGAGCCCTACCAGGATGTCATGCGTCAGCGAATCCGTCTGCGCGGTCCGAGGATCAATCTCCAGCCGAGCGCCGTTCTCGCGCTCGGGCTCGCCATCCACGAGCTCGCGACGAACGCGGTCAAGTACGGCAGCCTCTCGTTGCCGGACGGCAAGGTGCACGTCATGTGGGCGGTGACGACGGGCGGCAGCCCGCAGGATCTTCTCGTGGAATGGGTCGAAAGCGGCGGCCCGCCCGTGAAGACTCCGGAGCGCCAGGGCTTCGGGTCCAAGCTGATCCAGCGCGGTCTCGCGCAGCAGCTCGGCGGCGAGATCAAGCTCGATTTCGCGCCGACCGGGATCCGCTGCGTCATGACCTTCCCGAGCACCACGGTCGCGCTCGATAAGACAGATGCGGACGATGCGCAGGAGCGCTACGCCTCGTGACAAGCATTCGCGACAAGCTCGAAACGATCCTCGCGCGCCTCGGCGGGCGTGCGGCGGACGAACGCGTATTCCTCCGGCTGTACGAGGATGCCGCTCGTGCCGCCGCCGATGCGGCCGATCTGCGGCGCCAGGCGGGCATCTCGCACGGGCCGCTCGATGGGGCGATCGTTTCGATCAAGGATCTCTTCGACGTTGCAGGCGAGACCACGCTTGCGGGCTCGCGCGCCTTGCGCGATGCACCCCCTGCGCAGAAGGATGCGGTGATCGTCGCTCGCCTGCGTCAGGCGGGAGCGGTGATCCTGGCTAAGACCAACATGGTCGAGTTCGCCTTCTCGGGCCTCGGGCTCAATCCGCATCACGGCACGCCGGGCAACGCGGCCGATCCCCTGCGCATTCCCGGCGGCTCGTCTTCCGGAGCGGGTGTCTCCGTAGCGGAAGGAACGAGCGAGATCTCCATCGGCAGCGACACGGGCGGGTCGGTGCGCATTCCCGCCGCGCTCAACGGAATCGTCGGCTTCAAGCCGACCGCGTATCGCGTGCCGCTCGAGGGCGCGTTCCCGCTCTCGCCGTCCCTCGATTCCATCGGACCGCTCGCGCGCTCCGTGCAGGATTGTGCCTTCACCGATGCGATCATGGCCGGAGACGAGCCTCGCTCCCTGACGCCGGTTCCTCTGATGGGTCTGCGCATCGGCGTGCCGCGCGGACGATTGTTCTCGGAAAGCGAGCCTATGGTCGAGGACGCCTTCGAGACTGCGTTGAGCCGCCTGTCGCGGGCCGGGGCGGGGATCGCGGATCACGCCATCGAGGATCTTCTTCAAGGGATGGCCGACACGACTGAGACGGCTTCCATCGCATCGATCGAGGCCGCCGAAGTGCATGCCGACTGGCTCGATGCCAAGGCGGCGGAGATCGACCCGCGCGTGCGCTGGTGGATCGCCCGCAGCGGGCGTGTTCCGGCGCCGGTCTATATCCGCATGCTGCGCCGCCGGCGCAGGCTGGTGGAAGCGATGGATGAAAGGCTGGCGTCCGTCGATGTGCTGGCCCTGCCGACCACGGCGATCTCGGCGCCGCTGACCGCGCCGCTGGAAGCGGACGACAAACTCTACAACCACACGGATCGGCTGATCCTGCGCAACACCATGTTCGGAAATCAGTTCGATCTGACGGCCATCTCGTTGCCGATCCCCGGTTGCGAGCGCCCGGTCGGCTTCATGCTCGTGGCGCGCCACGGGCACGATCGCCGGCTGCTGGAGATCGCGGCGGAGGTCGAGCGCAAGCTCGGCTAGAGCCGTTTCCACTGACGTGGAATCATCATTTTTGGACGGCGAACCGGATCCACTTCGCCGAAAAATGCTCTAATGATCCCGAGGCGGCGCCCGCTGCTTACGCCTTGATGGCGCGGGCGAGGCTCAGGCAGGCGGCGATTCCGTCATTGAGGATGCGCTCCGAGAGTTCCTCGTCGTCGACCGCGCGGGCGAGCTGCATCATGCCGATCGTGCCCGAGATGATCGCGGTTGCGACCGAACGACGGGCTTCCGGCGTCGCGCTGGCGGGCAAAAGGCTCGCAAGAATATCGATATGCTTTTCGATGCTCTGCGTGAACAGCTGGCGCACGGCGGGGGAGTGGCGTCCGATCTCGGGCGTCAGGGCTGCGGCAACGCACCCGTTTTCCGGATTGTCCCGGTGATGCGTGCTGAGATAGGCGCGGATGACCCCTTCGAGCTTGTCGTCGCTCGTTGCGGCGACGGTACCGATCCAGGCGCTGACCTGTTCGATCGCCTCCGCCAGCGCCTCCTGGATCAAGGCGTCCTTCGAGGAGAAATGGGCGTAGAAACCGCCATGGGTGAGGCCCGCGCTCGCCATCAGCGCGGCAACGCCGCTCGCGCCGACGCCCTCTCGCCGCAACTGCTTCGAGGCGATCTCGACGATGCGCTTGCGGGTCGCGTCCTTATGTCCTTTTTCGTAGCGCATGGTCGCTCCCCTTGTTTAAGCCGAGGTGTTGATCAAGCGGATCGGATAACGGATCTGACTTATGATTACCGCAATATAATACCACTGCACAGCTTGTCCGTCCACACTCTCGTCTGCCTTTCCCACCGGCCCGGGCAGATCCTCCGAGCCTCAAGCAATTGCCCAAATGACGCGTCGTATATCCATTTAAGTTACCTAAGGTAATTCAAATTCTACCCTAGGTTATAGGCGTCTCGGACAGTTCTCAAGAAGACGCCGGTTTCCCTAAAGAGTCGCTTGAAATCCGTCAAAAGATAATATTATGATCATCATGCAATAACAACGTGGCTGGGGACGATCCATCGCTTTTCCGAAAAGGGAAGCTCCGCGGCGCGAGCGGGACCCGCTTCACAGGTTTGCGCGCTCGAAAGACCTGGTGGCAGAGGGAACGAAAAGATGATGAACTTTTTCAGTGTCTTCTCCACCAAAGCCGTTCAGCCGCAATCCGTCCGTCCCTCGGAGAGCCCCAGGAACTGGCGCTGCCAGCTCGGGACGTTCTGGCAGGATATCGAGGAGGCCGGGTCCGTGCTGAAGGCGCGCCGCCTCGTGCCGTCGGAGGTCCGCGTGCAGCGCTCGAGCGGGATCGACCGCATGGCCGGTCGCTCCGGCGACTGAAACGACCCGCAGGCGGTTTCCGCGGGCGCTGGAATTCCCCGACAATCCATGCGACGGCACGCGGGATACCGATCCCGCGAGAGACGTTATGTCATCCGGCTGGGAGTTGTGGAGCCGGATGATGCGTCTCTTCTTTCTGTGCCTCGGCTATGCGAGCCTCGCGCTCGGCGTGATCGGGATCTTTCTGCCCGTTTTGCCGACGACGCCCTTCGTCCTTCTCGCCGGCTGGTGTTTCGCACGCTCCAATCCGGCGCTCGCGGACCGCCTCTACAACCATCCCCGCTTCGGTGCCCTGCTGCGGACGTGGCGCGACGAGAAGGCAATTCCGCTGCGCGCGAAACTCATCGCGCTGACCATGCTCGCCTTGTCCTACGGCCTGATCCTGTGGCTTTCGGAGAGCCGTGTCGTGCGCGTGATCCTCGCGGCGGTCATGGGAAGCGTCGCCGTTTACATTGCAACGCGTCCAAGGCCGCGTGACGAGGCAGCCGATCTCCACGACGGATAAAGATCTGCATCCCAATCGGATTCGATTTGGTCAAGCTTATGCCATGGTATGGCCCAGGTTCCGGTTAGGCTCCGTTTAACCATAAAGCGGAGGAATGCCATGCGAAGTCTCAGCCTGTCGGTCTTCCTGATGGCGAGCGCGGCAATGCTGGCACCGCTTCTTATCGCACTCGCCTACACGGCAAGCGTGCTGGCATCCGCCCTGATGTTTCCCTGATTCATCGCGCTTGTCCTGACCGAATCGATTCGGTTCAAGGCCGAGGATTGCTTATCTCGGCTGTGAGCCTGGGCAGCTCCTGCGTCATCCAGGCGATCATCTGATCGTGCGTTTTCAGATGCTCCGGCATGGGAATGAACGGTCCGTGCGATTCGTAGATCGCGACGGGATCGCGCGCTCCATTGATCGGATCGAGATCGTCCTCGAATTCCGGTGTGATGGTTCTGCCGCCGAACCATGTCACGAGCAGCAGCAGCATTCCGACGGCGCCGGCAAGGACGACCAGAACGGATATCGCCAAGTCTGCCAAAACCTGCATCCTTCCTTCGCCACGCCGCAACTGGCTGACCTCCAGCCTACCACCGAACGACCGAGGCTCCAACGCAGCCGTTTTTGCCGAAATGCAGGAACCGCATGCGAGATCATGCGGTTGAAATTGAGAAAACACTGCGTCCGGCCCGCGCGGCGATTGAGCCGGTGCGCGACCGGCGCGGGAGTCACTCCTGTCGAGGGGGAGGCGCTCATGAGAACGTATTACATCTTCCAATCCATGGCGGCGCCGGAACTGCGCGGCTTCGCCGAAGGCCCGGGTGGAGAGTCGCTTCCGAGCGATCATGGGCCATGGACGCTCACGCGGCAGATCGGTCCCGATGACGAATGGGATCTCGGTGTCAGCCGGGCCGTCGTCGCAGCCGGAATCATCGAAAACGGATTCTATCTCTGGGGGCCGATCAACCGCGCGCCGTCATCTCATCCGGTGATCGAAAGCGATCGGGTCGAGGGGACCGCGGTCTACGACCAGCAGGACACGCAGATCGGCACCATCAAGCGCCTGCTGATCGAAAAGGTGAGCGGGCGCGTACTCTATGTCGACGTGACCTTCGGCGGCTTCCTGGGGCTCGGCGTACACCACCACACGGTTCCCTGGGACAAGCTCACCTACGACACGGAGATCGAGGGCTATCGCACCGACGTGACGGAGGAGCAGGTGCAAAGCGCGCCGGCCTTCTACGGCGACGACCGGATCTGGCCCGATCGCAAGCGTGAGCAGGAAATGCGGGATTACTGGCACGATATTCCGCGCGGTCCGATCTGATCGGGTCTCACGGCCAGGACATCGGGCTGATATGATGCGCCGTCCCCTTGGTCCTGCGGGAGGGCGCCATGAAGGAGCATTTGTTCAAGGTCGGTCAAGCCGTGCAGCCGAGCGCTGCCGCACATCATCTTCCCCGTGCCATCTTCACCGTTCTTCGTCAGCTGCCGTCGACGGCGGGCGGGATGCCGCTCTATTGCATCAAGAGCCAGGCCGAGATGATCGAGCGCGTCGTCGAGCAGCGCGAGATCCAGGCTGCGCCGCGCTAAAGCATCGGACCCAAAAGTGGATCTGCACTTTTGGGATGAATCCGATGCTTTCTCCTTGAATGAGAGCATCGGTCCGTCCGATGCTCTAGCTGCGGTAGAAAGGTATTTGTCCGCCACGCTTGCGTTGTTCGAAGTCGTTCCTGGTCACGTCCTCGTAGAAAGAGCTGCGCCTAGGATAATGCGATCCGCCGCGTCATTTCATGAAACGTAAATCGAAGTAATGCGTTGGTCGTCATATGCCAACGACGTGGAGATGGAGTGATGAAGAAGGCAACTTGGCTTTTGGCGGCTGCCTTACTTGGTTCAGGCATTGTCGTTTCGACGCCCTCATCGGCGCAGGTACAGTTCGGTATTGGTCCTGACGGCCCAAGCGTCCGCGTGGGACCGGATCGAGACCGCTACGAGCGCCGCTATATCGAGCGTCGTCGCGTCTATGACCGCGATGATCTTTCGACCGGCAGCATCGATCGCTGCCGCACCGTCGTGATCCGTGAGGAAGAGCCGAACGGCGATATCGTGACGCGCCGGGTCCGCCGCTGCCGCTAATCTATCTGCAAAGACCACCGAAACGTCCGGAGGAATGCAAAACCTTCCGGATGTTTCGCGTTGTGAGGTCGGGTCGAGGCCTATGCCGCTTCTGCGCGCTGGGAAGAGGCCGAGCCCTCGAAGGTCAATGCCGGCCGCATCATCCGCCCGCGATCGATCAGGACGGAGACGGTCGAGGCGAGCGAAAACGCCGCCCTGTCGCGTCGTCCGTGCCAGAGACCTTCCACGTAGAGCCGCATCAATTCGACCGTGACGAAGTGGAACGCAACCTCGGACCCACGCGCGAGCTTCATGCGCCTCGAGGCGGTCATCAGCTTGTCGAGATAGAGCGACTGCTCGGTCTGCGGCTCCGCGAGAAATCCGCTCAGGCCACCGAAGGTTTTTTCGAAATGATCCCATAGCAGGGCGAGGTTCTGCGCCGCCTTGTCCCGCTGATCCGGCGCAAGGCTCTCGAATTCGGCCAGGATCTCCCAGGCCGGATCCTGCGCGACCGCCTCTTCCTCCGGCGTCGTCTGCGGAATGAACGGAAGCAGTGCCCGCGTGTGGGCGCGTATGACGGGACGAAGCGTCTCCCAGCCGGCAAGGGCCTTGGGCAGCACGATCAATGCGGTGGCGAGGAGCGTCTGATCGAGCGCCTGCCCAAGCCGGCGCATTCCGGGCTCGGTGGCCCGCCTATAGGTTTCGAGAAACTGCCAGCGTGCTCGGCACAGCCTGTAGAACTGCTCGAGCTTTTCGATGAGAGGGCTTTGCGGATCGTGATCGACGGACCAGGGAAAGGTGAAGTCGTTACGAGGCTGAGGGGGCGAACTCATAGGGGCGGATGATCCGATCGGCGAATCGCTACAGACGGATTTGGTCATACATGACCAATCCAGGCAACTTTGAGGCTCCTGCTTCGGTGCGAGTGCGCGGCTGAGCCTTGAACCGCCGCGCTCCATGCTTAAATCCGGCAAGACCCCTTGATCCGGGCCCCTCTGACGTGAGCCGCGCCGGCCCTCGCGTGATGTCGGATCTCCATCGATCCGACCGCCGGCCCGGAGACCATCATGCTTCAGGATCTTTTCACCTTTCTCGTCGGCGTGTTCATCGTCGATCCGCTTCAGTCCGAGATGAACGAGCGCCTCGCGCAGATCCGCGCGCCGCAGGCCGTCATCGCCGAGATGCGCAGCTGCGCCGAGGCCTCCTTGCCGAATATCGCCAACCGCGCGCTTGCCGAACCCGGCTGGGCCATCGCCACCACCCTGAACGTCTGGACCGGCCGCACCGCGCCGGAAGAGGTCCTGGGCGGTACATCGGCCCAATGCAACGCGGCGATCAAGGCGGCGCGCGTTTATCTGGAGAGCCGGGGGGGCGTAAGACCCAACGATTGTTCGGCAATCGTTCCGGGCTGCCTGTTCGGTCCGAATGTGCGGATCAACGGGACCTGACGATAATGACCGATCGCATGCCTGCAGCGTTCTCTGATCCCGAGGCCGTTTCCCGCTATGCCGAGGGGCCGCCCCGGCTCGTGCCGGGATTTGCCGACCTCCAGCGGATGACGGCTCTCCTCCTCGCCGAACGACTCGGCGCGGAGGCTCGTGTGCTGGTTCTCGGTGCGGGCGGCGGGCTGGAGCTGAAGGCTTTCGCCGAGCGCCATCAGCGCTGGCGGTTCGTCGGAGTCGATCCGTCGGCCGAAATGCTGAGACTGGCGAGGGGCACGCTCGGCTCTCTCGGATCGCGCGTCGAACTGCATGAGGGGTATATCGACGATGCCCCTCAGGGGCCATTCGATGGGGCGACATGCCTCCTGACGCTGCATTTTGTGCCGGCCGATGAGCGCTTGCGCACTCTGTCGGAGGTGCATAAGCGACTGAAACCCGGTGCGCCCTTTGTCGTCGCGCACCACAGCTTCCCTCAAGAGGCTGATGAAAAGGCGATCTGGCTCAGCCGTTACGCCGCCTTTGCGGCGGCCTCGGGCGTCCCCATCGAGAAGGCAGAGACCGCCGCCGCCGAAATCGGTCGCCGATTGCCTGTCCTCTCTCCCGAAGAGGACGAGGCACTCATGCGCAACGCCGGATTCTCGAACGTCAGCCTCTTTTATGCCGGTTTCACCTTCCGGGGTTGGGTTGCCTATAAGTGACGGCCAATTCGACCTGAGAGGAAATTGAACGGTTGACCCCTTTTTGGGGTGATTGAAAGCGTCGCTCGATTTCCGTTGTTCATTCCATCAGGCCGGAATTTGCTGAAGTCTTTTTGTCAGGCTTTCGACGATCAGGCCGATGGACCGTGCGCAATAAGGATTTGAAACATAATCCGGGGTGCGGCGCATCTCTGCCGACATCGGAAACACCTGTCCTGTGCCAAAATGCTCGGCCTCCGGCTTGCTGAACCCGGCGGCGACCCTAAAACCTGCGGTCAAGGTGAACCTGGATTACGGCGTTAAAGCCTCAGATCAAGTAGCTGAGGACAGGCCGTCACGGGCCTGATCCAGATCTGCTGACTGGGCTGAGCTATTCTCATTAGAGGCGATTGCCCAGATGACGATGGATCAGGTTGAAGGACCACGGCCCTCCTCCACACCGCTGGAGCGCGACGCCCGTTTGGTGTCCGCCGACCATCGGGTCGCGCCCAGCGAGATCGCCATCGGGGTCGTCATCGGCCGGGCAGCCGAGTATTTCGACTTCTTCGTCTTCGCCATCGCCTCGGTGGTGGTCTTCCCGAAGGTGTTCTTTCCCTTCGCGGAGCCCGTGACGGCGACGCTTTACTCGTTCGCTATTTTCTCGCTTGCCTTTATCGCCCGGCCGATAGGTTCGATCATCTTCATGGCAATCGACCGTCGGCACGGGCGTGGCGTCAAGCTGACTATGGCGCTCTTCCTGCTCGGCTTCTCCACCATGGCAATCTCCTTCCTGCCGGGCTACGGGCAGATCGGGGCGTGGTCTCTGTATCTCCTCGCCATCCTGAGGATCGGTCAGGGACTTGCTCTGGGCGGTGCCTGGGATGGGCTGGCCTCGCTTCTCGCCCTCAACGCGCCGATCGAGCGCCGCGGCTTCTACGCCGCCATCCCGCAACTCGGCGCGCCTCTGGGCTTCATGGTGGCGGGCGTGCTGTTCTCGTTCTTCCTCCTCAACGTGTCGGAGGCCGATTTTCTCGATTGGGGATGGCGCTATCCGTTCTTCTGCGCCTTCGCCGTGAATGTCGTAGCCTTGTTCTCGCGGTTGCGTCTCGTCGCGACGGAAGAGTTTTCGCGCCTCCTCGAACGGGGACGTCTCGAACCGGCGCCCATCATCCCCCTGATCAGGGATTACGCGCGTGTTCTCCTCATCGGTGCTTTGATCCCGCTCGCCAGTTTTGCTCTCTTTCACCTCGTGACGGTCTTTCCCATCAGTTGGATCACCCTGTTCACCCAGCGCTCGGCAGGCGAGTTCCTCATGGTGCAATGCTCCGGTGCCTTTATATGCGCCGGCGCGGTCGTAGCCTCGGGCCTGATCGCCGATCAGATCGGCCGCCGCATGCTCCTCATGATCTCGGCCGGCCTGATCGCGATTTTCGCCATCTGCAGCATCATCGCTCCCCTGATCGTTGAAGAGAACGCGATCGGGCAGACGATTTACGTCAATGCAGGTTTCCTGCTGCTCGGCCTGTCATACGGGCAGTCCTCAGGGGCCGTCACGTCGCAGCTTGCGCAACGCTATCGCTACACCGGCGCGGCTCTCACCAACGATCTCGCCTGGCTGCTCGGAGCGGGTTTCGCGCCGCTGATCGTGCTGTTTCTGTCGGCCCGCTACGGGCTGGCCTGCGTCGGCCTGTATCTTCTCTCCGGAGCGGTCACCACCTTGATAGCCCTCAGCATCTCCCGCTCGGAAATCCGGCAGGTCTAGCGCGCACGGGGGCCTGCGCTTTCGATTCATCGGGATAAGGTTCGCGATCATAAGCTGAAAGGAGTTACCGAGTGAGTGACACGGCCATCCCTTTCAAGCGATCAGGTGCCATCGGCAGTCCCTGCAAAAAGTTGCGCCGCAAATTCGTTCGGGGCCTGGCTGTCTTCATCACCTCGGGCCTGCTCGCCGGCTGCGGCATGGTCGTCATGGACCCTTCCGGCGACGTCGCCGTCCAGCAGCGCAACCTCATCATCGCCTCGACAGTGCTCATGCTGCTCGTGATCCTGCCGGTGATCGCGCTCACATTCCTTTTCGCCTGGCGCTACCGGGCATCCAACACCGACGCGACCTATGATCCGGAATTTCATCATTCGACTCAGCTCGAAGTGGTGATCTGGACCATACCCCTGCTCATCATCATGGCGCTCGGTGCAATGACCTGGATCAGCACGCATACGCTCGATCCTTTCAGGCCCCTCGGCCGGCTTGCGCCCAACAAACCCGTGCCGGCCGACGTAAAACCGCTGACGGTCGAGGTCGTCGCGCTCGACTGGAAGTGGCTCTTCATCTACCCCGAATTGGGCGTCGCAAGCCTGAACGAGATGGCCGCGCCTGCGAATGTTCCGATCTCCTTCAGGATCACGTCGTCCTCCGTGTGGAACACATTCTTTGTTCCTGCCCTGGCGGGCATGATCTACGCCATGCCGGGCATGGAGACGCGACTCAATGCCGTCATGAACCATGAGGGGGATTTCACCGGCTTGTCGGGGATGTACAGCGGAGCCGGCTTCTCCCGCATGAACTTCGGTTTCCGGAGCCTTACGCAGCAGGGCTTCGACGAATGGGTGGCGAAGGCGAAGGCCGCCGGAGAGCCCCTCAACCGCGAGGCCTATCTCAAGCTCGAAAAGCCGAGCGAGGCGGAACCTGTCCGATTCTTCGGCTCCGTGGAGGATGGCCTCTTTACCGCCGCGGTCGGCATGTGCGTCGCTCCCGGCCAGATGTGCGTGCAGGAGATGCACCACATCGACAGGATGGGCGGCGCGGCGGAGGACAGTGAGGCCAACCGTCAGCGGCTCGACTACGACAGCCGTCGCCTGGAAAGCGGCAGCGAGCCGTCCGGCGCGACCTTCCCGGCCTCCGGCCGCGCACCTCGAAGTTCCGAGGAGCCGCAAGGCGTGATACCGCGCGACCAGCCCGGCCAGGAGCGCGGCACCGTCCCGCCCGGTCCGGGCAGTGGGCCTGCGCCGGCGCAATTGAACACCCGTCCGACCGACGGCCATCAGCACTGATTGGAGCGAGCAGCAGCATGTTCTCGAACCTCGATCTCCAGCAACTGATCTTCGGGCGACTGACACTCGAGGCCATTCCGTACCATGAGCCGATCCTGCTCGTGACGTTCATCGTCGTAGCCTTGGGCGGATTGGCGCTAGTGGGCGCGGTCACCTGGTACGGCCAATGGGGATACCTGTGGCGGGAATGGTTCACGAGCGTCGATCACAAGAAGATCGGCATCATGTACATCATTCTCGCCATCATCATGTTGCTGCGCGGCTTCGCGGACGCGATCATGATGATCACGCAGAAGGCTCTCGCGGTCGGCGCGTCGGAGGGGTACCTGCCGCCGCACCATTACGACCAGATCTTCACCGCTCACGGCACGATCATGATCTTCTTCATGGCGATGCCCTTCGTGACCGGCGTCATGAACTACATCATGCCGTTGCAGATCGGCGCGCGCGACGTGGCCTTCCCCTTCCTGAACAATTTCAGCTTCTGGATGACGGTGGGCGGCGCCGTTCTCACCATGACGTCGCTCTTCGTGGGAGAGTATTCGCGGGCCACATGGCTCGCCTATCCGCCCTTGTCGGGAGCAGCCTACAGCCCCGGCGTCGGAGTCGACTACTACATCTGGGGCCTCCAGATCGCGGGCGTCGGCACCACGCTGTCCGGAATCAACCTGATCGCCACCATCGTGAAGATGCGCGCGCCCGGCATGACGATGATGAAGCTGCCGGTCTTTACCTGGACGACCCTTGCCAGCAACGCCATCATCGTCACGATCTTCCCGGTCCTGACCGCGACCTTGGCGCTCCTCGCCCTCGACCGTTATGTCGGAACGCGGTTCTTCACGAACGACTTCGGCGGCAACTCGATGCTGTACATGAACCTCATCTGGATCTGGGGCCATCCGGAAGTTTATGTCCTGATCCTGCCGGCCTTCGGCATCTATTCGGAAGTGGTGTCCACCTTCTCCGGCAAGCGCCTGTTCGGGTACACGTCGATGGTCTACGCCACGATGGTGATCGCCCTCGTATCCTGGCTCGTTTGGCTGCATCACTTCTTCACCATGGGGGCGGGCGCCAACGTCAATGCCTTTTTCGGCATCACGACGATGATCATCTCGATCCCGACGGGCGCCAAGGTGTTCAACTGGCTGTTCACCATGTACCGGGGGAAGATCCGCTTCGAGACGCCGATGATCTGGGTGATGGGCTTCATCCCGACCTTCGTGCTCGGCGGATTGACCGGCGTGCTGCTCGCGGTGCCGCCCGCCGACTTCGTCCTGCACAACAGCCTGTTCCTGGTCGCGCATTTCCACAACGTCATCATCGGCGGCGTGGTGTTCGGGCTGCTCGCGGGCGTCCAGTACTGGTTCCCGAAGGCTTTCGGCTACAAGCTCGACCCGTTCTGGGGCAAGGCGTCGTTCTGGTGCTGGCTGATCGGCTTCTGGATCACGTTCATGCCGATCTACATCATCGGCCTGATGGGCGTGACGCGCCGGACGCAGCATTTCGAGGACACGGCCGTCCAGCCGTTCCTGACGCTGGCCGCGATCGGCGCCTTCATCATCATGGCCGGCATCCTGGCCTTCGTGATCCAACTCGTCGTCAGCTTCTTCAAACGCGAGCAGCTGCGCGACCTCACCGGAGATCCCTGGGGCGGCCGGACGCTCGAATGGTCGACCACCTCGCCGCCTCCACCCTATAATTTCGCCTTCACGCCTGTGGTTCACGATCTCGATGCGTGGTGGGACATGAAGAAGCGCGGTCACGATCGGCCGATGGAAGGCTTCAGGCCGATCCACATGCCCAGGAACACCGGCACTGGCGTCATCCTGGCGGTGCTCAGCACCGTGCTCGGCTTCGCCCTGGTCTGGTACATCTGGTGGCTGGCAGCCCTGTCGTTCGTCGGTGTCCTCGCGGTCGCCATCATCCACACGTTCAACTACGACCGGGACTATTACATCCCGGCCGAGGACGTCGTCCGGATCGAAAGCCAAGGAGCGGCGCAACTGGTGGGAGGGGCTTGAGGCGATGCACGAGACGACCCCTCCGCCCGGCGCCACGGCGCCTGTCTTCTACGACGAGGAAGGGCACGCCCACGGAGACGGGGGCACGCTGTTCGGCTTCTGGCTCTATCTGATGAGCGATTGCCTCATCTTCGCGGCGCTGTTCGCCACCTTCGGCGTGCTCGGCCGCAACTATGCGGCGGGGCCGTCGGGAGCGGACCTGTTCGACCTGCGGCTCGTCGCCGTCAATACGGGCCTGCTGCTCCTGTCGTCGATCACCTACGGCTTTGCCATGCTGGAGATGCAGAAGGATCGGATCAGGCCGACCCTGAATTGGCTGGCGGTCACGGGCCTGTTCGGAGCAGGCTTCATCGCGATCGAGCTCTACGAATTCTCCCATCTGATCCGTGAAGGCGCCACTCCTCAGCGCAGCGCGTTCCTGTCCTCCTTCTTCGCGCTTGTGGGGACGCACGGGCTGCATGTCACCTTCGGCATCGTCTGGCTCGTGACGCTGATGGTGCAGGTGCGCCGGCGCGGGCTGATCGTGGCGAACCAGCGCCGGCTCATGTGCCTCTCCATGTTCTGGCACTTCCTCGACGTCGTCTGGATCGGTGTCTTCACCTTCGTCTACCTGATGGGAGCCATGCGATGAGCCAGGTCACCGAGCCCGGACTCGCCGGGGAGCCGCACGGTCACGGCGAGGCGCACGGGGATCATTCCCACGACGCGCAGGGCACGTTCAAAAGCTACGTGACCGGCTTCGTCCTGTCGGTCATCCTGACCGCCATCCCGTTCTGGCTCGTGATGGCGAACGTCCTGAACGACACGCTCTTGACCAGCATCGTGATCATGGCCTTCGCTGCTGTGCAGATCGTGGTCCACATGATCTACTTCCTGCACATGAATACCAAATCCGAGGGCGGCTGGACCTTCCTGGCCCTGCTGTTCACGCTCACACTTGTCGTCATCACGCTGGTTGGCTCGATATGGGTCATGTATCACATGGATCAGAACATGATGCCGATGTCGCCGCACGAGGCCCTGCAGAAGCCCTGACCCGCCGGAAAATCGCATGGCTGATCGCCTTCGATCTCGCTGCGATTCTGATCGTGGCCGGCCTCATCGCGCTTGCCGTCTGGCAGGTCCATCGGCGCGCCTATAAGCTCGATCTGATCGCGCGCGTGGAGGCGCGGGTCCACGCCGTCCCGATTCCTGCGCCCGGACCGGCGGATTGGGCCGGAATATCGGCTGCCGCCGATGAGTATCGGCGCGTGACTGCGATGGGCGAGTGGCTCGGGGATCGCTCGACGCTCGTCAAGGCCGTAACCGAACTGGGCGAGGGATACTGGGTCATGACGCCCCTGGCCCGAGATGACGGAACGACGATCTTCGTCAACCGCGGCTTCGTTCCAGCGACCGAACGCGATCCGGCCTCCTGGCAGCCGCCGGGCCCGGGACCCGTCACGGTGACTGGTCTGCTGCGCATGCCGGAGCCAAGCGGGGCGTTTCTGCGTGCGAATGATCCGGCGTCCGGCCGCTGGTACTCCCGCGACGTCGGCGCAATCGCAGCGGCGCGTGGCCTGGAGAAGGTCGCGCCATACTTTATCGACGCGGAGCGTGCGTCCGGGGAGCGCCGCCTGCCTGTCGCGGGACTTACGGTGATTGCTTTTTCCAATAGCCACCTGGTTTACGCGCTTACCTGGGGCGCTCTGGCTCTGATGGCTGCGGCTGGCGCGATCTTCGTCAACCTGGACTTGTTTCGTCCTGGCCGGTCGGGGCGGGCTGGATTGCGCGAGCCATGACATCAGATGCCGGCACTATTGATATCATTCGGATTTTACAGTCTTTTGCCCCAAGGTGATGAGAATTCGCTCATATCGACAAGCTTATCGTTCTCTCAATCAAAAGTGGAAATTCGACTCCTTCACCGTTAGATCTAGCAGACAGGTTCGATCGACACCGGACCGCGCCGGTTTGATGCGGGACAAGCTTGGCAACGCCTGCTAGAAGTGCGTTCCCCTTCCTTAGGTGCGTAATCGATGCTGTACCGGCCCCTGTTCCTGACTGCCACGATCGTTCTCGTCGGTGCGATCTCCGGATGTGCCTCGGAGCCAAAAGGTGGGTCGCTTTCCGACTATGTAGCGGTTCCGTCCGTCAATGTGACGACCGCATGCGGCGGCGGATTCCAGGTCTATCGGCAGCCCGTCAACGGAAGACTTCTCGTCGCCGCGTATGCTGCCTCTGAAATGCGCCAGACGTTCTGTCAGTCGTGGAGAGGAGAGCCGTCGGTCTCGCCAACCACCGGCGTCAGACATGAGGATGCCGCGTTGGAGTACATCGCCACGACGCCGGCCATGAAGGGCTGCACCCTCGTCAGCGGCATCGAGATCACGCCGCTGCACTCCGAATTCGTCGTGTCCTGCCCGGCACAGCCGGTGCCTGCCGTCACCGCCAAGGGATAGAGCGTCCGGCCCAAAGGTGAATTCCACTTCGGAATCCAATTGCGGATTCCTTTATGCTCCAATCCGTTATCCGATCGCCCCGTCAGAGCGAATAAAGGTCGAGGGCTCCGCTGAAACGCGTTCGATACTGGTCGAGGCGTCGCTGATCCTTTTCCTCGGCGGCGCGCTCGACGAAGGGAGCATAATTGATGACGTTGATCGCCTTCAGGATCGGCGCCATCTTACGGATTTCGGCCTCGCTCGAACCATAACCGCCCAGAAAGGCCTGTTTGGCATCGACCGATAGATCGTGCAGGGACAATGCCAAGTCCCAGAAGGGCGCGATGTTCGACGAGCAGAACTCCCAGTCGATCACGGCGGTGATTTCACCCGCTTCGTCCGCCATTACATTTTTGAGCCGCATATCGCCATGGTTGAGAACCGGATCGGAGTTCAGGTCCTCGATGCTGCGCAGCGTCCCATGAAGGCTCTTGAGCTGTGACTTGGACAGCATCTTGTTGACATCGAGGACCTTGAGACGCTGCTCGACGTTCAGTTCACGTTTCAGATACTCGGCCCAATTCTCCTTGCGTGAGAGCTGGTTATTCGACCAGTCGAACGTGTGGCCGAATCCGCTTGTCGGGATGGTATGAATGAGCGCCGTCAGGCGGCCCATTTCGCGCAGGATCGCCATGCGCTCCGGGTGGTGCGTCGCTTCCGTTCCCTCAACCTTGCGGGAGATCATATACGGAATCGGCACGATATCGGCGCCGACCTCGAGAACCTCGGGCACCGGGACGCCAACCTCCTGGGCGCGAGCCATCGCCCATTGCTCTTTCAGATATTCTTTGATCTTACCAGGCTGGGGGTTCATCCGGACGATGAAATCTCCGTCGGTGTGGTTCGCCTCGAAGACGAAGTTGCTGATGCCGCCGCCCTTTCGATTGATGCGCTTCGGCTTCGACCCGAAGTGATGGTCGATGATTGCTCTAACCATGGCGCGCGCCTGGCGCTCATCGATGCTCGGTGGCTCCGGCATGCACTCGTTCAAAGCCGTTCTCCCCGTTGCAGTTCGGCGAGCCGGAACAGCACGGCTCCAAGTTCCAGCGAATCCTTGACCCTCAACGTCGCGAGCAGACCTTTGTACTCAAGCACGAAGTCACCGACATGGACAGCAAGGCCGACCCCTTTCAGGAAGCTGTCCATGGCCGTGTCACCGGCCCCGACTGCGTGAGCAAGATCGATCTCGAGCAACGCCGCCAGCGCCTGAGTGCCCGAAAGCTTGTCGACGCCTTTATGCGTGACAAAGTTGGAACGCTTCGCGTGCTGGTACGCCATGAGGCGATCCTCCTCGGCATTGATCAGGAGGAGCAGCATGCAGATATCCTGGGCGTGGAGGGTTTCTCCCAATTCGGCGACGGAGGTCGTCACGACTGCCGTGGCACTGCGGTATTTTGCTTGAATCTCCGGCAACCGGTCCGGTGCCGGCGTCCAGATCAACTCGCCTTGCATCCAGTCGCGGGGGTAATAGAAAACGATGAGATCGGTAATCCCGTCCGCAACCAGAGCCTGAACTCCAATCAACACCTCGTCGATTTCCGAGGCTTCCAGCGGAAAGGCCTTGATCTCGTCAAAGGCGATTTCGCCTTGCGCGGTCTCATGGAGATAGCCCATGAGACTGCCGTTGAGGGAGATCAGGGGCAAGGGAGCATTGGTGATGGAATACCACTCTCTGCCGAAGGTGCGGATGACGTTGAGCGGGAATCTCAGCGAGTTCAAGATGACGGGCCTGCCGAGGTCGCGCAGGTGTTTCAGCGCATGCGAAACGGCGTCCGGAATGACAACGCGTCCCTCGAATTCGTGAACGGCCGTGCCGTCGAGATCGGTAATGACCGCGCCCTCTCGGCTGAAGCGCGACCTCGCGACGAAGTCCTGCAGTACGGAAGGCACTGACGGTTCGGTGACCATGATGTTCGCCGGCTTTCCAAGATTAAATCGCAGGCATCGCCGGTCAACGCGCCAATCACCATTCCGTTCGAACAATCCTCAAATGGCACTGCTCCGCAAGCCTGATCGCCGCGGGGTGCACAATTCTGAGACAGGAGTGGCCTATTCAGCCACTATACTATTTTAGATCCCGGGCAGAGCTTTCGCTTGCCGTCTACTCATGTGCCCGCTGCCAATGCGATCGCATCTGCAACGTTCTCATAGCGATCCGCTAGGGTGGCCGTTGCGACGCGCAGATAAAAGGTGGGCAAATTGGAGAACTTGGCTCCCGGATGGACGGCAATGCCGTGGGCTGCAAGCGTCACCATGGCGAACGGCTCCGATGCGACCGGAACCCATGCGCATAGACCTGCACCGTGCATCGCCTCGACGCCTCTGTGCTGCAGAGCGTCAACAAGATGGGCGCGCCGCTCATGATAGACGAGGCGAGCGCGCTCGACGGTTTCCTGGGTCGCTTCATCGCGCAGCAACCACGCCGTGGCACCTTGGAGAATGCGGCTCGTCCAGCCGGCGCTGAAGCTCCGATAGGATTGTATCTGATCGATGATGGCCCGGGAGCTGGAGAGGACGGCAAGACGCAAATCGGGTCCATGCGTCTTCGAGAATGACAGGATATGGATGAGGCGGTTTGGAAAGTATGCGCCGAGAGAATGCCGCGGAGCGTCCGAAATATCTCCGACGCCGTCATCCTCGACGATGAGCGTATCGGTATCCCTTAGAATTGCGGCGTAGGCTTCGAGGCGCATTCGACTGACGGTCTGGCCGGTGACGGAGTGCAGCCGCGGCTGGAAGATAAATGCAGCCGGCCTGGATTTCATCGCCGCCTCGAGAGACGACGGCAATGGTCCTTCATCGTCGCATTGAACGGGCACGATGCGAACGCCTCGATCCTCCAGAATATCGAGAAGGCGCATGCCGGTCGGATCTTCGATCGCGACCGAGGCGCCCGGCTGTATCAGCGCGTGAACCAATGTATAGACCGCGTTGTATCCGCCATTCGTCGCCAGGAACGCTTCCGGCTCATAGGGCCATTTTTTCCTGACCTCCTCTTCGAGCTCCGGCAGGATTCGGTTGCGCTCGTAGCTGTTGAGGTTCTCTGCGGAGGCGCCATAGGCCATGGCTTCGGCGAGAGGCGGCAACAGGCGTATATCGGGAACAGCCGCGGTCAGGTTCAGGATGTCCTCGCCGTAATTGCCCGAACTTCCGAGCCGGTGCGGCTTGGCGACGAAACGATCGCCGCTGACCCAGGTGCCGTTCCGCCCGCGCCCGCTGATGATCTTCTGACGGCGCAGTTCGCTCCAGGCTTCCGAAATCGTCGCGGGGCTGACTCCGAGCGCGAAAGCGAGATCGCGGATCGAAGGCAACTTTGTACCAACCGGCAGCGCGCCGGCACGGATCAAGGCGCCTGTCTCCAGGGCGATCCCGCGGATGGTCCGGTCGGTCAGCTTCGCCGCGATCCAGCGGGCGTCTCGGGTTTCTGTCATGCGACACCAAATTAATGTTCAATAACATAATAGTGTTTGATCAATCTAATATGAACATTTTAATTGAAAGAATATTAGTTTTGTTGCGAGCGATTTCTGATGCCGTTGACTCTCCGACTTGCCCTTCGCGACTGGGACTACATGACGCCTCTGGTGTTGGGCGACGTTCAGTCGCCCCGCCTCGATATCAAGATCGATCGCGTCGGAACTCTGATCTCGAACGTCGCACACGACCCATCGTACGATGCGGCCGAGATGTCCTTCAGCCGCTATGCGCAGCTCCGGCACGACGACGATGAAAGCGTTGTCGGAATTCCGAACTTCATCATGCGCGGCTTTCGTCATCGCTGCATCATCACGACGAAAGAGAGCCCGATCCGCCGGCTCTCCGATCTCGGCGGCAAGAAAATCGGTGTGACCGGATGGCGGGATTCCGGCAATACCTGGACCCGCGCGGCCATACGCCGCGAAGGTGTCGGCGTCGAGGACGCCATGTGGTACGCGGGCCGGCTGACGGAGGCTCATCCCATCACGGACCGGCTCGACGGTTTCGGCCGCCCGGGCCGCATCGAGGCCGCTCCCGGCGAGCGCCCGATGGTGGAGCTTCTGAAAGATGGCGGCCTCGATGCCGTTCTCACCCCCTTCATGCCGCCCGGATTCTTTGATCAGGACTCGCCCCTGCGCCAGGTTCTCGACGACTTCAGGGCGGCCGAAGTCGCTTACTTTCATGAGGTCGGCTATGTGCCGGGAATGCACCTGATCGGCTTCAAGGCCGAGATCGTGAAGGAGCATCCATGGGTCATGGACGAGCTCAGCGAGCTTATCGACGCCTCGCAGCGCATGTGGCTGCAGAAGCGCGAGAAATATGCCGACACGACGCCCTGGATGATCGACGAGCTGCGCCGTTGCGCCACCGATTTGCCCCCCTCCTGGAATATCAGCGGGCTCGAGGCGAATGGAAAGATGATCGGCGACTTCGCCACCGAGCTTCACGAGCAGAAGATTCTGCCACGCTTGCTGACGCCGGCTGAGCTCTTTCCCCTGCATGCAAATATGAAGTGAGAATTCTGTCGGCGTTACAGACGAGAAGCCGTCTTCCCCAATACCGAAAGGGCCCATCGAAATGCATTCGAAACTGATCGCTACCGTAACCCTCGCTGCCCTGGTTCTTGCAGCTCCCGTCCTTGCCCAGGAAGCCGCGATCCCCAAGCAGACCGTGAATGAGCAATTGCGGGCACGCCTGCCCGAGGCCGTCCGCACCGAAGGCAAGATGATCTCGGTCAACAATGGTTCGTTTCCTCCCTATGAGATCGTCACCGGCACGGAGATGACCGGCGCCAGCAACGATCTGACCGACGCCATCGGCCAGGTTCTCGGCGTCAAGATCGAGCACGCTACGGTCGGCGGCCTTCCGGCCCTGCTCGCCGGCATCAATTCGGGACGCTACCAGTTTGCGTTCGGACCTGTCGGCGACTTCAAGAGCCGCGAAGAGGCCAATGACTTCGTCGACTGGGTTCAGGAATTCGTCGTGTTCTCGGTCCAGAAGGGCAACCCCAAGAGCATCACCTCGCTGGACAGCGCCTGCGGCAACCGCATCGCGGTGATGGCGGGCGGCTCTGCCGAACGTGTGATCCAGGTGCAGGCGGAGAAGTGCAAGGCCGACGGCAAGGAGGCTCTCACGGTTCAGTCCTACACCGACCAGCCGAGCTCGATCCTCGCCGTTCGCTCAAAACGCGCCGATGCGTTTTTCTCTTCACAGGCCCCTCTTACCTATTTCGTATCCCAGGCCAATGGTCAGCTCGAGCTGACGGGCGTTGGTCAGAAGAACGGTTTCGAGGATCTCTACCAGGGCGCCGTCGTGCCCAAGGGCTCGCCTCTCGGGCCGCTGCTGCTCGATACCATCAAGCTTCTGATGAGCAACGGAACCTATGCCGCGATCATGAAGAAATGGGGTCTTGAGAACAACATGATCAAAGAACCCGGCATCAACCTCGGCGGGATCCTGCCGAAATGAGCGGGCTTCCTCTGACGAGCGCATCGCCGGCAGGCGATGCGCCCTTCCGGGACGTGGCGACGGCCCACGCTCCCTTCCGTCTCGGGCGGTTGATCCTCTGGGTGGCGATCGTCCTCGTTGCTGTGGACTTCGCTTGGATCGTCGCGCACAACGAAAACTTCGGCTGGCCCGTCGTCGCCGCCTATTTCTTCAACCCGACGGTCATCAGCGGCCTCTATGTGAGTCTTGGATTGACGGTCGTCGCCATGGCGCTCGGCACCGTCCTCGGGCTGGGCCTCGCCATCGCGCGCATGTCGAAGGATCGCCTGGCAACCTCGTTTGCCGCATTGTTCATCTGGTTCTTCCGCGGCACGCCGCTGCTCGTACAGCTGATCTTCTGGTACAATCTCTCGACCCTGTTCCCGCAGCTTTCCATCGCGATTCCCTTCGGTCCGACGCTTGCGAGCTGGGACACGAATTCGGTGATCACGCCGATGACGGCCGCAATCGTCGGATTGGCCCTCAACGAGGCGGCCTATATGGCAGAGATCATCCGCGGCGGTCTTCTGTCCGTGGATCGCGGCCAGACCGAGACGGCGGAAGCCTTCGGCATGACGAGGGCGCGGGCCCTGTGGCGCATCATCATCCCGCAGGCCATGCGCTCGATCGTGCCGCCGACCGGCAACCAGCTCATCAGCATGATCAAGGCCACATCTCTCGTCAGTGTGATCGCGATGGCCGATCTGCTCTACTCCGTGCAGTCCATCTATAACCGTACGTTCGAGATCGTCCCGATGCTGCTCGTGGCCGTCATCTGGTATCTCCTCATCACCTCGATCCTCAATGTCGGGCAGAGCTATATCGAGGCCTATTACGGCCGAAGCGATCGCCGGACCGGAGCTGCCGAGAAGCCGGTTCTCGCGGGTGCCGCTGTTCAGGAGGCAAGTCATTGAACGCCGTCCAGTCCATGAACCCTCTTGTCCAGGCACGTGATGTCCACAAGTCCTTCGATGAGCTGGAGGTGCTGAAGGGCATCGATCTCGACATCATGCCGGGCGAGGTCGTTGTGATCCTCGGCCCTTCCGGTTCCGGAAAGTCGACCCTCCTGCGCTGCATCAATCACCTTGAAGCCATCAACAAGGGCTTCATCGCGGTTGACGGCCAGCAGATCGGCTACCGGCTCCGCAACGGGCAGTTGGAAAAGCTCTCCGCAAACGGCATTGCGCGCCAGCGCCGGAACATCGGCATGGTGTTCCAGCAGTTCAACCTCTACCCGCATATGACGGTGCTGCAGAACATTATCGAGGCGCCCGTCGGGATCCACGGCGAGAGCCGTCAGGAAGCGACCCAGAACGCCTTGAAGCTTCTGGAGCGGGTCGGCCTGTCGGAAAAAGCGGCAAGCTACCCTCGCCAGCTTTCCGGCGGCCAGCAGCAGCGTGTCGCGATTGCCCGCGCCCTGGCGATCAAGCCGAAGCTGATGCTGTTCGACGAGCCCACATCGGCGCTCGATCCGGAACTGGTCGGCGAGGTGCTGGCGACCATGCGCGATCTTGCCAAACAGGGTCTCACCATGATCGTCGTCACCCATGAAATCGGCTTTGCCCGCGAGGCGGCCGACCGCGTGGTCTTCATGGACGGCGGCAAGATTGTCGAGATGGGCGCCCCCGAGGATGTGATCGGCAATCCGCAGCATCCCCGCACGAAAGCCTTCCTGTCGCGCTTTCTGTAGTCATCGGCAGCCGTCTCTCAAAGCCATTCCTATCCTGATATTGCGATGGATCTCATGCTCAACGACAACGTCTTTGCCAGAGTTTCGGACTTCGACGCCATGGAGGCGGAGCTCACCGAAATCCGGCGGTTTCTCCATGCCAATCCGGAACTCTCCTTCGAGGAGGCCGAAACGGCGCGCTTCGTCGCCGAGAAGCTTGAGGGCTGGGGCTACGAGGTCACCCGCAATGTCGGCGGCCACGGCGTCGTCGCGCGCCTGAGTGCCGGCACCGGCAAAAAGGGCATCGCAATCCGCGCCGACATGGACGCTCTTCCGATCGCGGAGGAGACAGGTCTCACCTATGCAAGTCAAAGCCTCGGCAAGATGCACGCCTGCGGCCACGACGGGCATACGACGGTTCTGCTGGGGGCTGCCGAGTACCTTGCGCGCACCCGTCGCTTCGACGGCACCGTCACTTTGATTTTCCAACCTGCGGAGGAAGCCGGAAAGGTCAGCGGCGCTCAGGCAATGATCGCCGATGGCCTCTTCGAGCGCTTCCCCTTCGATGCGATCTTCGGCCTGCACAACCATCCCGGTGCACCGGAAGGCAATATCCTTCTGCGTTCCGGGCCGATGATGGCGTCTGCCGATACCGTCCGCATAACGATCAAGGGGGTCGGCGGCCATGCCTCGCGGCCCCATCTCACCGTCGACCCGGTGGTGATCGCCTGCAATCTCGTCGTCTCGCTCCAGACCATCGTATCGAGAAATGTCGATCCGACGCAGACTGCGGTCGTCACCGTGGGAACGATCCAGGCAGGCAACGCCGTCAACGTCATTCCGGAATATGCGAAGCTCGCACTCAGCGTCCGCTCCTTTGATCCGAAGATTCGTGACCTCCTGCAGAAGCGCATCGTGAAACTGACGCAGTCGGTTGTCGATGGCTACGGCGCCACCGCCGAGATCGACTATGAGCGGGGCTATCCGGTCGTCGTCAATTCCGAGGCCGAAACGGCCTTTGCCCGCACCGTCGCGGAGGAGTTGCTCGGAACAGAGAGAGTGTCAACCTGCCACATGATTCCGGGGAGTGAGGATTTCGCCTATTTCCTCGAGCACAAGCCGGGAAGTTTCCTGCGTCTCGGCAACGGACTGAACTCCCCAATTCTGCACAGCTCGAAATACGACTTTGCAGACGATAGCCTGACCACCGGATCCGCACTCTGGGCGCGTCTGGTCGAGCGCTATCTTACCTGATCCCTGCCTGCGACAATCCTGTGCGATCGGACTCCACGGCGAGTCCCTCGACGCCCAGAGGACGCCGCGGGTCATGATTGTTGAAATTGAACCAAGGCGGCGCGGATGAACTCGACGAGCTGCTGCGCCGCGAGGGACAGCGGGCGTCGGCTGGATGTCAGGAGCCAGATATCCATCGATGTCTTTGGAAGCAGCGGACGACGGATCAACTGATCCGATGGGTAGTCCATGCCGATGAAGGGCGGCAGAATGGAGACGCCAATGCCGTTGGCGACGAAGCTGCAGGCCGTCTCCGACATGGGCACTTCGATCTGGTTGCGCTTCTGCACGCCGCGCATCTGAAATGCCCGATCGATTGTCATCAGGGAACAATCGTCCCGTTCCAGGGAGATGAAGGATTCGTTCCGCAAATCCTCCACACCGATGGTGGCTTTCCCGGCCAGCGGATGCCGTGCGGGCAGAAAGCACATGAGATCAAAGCGGACGACGGCCTCGGCCGTCACGTCGGGATGGTCGAAGGGAAGGACGCTGAGGCCGATATCGATCTGCTGCGCCATGACGAGTTCCGCGATGCGCGGCGAGGCCCGGCTTTGAAGCGTCAGACGCAGATCCCGCTGCTCAGCCAGAAACGGAGAGAGGGCTCGGGGCAGATAGCGCGAGGCCAAAGCCGGAAGCGCCGCGATCGTGACCTGGCCCCACTCGCGGTCCCGCACGGCTGCTGCGACACGCTGGATCCGCTCCGTGCCGGCGATCAGCTTTTCGACCTCCGCTCCCATGAGGCGCGCCTCGAGGGTTGGAACAAGGCGTCCGTTGCTGCGCATGAAGAGCTTGAAGCCGCAACTCTCACCGAAGCCCTTCAACAGCTTGCTGACGGCAGGCTGCGAGATGCCTAATCTCTCCCCCGCATGGGTGACCGAACCTGTTTCCATGAAGGCATGAAAAGCTTCTATCTGCCTGATATTCATCGCATTTTCCCCGGAACGGTTCGCATAGATCATGAATTTTGGTTATAATGGACGGCAGAAAAGCAATTTGACAATCATATTCTCGGTACCTCTAATTCCCTCAAGGGCTGTGGACCCCGTTCGGTTGGACCGGCTGGCGACGATGAGCAAAGCCTCTCCTGAGGTAGCGCGAGACCTGTCTTACGAGGATCGTTCGGGAGCAGCGCGTCTGCAGTACAATAACCAAAGGGATTGAGCGTGATGAAATCAGTGATTTCCGTGGGAGCGTTGGCGATCTTGATGTCGGCCGCCTCACCCGCCTTGAGCAGCAGCCTCGTCGTTTGCATTGAAGGAAGCCCGGAGACCTTCAACCCGCAGCTGACCAGCAACGCGACCACGAGCATCGTGACAGGCCAGATCTACGATCAGCTCGTCTCGGTCAAGGCCGGCGGTTCGGAACTCGAGCCGAGCCTCGCCGAAAGCTGGTCCGTCTCCGAAGATGGCAGGACCTATACGTTCAAGCTGCGGAGCGGGGTGAAATGGCAGTCCAACAAGGCGTTCAAGCCCTCTCGTGACTTCAATGCGGATGATGTGGTCTTCAGCTTCGAGCGCATGATGCGGGGCGATCATCCCTATGCCAAAGTCAACGGCGGAAACTATATCACCTTCAATACCAAGCTCGCGGATGTTCTGACATCGGTGAAGAAAATAGACGAGCACACGGTTGCGTTCACGCTCAAGGAGCCGTTGGCGCCCTTCATCGGGATCCTGTCGCACCAGTCTCTGGTCATTCTCTCGGCCGAGTATGCCGATCAGCTGCTCAAGGCCGGAACGCCTGAACAACTCGACTTGCAGCCCATCGGCACAGGCCCGTTCCAGCTGCAAGTCTATCAGACGAATGCCGCCGTACGGTTCAAGGCCTTCCATGATACCTGGGGAGAAAAGGCGAAAGACCTTTCTCGGACGCCGAAGGTTGATGATCTGATCATGCCGATCACGGTGGATGCACCGGTTCGCTTGCAGCGCGCGCAAGCGGGAGAGTGCCACATCGCCAATGCGCCCAGCCCGGCCGATCGCGAGGTGATCAGAGCCAGCGCCAAGCTCAACCTCGTTGAGACGCCTGTCGCATCCTCCGGCTTCCTCGCCTTCAATTTCAAGGAGAAGCCGTTCCAGGACAAACGCGTCCGTCAGGCACTCGCGCATGCCATCAACATGAAGGGCCTCGTCGACAACGTCTTTGACGGCACGGGCGCGGTGACAGGGGCTCTCATCCCGGCCGCTCTCTGGGGGCACAATGCCGACCTGAAGGGTCATTCGTACGATCTCGAAAAGGCGAAGAGCCTTCTTGCCGAGGCAGGATATCCCAATGGTCTCGAGACGCAGATCTGGGCACTTCCCGTCACACGCCCCTACATGCCGAACGGCCGCCGTGCCGCCGAACTGATCCAGGCGGACTGGGCCAAGATCGGCGTCAAGGCGGAGATCGTGACCTACGAGTGGGGCGAGTACGTCAAGCGCGCACGACTGGGCGAGTCGAAGACCGCGATGTTCGGAGGCATCTGGGACTTCCCGGATCCGAGCCAGATCCCGAACAACTATTTTACCTGCAATTCTCAGGGCAAGCCTAGCCCGTCGAACATCGGCTCGTGGTGCAATGCCACGTTCAACGACCTGATCTCCCGTGCCGGGCAGATCACCGACCAGGGCCAGCGTGCGGATCTCTACAAGCAGGCGCAAGTCGTCTTCAACGACGAGGTGCCGGCCATTCTTTTCGGCAGCTCCTCGGCGCTTCTCGCGGTCAGCAAATCGGTTTCGGGATTCAAGCCGGCCGTGTTCGGAACCAGCCGCTTCTCAGGCGTAACGGTGCCCTGATTCGATCCGAATTGTCAGAGCCGGGCGGGGAGGACTGAAGGGTTCCTCCCCCTCGATCTTAATTGCCTTTGCGCCGTGGTTCACGATTCGGCGCAAAGCCTATTCCCTTCATGCGGAGCTTGAAGATGCGTGTTGTCGTGATCGGCGCAGGGATCCTTGGATCCAGTGTTGCCTATCATCTTGCCATGAGCGGCATTGAAGTCGAGGTGATCGACGAGGTTCACCAGGGCAAGGCGACCCTGGCAGGGGCCGGGATCGTCTGCCCTTGGGCCACGAAGGTCACCGATCCGGAATGGTATGCTCTCTATGCTGCCGGAGCCCGTTACTACGCCGACCTGGTCGAGGGTTTGACGCGGCGAGGAGAAACGGATCTCGGGTACGGCCGCGTCGGCGCGCTCGTCGTTGCCGAAGATCGGAAGGAACTGGATGCCGCCGAGCAGAGGATCCAGACCCGTATCACCGATGCGCCCGAGGCCGGGGACGTGCGGCGCGTGTCGGCCGCAGAAGCGAAGCGGCTGTTCCCGCCGTTGCGAGAGGATCTTGACGGCATCTACATCCCCGGTGGCTCCCGCGTCGACGGCAGGCTTCTTGCCGCTGCCATGACTCGCGCGGCCATCGCGGCGGGAGCCGTTCTGCGCCACGATCACGTGTCGCTCGAACTGCGGGACGGGAGGGCACGCGCCATTCGCAGCGACGGAAGCCCGATCGAAGCGGACGAGATCGTCGTCACGGCGGGAGCCTGGGCCTCGCAGATCCTGCGGCCGCTCGGCTTGGAGCACCCCGTTCGCCCGCAAAGAGGGCAGATCGTTCACCTGCGCCTGCCGGGGGTCGAAACACGCTCCTGGCCCGTCCTGCTCCCGATGACCAGTCACTACATGCTGGCGTTCGATGACTCGCGCGTCGTGATCGGCGCAACGCGGGAAGACAACACCGGGTTCGACTATCGCGTTACGGCCAGCGGCCAGGCCGAAGTGCTCAATGCGGGCCTTGCCATTGCGCCCGGGCTCGCATCGGGGACCATTATCGAAACCCGGATCGGCTTCCGGCCCGCGGGCGACGGTTACAAGCCCATCCTCGGACGTGTCGCGGGCTTGGAGAGGCTGATCATCGGCAATGGCCTCGGTGCTGCCGGTCTGACCATCGGGCCCTATGCAGGACGCTTGCTGGCCCAGATTTGCATGGGCGAGAAGCCGGCCACCGACACCGCTCCCTACACTCCCGCCTCGGCGTGAAACACGCCGTTCAAAAACAAAGGACATCCAATGACCGAAATCATCCGCCACCGGAAGCACAAGATCATGCACGGCGCCGTGGAGCACAACGGCGTGCTTTACTTCGGAGGACATGCCGCCAACGACCTGTCGCAGGGAATGGCGGACCAGACCCGGGAAGTCTGCGCCAAGCTCGACACCTTCCTCGCGGAACTCGGCTCCGACAAGTCCAAGATCCTCGCAGCGCGAATCTATTTGAGCGACATGTCGAAAAAGGAAGAGATGAACAAGGCCTGGCTCGAGTGGATTCCCGAGGATGACCTCCCGTCGCGCGCCACGATCGGCATTGCGAGCCTCGGCGATCCCAATCGCCTGATCGAGGTGATCATCACCGCCGCACGATAACGCGGATTTCGGTCCCGCGATGGAGATTGGGCTGCGGGCCTTTGCCCGCAGCCATTCCCGAGAGGCTTGCCGACCGACGATTGCCGGCGCGATCCCGCATAGTCCATAGGACAACAAAAATGGCAGAGAAGACCAGCCGGATCGATGATCGCTACGCGACCAACGAGAAGTACACGACCCTGCGCGGGATCCACCGCGACGCCCAGCGGCACCTGTCGGAAGTCGCGTGGAATTACCTCTGGTGCGGGACTGGCGACGAAGTCACGCTAAAGGACAACACGGCAGCTTTCGACCGTTACCGCTTCGTCGCCCCGCTTTTCGCAGGGATCGACAACCCCGATACCCGGACCGATGTTCTGGGGTTCGATCTGAGCTTTCCCGCTTTCATTGCGCCATTCGGCGGAGAGGCCGCATTCCATCCCGGCGGACACCTTGCCATCGGGCGCGCGGCGGAAGCCCTCGGCATTCGGCAGATGGTGCCGGTTGCCGCATCGTTTCCGCTTGAAGATATCGCGGCTGCCTCCTCCGTAGCGTCGGTATTTCAGCTGACGTTCGTCGGCGACGAAGATGCCGTCGTGGATCTCATGGAGCGGGCCAAGGCCGCCGGCTATAAGTACATCTGCGTCACATACTCTCCCATCAGGCAATGGCGGGAGCGGATGATGGATGACCGCTTTTCGATCCGAGGCGAGGGAGGCCCGGCCAACTTCGGGCCGGGGCGGTCCGACCCGGCCGCCCTTGTCGAGCTGCTGGAGTTCACGCAGCCGCGCTGGAACTGGCAGAAGGCGGCGCGCGCCATCGCTCGTGCGCCTCTCCCGTGCATCGTCAAAGGCGTCACGAGCGCCAAGGACGCTCACGCGGCTCTCGATGCCGGTGCGGTCGGACTTTATGTCTCGAATTACGGCGGCCGCACGGTCGATCGCACTCCCGCAGCTCTGGACGTCTTGCCGGCGATCCGCAAGTCGGTGGGGCGTGAGATTCCGATCATCTTCGACTCAGGGATCCGACGCGGCAGCGACATCGCCACAGCACTCGCATTGGGCGCGGACGCGGTTGCGCTCGGCCGCGTGATCGCGCTTGGACTCGCGGCCGATGGCGAGTACGGCGTTCGCCGAACCCTCGAACTTCTGCAGCGAGAGTTCTGGACGACGCTAGGCCATCTGGGCTGCTCCCGAGTTGAGGACCTTAACGAAGACGTTCTGTACCGGCCTTGAGCAGACATGACGATAGCGTCCAGGTCGCGGCGCTATTGGAAGTGGTAGAGCGCGCCCTGTTCCGGAATCACGAACCGGACACCAAGATCGTTGCCCGCCTCCAACTCCTTGCGGATCGCCTCCTGCGGCTGCTCGTCCGTGAGTGAATACTTGATGTGGCTCACGACGACTGGAAGACCCTGCACGGCGTTGCGGCCGGCTGCCTGATCCAGGTCGCGCAATGTCTTGTGAACCCACTTCGGCGTCATGTGCCCGAACAGCAGGTTGTCCGGCCGGTCGCTGGTGTAGGACACTTCCAGAATGATCGCCTTCAATGCCCGCTGCCTTACCTTGTCGGCAACGGCCTTCCAGATGTCCTGCATGTTGGAGACCTTCTGGACCTCGTCGGGGCCCGTATCTCCGAAGCACAGGATCGCGTCGCCGCCGCTCTCGATGAGGAAGGCGGTGGATTCGGCTCCTCCATGATTGAGCGGGAAGGGGGTCACCGTCATCCCGGATCCGGCAAGATCCTTGGCTTCGCCAGGCGTCACGTTTTCCAGATGATACTTCTTCAGTTGCGGAGGCTGGCCCCGATCCAGCATGTTCGGCCAGGCCTGCCAGTTGAAGTAGGTCTGTTCGATCTGCGCACTCACCGATGGCAGGCTGTAGATGGTCTTGCTGCCGTCATCTGGCGAGGCGATGACCAGACCCGCCAGATGGTCGAGATGAGCGTGGCTGATCAGGTAACCCTTGATCTCGTTTTTCAGCACGTGCCCGATGACGCTGTCGGTCGACCCCGCAGGAACCGTCACGTCCCTGAAGACGCCCTTGTCCTGGGCAACCTTCAACCCGTTCACGAGGCTGCCCGCGTCACATGCGATGGCGTTGCGGTCCCCGTGCGGACGAATGAGATAGGAGGTGAGATTGCCATCCTGAATGCCGCCCAAGGCACCGAGAACAATCACGTCGAAGCCCGGGCCCGCCAGAGCCGCCGTCGGCCCCAGCAGCATTGATAGTGAAACAAGCGATGCGATCGGTCTCATGGAATGTCCAGCACCTCCGGTTCGGTGTTGGAGGCAGGGGATGCTCGCATAGGCGGGGGCGGAGGCCAACCCTTTAGGCCGCCAATGGTATGGGGCTTATGTACCGCCCCAACGATTGATCCGGTTGGAACGTTGATGGCGTGATGCCTTGAAGCGATTGGGTTTGGTGGTCCAGGATCCCGCTCGGACGCGCGGCATTCCATGGCAACCGCCCACGACTTCCTTCAAGCGAGTTTGCGCATGTTTGTGGCTCTCTCCGCAGCCTCGAGATTGTCAAACTCATCACCATGATCATCACAGATGAAGTTCGCCGCAAGCACCTACGGGCACCTGTTTCCAACACATGCCTTTGCATCGCGGGCAAAGATGGTCCGCTCATTCCAGCGGTGCGGAAGTAAAACTAAGGCCAGCCCGGTGCCAAAAGTGGCCCTTCGTATTGTTCTCAGGCCTGTTCGGCATAGACCCCGAGACCGTCTCTCAGCATGGCCAGCATCTCATCGCGCACGGCATCGCGGGAGCCGCGGATCCATGCTGCGGCAAGCGGCAGCTTGTTCATTGATCCCGCCGCTTCATCCAGAGGAACGTAGCGAACGCCCGGTGTCGTCATCCGCGACGTCCACCGCGGTACGATCGCCACGCCGAGCTGGGCCGCGACGAGATTGATGATGGTCTGCTTCTCTTCGGCAACTTGTGTAATCCGTGCCTGAAGCCCAGCCTCGGCAAAGAGCTTGATCGTCAGGTCATGGCTGTGCGGGCGTGACCGCCGCTCGGGAACGATCAGGGGCTCATCGGCAAGGTCTGTGATCCGCAAGTGCTTCCGATCCGCCAACGGGTGCCCGATCGGGACTGCCACGACGGCCGTCTCGTGGAACAGGAAGAGAAATTCCAGCCGCTTGTCGGGACTGTCCGGCGGACGGACGAATGCGAGGTCGAGCCGTCCGGAGAGCAGACGCGGCAGCAGGCGGATCGTTTTGTCCTCGAGGAGTTGCACCGCGACATCGGGGCGGCGCTCGCGAAAGTCGTGAAGGAGCGGCGGGATCAGGCCCGCAGCGGCAGTGTCGATGGCGCCGACCCTGAGTGTCGCGGCCTGACTCCGACCCCGCGTGCGGAAGCGCGCTGCCAGGTCATCGGCTTGTGACAACAGGCTGCGTGCCTCGTCCAGGAGCATGGTTCCCTCGTCGGTCAGGGCGGCATTGCGAGTGGTGCGGGCCAGGAGCCGTGTTCCAAGATCCTCTTCCAGCATGCGGATATGGCGTCCGAGCGCAGATGGCAGCATCCCAAGGCGTTGGGCAGCGCGCCCGAAGTGCAGTTCCTCGGCGACTGCCACGAAACACCGAAGCTGATGCAGATCCATCCCGGTTCCTCCCCGTCCGGGATTATATCGTTTTTTTGTATAATTCTATGTGGATTGAGGCCACGTGCTCGACGGGCGTATTTTCTCCGGAACGCTAAAAATCAGCGCAGTAATCAATAATAAGAACAAACAGACGAGGAGACGCTTATGGCAAGCGAGCTTGAAACGCGCGTATTGCGCAAGATTACCTATCGCATCGTTCCATTCATCATGCTGCTGTACTTCATCGCGTTCATCGATCGCGTGAACATCGGCTTTGCGTCGCTGACGATGAACAAGGATCTTGGCTTCTCTCCGGCCGTGTTCGGCTTCGGCGCCGGCATCTTCTTCCTCGGATACTTCCTGTTCGAGGTGCCCTCGAACCTGATCCTGGAAAAGGTCGGGGCCCGCATCTGGATCGCACGGGTGATGATCACCTGGGGCATCATCTCGGGCGGCATGGCCTTCGTCCAGGGATCGACCAGCTTCTATACCCTCCGCTTCCTCCTCGGGGCGGCCGAGGCCGGCTTCTTCCCCGGCATCATCCTGTATCTCAGCTACTGGTTCCCGGCCCGCAAGCGTGCCGCCGTGACGGCGCTCTTCATGGCTGCGGCCCCGCTGTCGACGGCGCTCGGCTCGCCGATCTCCGGCGCCCTGCTCGAGATGCACGGCATTCTCGGCCTTGCCGGCTGGCAGTGGATGTTCCTCATCGAGGCCGTGCCCGCGGTCATCCTCGGCGTCGTCGTATTGTTCTACATGACCGACCGTCCCGAGAAGGCGAAGTGGCTGGCCGACGACGAGCGGGCCTGGCTCGTGAACGAGATGAATGCCGAGCGCGCCGCAAAGAGCGGCACCGCGAGCCACAGCATCTGGCGCGGCCTCGCCGATCCCAAGGTGCTCGCCCTCGCGCTGGTGTATTTCGGCACCTCCGCCGGCCTGTACACGCTCGGCATCTGGGCGCCGCAGATCATCAAGGAGTTCGGGCTGACGTCGCTTCAGGTCGGCTTCCTCAATGCCATTCCGGCTACCCTCGCGGTCGTCGCCATGGTGCTGTGGGCCCGTCACTCCGACCGGACCGGCGAGCGCAAGTGGCACGTGGTCGCCGCCTGCCTTCTTGCCTCCCTCGGTCTCGTCTATGCGGGGATCGCCGGCAGCGTCGTCACCGTGCTGATCGCCCTGACGCTCGTGAACATCGGCATCAGCTCGTCGAAGCCGCCGCTGTGGAGCATGCCCACCATGTTCCTGTCGGGCTCAGCAGCCGCTGCCGGCATCGCGACGATCAACTCGATCGGCAATCTCGGCGGCTTCGTCGGCCCGGCGATGATCGGCTGGATCAAGGAGCAGACCGGAAGCTTCAACGGCGGTCTCTACTTCGTCGCCGGCCTCCTGGTCCTGTCCGCCGTGCTCACGCTGTTGGTGGCCCGCTCGCATCGCAGGAGCGCCGCCATCCAGCCAGTCGCCCAACACTGAACCCCAATTTCTGATTTTTGGAGAATTCCCATGCGCGAATATTCGATTGCTGCCATCCCCGCCGACGGTATCGGACCCGAGGTGATCGCCGCCGGCCTCCAGGCCCTGGAGACGCTCGAGCAGCGCGCCGGCGACTTCAAGCTCCGGGTCAAACATTTCGACTGGGGCTCGGACTACTACAAGAAGACCGGCCGCATGATGCCCGAGGACGGCCCCGAGCAGCTCAAGTCCTTCGATGCCATCTTCTTCGGCGCGGTCGGTGCGCCCGACGTTCCAGATCACATCACCCTGTGGGGCCTGCGCCTGCCGATCTGCCAGGGCTTCGATCAGTACGCGAACGTGCGTCCGACTCGGATCCTGCCAGGAATCTCCTCGCCGCTCGCAGGCGTCGGCCCCGGCGATCTCGACTGGGTGATCGTGCGCGAGAACTCGGAGGGCGAGTATGCGGGACAGGGCGGGCGCACGCACCGCGGACTGCCGGAGGAAGTGGCGACGGAGGTGTCGATCTTCACCCGAGTCGGCGTCACCCGCATCATGCGCTACGCCTTCCGGTTGGCCCAATCCCGCCCGCGCAAGCTGCTGACCGTCGTGACCAAGTCGAACGCGCAGCGCCACGGCATGGTCATGTGGGACGAGATTGCCGCCGAGGTGGCGAAGGAGTTCCCGGACGTCACCTGGGACAAGATGCTCGTCGACGCCATGACGGTGCGCATGACGCTGAAGCCGCAGAGCCTCGACACGATCGTCGCGACGAACCTTCACGCCGACATCCTCTCCGACCTGGCGGGCGCGCTTGCGGGCAGCCTCGGTGTCGCGCCGACCGCCAACATCGATCCCGAGCGGCGCTTCCCGTCCATGTTCGAGCCGATCCACGGCTCGGCCTTCGACATCACGGGCAAGGGCATCGCGAACCCGGTCGCCACCTTCTGGACCGCGGCACAGATGCTCGACCATCTCGGCGAAGCCAATGCCTCCCAACGCCTGATGCGGGCAGTGGAAAGCGTAACGGCGGACGGCATCCTGACGCCGGATGTCGGCGGCAAGGCGACCACGCAGGAGGTCACGGACGCGGTCTGCGAGGCGATCCGAGGTTCCAACATCTGACGGAGTGAATGGCAATGAGCACCGCATGGCCGGACAATGAGGCGCGCACCCTGCTGCGACGGGTCTTCGACGCCGCCGTGGCCAGCGCCGATCCCGGCCTGGCGGTGCTCCGTCGCCTGCCGGAAAAGCCCAAGGGCCGCTGCATCGTGGTCGGAGCCGGCAAGGCTTCGGCCGCAATGGCGGCGGCACTCGACACCGCCTGGCCCGACGTCGAGCTGACCGGGGTGGTCGTCACCCGCTACGGCCACGCCATACCGGCAGGACGGATCCGGATCGTCGAAGCCTCCCATCCCGTTCCCGACGCCATGAGCGAGACGGCGGCGCGGGTCATTCTCGCTGCCGTGTCGGACCTTTCTCCCGATGATCTGGTGATCGCCCTGATCTCGGGCGGCGGCTCGGCGCTCATGACGCTGCCGGCAGGCGGCATGACGCTTGCCGACAAGCAGGCGGTCAACCGGGCCCTCTTGGCGAGCGGTGCGACGATCACGGAGATGAACGCCGTTCGCAAGCACCTCTCGGGCATCAAGGGCGGTCGTCTTGCCCTCGCAGCACGTCCTGCTCGCCTTGTGACGCTCGTCATCAGCGATGTCCCGGGCGACGATCCCGCAGCCATCGCCTCCGGCCCGACGGTCGCGGATGCCAGCACGCTCTCGGACGTGTGGGAGATCGTCAATCGATATGAGATCGAGCTGCCCCCGGCCGCCCGGACCGTTCTCGATTGCGGTACAGAGACCCCTAAGCCGGGTGAATTGGAGAGCGACGTCCGCCTCATCGCTGCACCGTCCCTTGCTCTCGCGGCGGCAGCGGATGCAGCGGGTGAGGCCGGAGTGACATCACTGATCCTCGGTGATGCCCTCGAAGGCGAAAGCCGCGAGGTCGGGACCGTCATGGCCGGCATTGCCCGCTCGGTTCGTTCACACGGACTGCCGGTGCGCGCGCCTGCCATCCTCCTGTCAGGTGGAGAGACAACCGTCACCATCGGTCACGGACCGGCGGGACGCGGAGGACGCAACACCGAGTTCCTGCTTGGCTTTGCACTCGCGGCGGCAGGTGCGCCCGGTGTCTGGGCCATCGCCGGCGACAGCGACGGCATCGATGGAACGGAAGATGCCGCGGGGGCGATCGTGACGCCGGACACTCTTTTGCGTGGTCGAGCCATGGGCCTCGATGCTCGCCGATATCTCTCCGCTCACGACAGTTACACGTATTTCGACCGCATCGGGGACCTGATCCGGACGGGGCCGACGCTCACCAACGTCAATGATATCCGGGCCGTCCTGATCGCGTGAGAGGCGATGCAGGGCCATCGTGAATGCGCCCTCCGAGGCGCCAAGCAGTGAGGCGGCCGTAGCCGGCCGAAGGAACCATGCGCCGTTACCGTCGTGCCAAGATCGTCGCCACCGTAGGCCCTGCAAGCGCCTCGCCCGAGATGCTCAAGGAACTCTTCCTGGCCGGCGTCGATACCTTCCGGCTCAACTTCAGCCACGGAACGCATGGGGACCACGCCCGCGTTCACGCGGCAATCCGCTCCCTCGAGACGGAAATGAACCGTCCGATCGGCATCCTTCTCGACCTTCAAGGCCCCAAGATCCGGGTCGGCACGATCAAGGGCGGCCGGATGCCAGTCGAGGCCGGTGAAGGCATCCGCTTCGTGTTGACGGGCACCGAGGGTGACAGGATGGCAATTCCCTTGCCCCATCCGGAGATCTTCGCGGCCGTTGCCCCGGGGGATCATCTCCTGATCGACGACGGCCGCGTGCGGGTTCGCGTGACAGGTCCTGGCGAGGATAGCATTGATGCCGAGGTCGTCGTCGGTGGCGTGATCTCGGACCGCAAGGGCGTCAACCTTCCCGGCACGGTTCTCGACCTGTCGCCGCTGACGGCCAAGGATCGTGCGGATCTTGCCTTCGGGCTCGAACTCGGCGTGGACTGGATCGCGCTGTCTTTCGTGCAGAAGCCCGGCGACATGATCGAGGCGCGTGGCCTGATCGGCGACCAGGCCGGACTGGTGGCGAAGATCGAGAAGCCCTCCGCTCTCGACCACATCGACGACATCATCCGTCTGTCCGATGCGGTGATGGTTGCCCGCGGCGATCTCGGCGTCGAGATCCCGCACGAGGATGTTCCTGGTCGCCAGAAGGAACTCGTGCGCGCCTGCCGGCTCGCCGTAAAGCCGGTGATCGTTGCGACGCAGATGCTCGACTCCATGGTCGCCGCTCCCACACCGACGCGCGCGGAGGCTTCGGACGTGGCGACGGCGATCTATGACGGCGCCGATGCCGTCATGCTGTCGGCGGAGTCGGCCGCGGGCCGGTATCCCCGCGAGGCGGTGGAGATGATGGACCGCATCATCCGCAGCACGGAACGGCACAAGCTGTATCGCTCGATCATCGAAGCCTCCGAGCCCAGCGAAGAGCAGACGGCGCCGCATGCCGTCGCGGCTGCCGCCGCGGATCTGGCCGAGGTCATCCATGCGCCTGCGATCGTCGCGTTCACATCCAGCGGCACGACCGCGGCCCGCATCGCGCGCAAGCGTCCGTCGGTGCCGATTCTCGCGATGACGCCCGATCGAGCGGTATCCCGGCGCCTCTGTCTGCTGTGGGGCGCGCACAGCATCCTGTCGGAGAACGTCCATTCCTACGAGGAAATGGTCGCACGCTCGGCCGAAACGGCGATGGCGGAGGAATTCGCGCGTCCGCCGGATCAGATCGTCGTCGTTGCGGGAATTCCGTTCGGACAGGCGGGAACGACCAACAACCTGCGTGTCATCCAGTTGGGCCAAGCCTGAGCGAGTGCGAGCCCCACCCCCATCAATCAGTCCGACAGGAGCGGGATGAGTATTTGTTGCGTAACGCGTGGCGCGTGTGCGGCGTCGGTCCTCCAAAAACATGAAACTGAGGGAAGGAAGTGCATATGAGACGGTCAATCTTCACGCTCGCCGCGGTTCTCGGCATCGCTGCGACGGGCGCACAAGCGCAGGGAACCTATCCGACGCGACCGATCACGCTGGTGGTGCCGTTCGCCGCCGGCGGCACGACCGATGTGGTAGCCCGCCTCATGGCCGATCACATGAGCCGTACGCTCGGCCAGCAGCTCGTGGTCGAGAATGCGGCCGGTGCCGGCGGTACCGTTGGCTCCGGCCGGGTCTCCAAGGCCGAGCCCGACGGCTATACGCTGTTGATGGGCAATCTCGGCACGCACGCGGCGAGCGTCGGTCTCTACCCGAAGCTGGCCTATGACCCGCGCACCGACTTCGTGCCGATCATGAACTCGGCCTCGACGCCGATGCTCGTGGTCGCCAAGAAGGACCTTCCCGTCAAGGACTTCAAGGAATTCGTCGTCTATCTGAAAACCAACGCGCCGAAGATGAACTACGGCTCCGGAGGGGTTGGCTCCACATCGCACCTGACCTGCCTGTTCCTGGAATCTCTCCTCGGTGTGAAGCCGCAGCATGTGCCGTTCCGCGGGTCCGGACCGGCGCTGAATGCGCTTCTCGGCGGCCAGGTCGATTATGTTTGCGATCAGACCGTTGCCATCGTGCCGACGGTTCAGGCGAAGGAAGCCAAGGGACTCGTTGTCGCGGTTCAGAATCGCATTGCGGTCACACCTGATGTCCCGACTTCGGCGGAACAGGGACTGCCGCAGTTCCAGGCGACGGGCTGGAATGCCCTCTTCGCCCCGAAGGGCACGCCGAAGGAGATCGTCACCAAGCTCAATGCCGCCGCCAGGGCTGCCCTCAAAGACGAGAACACGCGCAAGCGCCTGCTCGATCTCGGCGCCGAGCTGCCGGACGAAACGGCCCAGACACCCGAGGCTCTCGCCAAGCTCGTCAGCTCAGAGATCGACAAGTGGGTGCCGGTCATCAAGGGTGCAGGTGTGACCGGGCAGTAGTATTCAGGGAATGGCCTGCTCGAAGGCCTCGTCGCAATGTCGCCGCGGCGGCATTGAAGGTCGTTCTTGAGGCTGTCGACCGGGATGATCGCCTGGTCGAACTGATCCTTCCGATTGAACGGAAGGCCGTGCAACGGTCCCGCCATGGAGGCCCGGCCGAATGCCGGCTTTCGCCACCCGGGCCGCCGCGGGCGCGGTCTACACATCAACCGATTGTAGGCGAGGAAAGTGCCGTCGCCTCCCTTCGTCAAAGCACCTGGATTTGCAGCAACGCAGTACGTCGAGGACAACAACGAGATTGATGCACAGACGGACATCCTCGACGCGGACGACACGAAGACAATAAAGTGTCGGACGTGGCGCCCCGGTGAACAGCTAGCAGACCTCACTGGGGCACCACGGGTCTTCCAGTGGGGGGCACAGGAAAACCGAATGTGAGAGTAAGCTGCGGGAGCTCACGCTCAACATCTCGTAAGGCGATACCCGCCGTCCCGTAATCGCCGCGATGAGCATCGGGATAGGTCGCACAACGCGAAGTGTCTAGAGGCAGGCGTTTATATCCAATCTGTAGATCTGCTGCCGAAGCGTGAGAGGCTCCTGGTTCAGGGTCGTACAGGTGCTCAGCAAGACATAAGCAGAGGAAGCCAGTACGATGAGCATGATGAACCCCACGGTCGCAATGATCGGCCATCCGACGCGGCTTGCGCGCTCGATCTGGTCGCGCAGATCTGTATCTTTCTGGTCACGCATTCGCTTATAGCCAACCCAGGGCCGTCGACCCGGCCTGTCGAAATAAACTAGACCGGCTATTAGCTCATGCGAGTGGGGGTGCGCCAATACGCCTTTCCGGATAGCTTATCGTTTCGTCTCGGACCGCAAGCGCATTTCAGCTTTCACCTCTTTGAGCTGTGTATCGACAGCCCTTCTCTGGTCGTTCAGGCGGTCGAACTCCGCTTGCAGCTCGCCGTCTGTCATTCCTGCCAGGGAGGGCAGCCTCGCCTTCCGGCGGGCTCCCCGTGTCAGCTCACGCATCAACGCAAGGACTCTTGGACCGATATGCGGGAGCTGGAGCCAATGAGTATCCGGGAGGCTGGCGACCTCCCGGATGGACGGGCGACGGCCCTCGAACTCCTCCAGGATTGTCTGTCTGATGCGGACGGGAAGCTCTTCAAGCGGGAACGGGTCATCAAGCTGCAAGGGTGATCCTTGGGTCCTGTGTCGGGCTACAAGGGTGCTGGTAAACAGCGATGTCGGTAAGCGCGATTCCGAGGGACGACGGAAGGAGGGCGATTTCCTAAAGGGTAGTGCCTCGCGATCGGCCGAGCTCGATAGTGAATTCGATGAGGCAAGAGGGAGGGACAGGGTTCGCCTTCCGGCGACAACCGTTTGTTAACGTCTCAGGCGCAGCCTTCTCGTGTGCCGAGACGGCATGGTCATTGTTTCGCCTGGGGCTGGCCGTGAAAGGCGGCCCGTTTGAGTGCCAAGCGCAACTGGCACGTTTCTTCGGCGAACATTCCGCCATGAAGACGGTAGACCTCGGCCGTGCAGGAGTATGCCGTCAGTGATGACTGGAGCGACGGTTTCACAGATGGGACCTTGATCGTCCCGCACAGGTACGACGCATCGACCGGTACTGAGAGGAAAAGCCATGATTATCCGCATCATCACCGCCACAAGCCTCTTGTTTGCTGCCACCGGCGCCATTGCCGCGCCTGCGAAGCCGAATCATGCCACGACGGTCGTCATCACGAATTCCCGTGAGGTCCCGGCGACGGCTGTCTCGGTTGGAGTTGACGGACAAACCGTGCGGCTGGCCACGCCGCTGCCCCCGAAAGCCAAGACCACGTTGAAGCTGCCGAAGATGACAGGCTGCATGGTAGCCGTGGCAGCAACCTTCGATGATGAGTCTACGGCGGAACTGCCTGACCTGGATGTCTGCAAGGACAGGAACGTCCGGTTTACGGATTAGAGATTGCGGCGCCTGACTTCGATTCCTGACAGGGTGAATCCCTGTCAGCTCTCGAAGCGGGAGCGAATGGGGCCTGAGCCGAGCTGACCAGCCTCGGCGATACGACGGCGATCACTTCGTTGCCCACCCTCTGCGAGCCCGGGCAGGAGGAGCATCGATATTACGCGCGCCAAGCGATTGAAAAACCTGAGTGAAAACTTGGTGGAGCTGAGGGGATTCGAACCCCTGACCTCTGCAGTGCGATTGCAATGGTCAATCGATTTCCCTGATTTACCGGCGTTGACCGAAATCTACCAAAGCCTTATTTTAAATAGGGTTCGGGGATCAGGATAATTATTGGGGCTCGCCTGAGTTGACCCGAAATTACCGTTTCCTGCTTACCCGGTGCTTACCCAATGCCGAAACTGACCAAGCGGGTCATCGATGCTCTCCAGCCCAAAGCGGGAGGCGATGTGTTTGCTTGGGATGATGAGCTACCGGGCTTTGGGCTGCGGGTGAAGCCGTCCGGAGCGAAGTCATTCATCCTGCAGTATCGGAATCGCAGCGGGCGCAGTCGTCGGGTGACCATTGGGCGCTTTGGGGTATTCACGGCCGAGCAGGCGCGGCACCAAGCACGCTTGGCGTTGGGTGATGTGGCCAAGGGCGACGACCCGGCAGAGCGAAAGGCCGCCGACAGAAGTGCCGTCACGGTCGCTGACCTATGCCGAGAATATCTCGACCGTGCGGAGAAGGGGCTCATCCTGACCCGCAAAGGCAAGCCGAAGAAGGCGTCCACGCTTTCCACCGACCGAGGGCGGGCCGAGCGCCATATCCTCCCGCTCCTGGGGCACCGGACGGTCAAGGATCTGACAACCGCAGACCTGCGGGCCTTCATGCGCGATGTGATTGCCGGAAAGACGGCGACCGATGTGAAGACCAAGGCGCGAGGACGCGCCATCGTAAAGGGAGGCAAGGGCACCGCGACCCGTACGATGGCATTGCTCAGCACGATCCTGACCTATGCGGTCCAGGAGGGATGCCGGGCAGACAACCCAGCTCGCGGCATCGTCCTGCCGTCATACAACAAGCGCAAGATCCGGCTCGATGCCGAACAGTATGCTGCATTGGGCCGCTCTCTGACGGCGGCAAATGCGCGAGGCGAGCCCTGGCAGGCAGTCCTGGCCATGAGTCTGTTTGCGCTGACCGGCTGCCGCGCCAGCGAGATCACCGGCCTGAAGCGGGCCGAGTGCGATCTGAGTGGATCATGCTTGAGGCTTGGCGACACGAAGACGGGCGCAAGCGTGCGCCCTCTTGGAAAGGAGGCCTTGAGAGTGCTTCGCGATGCCATGGCGCGCAGCAACAGCGCCTATGTGTTCCCGGCCCTACGCGGGTACGATCTGGACAACCCGAAAAGCACCCTGAAACCATACCAGGGCCTCCCGAAAGCCTGGAAGCGGATACGAGCCGCTAAAGCTCCAGATGGACAGCAGGTTGCCGAGCCGTCCATTGCGTCCCTAACGCCGCACGGGCTCCGGCATTCGTTTGCATCCGTCGCAGATGACCTCGGGTTCACCGAGGCCACTATCGGCGCGATGCTCGGGCACTCGAGTGGTGGTACGACACGAGGCTACATCCACAAGCTGGACCCGGCCCTGATCTCGGCAGCGGATCGCGTCTCACAGCATATCGCAGCCGCGATGGAAGGTGAGTTGCCAAGCGCAGACGTCGTGGGGCTGCATGGGGACGCAGTAGTGTAATGCAGAGTCCTATGCCTCCAAGAGAAAAATCGCTGCGGCGGCGTGCTTGCGAGAAGCGTTTGGTCTATGCCAAGCAGCAAGCCAACGTTGATCACATCTTGGACGCAGTCGGACTTGAGCATGTTCCGAAGTGGATCAACACGCGTCGCTTGCGGGAAGATATCAATATGGCCGGTGTCCTCGCGGCCAGCCTGGCTGAACTAGATAGCAGTCGGACTTGGCGTGAACGTGTAGAGCGCCTCGAGAAAATCGAGCGAACCGCCAGGAGGCTGAGAAGGCTTCTATCAGACGATGTAGGCAGGTGGGCGCAACAGGAGCTTGGTCAAGTGTTTCCGCTTGGAGAAGGTGGTCTGCGCCGGCAGCGGAGAGACCCAGCACCGTCCGTCACGGGATTAGTTTTCGGCTTAGCTCGCCTAGCTCGTGCGGCGCGGCGGAAGCGGGAGCAAACAACGCCAGATGCACCTTGGCGGCAAGATGAGAGCGTCAGCGATTGGCTACTTGGGAGGCATCTGCCGAAAATTTACGAACGCTGGATTAGGCGGCCCGCGGGGCGCAGCAGAACTTTCAAGGCCGATAACGGCAAAGCGGATGGCCCGTATATACGTTTTGCGTGTTTGGTCACAAATGAACTCGGCTATCAATACAGTGAAGAGACGGTTGTCAAAGCACTCTCTAACATAAAGTCCGGTGCTAAACGGCGAAGAAAGCCCAAGGGCGAGATAGATGCTCGATGATCCAACATTGGGCAACTCGAATGAAAAATTTCCGAATTGCCCAACGTGCGGCGAGCGCCTCGTATCTCCAGAATGACCAGCGTCACCCGAGCACTCCGCTCTTAGATGACGTGAGGTTAAAATGTCCATCGAACGCAGTTCCTCGAAGCAGAAGCGCCGCTTTCGGCGCGATGCAGCGAGCGACTATCTGAAAGAAGCGTGGGGCTTGTCATACGGCCCGCGCACCTTGGCCAAACTAGCCTGCGTCGGCGGCGGCCCGCCCATGGAGTACGCTGGTCGCTTCCCCCTTTATCCGCAGGACGGCTTGGACGAATGGGCTGCCGCGAAGATCGGTCCCCGCGTCAACAGCACATCCGAGCGCCAGCAGTTCGCCGCCTGATCCCTTCACGAGGAAGCCCTGCCAGAGGTGCGAACTCGGGCAGGGCTCAAAGGTGATTTTCGATGAAATTCAATTCTATCATGCCGCTGGTTAAGCGGCAAACCTTTCGCGACTCGTCCGACGCCCTGTGTTGCTTCGATACGGTCGAAACCTCTGTTCCCTATGCGGTCTTTCGCATCGCCCGCGAAGCGCGCGTGAGCTTGGCCCAGGCGGCTCTGATCGCCCAGTTGCTCGGCATCTCGACGGAGACGCAGCAATGAACGTTCTTTCCGCTAGCGCCCTCGGTCGCATCTCCAGGACGTTCGACTGCAATCACAACCTGCTCCCCCGCGAAGTCGAAGAAATGGAGCGGCTTGGCATTCCGGCCGACGCGCTTGCGGGGCCTTCACCCGTGCGTGCCGACTACGTGGTGTTCGATAACCTCGGCTTCGAATTCGAATGTCACACCGAGGTCGGCAAAGACGGCACACGGGCGTTTCTTTTTCCCGTCACCGATGGTCATGGTGTTGCTCGCGATGTCGTTGCGTGGAGCCCGCAGCTCGGCAAGCTTGCGACTTGGCTCGGCCGCGCGTGGGCACTCGGCGAGGATACGATCAATGCGCCCCGCCTCTCAGATCATGGCGCCTTGCCTGTGCATCGCACCCCTGTTGGCTGGCTAAGAGCCCGGCAGCGCGGCATTTGCCTCGTGCGCCCGCAGGCGGCGGCGCATTATCTCGAAGCCGCAGGTCCGCTTCTGGCCGAGGACGCTGAACACGGGGTCGAGTTGAAGCGGCTTCTCACGCGTCCCGCGCCTCGCATCCTCGTTTCCGTCTCCACCTTCAAGAAGGCGTCCTGAAATGGACCAGTTCATCGAAATCAATGAAGACATGGTCGCGGCCTCGCGTCCGAAAGCAAACGGCCTGTACAATGACAGCCCGTCCTGGCCTGCACCTGATCTGAGTCTGCTCGGCAACGGGCGCAGGCCGGCCCCGGCCTTTCCTCTAAGTCTCATGGGTTCCCATTGGGCCGGTCTGATCGAGCGCTGGGGACAAGGAGCCTCGGCTCCGGTCGATTATGTGGCGAGTACTCTTCTTGCCTCCGCTGGAGCGCTCCTCGCCAACGTCCGCTGGCCACGGGCCGGCGTATCCTGGATCGAGCCGCCGCTTCTCTGGATCTGCAACGTCGGCTCACCTTCTACTGGCAAGTCTCCGGCGATGGGCGCCGTATTCCATCCTCTCCAGCAGGTGGAGGATCGGATGGCTGCGGATTTCGAGCAGATCGTTGCCGCCTATGAGATGCAGCGCGAGACAGCGAAAGCCCAACGCGAGGCATGGGAGGCGGAGGTCAAGGCCGCCATGCGAGATGGTGGCGAGACTCCGCTCAGGCCGGAAAGCGCCGTTCTTCCGGAGGAACCGGTACGTCCACGGGTACGAGTCATGGACGCAACGGTCGAAAAGCTCGGTGCGCTCTCGGCTGCCCTGCCGCGTGGTCTGCTTCTGATCCGCGATGAGCTGGCAGGCTGGTTCGGAGCCTTCGACAAGTATGGCGGCGGGGGCTCGGATCGGGCGTTCGCAATCGAGATGTACGGTGGGCGCCGATACACCATCGATCGTATGAAGAACCGCGAGCCGCTGCATGTCCGACACCTGTCGATCGGGGTTATCGGCGGCATTCAGCCCGACAAGTTGGCTGGCGTGATTGACGGTCTGGATGACGGCCTGCCCGCACGATTCCTGTGGGTGTGGCCGGATGCCCTGCCTCGGTTCACGATCGCGCGCGATATTGCCGACGATAGCACCGCACAGCAAGCCTTCGAGCGCTTGGCAAGCCTTGCGCTGGGCTCTGACGCCCGCGGCAATCTTGAGCCGATCGTCATCCGCCTTGCGCGGGACGCCGAGGACATGCTCGAGGAGTTCTCTCGGGAAATGCTCTCCAGGGCCGAGGATGCCAGCGGAGCGTTTTCCGGTGCGCTCGGCAAGACCCGTGGGCAGGCCCTGCGCTTGGCCACCGTTCTGGAGTTCCTATGGTGGAGTGCCGAAGGCGGGCCTGAGCCCGAGCAGATCACGCGACAGGCGATGGTCGCCGCCTGTGGTCTCCTCGACGGCTATTTCGTCCCCATGGCGGAGCGGGTGTATGGCGATGCTGCCATTCCAACCCCAGAGCGCCTTGCCATGGCTCTGGCTCGCCATTTGAGGCGGGCAAGATTGCGGGAATTCAATGCCCGAACGCTGCGACGGGAAATCGGCGGATCTCTGCGGGATGCGGCAGCGATGGAAACTGCGTGTGCTGCTCTCGTCGAGGCTGGATTGATCCGAGAAAACTTCACCCGGAGACCCGGTGCAGCTCCCGGCCGGACTGCGCGCAACTATGAGGTCAACCCGGCGGTATTCGGAAGTGGCTGTCAATGAGCAAGTGGCTCGCCCTCGCGCAGCAACAGATTGACTCTGCCACCCGTGTGCCGTTTGCGCCAATAGAGCCAATAGCTACTGAAAGCAGTCTTCCGGGTGCTGTGCCAATAGTGCCGTTTGTGCCGATAGCCCCTGAAACCCGACCTATTGGCACTAATGGCGCTATTGGCACAAAGCCCGAGGACGACACTTCCGAGCGGCAGGCAATCGCGGAAATCGAGGGTGGCGTCACGCTCGTCTTCTCGCTCGCATTCGCGGCTTTCCAGATCGGTTGCTCGGCAGGCTGCTCCGTCGACTTGTGGCAGAGAGCAATAGACGATGCGGGCCGCTTCCTCGACCAGCATGGACACGCCGCTGCGGCGCTCGGTTGGATGGCCGCCGATCTGTTCGCCGCTGACGGGCTTGCCTGGGCCTTGAAGGGCGCGGCTGTCGTCAACCTCACGGCGACAGCCGCGACGCTTTTGGACGGGCGGGTTTTCAGGCGGAGCGATGAAGGTTCGTAGGATAGAAGGTGCGTAGGGATGAACAGGCCGCTCCGCGTTAAGGCCAGGACTTCGTGCTCGACTGACGTGATAGAAGCAACGTGATCGAAATAGCTCTGGGCGACGCTCGACATGAAAAGCCCCTCCACACTCGGTGGAAGGGCTCAACGGGAAGATCACTCATGCGTGCTGTTGTGACAAAAATTCTTTAGGAGAGAAGTTGTTCCCTCCACGAGGGCGTAGTCAGTGGATTTCAGGGCGGCCCGTTCGTAGCGATCGGCGAATGCTACCAGAACAAAATTCTCATCAGTAGGAATTTAGCCTCCCATTCGAGGTACGGCTATTGCCCAGAAGCGAAGCGCCGCGTCGGCAACTATACGGTCCGCGTGCCTGGCCGTGACCCCCTAATCTACGAACAGGCACGAGAGGCCGGAGAGAGCATGTCTTCGGCCTCTCTCCCACGAAAACGACCCCTTCGATATGTCGGGAGCGACAGGCCTTCTCAACCCGGCTTCGGAGAGAGATACCCGCCTAGCCCCATGCGCCCATAAGCATCTGCTTGGCTGTAGGGGCGAACATCCGAGGGCTCAGGTCGGCGGTTGCATCGCTTGCAGCACAGGCGGCCGATCACAGCATCAATACTAGCGCTGTCCCCGACACGCATGGTTTTCCACCAATGGATGACGGTCCAACCGCAGCCAGAGCAGTGGACCTCGAGCCCTTCCTTTCCCAAGCGCTTCAGATCGCCGACTCTCGTCACGACAGGCGGCCCCGAGGCGGCATGGGCAGATCCTTGAAGGTATAGCCGAGCACGGCGTTGGTTATGGTTGAGCGTCCGACCCGGTAAGTCTGAGCCAGCTTCTTCAGATTTCGCTCGCCGGCTGCGTAGCGCAGTCTCGCCTCCAACACCTGTTCGACCGTCAATTTGGTGGTCCGTGACATGATCCTGCCCAGCTCAATTAGAACGGACAGTGAACATTCTCTCTCAGGATAGGAAAGCCAATAAGGTCTGAGATTTTTCCCCGCAGTCCACAGAGAAGCGAGCGCGCTAATATTCGGTGCTCTTACGGAAAGTCCGGTTCCGGCAGGTTTGCTGCCTTCGGGCTAGCGCCTCAGTTGTACCATCGGCAGACGTTCCAAGCTTGCGGCAGCCCATATGGCGTTCGCGGTTGCTGACAGGGAGGCAGGCCTTGATCACGGTCATTGCCGCGGGCAGCTAGGCGTTAAAGCGGCGAACAAGCGCCGCCGGGACCATCGGGAGTTCCTATGACAGCGGTGTTCCGGAAGGCACTTCCTTGAAACAGCGGCAAAGGTGCTTCTCGCAGCCGAACTCGTCTTCAATTAGGACTTGCGATGCCTTTCGCTCGGCGCATCGGGTCTCGACCATCTCCCAGACCAGCGTCTCGGCCGAGGAGCGTTTCGCGAAGCCGCCGACAAACTCATCATCGTGATAAATCAGCCAGCCGAGGTGGCCGCCGACGATTTTGTAGGTGGCGTGAGTTTGCGGCCAGGACGGCGCAAGAAGTTCGGAGAACGGCAGGCGGAAAACGATCTCACCCAGCTCGTCCTCGACCTCGATGGCATAGTTCCGGGCATCGTAGCCGTGGGACTCGAATACAAGTTTGAGGGTTTGAGCAGACCGCACCACTGCGCTCCAGGCTGTCTCCGCATCCGGGTAGTCGAGGCCGGACTCGTCGTAACCGATACGTCCATCTTTGCAGCGAATGTGAAGGTAGAAGCGTGGCATGAGATCCCTCGCAACTCTCCAGGGGACGGCAGACATAAGGCCGTCCGAAATGATCTCAGTTTTTTCCCGGCTGGCAAGGGAGCGTCATAGAAGTCGAGGCACTGGGTGCCCTAATGGATCGAAGTATCATGGCTGCTGCCGCCACTTCCCCAGACCGGGGCATCCTATCGAGGAAACCGCCCGAACGGACCAAGACTTTCAGTCATTCTGTACCGATCTCGCCGAGGCCGAGACTGCCCCTCGCCGACCATCAGCTCTCTTCATACACGTGAGGTCCCCTTGTTCTGTCCACGATAAGCGGATCTGCGGAATGATCGCTCCTGGGCTGGGCGAGATGACGGGGGTCAAGCTCCTTCGAGGCCTTCATTCGAAGCGGAGTTGAATGCCTGCAAGGTCGCTGTCTGACAGTATCGTTGTCCAAATCTCTCCCGGAGTAGCCGGCATGGCTTGGGTCAGGGTGCCCGTCGTCACGATCTCTCCAGAGCGAAGGTGATCATCCGTCGGGCGGCGCGCCAGTTCGTGAACGAGAAATCTGAAAGCCTGGATTGGGCCCCCAAGAACATCGTGACCATGGCCGGAGGTCAAGACCTCTCCGTTCCGCAGGAGATCAACTTTCAGGGTCGACAGCGCTTTGCCCCAGTTTTGCCGGTTATCGGATAGGGCGTGACGCTCTCCAAGCAGGAGCGCGACATGAACTCCCTGAGCCGCAACAGCGTCCGGCGGTTGAAAGGTCCAGCCCGGAAAAATCGACTGAACGATCTCGAAGCCGTGTGCGACCCACTCAATGCACCCGAATTTCCGATAAGTCACAGTATGGTAATGTCAGGACGTAGCACCGAGTTTGCTTGACCTAATGAGACACAATCCTGTGCTCAAGAAGATTAGAAGTGTACGATTAACATAGTTAAACCTCCCGATCAGTCGGTCGGGGTAAATTGACCTTTTGGGACAGCGATAACTGGCGTCGCGCTGGTTATGTTGTACGGTCCAAGGGGTCAGCCGCGGTGGATGAGCGTCGTTCAAGGAAGCGCTGGCACTCTGTTCTCAAGGGACAGATTGTGTCTGATGACCACCCGTTGCTCATCGAGTGTACCGTACGGGATCTCTCGGATACGGGAGCCAAAATCCGTCTTTTCAACACTTGCGAGCTGCCGTCCGAGTTCAATCTTGAGATCCCCAGCAGACGACTACGAGTTCAGTCGCGCGTGACATGGAGCCGAGGGAGCGACCACGGCGTCATGTTCTTGGAAAAGGTAAAAGCCTGGACTGATCCGGTACGCACCGCGGCGCCGTAATTCGCTCGCCCGCGTGAAAATCGCCGCGCGAGATTTCGCATAACATCCAGTATGGAACAGGTTAGTACCCATCCAATTGTACAGTCTACCTTCACTGGTTAAACCGGGTGATCCTTCCGAAAGTCTGCACAACAGAGAGCATGGATGAG
>NZ_JAERQD010000026.1 GCF_016735695.1 Microvirga zambiensis WSM3693 | reverse complement strand
TTTTGAGGACGAAGTCCCCGAACTCTGCCAAGGCCCGCTGCTGCTCCAGCAACTCCTCTTGGTCGGTATCGTTTTGGTTGGCCATCTAATCGAGCTTCGCCGTGGTAAGAGGGTGTTTAATTCTCCAAAGGTTGTAGGGTTCCGGATGCCTGAAACGTTCCATAGGAGCATTACACCCCCGTCATGGTCAGGAAGGCTCGCCGTGGGACTGCTGCCAACGCTCTGCACTAAAGCATTTGGGGAACAGGGCATGAGCCCTCCGGCGTTGATGGGTATTGTCCTTGAGCGTCGGAGCGCCCATGCCTCGCTTTTTCTTCGACATCCATGATGGCGAGAAGTTCACGCCCGACCGTGAAGGGCTCGAACTGGAGGGCCTTGCAGCGGCCAAGGCTGAGGCCAAGAAAACCTTGCCCGACATTGTGAAGGAAGAAATGCCGGACGGGGATCGGCGCGACTTTACCGTAGACGTCAAGGACGTGGCCGGACGGATCGTCTGGCGGGTCACGCTTTCACTGGTCGTGGAAAGCTCAGCCCACGACTCAACAGCAAACATCTGAGAGAGAGCCACGGATTGTGCGTAAGTCCAATTTGGAATGCGGCTGCCGCCATCGAAGCAAAAAAAGCGCCCGTCAAAAGCGGGCGCTTTGAGTTTACGGATCCGTAGGGGCAAATAAAACAGATCCGATAAAGATTACCTGCGCACACAAAACCTGTTCTGTCGCTTGCTCATATCGATACGCTCTGCGGCATTTTAACAAGTGCGTTCCGAAATAAGTTTAATTTTCGATTTGCATCTCATTGTCCTGGCAATGTGCATCAGAGAGGCGCATCTATGATCAATCGCTGATTTGTACCCGACGGACGTCAGCGGCTGAGGGAGACCTGCACTCCTGCCAATGCTGCGGAGTTCGGCTATCTCTCATCGCCTGCCTGAAGCGCTGACCAGCCCCATGATCCTGATCAAGGAAGTACAGGCTGCACGGGTTGCAGAGGATAACCGGGCTGTCTATTCCTGCGACCACGCTCCTATGAGCCAAACATCAAACCAGAAAGAGAAGCAGATGCATAAGGGGCTTTTTGAAGATTGCGACGGACCCATTCGAGGCCTGCGTCTACCCCTCAACGCGTGGAATTCCCTTGATCGGGAGAACATTACGACACTCGCTCAACTCGTCGCCATTGCGGACCGGGTTGAGCGGCTCCTAGGCATTGGCGTAAAGACAGCCCTGGCGATCAGGATCGAGCTTGGTCGTATCGCACTCCTTGACGCCCAGTCTCCCTGACCCTTGTCGCCTTCAACGGCTGCGTGTCAGAAGCAGTCTCTTTATGGAACTGTGCGAGCTGCGTGGACAAGATAGAAATAAGTTCAGTGACGCGGTTATCGTTCGCAGCCTTGTCGATCGGCTTGTGTCCCTCCCTGACGTGTTCTTGAGGCTTGCCCAGCAACCTTGATAGCGCCCCTGACCGAATCTTCTTCAGGCGAACCTGTCACGGAAAGGGTTTAAGTTTCGGGGGTGGCCGTGCATCTGTGCCACCCCCTTGGCTCGTTACTCAATTGATTTGGCGTCTCGCCGCCTCTTTGGGCGGCTCTCTCCCTAAACCGCAGGTGCCACTGCTGCCTGCCATTAACCTGAGTTAACCTCTGGCCCTCACGGGCACCAGTCGGAGATTCCCTACGGATTGTTCCGTAAGGTCCATGAGTCACCTGACGCTCCGGTCTCGTCAGGAACTGGCACCTGCCGCACCATCGGCGTGCTGAACAGTTCACGCAGGATTGGTCCAGTGAATGCCTATGGCTTCCTATCCTGCTGATTGACGTGAAATCGAATTCCGAGCCTCGAGTGACAGGGACCGAGTGGATTCCATCCTAAACCGTGAAGGCGGGCGCTCCCGAAAGCCCTCTCGAAGGGAGTACGTAAAGATCCGTCGTAATCCTACCCGTCCCTCAGCACTTGTTAATCCAAGTTAATGCCGGCATCTCTTGGGCCAAGAAGCAAGAACAGCCGGAGGAAGCTATGCCCAATATGTCCCACCAGACCTATCGCATGTATTCGCCAAGCCTCGATGCCATGATGAGAGAAGTTCTCCATACGCTGGGTGACATCGACTTTGCTGCCGAGGTCGAACTGGAAAAGGTTGAGGTGAGTGCCCGCGATCCAAAGCTGAATGAGCACCTCAAAAGCAAGATCAGAGCCGCTCATTGGGAAAGGCGCCAGCCGTATGTGGACCTGCTGGAAACGCTGCGGCGGCAACAGCACCGCCAGTCCTTCGCGGCCTAAAGGTGTCAACGCTGATCGGCTCGCCCGCTCGACTGTTGTAGACAGGCTCCATAGCCGCCGGCTTGGCGCCTAGAAGAGCGGACCGGCGGGAGTGCAAGCGCAGCCAACTCGTACGGACACCTCTGTTTGGCACAGGCATGGTCGCTAGCATCATTCATCACTCAAACCGGAACGAGGAACAATGATCCAGGTTCGTACAGAGCTGGGCTCCCTTATCAGAGCCTGTGAGGACGCAGCCCAGACGCACATTCACTATGCGCGGCACGCCCACACCGAGTTCCAGCGTTCGTTCCATGAGCGGCGCGCGGCCGAGGCGCTCCAAAGGGCTCACAGGTATCGGCAGGAACTCCAACAACTCTCCCATGACAGCTAAGGACACCACGCACCGTGACCGTGTAGGCTCAGAAAACCGCCGAGCGGGTCAGTCGCATGGCCTGAACTTCGCTGGTCCCGATAAGAACGCTCTCGGCTCACCGGCCGGGAGCGGAGGCATTTATGAGAATCCAGGGATCAAAACGCTAGGTTTTCGACACCTCATTCGCCGGCGTGATCTGCGGTCTGATGTCGGTTGAGAGTCTTTCGGATCTGCACCGGCGCCGAAGTAGGGTTGCAGCTTCTAATGCCCCGGCCTTTGCGGATATGTCGTGCGATCCAGTTTACTCTGCTGCCTCCCAGCCGGGGCTGGGCGTCTGCGGGCGGACGCCTATAATGCTCACCCAGCGCAGGTTTCTTGTCATGATGCCCCTGTACTATCTCCACATTCGAAATGGGGACAAGCTTGAGGTGGATCCCGACGGCACAGAGCTGCCCGATCTCGAGGCCGCCCTTGCGGAAGCGGCGAAAGTGGCTCGAGAGCTCGTGGACGAAGTGGATGACCTGGGGCGAGATGCGGTCATCGAGGTTGCTGATGGATCTGGGGAAACAATCCTCACGGTGCCATTCTCAGATGCAGTCCGACCACATTAAAGGTACAGAGCGTGGCGTTTCCAATCACCTGTGTGATCAGCCTTGCCGATCCTGCGGTTTGGGCTGCAAGCCTGCCGCAACTGCAATCTGCACCAACTCCGGAAGATTTTGAGCACCCAGCCGCTCCATGATGCGAGCCCGGTGCGCCTCCACCGTCCGCGGACTGAGCCCAAGCTCGCGTGCAATGATCTTGTTCGTGCCTCCGGCCAGCAGCCCGTCCAGCACCTCCCGCTCACGGGGCGGCAGCGCCGCAATGAGCGCCTTCACGCGCTCGGTGGCCTGATCCTGCTCGGCTCTCTCTCGGATGGTCGCCTGGGCCGAGGCGAGCGCATCGAGAAGCTGCTCGGGGCGATAGGGTACATCGAGGAAATCGACCGCTCCTGCTTTCATTGCCTGGACACCAACCGCAACGTTCCCGCGGGCCTCACCGATCACGATCACTGGTAGGCCCGCACGCCGGGCTTTCAGCTCTCTCGGGATCGTCAGCTCGCCCGCCTCGGGGCTGCGAATATCGAGCACCACACCGCCGGGCACCAGCACCGGCGCCACCTCCAGGAAGGATTGCGCCGAGGCGAACGTCTTCACCTCGTAGCTGGCCCCCTGGAGCAGAAGGCACAGATCGCGACGTGAGGCCTCATTGCTATCGACCACGTAGACTGTCGAGCCATCATGCTGGGTAACATCCTTGGCAATGCCGGCGATCCGTCGAATCTTCTGATCCTCATCAAAGATCGGGAAGCCGGTGGCGTGAATGTGGCGCATGCTCCCGTCCGGGCGAACGATGCGGTACTCCTGGACGACGGTGTCGCCGCGCAGAACCCGCTCGTTCGTCTTGAGCGCGCGCTCGCGGTCTTCCGGATGGAGGGTTTCGACCCATTGGTCACGGTGCTGGAACAGCTCCGCTGACCAGCCCCAAACGCGCTCGATGACGGGGCTGACATACTCCATCTGCAATGTCTCGGCATTCATGATCCAGAGCATGTCGGTCGAGTGCTCGGCGAACTGGCGGAAACGTGCTTCGCTTTCCTGCAGGTCCGTTTCCGCCCGGGCGCGGAGAACTGAGGTCCAGGTGCGTTCGGCTACTTCCTGCACCAGCGTCGCTTCATCGTCACGCCAGTGACGGGGCTCAACCTGGTGGACGAAGAGCGCCGCAACCAGGCGGCCGTCTCGAATGAGCGGTGCGATGATGGTGGCCCGCTTGTTGGCACGGAGAAACGCGGCCGCAACCCGCTCGTCCGCAGTGCGAGCATCGGTCGAGGCATCGTCGATGCGGACCGTCTGTCCCGCCCGCAGCTCGTTCTCAATGAACAGACCGACATCGCTCATGCGGTACTGGCCGACAAAGGTGGGAGTTGCTCCTTCAACCCAGTCGCGTTCGACCGAAAAGGAACTACCGATCTCGCTCAGCTCGGCATATCCGACCCGGCTGGCCTTCAAGTGCCGGCCGAGCAACTCGGCTGCCGTGGCCATAACGCCACGGGCGTCAGGGATTCCGCGCAATCGGGTGCTCAAGTCGACCAGGAACCGGAGCCGCTGCTCACCGAGCACGCGCTCGGTGGTCTCATGGATGACGATGAGGACGCCCCCCACATCGCCGGTCTCGGCCATAACGGGGCTGAACGAGGCATTCCACCAGGTCTCTTCGGGATAACCCTTTCGTTGCACGATCCAGACCGGCACGTCCTGGACGTAAGTTGCTTCGCCGTGACGCGCTTGCGTAACGAGCGGCGAGGCTACATCCCAGATCTCAGCCCAGACCTGTGGCAGGGGCTGCCCAAGTGCCTCCGGTCTGATCCCGCGGAGCGGGAGACAGGCATCGTTGTAGAAGGTGATCAGTTGCTCTCCCCACAGCAGGTAGGTGGGCATTTTGGACCGCAGCATGTTGCTGAGCGTGACGCGGAGTGAGGGGAGCCAGGTCTCAGGGGTTCCAAGCGGCGAGGCTGACCAGTCAAAGGCTTGGATGCGGGCTCCCATGGTGCCGCCACCGGTCAGAAACTGCATGGTGCTCAAGCCGCGGACCTCCTGTCTTCACGGTTGATTACGGCAGTCCAAACTTGGCTATAGTGCGCCGTCCTTTATGCACCCGACGTATAGGCTTGCATTGTTCGACATGGGAACGGCCTAATCGATGGCACGTTCCGTATTCCTACGTCGGAATGTCCCGACATGACCAAGCAGATGTATCGGAGTATTGCTGGGTTACCGGTACCGCGATTTTTGCCCCTACGGGCCGGATCTTGAAGCGCCCCTGCGATGACGGGCGCTTTCTTTTTGCATTCGCGGGAGGTTCGGAGATCCGACCTCACAGAGCTCACGATCAATGACTACACGACGTTTATCGAGTCCTTGGGTTAAGCTCCAGCTCCGAGATAGCGGATCTATCCTCAAGGTCTCTTCTGGGTCAGGCAGTGAAGCACGTTCACTGACAGGAACGTCCGATGTTCCTGTCCGATCCGGAAGTTCGGTCTACTTCGCGAACGTGGCATGAGCGGTCGTTCAGGCAATGGCATACATCCTCAAGAGACCGGTCGGTCGGTCCGTTGCGAACTCTTGCAGTAAGCGTGATGATCAACGGAGATCTCGCGCAGCCCCAGCATGAACGAGAGTAGCATGCCCGACTTCAACCTCGGCTTTGTGATCTATCCTGGGATCACGCAGCTCGATTTCACAGGACCGTTTGAAGTCCTCAGCCGTCTGGGAACGCCTCCATCGCCCACGGTTCCCAGCCGGTTTTCGCAGTCAGCCGTCCACGTGATCGCTAAGACGTTGCAGCCGATTTTGAGTGACCGCGGCCTGGGGATCATGCCCACGTGCACGTTGGCCACCTCTCCTAGGCTCGATCTGATTTGCGTACCTGGAGGAGCCGGCATTGTCGATATGCTCGCCGATGCCGAGACGGGTGAGTTCGTCCGCTCTCAGGGTGAGCAGGCCAAGTACGTGACTTCCGTGTGTACGGGGGCCTTTCTCCTTGGTGTGGCCGGGATGCTTGTGGGTCGTCGCGCTACGACGCATTGGGCCTATGTCGATTTGTTGCCATTGGTTGGCGCCCGCCACGAAATGGCGAGGATCGTGCGCGACGGCAATGTCATCACCTCGCGCGGCGTGTCAGCGGGGATTGACTTCACCTTCAGCGTCGTGGCCGAACTCGCAGGGGCCGAGGTCGCCCAGGCTGTTCAGCTCGCGATCGAGTATGACCCTTCTCCGCCGTTTGATGCCGGCCACCCGACAAGGCGCCTGAACTGGCGATCGCGCTCATGATCCAGCGTAATCACGGCGCTCATGAGGGAATCCGCCGTCGGCTGGAGGCCCAACGGCCCTTGCAATAGATCGCCAGCGAATGTGTACGTGCATTGTTTGATCCATCGGCAGTTGATCGAGATCGATGACGCCGAGAGCGATGTCGATCTCGGGTCAATCTTTTCTGTTCCGGCCTTCCCAACGAACGTCGGCACCCGAGTGTCGAAGCTGACCAAACGCTTAAATCTCAGGGGGTAGAGTCGATGATGGGCGCGGTAGCTTGGTCCATGCGGCAACGCCCCGTTTCCCATCCCCGCTCATCGAACCGGGCGTGCGGCGCTACCGCATCCAACTCTCCGACCAGCTTCGTCGCAAGGCCCACGACGGGGCCGTTCGGGGCAAGCGTTCCAGAGCCAGCACACCGCGTTCACCGTGGATCACGTCGTAGGTGAACCGTCGGTTGCCGCGCCCCTGCACCTTATGCCGTCGGGCAGGGAAGGCACGCACGCGCTCGGTGACGTAGCGGTCCATCCCGCGGAAGGCCGGCCGAGATGTCCCATAGGCGAAGTGGTTCGACGAGCCGCGCAGGGACCTATTCAGCGTGTCGCGCACTTCGTCCCATGGTTCAGTGTGGCCCGGCGCCAGCTACCCTCGCGCATGGCGGGTCTTCCCCGATGACCCGCATCTCCCTTCCGACGTGCCGTGCCCACTACCCCGGCGGATCGAGCGGGTGCGTGTGTTGATTGCTTCCCCGCTCGCACGACCTTCCCCAAATGGCAGGAGGGTCGGCATCCGCATTGTCACGCTCATAGCCTGCTCAGACTTCACTCACGTTACGGCCCATCGGATTGCTCAGCGGCCTTTGTCACGAGGCTTCGGCCCGACCGGTTGCCCGGCCGAACCGCTCGTCGGCTACCAGATCAATCGACAACTCTCTGGGTGGAATCCTCCTCCACCGGTGATCCGCGCCTTCGGGGCGCACTGCCAATTTCGGACGTTGCTTGCATCGCGGCGAATGGCCGGTAACCAAGCGATTTCCGATTGATCATTTGATCCCAGGTGCGCCTCGGCGCGACCGCGCAGCGGCACCTCATCTCCGGGGTCTTGTGACTAGGTAGAGGACTCATTTGCTCCACTCTGTTGTGACGGCGATGAGCGCGAGGCCTGCGAGGTAGTTGCGGGCCAGCCGGTCATAGCGCGTTGCACTGCGCCGCCAATTCTTCAAGCGGCAGAACAGACGCTCGATCAGGTTGCGGCGGCGATAGACTGTGCGATCGAGCGGATACGGCACGGTGCGGTTGGCCGAGGAGGGAATGACCGCCTTGATGCGGTGCTCCTTGAGCCAGCGGCGCAGGCTGTCCACATCGTAAGCCTTGTCTCCGATCAGGCGCTTGGGGCTTGTGACTGCGCTGAGCAGCGGCAGGGCCATGCTGATGTCCGCGATGTTGCCGGGCGTCAGCGCGAACGCGATCGGTCGGCCACGATCATCGGCCAGGCAATGGATCTTCGAGGTGCGCCCGCCGCGGGAGCGCCCAACCGCTTGTTCCCAATCCCCCCTTTTGCGCCGGACGCCGAGCGATGCGCCTTCACGTGCGAGGTATCGATCAACAGTTCCTGCGGCACGCGGCCGGAGCCGGCCACCTGCTCGAACAGGCGCTGCCACAGCCCGCGCCGCGACCATCTGTTGTAGCGATTGTAGACTGTCGTGGCCGGACCATATTCGGGCGGCACGTCGCGCCAGCGGCAGCCGGTCTTGAGCACGTGCAGGATGCCGCTGATCACGCGCCGATCGTCGACGCGCGGCTTGCCCGGGCGGCCATGTGGCAGATGCGGCTCGAGGATAGCCCAGGCTTTGTCGGATAACCAATACAGGCGCGCCATGACACTCCTCCCGATCACCGAGACTCATTCAGAAGGATAAAACCTAAATTGCGCCAATAGTTTGTATGGGTTCCCTACCTAGGCAGCGCACTCATAACTGCGCAGCCATATCCGGGCTGATGCGAGCTTAATGGCAGCGAGGAAGTTGTCCGGGTTCTTATCATATCGCGTGGCGATGCCGCGGAATTGTTTGAGCTTGTTGAAGAAGCGCTCCACGAGGTTTCTGTAGCGATACACAAAGGCGCTGAAGACAAACGAGCCCTTGCGGTTGCTCTTGGGCGGGATGTTGGCCCAGACATCTTGCTCCTGAGCCTGCTCGCGAATGGCGTTGCTGTCGTAAGCCTTGTCAGCCAGCGGGTTGCACCCGGCTTCAGGTTGGCCAACAGTTCCTCGGCGGCGGTGCCGTCATGCGCCTGGCCCGGGGTGAGAGCAATGCGGATCGGTTGCCCTTCGGCATCGACCAGGGCATGGATCTTCGTCGTCAGGCCGCCGCGGGAACGTCCCATGCCACCATCGTGATCCCCTTTTTACCCGTGGCGCCATGCTGATGGACACGAACGCAGGAAGAGTCGATCATGATGAGATCGCCGTCGTAAGCAGCTGAGACCGCCTCCAGAATGCGGTCCCACACGCCGGCCTCACGCCAGCGCACGAAGCGATTGTAGCAGGTGGTGGAGGGCCCATACCGCTCGGGGATGTCGCGCCAGGGCGAGCCAGTGCGGAAGCGCCAGAGGATGCCATTGAGCACGCGGCGGTCGTTCACCCGCGGCACGCCGCGTGGCTTGTTGGGCAACAGCGGCTCGATGATCTTCTACTCGAAGTCAGTCAGCTCATGACGACGCATATGACCCTCCCAGAGGGGAGGTGAATCATCAACGCGCTGCAAATGAAAGGTCCTTTATGGGTTCACGACCTAAGCCGACGAGAGCCAATCTTGCGGCGCTTCTCAGACGATCTTGCCCGGGTTCATGATCATGTCGGGGTCGATGGCGCGCTTGATTGCGACCATAAGATCGACGGCATCCCGGCCATGCTCGGCGACCATGAAATGCTTCTTGCCCTCGCCGATGCCGTGTTCGCCGGTACAGGTGCCATCCATGGCAAGGGATCGCTCAGCGATGCGATCAAGGAAGGCTTTGGTTCGCGCAACCTCGTCGAGGTTCTCCATCATCACGAGAACGGAAGCGTGGAAGTTGCCATCGCCCACATGCCCCACCATGGGCGCGATCAGGCCCGAGCGTTCGATGTCGCGTTTCGTCTCGCGGACGCATTCGGCTAACCGGGAGATCGGTACGCAGACATCAGAGACGACAACCTTTGCTCCGGCGCGGTAGGATCGCAGAGCCCAGAACACATCATGTCGGGCCTGCCACAGCCGCGCACGATCCTCTGGTCGGGGGGCCCACTCGAAGGGCCCTCCGCCGAGATCTCCGGCGATGGCGCCGAAACGCTCCGCTTGCTCCGCGACGCTTGCCTCGGACCCGTGGAACTCCAGAAAGAGATGCGGCCGCTCAGGCATGCAGAGCTTCGAATAGGCATTGCAGACCCGCACCTGCATCTCGTCAAGAAGCTCGACCCGCGCCATCGGTATGCCGGACTGGATCGCCGCGATCGCAGTCTCGCAGCAGGCCTCAATCGAGGGGAACGGGCAGACACCGGCGGAAATGGCTTCCGGAATGCCGTGAAGCTTCAGTGTCAATTCAGTGATAACGCCCAAGGTGCCCTCGGCGCCGACGAACAACCGGGTCAGATCGTACCCGGCGGAGGATTTACGGGCCCGGCGGGACGTCACGACGAGTTCGCCGCTCGGCAGCACGGCTTTCAGCGCCAGGACGTTGTCCTTCATGGTTCCGTAGCGCACGGCGGTGGTGCCGGACGCGCGCGTCGAGGCCATTCCGCCGAGCGAAGCGTCGGCACCGGGGTCTACGGGGAAGAACAGTCCCTGATCACGCAGCATGTCGTTGAGTTGCTTGCGAGTGATGCCGGGTTCGACGACGTAGTCGAAGTCCGCAGCGTGCACCTCGATCACACGGTTCATTTCCCGTAGATCGAGACATAGTCCGCCGAACGGCGCGTTGACATGGCCCTCGAACGAGGTCCCGGTGCCAAACGCGATGATTGGGACGCGATGCCGGGCACAGATACGTACGGCTTGCTGCACGTCGTCCGTCGACCTCGGGAACGCAACCACATCAGGTGGTGTGGCGGCCATCCATGTCGTCGTGTTCGCATGCTGCTCCCGAACTGCCTGCGACAGGCAGAGCCGGTCGCCGAACAAGCCGCTCAGCTCAGCCTGTGCAGCGGCGAGGCTTGAGTCAATGGCGGGCTGCCTGCACGGGTCAACCATGGGCCTGCTCCGAAGACGTTGAATTGTCTGATTTTCTCTCGACAGGCGATTGGAGTAAATTCACTCCTGGGTCTACTTCTTAAGGTTGTACGGCAATGGCCAGATCCGCAGATGCAATACGGTTGAGGATACTTGCATCCGCCTACCGGCTGATCCGGCAGCGAGGCTTCGCCCGGGTGAAGATGAACGACATTGCCGCTGGGGCCGCTGTGACCAAGCGGACCCTCTATCACTACTTCGACAGCAAGGACGCCCTACTTGCGGCGATGCTCGAGGCCCAGCACGAATTCGCGGTAGCCGCCTTTGTTAAGATGATCGACCGTTCAGAGCAGGGACCGGAACACCTCGTCGAGGCGCTGTTCGCTGACCTTGCAGTCTGGTCGGCGACCAAGCATTGGGAAGGATCGGGTTTCACACGGCTTGCGATCGAGCTTGCAGACCTGCCAGGACATCCGGCGCGGCGGATGGCGCGGCAGCACAAGGCAGCCCTGGAGCGCCATTTGACCGACCGCCTGGCAAATTGCAGAATCTTTGAGGCGGCTGCCACTGCCCGCGAAATCCTGCTGCTGACGGAGGGGGCCATGGTGATGATCCTCATCCACGGCGACCGATCCTATGCAAGCGCCGCAGCAGGCGCTGCCCAACGACTGCTGCGATCCCGTCACACGATAGGCGGTTCTGCATGAGGCGGCCTTACTCGAAATGATATAGCTCGCTTTTTTCCGGGAAGGGTGGTCAATGGTGCTCGGAGAAAGACTTAAACTCGAGATATCTTGAAGCCTGCCAAGGACATAAGCCGTTGTTCGCCCCAGCAAACTCGAAGGTCAGACCAAGGTCATCCAGGGAAATCACAGACCGTCCAAGAAGGTCTGTTCGTCCTTCGTCGAGCCGACATTCAGTCTACTTCGCAAATGTGCCAGGAGCCGACCTTGTGCCCACTCGGTGAGACTAATCCATTCGGGCTGTTGCAGATCCTAACTCCCTGCGTAAACTGGGTTTAATCTTGTTATGCGGCTCGGATCAGTAGGTTACAAATCTCGATCCTACCGAATCCATGTTGCTCGTGTAGCCGCAGAGTTCCTGTTAGGATATTTGTCTGCCTGGGTATGACAGGCAAGCTACTTCGCTAAAGCGATGCTGTGCCCAATGAATTGAGCAACGACTATGCGGGCCAGCATGCAGATTGCGCCCGCTATGCCCCTCACCGGTCGAACCCGCCAAGTGTGAAGGAATCCAGCCCAATGTCGGAATAGCCCTGGATGACCTAAGGCAGACATCAAAGGGAGGACCAAGTCATGACGGTCGTCGTAAATGCGTCCACTAATCCTGACATTGATGGCATTCTGTGGGGCTGGGCCTGGGGTGACGGCGGCGCCGAGACGCTGACATACTCGTTCCCAACCGCAACGACCGAATACACCAACGATGGATATGTCGCGATCAACGGCTTCAGCGCCTTTAACGCAGCGCAGCAGACGGCAACCCGCAATATTCTCGCTAACGTCGCGAGCTTCTGTAACCTAACGTTCACAGAAACGACTGCTGCGGGTGCGGAGCTGCGCTTTGCCGACGCGACTGCAATCAACTATACCAACAACAGTTCCGTTGCCACGAACACTGGACTGCACAACGTTCCTACGGCGGAGGCGAACCCACCAGAGCTTGCCTTCAATGGAACTGCACCGTTTTCACCCCTTTATGCTCAGGGAGACAGTTGGTACAACGGCTACACAAATCCACAACTCGGCAGCTTCCAATACGCTGCCGGCCTCATGCACGAGACCGGGCACAATCTCGGCCTGAAGCATGGCCACGTTACTCAAAATGGGCATGGCGTAACATTCCCGACCCTCCCAGCCGATCATGACTCATATGAATACTCAGTGATGACCTATCGCCAGTTTCCGGGGGACAACGCAACCAATGGCGACAACGCGCCAAATCATCCGACCACCTTCATGCAGGATGACATCGCCGCACTTCAATACCTGTATGGCGCGAACTATGGTGCGACTGCGCAGAACGGCAACACGGTGTATACGTGGAGTTCGGCGACCGGAGAGGCATTTATCGACGGCGTTGGGCAAGGCGCACCATCAGCGAATTTCGTGCTCATGACGATCTGGGATGGCGGCGGCACTGACACTTACAATCTCTCCAATTACTCCACCGATCTCTCCATCGATCTCAATCCGGGGGCCTGGACGATCTTCGATACAAGTGCCGCCCAGGCACAGCGTGCCGATCTGGGGAACAACGGATCCGGGGGTGCCGAGTATTTCGCACGCGGCAACGTCGCCAACGCCTTGCTTTTCCAAGGCGACACCCGGTCACTGATTGAAAACGCCATTGGCGGCCTGGGTGACGACGCGTTCAACGGCAACTCCGCCAATAACGGCTGGACTGGCGGCACCGGCAACGACACAGCCGATGGGGCGGGAGGCACTGACACGGCGATCTTCAGCGGCGCCAGGGCGGACTACAAAACGTCGCTGATGGGCACCTCGGTGCAAATCGCGGATCTGCGCCTGGGAGGTCCGGATGGGACCGATGTTCTGTCGAACTTTGAGTTCTTCCAGTTCAGCAACCGAACCTACACTCTTGCCGAGGTCCTCAATCAGCCGCCGGCGGCTGCTTCCGACAGCAACGGGATTGCCAAGAACTCTACGCTGACCGTCCAAGCCGCCACGGGGGTTCTCGCCAATGACTCCGACGACAACAATCAACTGGTCGTCAGCGCAGTCGAAGGGGCCCAGGGCAATGTCGGCCGGGTCCTGACAGGAACTTATGGTTCTCTCACCCTCAATGCCGATGGCAGCTATGTCTACGTGGCAAACAAGGGCAGCCTCCCTCCCAAGATCGTCGCGCAGGACGTTTTTACCTATACGGTCTCCGATGATATCGGCGGCACCGATACGGCGACGCTCAGCATCGTCGTATTCAATCCGGGGGCACGTTATGCGTCCGGAGCAAATACCACGCTTGCCGGCGGGAACGGCCAGGACGTGCTCGATGGGTCAGCAGGCAACGTGGTCGTAAGGGGCGGCAACGGCCCCGACGTGCTGATTGGCGGGAATGGCAATACTCTTACCGGCGGCAACGGGCCTGATACCGTCCTGCTGCGTCCGGGCTTCGGTACGAACATCTTCACGGATTTCAATCTCAATAACGATGCGATCCAGTTCGACCGATCCATCTTCGCGACCAGCGCTGAGCTGTTCTCGCATACTTTGAATACCGCAGCCGGAGCAGTCATCGATGACACAAACGGAAACACGTTGACCCTTTCCGGCGTGACGCTCGCGCAGATGCAGGCCCATGCAAACAGCTTCTACTTCGTCTAGAAAAGGGCACATCATCAACGCGTGCCAATTACCGGCGCATGCAACGGCACCGGAGCGCCACGTAGGAGGGGAGATATGCGGTTTGGACGGCGCGACTTCCGGGCGAGATCATGCGCCGCCCTTCTCTTCTGCTTAGCAGCTCCGGTCTCCATCGGTGGACCGGAGGCACAGACGCGGCCAGCCATGCAATTAAAGGTTATTCCAACGTCCGGTCCTGCACCTCTTGCGGTTGAATTCACGGGCACCGGCTCCGGACACGTCGAAGGCGTCATGCTTCTTGATTTCGGTGATGGTCATATGGACGATTCTATCCCAACGATCCGCGGCTTCGAGCGTGTCCACACCTATACGGCGCCAGGAACCTATAGAGTTGAACTCAAAAGCGGCGCTTATGGCGGGCAGCACCCGGCAAAGCTGACCACCGTGGCAACCGTTACAATCGTTGTTCGATGAAAATACTGCGGATCGCAGAGCAGGCTCGGAAACCTGTGTGTCCCGGAAGGACCGCTTCGGGTCAACGAGGAACGAACAGAAAACGAAATGAAGGTCGGCTTACCGCATCAGGACCAGACCAAAGCGTTTCTTCCGAGAGGTGCCAGTTCCGGACTTTCCCACCAGTCCGGCACATTGCGAAGACCTCTCAAGTTCAGTCCCCATCCACGCCACTGAGCCTCAGCAGCCGACCCGAACGCAGCTCGCTGAGCGCGTTGACTCCTAGAAGACCCATGTTCCGGCTGATCTCGGCCGAGAGAATGTTGATGGCATGGCTGACACCTGCCTCGCCTCCTATTGCAGCCGCATAAACGAACGGACGGCCGACGAAGACGAATTTCGCACCAAGAGCGATTGCCTTCAGTACGTCGGAGCCTCGCCGGACACCGCCATCCATCATGACGGGGATCGAGTCTCCGACAGCGTCTGCAATGGCTGGCAGGGTCCGAAGGGGCGAGACTGCCCCGTCGAGTTGCCGGCCGCCGTGGTTCGAAACGACAATGCCATCGACACCACTGTCCCGGGCGATGCAGGCATCCTCCTGGGCCATGATGCCCTTGACGACCAAGCGTCCCTTCCAACGGTCCCGGATCAATTCGAGATGGCGCCAGTTGAGATGGTCCTTGGCCCCGAAGTCCCGCATCACGCTCTTGGCGAGTATCGGCGCTCCGCGCGTCGCATAGGAATTCTCGAAATGCGGCATGCCGTGCTTCAGCAGCGTGCGCAAAAACGTGTTCAGCGTCCAATTCGGGCGGGTCATGCCATCCCAGGCCAGGCGCAGGCTCGGCCGAAGAGGCGTGGAGAAGCCGCTCCGAACGTTGTTCTCGCGATTGGCCAGCACTGCCGTATCCACGGTCAGCACGAGTGTTCCGAACCCTGCCCGCTCGACCCGCTCGAGCAGTCCGAGGATCCGGTCAGGTTCACCCGGGAGATAAGCCTGGAACCAAGCCGCAGGGTTCTCCTCGGCGACCTCCTCCAGCCGGATGAGGGAAGACCCACTCATCACCATCGGGATGTTCGCCTGCGCGGCTGCCCGCGCCAGGACTAGATCGCCACGGTAGGCCGACAGGGCACTAATCCCCATCGGAGCGATCCCGAACGGGGCCGCGTACGAGCGACCGAGCAGTTCGACCTTCTGCGTTCGCTTGGACACGTCGACCAGCACACGCGGGACGAAGCCGAACTCCCCGAACGCCGACCGGTTGTCGCGAAGGGAGGCATTGGTCTCGGAGGCCCCCGACACGTATCCGAAGATCGGTCGCGGCAGGTGTCGCCGTGCCGCGATCTCGAAGTCGTCGAGTGCGAGCATTCGGCGGAGGCGCCGCGGAAGAGCGGCGGGAGGCGTTCGCACGATTCCCTTGACCGGGGTCGATTCCAGGTCCGTCGAGGAACGCTCCATGCCGCGCGGCGTGTCAGAAGTTGCCATGGAAGTTTTCTCTCCAATCACTGATGAATGAGGAATGGCACAATGTCCTGGCGAAGAACCGTGGCACTTCGAGTGCCTGACGTTCCGTTGTCGTGCTCATGGATCGAGGCTCTTCAGGATGACCTTGCCGCGGGCATAAACGATCCCGCTGAAGGCAAAGGTCACGGCCGCTCCGACCGACAATGGCTCCCGCAGCCCTGTCAGATCGGATAGTGTCCCGATAGCTAGGGCGCCGAGAGCGGGCGCGCCGCGGAAGATCATGCTGTGAAGGGCGAGAAGCCTGCCCCGCAGATGGTCAGGCACGGCGAGCTGGATCACGGTCTGATTGGCGATCCCGCTCACGACCATACCGAAACCCAACGCAAACAGGGCAAGGAGCCCGAGCCACACTTGATGTGCGAGAGCTGCAACGAGCAGTGCCACGCCCATCACCAATCCAATGAACAGCGCCATCGTGGCCAGAGCCCTGGGGTCAGCCTGTCGGCTGAGCCAGATCGCGCCCACCAGGGAGCCGAGACCGGTCGTGGATGTCATGAGGGCAAACCCGGTCGCGTCGGACCCGAACAGGGCTGCGTAGCCCGGCATGAGTTCGAGAATGGGCCGGACGCACAAAGAGACCACCGTCAGCATCAGGAGCATTGCGCCAAGGCCGACATGCCCGACCGCGAAGCGCCAGCCCTCGACAACGGACGTCATCAGGCCGCGGCTGGTGGACGGGATCTGGTCTATGGAGGCCAGGCGAATGCGGGCAAGCGTCCATGAGAAGACCGCGAATGTCCCGAAATTGATCACGAACGCCAGCGTGAGGCTGCCCTTCGCGATCACGAGGCCAGCGATGGCAGGACCGATGAAACGGGCGGTGTTGAATACAATGGAATTGACGGCAACGGCGCTGACCAGGTTTTCGCGTCCGACCAGACCGGGGAGGAGCGCCATCCGGAAAGGCTGGTTGAAGGCCGTGATAACTCCGCCGATCAGGGCTAGCACCAGGATCAGCCAAGGCGAGAGCGACCCAAGGGCGCTGAGGCCGGTGAGCAAGCCCGCATGCACCATGAGCAGGGCCTGGCTGATTCTCGTGACCCTGAGCCGATCGGAGCGGTCGGCCATGGCGCCAGCCAGCGGCGTGACGAGAACCATCGGAAACAGGTCGGCGAAGGCAACGGCGCCGAGCCATGCCCCCGAGCCAGTCAGTTCCCAGACGAGCCATGCGAGCGCGACCCGCTGAACCCATGTGCCGACGAGCGAGAAGACATTGCCGATTGTGAAAATGCGATAGTTGGGCTCGCCCAATGCCGCGCGGACGCCATGCCATCCGTTTCGCATCACTACACCCGCTCCAATGCGGAGACTCCACAGGCACACGGGAGACGCAGTGCCTTCATACGGACCGAACCGAGACGTGTCTGATTTTCCGGGACCGATTGAATGGTCCGGCAAGTCGAATCCAACCACTGATCGCCTTGCCGGGCCAGGTCTCAAGCTGAACGCACCATGGCCGAGTGCTTCAGACTTCCTCTTCGACGAAAGCTTCCTCACGAGTCTTGCGGATGGCTGGGACCAGCAGCAGGACGAACAGGGCCGCGGAGGCAATCAGCAGGGCAAGGCTTATCGGCCGCTCGATGAAAACGCTCGGGCTTCCCTGCGAGATCAGCATCGCCCGCCGCAGGTTCGTTTCCAGCAGAGGCCCAAGGACGAAACCGAGCAGGAGCGGTCCCGGCTCGCACTTCGCCTTGCGGAAGAGATACCCCAGGAAGCCGAAGCCGACGGCAAGGGCGACATCGAAGGCCCGGTTGCTGACGCTGTAGACGCCGACGCAGCAGAACAGAAGGATCGCCGGGTACAGGAGACGGTACGGCACCGTCAGCAGCTTGACCCACAGGCCAATCAGCGGAAGGTTGATGACCAGCAGCATGAGGTTGCCGATCCACATGCTGGCGATCAGCCCCCAGAACAGATCCGGCTGGTTGTGCATGACGGAAGGCCCAGGCGTGATGCCGTGGATCGTCATGGCGCCCAGCAGCATGGCCATCACCGCATTTGAGGGAATCCCGAGGGTCAGCAACGGAATGAACGACGATTGGGCGCCAGCATTGTTGGCCGCTTCCGGGCCAGCCACCCCTTGAATGGCGCCCCTGCCGAATTGTTGCGGCTGACGCGAGACCTTCTTCTCGAGGGTGTAGGCGCTGAACGCACTCAGCGTCGCCCCGCCACCGGGAAGAATGCCGAGGAACGTGCCGAGAGCCGTGCCGCGGATGACCGCAGGCCATGCCTGGCGGAAGTCCTCGCGCGTCGGCCAGAGGCGCGTGATCTTGGATGCGATCAGGCCCCGGGATTCCGGGCTCTCCAGGTTGACGATGATCTCGGAGATGCCGAAGAGACCGACGGCGATGACGACGAACTCGATGCCGTCGAAAAGCTCGACAGCCCCGAAGGTAAGGCGCTCGGAACCGCTGTTCACGTCGGTGCCGACCCAGCCGAGGAGAAGGCCAATGCCGATCATGCCGATGGCCTTGATCACCGAGCCGCTGGCGAGAACCGTCGCGCACAGCAAGCCGAAGATCGTGAGCGAGAAGTATTCGGCAGGCCCGAACGAAAGCGCGAAGCCTGCCAGCGTCGGCCCCGCGATCGCTAGGCCGATGGTCGACACCGTCCCGGCGAAGAACGACCCGAGTGCAGCGATGGCCAGAGCCGCGCCCGCCCGGCCCTGCTTGGCCATCTGATAGCCGTCGAGCGCGGTCACGACCGATGATGCTTCGCCTGGCAGGTTCACCAAGATCGCGGTCGTCGATCCTCCATATTGCGCGCCATAGAAGATGCCCGCGAGCATGATCAGTGCCGCCAGCGGCGGCAGGAAGAAGGTGATCGGCAGGAGGATCGCCAGGGTGGCCGTCGGGCCGATGCCCGGAAGCACGCCGATCAGCGTGCCCAGCAGGGCGCCAATGAGACAAAACAGGAGATTGGTCGGGGTGGCAGCGGTGCTGAACCCGAGAATGAGTGAATCAAGGAATTCCATCAGAACGGCCCCAACTGCATCTGGACGCCAAGTCCAACGATGAAAACGAGGATGCCGAAAATCGTCAGCACCACGATGGAGGCAGCAATCTCGCGAAGGCGCGACTCGGGATCAGCCAGGCTGCCGATGCCGATGAGCCACGCGGCCGCGATGACAAAGCCCAGAGATCCCGCTGCGTAGGCAAATCCGCCCACCGCGACGAGAATGATCAGGAGCGGGCGCAGGCGAACGACACCGAGCGGTTCGCGGGAGCGCAGCAGTCCCATGATTGTCACCGCGAGGCCGATCAGCAGGATCAGGCCTGAGACGATCAGCGGAAGGTAACCCGGACCCATCATGGCGGCCGTTCCCATCCTCAGGTCGCGCCCGGCCCAAAGGCCGAGCGCTCCCACGACGATGAAAATCATGCCAGCAAGAAGATCAGGATGGTTACCCTTCCGCCCGAGTTCCGAGCGGTTGGCCATTACTGCACCCAGGGTGTCTTGTTCCAGATGTCCTGGAACGATTGCAGGCGCTTCGGCATCTGCTGCTCCCATTCCTCGCCCGACAGATAAGCGAGCGGAAGGGCGAGCTTCTTGGCCTCTTCCTTGAACTCAGGGCTCTCGACGACCTTCTTCACCGCTGCCGAGAACTTGGCACGGATGTCCGCCGGCACGTCCCGGCGTGCCGCCAGACCGCGCTCCGAGCTCATGAACACCTCGAAGCCCTGCTCCTTGGCGGTCGGAACGTCCGGCGCCTCGGGCGACCGCTTGTCGCCGAACGTGACCAATGGACGAATGGTGGTCAGGTCGCCACCAGCGAACTCGCTGACGTTCAGGCCGCCCGTCGTGATATGGCCGCCGAGAAGAGCCGTTCTTGTCTCGCCAGCACCGGGGAACGGGACGTGGGTCAGCGTCACACCGGCCGCCTGCTCAAGCAGGATCATCGCAAGGTGATCATCGGTGCCGACGCCGGAGCTGCCGACCGACACAGACCCTGGTTTCGCCTTGGCCTGCTCAACCAGGTCCTTGACCGACTTGATCGAGGAGTCGGACTTCACGACAAAGGCCGTCGGATCGTCGACAATGCGCGCCACGGCCTGGATGCTCTTCGGGTCATACCGCAGCTTGCGCTGCACCTGCATCGACAGGTAGCCGGGCGTGTTGATGAACGAGAAGGTATAGCCGTCCGGCTTGGCCTGGGAGAGATAGGTATAGGCGATCTCGCCCGAAGCACCGGGCTTGTTGACGATCACGGTCTTCGCGCCGAGCTCCTTCTCCAGGAACGGCTGCATCGCGCGAGCCATGACGTCGGTGCTCCCGCCCGGCGCGAACGCCACGACGATCTCGATGGGACGGTCTTTCGGCCACTCGGCATGAGCGGCACTCGCGGTGGCGCTCACGGCGAGCGCGCCGACACAAAGCGTTTTAAGAACCTTCAACACAGTTTCCTCTCCTTATGATCACTGGTGATCGGGTTTATTCGCCTCAGGCGCGGGTTGATGCGCGTAGCCTGCGGGTCGAATGGTGGCTCTCGGTCTTGCCGCCGAGCTGTCGTGTGAGTTCGTCCGCGATGGATCGCAGCGGCTCGAGATGGCGGGCGACGGCGTGGGTGTCGATGCGGCCTGTCGGGCCCGCCACGCCAAGGACCCCGATGACTTCCTGGCCATGCCCGAATACCGGACAGGCAATGCTGGCAACCTGCGGGTCGCGCTCGCCGAACGTCGCGTAGAAGCCGTCGCGACGGATCTGATCGTAAGGCTCTCCGGGTTCGCCGCTGAAGGCGAGGAGCACGCGTCCCGGCGCGCCGCGGTCAAGCGGCAGCAGATCGCCGGTCCGTGCGCGGTGGCCGATGGATTGCGGTGAATCCACGCGGAACAGGCAAAGTCGCTTGTCACCCTCTTGAACATAGAACGCGGCGCTTTCCCCGGTCTCCTGAGCGAGCCGGCGCAGGGCCGGCTGGACGTAATCCTCGATCCGGAAGCTGGCCTGGTACATAGCGCCCAACCGGGCAAGCTTCGGTCCGAGGCGGAAGGTTGCGTCGTCGTTGCGGACCAGGTAGCCGGCCCGGGCGAGCGACTTCGTAAACCGCAGGACCGTTGGCTTGGACAGGCCAACGCGACGTGCCAGCTCCGCCAAGCTCAAGGATCGGTCATCGGCGGTGAAGGCATCGAGCACGGCCAAGGCCCGCTCGACGGCGATCACGCCACCCTCTTCCCGCGCTTCGATGTCCAAGGCCTGTCGTGGCATGATCGTTTCACTCTGCGTAACGCTATTTGCCACTATGAAATATCCCGGAAATGTGCTTTTGTCAAAGCGCTCCGTCAAGCAAGAAAATTTCGCGAGGCGGTATTCTTTAGTCGATCAGCTTTTAAGGGCCGCGGTCCCGCGTTGCGGAACCGTTCATGGGACAGGCCGCGATATGGGAGACGGAAGTGCTGGGAAATCAGCCAAAGGAAGAAGCGTCAGACACGCTGCCATCAATCCGAAGCCGGGCCGTGCTCGTCACTGGCTCGACCCTTGCCGGGGACGCTACCGCCAACTTGGAGGCGCACGGTCTAAAGGCCCATTATTGCAAGCCCTATGCGTCGGCAGAAGACATCGCGCAGCTCGCGGCGGACCTTCAGATCGAGGGGTTGATCGTCCGGCAGGGACAGATCGATGAGACCGTCATCGCGGCCTCGTCCCGCCTCAAGGTCATCGCGAAGCATGGCACGGGCGTCAACAACATCGATCTCGAGGCCGCAGCTCGGCGCGGCATTCCGGTTCTCCGGGCGCTCGGTGCAAATGCACGGTCGGTGGCCGAGCACGCCGTTGCCCTGTCGATTGCCTTGCTGAAGGACCTCGTGCCGCTCGACCACGCCGTCAAAGGCGGCGAATGGCCCAAGGCCAGCTACGTCGGACGCGATCTTGCGGGGGCAAAGCTGGGACTGGTGGGCTTCGGCGCCATCGGACAGGAAGTCGCCACGCTGGCGCGGGGGCTCGGGATGTCCGTTTCGGTCTTCGATCCATACACTACCGGCCTGCCGCAGGGTGTCAGCCGTGAAACCGATCTCGACGATCTCCTGGCAACGTCGGATATCGTCAGCCTGCACTGTCCGCTGACGAAGGAGACACGTCATCTCATCAATGCGGAACGCCTCGGCCGAATGAAGCGGGACGCCTTCCTCGTGAACACCGCCCGTGGGGAAATCGTCGATGAGGCAGCCCTGGCGGCTGCCTTGCGAAACGGAACCATCGCGGGAGCGGGTCTCGACAGCTTCGCCGAGGAGCCGCCGCCGAAGGACAGCCCACTCTGGTCACTGCCGAACATCATCGTGACGCCGCATACGGGCGGAGCGGCAAGAGGCGCCATGCGGGCTATGGCGGAGACCGCCGCACGCCACATCATCAGCGTCCTGGATGGCGATGGACCCGATCTCAGAAGCGTCGCCAACCCGACCTTCCAAGATGCAGCATCCGCTGCGCGCTAACCGAACCGACACGACGCGGCCCACTCATGCCGGTTCCCGTGTCGCGTCCGGAACCATTCAACAGTGTGAAAAGGGAGCACTAACTTGACCATCGGATTCAGAGTTCTACCCCGCCAGCGAAAGGTCAATGCGGACGTCGTGCAGCAGTTTCGCGAATTGCCCGTCGCCAACGTTAGCGATGTGATGTCGCGCATGACGGCTGCCGGTTCGCGGCTGCGCCCGCTCCACGCAGTCGGGATCCTCGCAGGCCCAGCGCTGACCGTGAAGACCCGCCCCGGTGACAACCTCATGGTGCACAAGGCTCTCCAGATCGCGGAGCCGGGCGACGTCATCGTGGTCGATGCCGGCGGCGACCTGACCAATGCCATCATCGGCGAACTCATGCTCGCCCACGCCGAGAAGATCGGCCTCGCAGGCATCGTGATCAATGGTGCGGTGCGCGACTACGGTTACATCCGCACCCACGAGTTTCCCGTCTTCGCGGCGGGCGTGACGCACCGTGGTCCGTACAAGGATGGCCCGGGCGAGATCAACGTGCCGATTGCCATCGATGGAATGGTCGTCGAGCCCGGCGACCTCATCATTGGGGACGACGATGGTCTGCTCTGCGTGCCCTTCGGTGACACATCCACGATCTATGCCGATGCCAAGGCAAAGCAGGCGGCCGAGGCCAAGACCATGGCGGCGACTCAGGAGGGCAATGTTTCGAAGCCTTGGGTCGACGAGACCCTGAAGCGCCTGGGATGCGAAGGGGTCTAAGACTCCCCTATCTGAACGACCGGCCGAAGCAGCCGGTCGTTTCTCTGGGACAATCCTACCTGACCAATTCACTGATCCCGCCGCCGGACCTCGGCTTGTTAGTCAATGCACTCCCATTCACGCATCCCTTGCGTTGAGCCATTACCTGCGAGACTCTCCTACGAGTCAGGCACGGTCTTTAAGCGCTATCGCGCAAAGGTCCGCTCATCCCAGCGTTGCGGAAGTTCGGCTTTCGTCTGCCTCGTGCCAACAAGAGACATTCAACGCACAGAACGCTACGACCCTGTTCATGTGACGTTGCCCTCTTGAGGCACCGAGAGCGTCGTGCGAGGAAGTGGGAACCGGTTCTTCGCGAAGAATGAAGCTTCATCAAAGAGGTCGGGCAAGCATTCTGATCCCGTCAGAATGCAATCTGCTCTGGAATGCGCGTGCGTCCGGCAGATCCTCGCTCAGGTCCTGATGTCCAACGGAGCTGTTGGGGCCAGAACCTGGGAGGGGTCCTTCCCGCGATCGACGCTTGGCCTATCGCGGCGGTATGGCTTCGCAAAATGCGCTTCGAGACGACGTCCAACAAACGCGATTGCCCAGCACAGCACGAAGTAGACAACCAGAATGGCGCCGTAAACGAGGTAAGCAGGGCTCCCGCCGCGGGCGATCGTCGTCTGTTCAATGAGGACTTGTGCCGAGCGCAGGAGCTCATTGACACCGAGGACCGCGCCAAGCGAGCTCGCCTGCACCAATCCGGTCACGAGGCTGATGTAAGGCGGTAGGATAACGGGCATGGCTTGAGGCACAACCACCAGAAGAAGTCCCTTCCAGCCGCCGAGCCCAAAAGCCTGAACCGTCTCCCATTGTCCTTTGGGGACCGCGGCGAGGCCTGCACGAATGATATGCGCGCCGTTTGCGCCACCCCAGACCGATACGCTGAGTGCGCTCGACCAGAACGGATTCAGCGAGATCCCGATATTGGGCAGGATGAAGTAGACGAGCAGCACCGTCACCATCAGGGGGATGTCCCGCAGACATTCCACGATGAGGAAGACGGGGCGGCTAAGCCATCGGGACGGCAGCGACAGGCCGGCCGCAAAGAGGATCGCGAACAGGGTTCCGCCCAGGATCATCACCAGCGACAGGAGCAGCGTGTTCAGGAGGCCGTCGAACAGGAAAGACCGAAACTCAAGAAGAAGCATTGACTATCTCCCTGCAAAAGGCCGATTGAGGCGATGCTCCAGTGCGTGCCCCAGACCGGACAGAGCAAAGACGCAGAGCAGGTAGATCACGCAGATGGAGAAAAACATCTCGATGGCGCGGAAATCATAGGCAATGCGATCGACGGCCACGAAGGTCAGTTCCACGAGGCCGATGGCCTGGAGATAGGCGGAGTTCTTGACCGTGGCCACGATGGTGTTCATCGAGGACGGCAGCGCCGCCCGGGCCGCCAGCGGGAAAACAACCAGAAGAGCATGATGCCAGCGTTTCAGGCCAAGGGATGCGGATGCATCACGAACACCATGGCTGACGGCAGCAAGCCCTCCGCGGAAGTTCTCGATCTGGAAGGCGCTTGCCCATAGGGTCAGCGCCACGACGCCCGACCAGAAGACCGACAGGCGCAGACCAAGGCTCGGCAGGCCATAAAAAATGAAGAAGATCTGCACGAGATACGGCGTGCCGCGGATGAACTCGACATAGCCGGTGACGAGATATTCAGCCGGCTTGAAGCCGCTCGTGCGCAGCGCAGCGCCGACGGCACCGATGATGCATGAAAGCAGGATGGCGAGACCGCTGACCATGAGGGTCATTTTGAGCCCCCTCATCAGGTCCGGCAGCGCATCGAGAATATAATTGAAATCCATCACATTCCGCCCTTGCTGAAGATGGTCGACCGAGCATGCGAGGTGCTTACGGGGTGGAGGATTTGGCCTCCACCCGGCCTCTCTCAGCCGCTCAGTTCGTGGCCGGCGGATCGGTCTCGAAGGACTTGATCATCTCCTTGGCGACGATCGGGTCGGAGACGTGGCTGGGCACCACCTGCGAGAAGAACTTCTCCTCTTTCATTTTCTTCAGGGCGGCATTCACAAAGGCCTTAAGCTCAGGCTCGTTCTTGCGGATGCCGACGCCGTTGAACCCGAGATCGACCTCCTCCTTGAGAATACGGAAAGTGGGATAGTTGCTGATCAGGGTCGCAATCGTGACCGCATCGCCCACATACCCATCGGCCCGACCCTGCTGTAGGGCCTGGATGTTATCTGCATTGGTGTTGAGCTGCACGAATTGGATGCCGGGAATGCGGTCACGCAACCATTTGAGCTGATTGCCGCCCTTCACGATCAGGATCGACTTTCCCTCGAGATCAGCGAGCTTCTGGACCGGGCTGTCCTTCGGCACGATGACGTTGCTGCCGCCCCAGTAATAGATGTCGGAGTAATCGATCACCTGCTCGCGCGGCGGGGTCTTGCCGAGGGTCGCGAGGATCAGGTCGATCTTGCCGCCGGTCAGAGATGGAATGCGCGCGTCGGTGGCGACGCAGCTCAGCTCCGCCTTGTCCGGGGAGCCGAAGGCATAGGTGCCGATCTTCTTCGCCATCTCGACCTCCACGCCGACCGGCTTGCCGTCAGGGCCGGAGGAGCCGAAGGGCGGGGAGTCGCACTTGACACCGATGCGGATGACGCCCGCATCCTTGATCGACTTCGGCAAGGCTGGAAGATCCTGCGCCGAGGCTGCCGTCGGCTGAGATGCGATGGCGGCGATGAAGCCCAATGATGCGATAGCGTAACGAAGCATGCTGATCTGTCGGTTCATGGATATTTCCCTTTGGATTTCTGGGTCTGGAGGTGCGAACGTTGACCGTTCGTCGACTTATTGCTGCGGAACTCGGCCGTCCGCGGAAGGGCGGTTGATCTCCTAGTGCAGGATCTGGCTCAGGAAGGCCCGGGTGCGGCTTTCCCGAGGGTTGCGGAAGAACTCGTCAGGAGGTGCCGTCTCCACGACCCGGCCCGCATCCATGAAGATCACGCGATCGGCGACCTGCCGGGCGAAGCCCATTTCGTGCGTGACGCACACCATGGTCATCCCGTCGCTGGCAAGCTGCGCCATCGTGTCCAGAACTTCGCGCACGAGTTCAGGGTCGAGTGCTGAAGTCGGCTCATCAAACAGCATGATCTTCGGGCTCATGCAGAGCGAACGTGCAATGGCAGCTCTCTGCTGTTGTCCGCCGGACAGTTGGCTCGGATAAAAATTCGCCTTGTCCGGAATGCGCACGCGCTCGAGATAGCGCAGCGCCAACGCCTCCGCATCCTTCCGCGACACCCCCTTAACCCACCGGGGCGCGAGGGTGCAGTTCTCCAGAACGGTCAGGTGCGGATAAAGGTTGAAGCTCTGAAACACCATGCCGATATCCTGCCGGATACGATCGATGCTGCGCTTGTTCTCCGTGAGCTCAATCCCGTTGACGATGATCCGGCCCTTCTGGTGCGTCTCAAGATGATTGATGCAGCGGATCATCGTGGACTTTCCCGATCCGGATGGACCGCAGACGACGACCTTCTCGCCTTTCCCCACTGTCAGATTGATGCCGTGCAGAACCTGCACCGTGCCGAACCATTTGTCGACGTTGCTGAACTCGACGCAGACATCTTGGCTGCCGCCGGTCGCATGATTGCTGGCCTGTCCCATGTCAGTCTCCCGGGCGTGTTGTCCTACGTTCAGCTTTGCTCAAAGGTTGGCTCTCCGCCTCACGCGGAGAGCCGCAGGCTGTCGCCGTTACGCAAACCGGTCGGGCCGGAACGTGGCGAGCAGAGGGCTCGCCTCCCCCGTGACAATTGCCCGGGCCAGCAATTCGCCCGTGATCAGACCCATCGTGGCACCGCTGTGGGTAAAGGCTACGAAATAACCCGGAACCGCCTTGAGAGCGCCGAGAACCGGTTCGCCATCCTTCGGCACGGGCTTCGGCCCAACTCCATATGAGGCGATTTCGATCTTAGGATTGTCGGCGAGCACCGCAGAGGCCTCCTCCGCGAGCTTCTGGACGGTCGCCTCCCGCACCTCGTAGGTCCCATCCGCATGGCGGACCACCTCATCCTCCGACCAGGCAGAGTCGAACACGATGGCGCCGTCAGGCGTGGGCCGCACAGCCACACGCGGCGTGTTGAGAACAGCCCGCAGACCAGTTTTGAGCGGCTTCGAGCGGACCAGAAGCGAGATCGGGGTTGCGTCCGGAATGGCAACGCCGACATCTGCGACCATCTTGGGGACGGCAGCGCCAGCGGCCACCAGAACGGCATCGGCCACAATCTGCCTGCCGCTCGACGTCGACACTCCTGTTGCTCGCCCGCCTTTGACATCGACGCTGGCCCGACCGGCATGCGTGACGATCTCGCCACCCAGCGTGGCAAACTCGTCGAGCAGCACGCGGATCAGGGACGGCAGGTCCACCCAGCCCTCTCCGGGATTGAAAATCGCGCCCTGGCGCGTGATCGCACGCACATCGACGCCCGGCGTCATGGCCGCGACCTGTTCGGGAGCAAGAAGCTGCGCGTGGTAGCCGATGCTCTGTTCGTGCGCGAACGCGTCGGTGATCCTGTTCGAACTGTCATCGGCATCCCACGTCAGACCTCCGTCGAAGCGCAGCCAGGGCGCGGCGGGATACCGGGCCGCCAGGGTGCGATAGCGATCGATGCCGATCATGCGCAGCTTGTGGTATTCGGCGGAGCGGAAACGAGCCGAGTTCAGCCAGGCGAGCGAGCGGCCCGAGGCTTCGCTCGACAATCCGCCTTCGGTTACCAACGTCACGCGAGCGCCCAAGCGCGCAAGGTGTACGGCTGAGGACGCCCCGAGAATCCCACCGCCGATGACAGCAACCCGCAAAGATGAGGATGGAGAGTTCACCAGATAGTTCCTTCTGTGGTTGTGCTCGTTGAGTGGTTCAATCTGTCAGCCCAGGAGACCGCCAGGCCGAGTTGTTGGAAGGCGATCAGGGGCGCTCCCATTTCTCGGTACGCGCCGAGCGGAAGAGAGCGTCAATCACACGCATGTTCGACACGGCGTCGGCAGTTCCCCATTCGAGAGGCTTCTCGCCGAGCACTGCCTGCGAGAAGGCATCGCCCTGCAAGGTGTACTGATCACTGGCGGGTATCGTGATGACGTCCCTGCCGCTGCCGGAGAGATCCCGCCCGTCATCGACCACGATAACGGCTTCCATGCCGGCAGGCGCATTGAACGGAATCTGGATTTCAATGCGCCCACGGGTACCGAGGATCTGCACGCGCTGGCATGGTACAAGCTGGGTCGCGGAGGTGAAGGTCAGCTGCCGGCCGCCAGAAAATTCCGCCAAGCCGCTGCTCAAGCGGTCCGTTCCCATCTGGGGATCCCTGTCAAACAGGCCGATCACGCGCTCCGGCTCGGCGTCAAACACGAAACGGGCCGTGTTGATGGCATAGCAGCCGATATCGTAGAGCCCTCCGCCGCCGATATCGGCCTGATTGCGGATGTTGCTCGGATCCGTCAGGAAATAGGAGAAGATTGTCTGGATGGCACGTACCTCTCCCAGGCGTCCGCTGCGAACGATCTCGCGCACACGCTGCCATTGCGGATGGAAGCGCACCATGAAGGCTTCGCCCACGAGCAAGCCGCTCTTCTTCTGAGTAGCCTCAATCTGCCGCGCCTCCTCGGCATTGAGAGCAATCGGTTTTTCGCACAGGACATGCTTGCCGGCCTCGAGCGCCTTGATGGTCAGAGGCGCATGCAGATGGTTCGGAAGCGGATTGTAGATCGCGTCGATGTCCGGATCTGCGAGCAGTGCCTCATACGACCCATAGGCCTTGGGAATCCCGAGATCCACGGCGGCTTCGCGGGCCCGCTCTTCGTCTCGGGACGCAATCGCCACAATCTCCGTGAAGGCTCCTGCCTTCATGGCCGGAATGACGTGCTTCCTGGCGATTTGGGCGGTGCTCAGCACACCCCACCTGACTTTCTTCGACACGGATCATGCACCTTTGCAGAGGGAGAACGAGCCAAACAGCACGGCTGCTGCGTAGCGCTGAGCGAATTGGCGGCTGGAGGCGGTCAGAAGCCCCATTGACGCGGCAAGCCGCCCGGGTGCGAGGGAAAACGCACGGCCATGCTGAAGCCGCCATACCGCTCTGGCACCAGCGTCACGGCCGCTCTGTCCTGTACTCACGTTACGACCTTGATCCACACTCATCTGGGTTTCCATTTCCGATGAACTAGACAAACTGGTAGTATGAGACCGGTTTCAATGCTATTTGAGACCGGTCTCATTTGTCAACAGGCGCTCTGCTTGACGATTCAACAGATTGCCTCTTAGGTCGGCGTCCATGAGCAACAAAATAGTCCAGAAGCGGTTGGTCACCCTCCAAGACGTCGCCCGTGAGGCGGGCGTCTCCAAGGCTACGGCCGCCAGGGTGCTGGGCAGCTACGGAACGGCTAGCCCAGAGATGAAGGAAAAGGTTCTTAATGCGGCGCGTGTTCTGGGCTATCAGCCGAATGAACTCGCCCGCAGCATGACGACGGGCCGCTCGCGAACAATCGGTGTTATCGTCGGTGACATCGAGAACCCTTATTTCGGGCAGGCCGTCCGTGGCATCAGCGAAGTGGCGAGCGCCGCAGGGTTCGACGTCATCCTGGCCAATTCCGGGGAAGAGGTCGGCAGGGAGCAGGCCGCAGTCCAGGTGCTTCTCGGCAAGCGGGTTGACGGCCTGATCATCACACCTGCATCTATGTCCGATATCCAGCATCTGGAAGCTGTGCAGAGATCAGGCAGGGCCCTCGTTCTGCTGGACCGCGCCATTCCAAAGCTGAAGGTCGACAGCGTCATCACGGACGACAAGGCCGCAGCCGCACTGGCCACGCGCATGCTGATCGAGGCAGGACACAGGCGGATCGCCTACATCACGGCGACGGCTTCCGATGATCCGATCTACAGGGGACCTCAGCAGATCAGCTTGACAACCGTGATGGATCGCATCAACGGTTTTCTGGCAGCGTCCGCCGCGGTGGGGATCAAACATCCCGAGCAATATATCCGCCTGGGAGCATCGCGTCAGGGAGCTTCGGGGCGAATCATCGCCGATCTTCTCTCGATGCCACATCGTCCGACTGCCATCCTGGCATCGGACAACGTGGTCGGGCTTGAGGTATTCAAAGTCATCCGCAACCTGGGCATGTCAATCCCCGCCGATCTTTCTCTCATCGCCTTCCACGATGCAGACTGGACCAGCGTAACAAGTCCGCCAATCACGGTCATCTCACAGCCGGTCTACAATCTCGGCGTCGAGAGCGCGCAGATCCTGATCAAGCGCATCACCGGAGCAGTCGGGGCGCCGAAGCGACTGGTGCTTGCCACGGAACTGATCGAACGGCAGTCGGTCGGCGCACCGCCCGCTCCTCAGGATGACGAGAAGAAGGTAAAGTCCCGGCCGGTTGCGAAAGCGGTCGCGGGATAGGCTCGTGCGACAAGCATGAGGCCATGTCCCCACTTCACTGATCGACAGCCACGCATCCGAGGTATTCATGCTGAACGCCATTCACCATGTCGCGATCATCTGCTCGGATTACGAGCGCTCGAAGCAGTTCTATTCTCAGATCCTGAGACTCCCGGTCATTCGCGAGATCTGGCGCGCAGAGCGGCAATCCTGGAAGTGCGATCTTCAGATCGGCTCGGCCCAAATTGAGCTTTTCTCGTTTCCAGACCCGCCGCCCCGCCCGTCCCGACCGGAGGCCCGCGGCCTGCGCCACCTCGCCTTCCGTGTGCAATCCCTGGAGCCGATCATTGCACGTCTGGAAGAATTTGGGATCGTCGTCGAGCCGATCCGCATCGACGAGCACACACAGCAGCGTTTCACCTTCTTCGCCGACCCTGACGGGATGCCCCTGGAACTTTATGAAGATAGCGATGAGGGTTTAAGAACATCCTGACGCCGTACCATGGACAACATCCTAGGTTCAGCAGCATCCCTACCGCTTGAGGTTGGGATTGGACACCTTCACCGCCGTGTCGGCGGAAATAAGTGACGGCCCCCCAACTTCTGCATCGGGTCAACCTGAGTAGTAGCGGATATCGGTGCGAAGGTCCGCTCATCCCAGTAGTGCGGAAGTAAGGCTAAGGTCAGCCCCGTGCCATTAGCGGTCATTCGGGCATCGCCGGATGGTTGCTACGCCACCGACGCCTCTGTTGTGATCTCTCACCGCGGGCCATTGACAATTTAAGAGCAGAGACCAACCGCCTGTTCGGTCGTTCAAGCGTATCCTGACGACCGAAATATACGAAATGTTCTCTCAGATCGCCTTTCTCTATGGCATGGCCCTCATGCTGGCGATCAGCAAGGTCTGAATCATTGATGTCATTTCCCAATCGTAAGGTGAAAAACAATATATTGGACCCGAATAGCGTTTGCGGCGAAGTTTGCCTGGCATCTGAATGAGGTCGATGCCCAGCGCACCCGCACCTCCTGATGTCAGTCCATCTCACTGAAAGGATAAGAAATGAGACGGGGACCCAACGCTCACCTCGCCGCCCTGGCTGTTGCGGGCACCCTCGGAACCGCGGCTCACGCGGCCGACCTGCCGGGCCGCATGGCTCCTCCGGCTCCGGCCGTGGCGGCTGTTCCGGTCTTCACCTGGACCGGCTTCTACGTTGGTGTGAATGCCGGCTACGGTTGGAACGCCAATGACGATGATGTGGTGATCAACGGAGCGACGTACGAAGTCGACGACGAGGGTGGCTTCGTCGGCGGTGGTCAGATCGGCTACAACTACCAGATCGGCTCCTTCGTCCTCGGTCTCGAGACGGACATCCAGTACGCCGACATCGGGGGCGACACCAGCATCCCCGGCCTCGACAGCGACGACGATGATGAGAACTGGTTCGGCACCGTGCGCGCCCGCGCAGGTTACGCGTTCGATCGCGCTCTGGTCTACGCCACCGGTGGCCTGGCTTATGGCAAGATCAGCAATGACCTCGGCAAGTCGGATGACACGAGTGTCGGCTGGACCCTCGGTACCGGTGTCGAGTACGCCTTCACCGACAACCTGACTGCCAAGGTCGAAGGTCTGTACGTCAATCTCGAGCAGGATGACGACGACCTTCCCGTCATCGCGGGCAGTGACGAGACCGAGATCGGCGTGATCCGCGCCGGCCTGAACTACAGGTTCAGCACCTACTGAACGACTCACGTGCAGCAGGAGCGGCGCCCGTCGCTGAGCCGACCGTTGCACCCGGCTTGCATATTCCAGGCCGAATGCTTGTTTTTTCCGTGTTCGGCTTCAGTCTCAGAACCAAGCGACTTTGCTTCTTCAAGCACAGCCCAATTAGCCGATTGCCAGGATCAGTCCGTGCGCTGCTATTTCCATCTTGTAAATGACCAGGAACTCTTAGCCGATTCATACGGCATTGAGGTCACAGACCTCGCGATGGCGCATGCTGAGGCTCTCCGGGCGATTCAGGAACTGCGGCAGGAAGATCCATCGCTGGAGCATGACTTGATCGGCTGGAGCTTGGTTGTTGCAGACGGTGCAGGAAAGTCTCTCCTGTCACTTCCTCTCGGGGGATCAGTGCAGTCGGACCTGGCGAGTAGATTAACCTCGTGCCTGAACTAAGACACGCCCGCGTAACCTGATCATTTGAAACAGCAGATAATGACACCGATGGTCAAAGCCTCAGGGGCGTTCCCAACGCCAGGCGTCCTGCAGCAAACCCTGCGCCTTGCCGCCATCATTGCCCTTTGCATGGGTGTGATGGGATGCGCGGGCTTGCCCAAAGGGGTTCTGGCGCCGGTTCCGGCAACCATTCCAGGCGCCTCACAAGTGAACCTTCTTGTCGCGACCACGCGGGCGCCAGCGTCGGATCCAGCGGTTCTGTTTTCTGGAGAGCGTGGTCAGGGATTGTACACGACCGAGATCACGGTCTCCATCCCTCCGGAGGGGAACCGGCAGGTCGGACAGGTGCAATGGCCGAAGCGCCTGCCTCCAGATCCTTCGACAGAGTTCGCGACGACAAAGGTCAGGAACCTGGCCGACCTCGGCGAGGTTCGTGGATGGTTGAAGCAGCATCTCCCGCGCAGCCGTCGCGTCCTGATCTTCGTGCATGGATTCAACAACCGCTATGAAGACGCGGTGTACCGCTTCGCTCAGATCGTGCACGACTCCCACGCTGATGTCGCGCCAATCCTGTTCACCTGGCCCTCGCGGGCCAATGCCCTCGATTATGCCTATGACCGGGAAAGCACAAACTATTCCCGGACGCAGCTCGAAGAGGTTCTGCGGCGTGCCGCTCAGGATCCGTCCGTCGGTGATGTCACGATCATGGCCCACTCGATGGGAAGCTGGCTGGTGACCGAGGCCCTGCGTCAGATGGCGATCCGGGGCGGCCGCGTCGCGCCAAAGATCAGGAACGTGATTCTGGCGTCGCCGGATCTCGACATCGATGTCTTTCGCCGTCAGTCGCAGGAATTGGGTCCGTCCCGCCCGAAGCTCACGCTCTTCGTATCCCAGGACGACCAAGCCCTTGGGCTGTCGCGCTATATTGGCGGCGATGTCGATCGGCTCGGCCAGATCAACCCGGCGGCCGAGCCCTATCGGTCCGAACTGGAGAAGGCCGGTGTAACGGTCCTTGATCTGACAGCCCTCAAGAGCGGCGATCCCCTCAACCATGGCAAGTTCGCGGAACGTCCTGAGGTGGTCAGGCTGCTTGGCGAGCGACTCGTGTCCGGGCAGACAATTACGGATGGGAAGATTGGCGTCGGTGAGCAGTTCGGGATCATGACGGCGGGAGCATCACAGACGGTAAAAAGTGCCGCTAACTTGTTCAGTCTCCGCTGATCGTTTTGTCACGCTCAAAATTTTGCTGATAGGTTCAGGAAGTGACTTGGCCCACTAAGCATCATAGTGCTGTCATTCCCGCAATCCAAAAGGTCTTCGATGTATCAGCGGAAAAAGCCCTGTCGTGATCCGCGCGACAACGAAATAGAGTTTTTGAGAGAACTTGCCCGCGGCCCCAGGACTGTCATCAGGGGACCTTTGGGCCTGTGTCTCAAGAGAGGCTGGTGCGCACGAACTCCAAGTGAAGGCGCGAGTTCATCCGACCTGAACGGACCTGCTCTCTATGCCATCACGCCGGAAGGAATGGACGCTCTCAGGCGGGCGACGGAGCGGGTCTAGCCATCGTGCGGAGCTGGCGATCCGCGTCAGCAAAAAGTGGACTCCTCTGTATGCCCGATGCTCTAGCGGCGAGTGCGCAGTTCCGTGACGGCGGCAGACAGACCCACTCGGTACTTTTCGAGCAGCAGCGCCATCACGTTGCCTGCTCCTGTTCTCCCAATTCTCCCAACCAGAAAGCTGCTTAGCCTATCCTCCCGTGTCTGGCAGCGCTCAAAGGCAGCCATTGCAAGAACCTCTGAATCCTGCCGCAAATGGATCCTGTCTCTAACGAACGAGGCGGCGCAAGCCTGCCATTGGTCGTTCAGAGTCCTTGCTTCCTCATAGACGACGAGGGGATCGAATTCGTCGGCAAAGACAGGAGGCCCTGCAACCAGTGAGGCGATCATGGAGCAGACGAGAAATCCAACGCGCCAGCCAGTCTTGGGAGAGCGGATGGATGGATTAGCATCCTCGCGATGTCGCCTCATGAACAATTGCATTCCGAATACCTGTCCGTGCCCCACCCGGCCTTTTGGGGATTGAGCAAAAAATGAAAACCCATTGCCGCATCGCCGGCGTGATCCGGGCTCCTATGCCGCTGCCCAGATACGCGGTGAAGGCGACCCGCGACTTTACGGCTACTCGCCGCGCTTCACACGAATCCATTCGTGCTTAAGGATACCTTGCAGGACTTGTGTGATATCGCGGCTGATGGCCTCGATGCGGTCCTCGACGCCATCGTCCAGCAATGGAGAGCGAAGCTGGTCGATCCCCTCCTTCATCAAGGTATTGAGCTGCTGATGGTCCTGCTCGAGCGGGTTGAGCATGAGCTCGATCTTGGAAACGGTCCGCAACAAGTTCTCCACGCGCCTGGAAAGCTCGGGATCCCGTGCGATGATGAGACCCGTCGGCTCCTCCAGCGTCTGGCGGAACGCGGCCGCGATCAGAAGCTGCGAGTTAAGGCTCGCCACAAGGTCCCGCATTGCGTCGATCCATTTCTGGCGATTGACCGACAGCACGTTGGCCTTGAACTCGAACTTGGCGATCCGCGTGTTGACGAATGGCCCAGCGATCGACGCGATCATTGCCGTCGAGGCCGAAATGAGGGTGATCCATTGCGGGTTAAGATCCATGGCCATCCGCCTCTCTCGTGGTAATGGTCACGACCGGATCCAAGGTGACGGTGCTCGTGGTTATGGACATCAATCCATCCTGTGCAAAGGCATGGAGAGGAATAGACGGGGACAAATTCCCGGTCCAATATATTGTTTTTGGCCTAATGATTGTGAAAATATATCAACAGATGGATCCAGCTTTCGCGATCCAGACTGTAAAGCGCGAGCGCACGGCAAGCCGATTCAGGGCCTAGGTGTTTGCGGGTCTAATAGGGCTAAAGTGATGCTTAAGTGAGCCGGTAGATCCCCATTGTGCCATCTCTCTCCCGCACCTCGCGTCGGGCCCAGAATACGGCCTGCCCGGGTTCAGCCATGCCAGAGTGAACACTCTCAGTGATCAATGTGATCACGTCGCTGTCATCTTGGACGTCTTTCCCAACCTGCTCCAGGCGCTGCGCGATGTTAACGGCATCACCGACGAGCGTGTAGTTCATCCGGCTGGGAGCCCCGATATTCCCCACGAGAGCAGGGCCCGTGCTGATGCCGATCCTCACCCGGAGAGGAGCGAGGCCGCTTGCCAATCGGGCTCGGTTGTCGGCGTGAACCTTGGAGGCGATCGCCCGTGCGGCCCGGCAGGCCCGTTCAACGTGGTCGGGTTGCTCCTCCGGTGCCCCCCAAAACGCCATGAGGCTGTCGCCGATGTACTTGTCGATCGTGCCTCCCTCGGCCTCGACACAGGCGCCGACCAGAGCGAAGTGCGAGTTCAGGAACTTTGCCGTTTCGGAAGGGGACAGCCGCGATGCCATTCGTGTGAAGCCGCTCAGATCCGTGAACATGACGGTAACATCACGCTCATAGGCGTTGGCGAGATCGTCCTGCCCCTGCGCGATAAGGCGATGAACAAGGCGTTTGGGCAGATACAGTTCAAACCAGCGAAGAGCTGCAACCATGGCGTTTAGCGCCTGGCTCGCTGTGTCGAGTTCCAGGATCCGGCTGCGTGAGAGAACGGGGGCTCGGTCGAACTCGAGCATCCGGACGGCTTCTGTCACGCGAACGAAATCACGGATCGGATGGGCGAGGCGCCGACCGACCGCGATCGCGCTGAGCACGGAGACGAGCAGGAGCCCTAAGCCGGTCAGCACCATCGTCTGCAGTCGCTCCGCCTCCTGCCCGGCGTCTGAACCGGGCAAAGCGGCGCCAATGATCCAGGGCTTGTCACCGAACCCTGCGATCCGGCGGTACATGTAGATGAAGTAATCGCCTGAGAATGGAACGATATGCCCCTGGTCCGTCGACCTCAGAGGCAGATTCAGCGGTTGTCGCTCAGCCGACCATATCGCTTGCAGAACGGCGTCGTCGACCTCGCTGAGGAGCGGCAATGGGCGCTCGCGTGCCCCTGGTGGGGATCTGCTGGCCAGGGCAGGGTGAGCCAGCACCGCGTCCTCGCCGTGGAGGATGAATGCTCTCTGCACGGGCGAGGAGATCTCGGCGACGTATCGGGAGAGCTCGGTGACCTCAATGGCCGGGACCAGGAGTCCGATGAGGTCTCCGTCACGATGCACGGGGACGATAAACGGGATGATTGTCTGCTGAAACGGATGGCTCCAGACGGGGTCCCTCCATCCGGCATCCTTGCCGGCGCGCACATCCGCGAAGAGCTTGATGATCTCGGGCGGGCCGGACCAATCCTCGATGATGAGACTGCCATCTCGTCGCTCCACCCGCACGACCTCCAGGTTGGCCCGAATGAAGCCGATGCCGGTTACCTGCGGTGTTGCGGCAAGGGCAGATCTGAGGGCGGTTTCGAGCGCTCTGGCATCCTTGATGTCGAGCTGCCCCCGATCAATCGAGGTCTTCAGATACTCGGCTTGGGCCACGACGTGGCCAAGATGTTGCCGGACGCGCTGCTCGATGGAGGACAGAATCAGGTCGGCCTTATCGGCCAGAAGCTCGCCCGTGTTTCGCCCTGCGCCCCCGAGGCTTACCACGAGAACGGAGCCGACGGCGAGGAGCATCAAGCCCCCGAAACTGATCGCCAGAAGCGTGCTGAGAGAGAAATAGCGTGGGGAGATACGCTGTCGCATGCGGATCTCGGGTTTTTGACAGGGGGATTGTTGCTCCAACGGAGCGGACCGGGCAAGGGCTTCCAGCGTCATGGTCTCGCTACGGAGGTTGTGTACAGGCTTCTAACACTTGTCCCCTCAGCCTGGACCTCGGCGTTGGCTAGCGGAAGAACGCGACATAGAGCGTGCCGCAAGAGATTGACATGGTGATGATGAGCGCAAACCACCTGGACATCATGCGTCTCAGTCATAGCGGCTCATGAGGCCTGCTCCCCCGCCGTGCGGCCGGTATCCCGCCGGATGTCCGAGTTTCGGAGAATGTCCTCGACCACGGCCGTGCATTCCGCTTCTGTCAGGCAAGGTTTGTGGGGCACCAGAACGCGCTCCATCACGTGCGCCATGCACTGCCTCGCGAACTCCTCTGCCGCGGCACGGCTGCTGCGGATCCGAAGGTTGCCGGCAGTCGCTCGGAGATCGAGATAAGCTGCGATCTGCTTCGCAGTCTGGCCCAGACTGTTCCGAAGGAACTCTTCTCCGAGCCCGGGAAACCGGCCGAGGGCTCCGATGATCAGGCGCAGGGTGGCGATGGTGGCCGGATTGTTCAGGGTTTCGAGAACGGCCAGCCCGATCTGACGCAGGGCGGAGCACGGGTCAGGGTCGTCCTGGTCGACGGACGGCAATGCCCGTGCGATCCTCTCCGCTTCCGCGGCGATCAGCGCTCTGAACAGGGCGTCCTTGCTGTCGAAGTGGTGATAGATCGATCCTTTCGAGACGCCGGACTGATTGATGATCTGGTCGATGCTGGTGCCCGCATAGCCGTTCAGGAGAAAGACCTGACGCGCGCCGTCCAGGATCTGACGCTTCGTGAGCGTGCTCCTGAGATCATGCGGGCGTTTATCGCTGTGAGGCGGATTGTCGTTGGGCACGGGGCTTTGCTCCTCTTTGGCATGCAGTGGAGGGTGGCCCCGGCGGCCGCAAGCCGCCGGGGCGGGGAGGCGTTCGCATGGGCCGGGTGCGCGGGACAGGGCCGCAGTCCGGAACGCCCGCCAATCGGGTTAGCGCGGTCTATGCCGGCGCATGCGTCTTCTCTGATTCATGCGCCGCCTCAGGGGCTGGCACCGTCGTATGGGGTCCGGAGGGCGCCTTGATGCGGAACCAGGCCACGTACAGCGCCGGCAGGAACAGAAGGGTCAGCAGCGTGCCCACGATGATGCCCCCCATCATGGCGAAGGCCATCGGTCCCCAGAACACTTCGGATGCGATCGGGATCAGCGCCAGGCTCGCCGCTGCCGCCGTCAGCAGGATGGGCCGCGTCCGGTGCATGGTGGCGTCGACCACGGCCTCCCATGGATCCCAGCCCTCCCGCAGGTGGTCGTCGATCTGCACGATCAGGATCACCGAGTTGCGGATCAGGATGCCGACCAGCGCCAGCACGCCGAGGATGGCCACGAAGCCCATGGGAGCCCCGCTCGGCAGCATCGCCGCCACCACGCCGATCAGCCCGAGCGGGGCCACCGCCACCACCAGGAATAGCCGCGAGAAGCTCTGCAACTGAACCATCAGGATCGTCGCCATGATGAACAGCATGAGCGGGACCACCGCCATGATCGGCCCCTGAGACTTGGCGCTCTCCTCCACCGGGCCGCCCACGGCCACCTGGTAACCGGCCGGGAGCGTGCGGATGAACTCCTGCACCTTGGGCTCGAGCTGCTGGACGACCGTCGCCGGCTGGGTGGCATCGACGATGCTGCCCCGGATCGTGATCGTCGACAGGCGGCTGCGGCGCCAGATCACCGGCTGCTCGAGCTCGTAATGGAAGGTCGCGACCGCCGCCAGCGGCACCGACTGGCCATTCTTGCCCGGCAGCTGCAGGTTCTGGAGCGTCTCGATGGACCGCCGCTCGGCGGCACGGGCCCGGGCCACCACGTCGACCAGATAGATCGAATCGCGCACCTGGGTGATGCTCGTGCCGCCCACAACGCCATTCAGGGCGCCGGCGATGTCCTGCGAGGTCACGCCGAGCTGGCGGGCTTTGTCCTGGAGCACGTCGACCTTCACCACCCGGGCGGGCTCGTTCCAGTTGAAGCCGATGTTGGTGACCCGAGGGTGCTCGCCTACGACAGCCGCGAGCTGCTGGGCCAGGTCCCGCACCTTCTGGACGTCCGGCCCGCTGAGCCGGTACTGCACTGGGCGCCCGGCCGGCGGCCCCATCGCCAGCAGGTCCACGTACACGTCGAGGCCGGCAAACTCCTCCCGGGCCCAGGTCTTGATCTTGGCCCTGAGGCGCTCACGGGCCTCGATGCTCTTGGTCACGATGACCATCTGACCATAAAATGCATTCGACGGCTGCGGGTCGAAGGAGAGAATGAACCGCACCGCGCTCTGGCCGACATAGGACGACCAGTGTTCGATGTCGGGATCGCCCGCGAGCTTGGCCTCGAAGCGGTCCATCTGCGCCTTCGTGTCGGTGATCGACGCGTTCTGCGGCAGGTTGAAGTCGACCAGGAGCTCGTTGCGGTCCGAGGACGGGAAGAACTGCTGCTCGACGAACTTCATGCCGTAAAGCGAGACACCGAACATCACCACCGTCACACCAATGGTCAGCCAGCGCCAGCGCATGGCACCGTCGAGGATGCGCGAGAACATCTTTCCGAGGCGGCCCGGTTCGTCGTGATGCTTCTTCATCGTCTTCGGCAGCAGCGTCACGCCGAGCAGGGGCGCGAACAGCACCGCGACGATCCACGACAGCAACAGCGAGGTTGCGATCACCACGAACAGGGTGAAGGTGTACTCGCCCGCGTTGCTGGTGTTGAGGCCGACCGGGATGAAGCTTGCGACGGTGACGAGCGTGCCGGTGAGCATCGGGAACGCCGTAGAGGTGTAGACGGCGGTGGCCGCCTTGCGCAGCGTGTCGCCGGCCTCCAGCCGCGCCACCATCATCTCGACGGCGATCATCGCATCGTCAACGAGAAGGCCGAGCGCGATAATGAGGGCGCCAAGCGAGATGCGCTGCAAGGAGATGCCGGTATACTGCATGACCACGAAGGTCATGGCCAGCACGAGCGGGATCGACAGCGCGACCACGAGGCCGGCCCGCACACCGAGGCTCACGAAGCTGACCACCAGCACGATCACCACGGCCTCGAACAGTGCCTTGGTGAAGCCGCCAACCGCCTCCTCGACCACGACGGGCTGATCGGCCACGAGGTGGACCCCGACACCGATGGGCAGTTCGGCGGTGATCTTGGCCATCTGCTCGTGCAGCGCCTCGCCGAACTGCAGCAGGTTGGCACCGGTCTTCATGCCGATGGCCAAGCCAATGGCGGGCTGGCCGTTGAACCGGAACAGCGCCTGCGGCGGGTCGAGGTAGCCGCGGCTGATGGCGGCAACATCGCTGAGGCGGAAGAAGCGGTCGTTGATGCGCAGGTTGAGGTTGCGCAGGCTCTCCTCCGAGGTGAACTGTCCCGTCACCCGGACGCTGATGCGTTCGGGACCAGCCTGGATGACGCCGGAAGGCGTGATCGCGTTCTGGGCCTGGAGCGTCTGCATGACGTCCTGCTGGCTGATGCCGAGGGCGGCCATCTCGCGCGTCGAGAACTCCAGGAAGATCACCTCGTCCTGGGCGCCGATCAGGTTGACCTTGCCAACGTTCGGCACCGTGAGAACCTTGGTCCGCACGTCCTCGACATAGTCGCGCAGCTGGCGCTGCGTCAGCCCGTCCGCGGTGAAGGCATAGACGTTGCCGTACACGTCGCCGAAGTCGTCGTTGAAGACAGGACCCACGACACCTTGGGGAAGCTCCCGTTTGATGTCGTTGACCATGTTCCGCACTCTCACCCACACGCCCGGTACGTCGCGGCTTCTGACCGTGTCCTTCAGGTTGACATAGATCACGCTCTGGCCCGGCGTGGTCTGGCTGCGGGTGTAGTCGAGCGAGTCGAGTTCCTCGAGCTTCTTCTCGATCCGTTCGGTGACCTGGCGGGCCGTATCCCCGACCGTGGCGCCGGGCCATTGGGCAGCGATCACCATGGTCTTGATGGTGAAGGAAGGATCCTCCTCGCGCCCCAGGTTGACGTAGGCAAGGAAGCCAGCAACGGCGGAGATGATCATGAAGTACCAGACGAGGGAGCGGTGCTCGAGCGCCCAGTCGGACAGGTTGAAGCGGCTGTTCATTGCGAGGCCTGGTCTGCGATCTTGACGGTTTGGTTGGGGGTCAGGCTGTTCACGCCGGCGCTGACCACGCGCGTACCGCGGGTGAGCCCGTTCAGAACCCTGATGGAGGATCCGTCCCGGGCGACGATCGTCACGTCCCGGGTCGACACCGTCCCAGTGACCGGATCGACGACCCAGACCATCGTCTTGCCGTCCCGCTCCAGCAGGGCCGAGTCGGGCAGCTCGATCCCCGCGACCGCCTCTGTCGTAACCGAGGCGGTGATCGTTGTTCCGAGACGGAAGCTCTCGGGTGGTTTATCGAGGGTGACCCTCACCCGCCGCGTCCGGGTGGCCGGATCCGCCTGTGGCGCGATCTCCCGCACCGACCCGGCCGCCTGCACCGAGGGATCGAGCTGAAGAGCGACATCGAAGCGGGCCTCCGGCCTGAGATCCCGCCCGATGCTCTCGGGCAGATCGACGACCGCCTCCCGGATGTCCGGGCGAGCCACCGAGGCGACCGTTTGTCCCGGCTGGACCACCTGCCCGAGTTCCGCCGCGGTGGCGGTGACCACACCGGCGAAGTCGGCGCGAAGCTCGGTGTATCCGAGCTGCTCCTCGGCCTTGTCGAGGTTTGCTCGGGCGCTCGTGACGCCGGCCTCCGCAGACTCGCGGGCCTGCCGGGCGGCATCATACTGGGCCTGGTTGGCAATGCTCTGCTGCAGCAGCATGCGCTGACGGGTCTCCGCCGCGGCAGCATTCTCGAGGCGGGCGGTCGCGCTGGAGAGGTCAGCCTGCGCCGATCTCACCGCCAGCTGATAGGCAAGGGGGTCGAGCGTGGCCAGGCGCTGCCCCTTCTTGACCACGTCGCCCACATTGACATCTCGGCTGACGATGCGCCCGAGCACCCGAAAGCCCAGGTCGGACTTGTACCGGGGCTCGACCGTTCCGGCGAAGCCCACGGTCCGCACAGTCTGCGGGGCAACAACGACGGTGAGCACGGGTCGGGGTGCCGGCGCCTCGGGATGGTGCTCTTCCTGGCAGGCGGCGAGCAGGCCGACCACACTCAGGGCGGCCACGGATATCAGAATAGGGTTCATGAGGCCGCTCCTTCGGGGAATGCAACAACTTGGTTGGGCCGCAGGAACTGCGCTCCACCGGTCACGATGATCTCTCCAGGTTGGAGTCCCCCACGCACGACCACCTTTCCGGTCTCGTAGGCTTCAACGGTGATTGGCCTCAGCGACACGGACTTGCTCCGGGGATCGACGGTCCACACGGCCGGTCGACCGTTCCCGCTGGAAAGCGCGCCCCACGGGATCACGACGAGCCTGCGGGTCTGGAACCGGCCCTCGCCGATGACGGCGGCGCCGAGTGTCATATCTGCCGGCGGATGCTTGATGGCGACCTTGGCCCTGACAGTTCCGGTGGCCCGGTCCACGGTCGGGGAGATCTCTCGGACGGTGCCCGTTGCCATCACGGCCGGGTCGGACACCAGCGTCAGCGCAATGGCGGGATCAGCGAGTTCGCGGGTGAAGATCGATTCGTAGACATTGAACACCGCATCGCGCGGCCCGTCCTGGGCGATGGAGAAGATGGTCTGGGCCACCTGCACGACCTGCCCGGTCTCGGCCTTGCGGGCGGTGATGACCCCGGAAACGCCGGCCCGCAGCACCGTATCGGACAGGTGGTCGCGGGCGGTGCCGAGCTGGGCCCGGGCGGTATCGAGTGCAGCCTGCGCCGTACGGGACGCTTCCTGCGCCTGATCGTGCTCCCGCTTGGTTGTGAAGCCTTGGACGAGCAGCGCCTTCTGGCGCTGGTAGGTGGAGGTCGCTTCGCGAAGAACGGCCTCGGCGGACTGGACGGCGGCCTCGGCGGCGGTCAGCGTCGCCTGTTGCTGCTGCGGATCGAGCCGGGCCAGCACCTGGTCGGCGGTCACGTGGTCGCCGACGTTGACCAGGCGCTCGGTGATGCGGCCACCCACCCGAAACGACAGGTCGCTCTCGACCTGTGCGCGAATTTCGCCGGTCAGCTGCACCATCGGGGCATAATCGGTCAACTTGGCCGTCTCGACCTGAACCACAATCGGAGGATTCTCCGGTCGGCTGGTCTGCTGCTGGCAGCCGGCCAGGCCTGTCACGGCAACCATTGCCAAGCAACAGACTGATTGATGCCATTGACGACTGCCTGCCATGGCGTGCTCTTTCCCTGATGTCCTCGGGAACCATTGCCCATAAGGATGGGATAGGCTTGTTACAGGTGCCGGTCCAATATATTGTTTTTTTGTTTATGATTGGAAAAATATATCGATCAGCTGAGGTTGAAGCCGGTATTCGCTTGCCTGCTGGATCTGTCGTCCAAAGGCGACAGCGCCGGGGAGCCGTAGCTCACCCTGTGCAGGCGATCATCACCGCGCCACACCCACCAAGGCAGCCTCCACCCGAACGCGCAATCCTTCCGGTGCGAAGGCCACCTCAACCTCACCGCCGAGTTGACGGCTGAGCACGCGCTCCAGCAGCGTTGTTCCGAAGCCCTTGCGGTCTGGCACCGCTACAGGGGGCCCGCCTTGCTCCACCCACTCCAACCGGATCTTGCTCTCCCCGACGTCCGCGGCAGGCAAGCTCCATGTGACCTGAACGCGTCCCTGCGGACTGGACAGTGCTCCATACTTGGCCGCGTTTGTCGTCAGCTCATGCACCGCCATCCCAACAGCCAGTGTCAGATGGGCAGGCACGTCCAGGTCCGGTCCGGTGAGGATGACGCGTGTGCCGGTCTGATCGTCATAAGGCTCGAGCTCACTGCGCAGGATATCCCGTAGCTGCACGCCTGCCATTTCGTTGTCGAACAGGAGCGTGTGGGTCTTTGCGAGGGACATGATCCTCTGGGTCAGGGAGTCCCTGAAGTTCTTGACCGAGGGCGCGTTGCGGGCCGTGGAGTTCACCAGGGCCTGCACCGTGCTCAGGGTGTTCTTCACCCGGTGATGGAGCTCGCGCATGAGCAGGGCCTGCTGCTCCTCCAGATGCTTCTTCTCGCTCATGTCGGAGAACATGCCCAATGCACCAGAGACCTGCCCTGACTCGTCACGCAGGGCGCTGGTGGCGGCCAGGACAGGGATGGCCGTACCGTCCTTGCGCCGGAAGCGGATCTCGAACTGCTCGGTCTCGCCGGCAAGATTGCGGCCGACCCGCTCGCGGTGGTTCGGCTCGTCCTCGGGGAAGGTGAACTCCAGCGCCGGACGCCCGGTCATCTCGTCCGGGGTACAGCCCAGCATGGCCGCCATGCGGGCATTCACAAACTGCGTCCGGGCATCGGCGCCGATCAGCCAGATCCCCTCGTTGGCGGTCTCGACAATGGTGCGGAAACGCGCCTCGCTGGCACGCAGGGCCTCTTCGGCGAGCCTGCGGTCATGGATGTCGGTGGTCGTCCCGGACCACGCCGTGATGGCGCCTTCGGAATTCCGTACCGGGATGGCCCGGGTCAGGAACCAGCGGTGCTCGCCGTCGTGGCGACGGATGCGGGTCTCGATCTCGAAGTTCCGTCCGCTCTGCCGCGCGGCCGTCCACGCCTCCCAGCAGCGGGTCTGATCATCGGGATGGAGCACCGACAGCGGCCAGCGGCGGGCATTCTGTCCGGGCGTGATGCCGCAGAAGCGGTACCACTGGTCGTTGACGAAGGTCGTCGTGCCGTCCGGAGCCGCGGTCCAGACGATCGACGGGATCATGTTGGCAAGGGAACGGAAACGAGACTCGCTTTTGTCAACGAAGTCACCCTGCTTCGAGAGCAGGTCGATCGGGTCGCTGCGAGAGAGCAGGATCCCCTTGTCACCATCAATATGAGCGAGCTTTGAGGTGTCGATGACGCTCTGGCCGGTCAAGCTTTCTTTAGCTGGTAGTGCAACGGGCTTGTTGTCGTCGGTGAGTGAGCGGGAGATCATGGACATCAATCTATCCTGTGAAGGCAGGGATAGGGATTAGTTGCCCGTATGGTCCAGATCTAATATATTGTTTTTGGCACTACGATTAGAGAAACATATCAATGGATCTGCGCCAGCTCCGGTACTTCGTCGCCACCGCCGAGGAACTGCATTTTGGCCGGGCAGCCGAGCGGGTTCACATCGCGCAGCCAGCCCTGAGCATCCAGATCAAGGCCCTGGAGGACACGCTGGGTGTCCAGCTCCTCAGCCGGACCAACCGGGTGGTGACCCTGACAGAGGCAGGCCGCCTGTTCCTCAAGGAGGCCTACCGCACCCTTGATCAGGCGCAGCATGCCGCCGTCGTGGCCCGCCGGGCCGGACGCGGCGAGATCGGCCGCATCGAGATCGGCTACTCCGTAGACACGTCCTACTCCGGGGTCCTGTCAGAGGTCCTGCGGCAGTACAAGCGACGGGTTCCCGATGTCGAACTCGGGCTTCACGAGCTGCATCCGAGCACGCAGATCGCACAGCTCCTGGAAGGCCGGATCCATGTCGGATTCATCGCCAGCTTTGCCGCCGGTCCTGCCGGGAAGCTGCCGCCGGAGCTGGATGCGATCCGCCTGGCGGAATGGCCGCTGAGGGTGGCGCTTCCAGCGGACCATCCCCTCGCCAAGCGGAGCCGGATTCCGCGGGAGTCGCTCGCGGACGAGCCGTTCATCGTCTACGTCGGATCGGACATCGAGCAGGACCGCTCGTTGATCCAGTCGGTGGTCGGGTTCGTGCCACGTGTCGCATACGAAGTGCGCAGCGGATTTTCTCTCGTGAGCCTTGTCGGCGCCGGACTGGGTGTGGCCGTCGTTCCTTCGTCGGTCAGCTCCGTCAGCATCGGCGAGCACGTCGTCTACAGGCCCATCTCCGGCAGCACGATGCAGGTCGGAACCGACGTCGTGTTCCGCCGGGACGCGGACGATCCGGCCGTGGTCAACTTCCTGGAGATCGTCCGGCCCGATCAGCATGATGCCAAGGGAAAGCGACACCGAGGCACGTGATTCATCCGGGAAACCGAAGAGACCTCAAGGTTCGCCGGCGGAGCGCTCCCATCCGGGCCTGGATCATGACTCCCGGTGTTGCGGGTCGTGGCTTCGGACAGGAACCCCCTTTCGATCCGTCCCCAGCCCTGCGAAGCGGCGGGGCACCCCATTCGGGTTCCAGGCCGGCCCTCACACCGACGTCCAGCCGCCATCCATCGACAGGTTGGCGCCGGTGATCTGGCTCGCCGCATCCGAGCACAGGTACACCGCAAGAGCCGCGACCTGATCGACGGTCACAAACTGCTTCGTCGGCTGCGCTTCCAGGAGCACGTCGTTGATCACCTGCTCCTTGGTCAGGTTGCGCGCCTTCATCGTGTCGGGGATCTGCTTCTCGACGAGGGGCGTCCAGACATAGCCGGGGCTGATGCAGTTCACGGTGATGCTATGCGTGGCGACTTCCAGCGCCACCGTCTTGGTGAGGCCCGCGATCCCGTGCTTGGCCGCCACATAGGCGGATTTGAACGGCGAGGCCACGAGCGAATGGGCCGAGGCCGTGTTGATGATGCGGCCCCACTTGCGCGCCTTCATGCCCGGCACGGCGGCGCGGATGGCATGGAACGCAGAGGAGAGATTGATGGCGATGATCTGGTCCCATTTCTCGACCGGGAAGTTCTCCACCAGCGAGACGAACTGGATGCCCGCATTGTTGACGAGGATGTCGACGCTGCCGAATGTCCGCTCGGCAAGACGGATCATCTCCTCGATCTCGTGCGGCTTCGACATGTCGGCCGGCGAATGGATCGCCTTGACGCCGAACTCGCTCTCGATGCCGGCGCGGGCTGTCTCGATCTCGCCCGCATCGCCGAAGCCGTTGATCACCACATTGGCGCCTTCCTTGGCGAGGGCCCTGGCGATGGCGAGGCCGATGCCGCTGGTCGAGCCGGTCACGACGGCGGATCCGGAGTGAAGTGTCATCGAAGTCTCCTTGTGCTGTGTTTGATCGTTCAGTCTGAAGCACTCGTCCCGAGCAGGAATCTCGCTGCGGTCCTCGACCCATCGAGCGTGGCACGTGGTACGAACCGACGGCCGACCATCGCTCGTCTGCCCTCCCCCGCATGTTCTCCCGACGGAACCAGGTTTCATCTTCCGCATCGTCCCGGGCTCTTCCAGGGCGTCGTCAGTGGAAGAACAAGGCCCACCCGACCAGTGCGAGCGGGGCAACGGCTCCCAGGACAAAAGACACCGCGCTGCCTGTCATGCCTCCTGAACGCGTCGGCCACCCTTGCGAGCCGTCACGTCGATGAGATCTCGGTTCCTGGGCCTGCGCCGGCGACACGGCTTCTCAGGCCGCCCGGCCCGCCTCGGCCGATTTGAAAGTCGCCGCCTCCGCGACCGCCAGGGCCTGATGGATGGCGTTGAATACCGCAGCCGCGGTCGGCTGCTTCAAGACACGATCGCCGCGTGACGACGTTCGCTGCTCCGCGCCAGCCAGGATCACGGCCCTGTTCTCGTGCACCTCGTGATACTGGTCAGCGAGGATCCAGCCGTCGATCAGCCCGGGCAGCACGGCACGCGTGTACAGCCAGCTGACGGGGTGGCTCCAGTCGCGCAAGGCCAGAAAGGCCTTCTCGCCGGTATCCGCCGTGATGACTTCATGGGCCTGGGCGCGCAGCCACCGCGCGAGTGTCTCCCGCATGATCGGGTTGTCGTCGGCAATGAGGATCCGTTGTCGTTTGATCGTGATCATGGTGCTCTCCGGAGCACGCAGAGAGCTCTTTCGCCCATCAGCGCACCCTCTTTCGCTTTCCGTCGCGGTTCCGGGATGCATGCTTGCCACCCCGCTCCGCATGCGACCCCCTGGTGATGATGGCGGAACCGGAAATCGGCCCGCCGTCATTCCGCCGCCTCATAGCGTCTCTGCTTCCGGTGGGACGGCTCGGATGCCGCCAGATAGTCATGGACGACATTGCCGAGCCCGAGCGTCAGGTCGGCCACGATGTGCGTTGCCGAGACCACCTCCAGGATCGGCAGTTCCGCGACCGGCGCCAGGGCATGCGACCGCAGGTCCAGGGATGCCGGACCGGTCCAGGCCTCTTTCAGGTCGATGTCCTCGAGGTGGTACTCGACGAGCTCGCAGATGCGCGTGGTGCCGTCGACATGAGGAATGATCTTGAGCAGGAAGTTGGGCTCGCGGAGCGAGGCCATGGCCCTTCCGGGTTCGGCAGCCTGGTGCTTGTAGCCCATCGTGGCGGTCGCGACGCGAACCGGTCCGTAGTCGAGTGTGCCGACAAGGGCGTCGACCTCCGTGCGCAGAGTGGGATTCGCGAGCTTCTTGGGAAAGCCCCACAGCTCGCGCCCCCCGGCGATGGGCGAATGGTCATCGAGGAACATGCAGTGGGTGTAGCTCCCCTTGCGGCCGCGGAACGAGACGGGGATGACCTGTCCGCTCTCGGTGTAGTCGCCGAACCCATTCGAGTCCGGCATGCGGATGAACTCGAACTTCACCAGCGGCTCGTCGACCTGAAGCGGTTCCGGGACGAGCTCCCGGAGCTTCCTCAAGTCGGTCCGATAGGTGATGATCAGATACTCCCGATTGCGGAAGCGGTAAGGCCCGATCGGGTAGGCCGGACTGTTCAGAGGCATCGCGAATGCTCTGGTCCGGACGGTGTCCTCGTGCATACCTGAAGTTCTCCTGTGCTTGATAGAGTGGTCGCCGGGGCTGAACGACTGCTCCAGCCCCTTCGCGCGCTATTCCCGCCCGTCCTTGAGGAAGTCGAACGTGTGGACCCCATCCTGGTTGTCGGGCCGCTGCAACACCTCGGGATGGCGCAACGTGCGCATTGCGTCGTGATAGCCGGCACGCCAGTGCTCCTCCATGGACCGCCGGGAGAACTCGTAGTCCTTCGAATGGCTTTCGTAGTGTTTCGAGCGGTAGATCATCTGGATGATGTTGTACGCCTTGCGATCGGCCTCCGAGCTGAGGAGCTTCGCCTCTTCGGTCGTCCGCAGGTCGTCCGGCAGGTTCGACAGGAGGCTTGCGAGCGCGTGGCGCAGGCGCTGCACGCGCTTGAACTGGTCGGTGCTGGAGCGTGTCCGGCTGGAATACTGGATTTCCTTGTGGCGCGTCGCGACCTCGGCCAGGTTGCGGGGCAGTTCGCCGTGGGCACTCCACAGATCGACCTGGAACGCGAGCGTGTCCTGCCGCGGGCCGGCATCGACCACCCAATCCAGCGGCGTGTTCGAGATGAGGCCTCCGTCCCAGTAGAATTCGCCTTCGATCTCCACCGCCGGGAAACCGGGCGGCAGCGATCCGCTCGCCATCACGTGCTCAGGTCGGATTGTGTGCCTGGTGTTATCGAAATAGACGAAGTTGCCGGTGCGCACGTTGACCGCGCCGACACTGAAGCGCATCACGCCGGCATTGATCCGGTCGAAATCGACAACCCGCTCCAAGGTGCTTTTCAGGTGTTTGGTCTCGTAGAAGCTCGTTGCCTCCTGGGCGCCATCCGGGTGCAGCCAGGGAAACGGCAGCCGGGGCGTGAAGAAGCTCGCGGCCCCGCCGACGAGGGCGCAGGTCGCGCTCACCTGGTTGAAGAAGGCACGCGCGAGATCCCCTTTGGGGGCGACGGCATCGAGGGCAGTGGACCAGTCGAGCAGCGGATTTGCGGAGATCTCCTGCCAGAAGGTGCGCAGCTTGGCGACCCGTTCGGCCGGCTCGTTCCCCGCGATGATGGCCGAGTTGATGGCGCCGATCGAGACGCCGGCGACCCAGTCAGGATGAATGCCGGCCTCCGCGAGAGCCTCGTAGACGCCGGCCTGGTAGGCCCCGAGCGCACCGCCACCCTGCAGCACGAGCGCGATGCATTCGAACGGGAGGTGTCGTCTGACGTCGGCCAGACGCGGCTGGACTTGGATGTTCATAGCAGTGATCCTTCGCCTCGACGGTCGGTGGACGCCGCCGTGCGGGCCCCCGGCGCAGTCCTCGTGCGGCTGGCGGTCTGGGTGATCGTGCGGTCCGGCCAGGGCTCGAGCCCTTGGTTTGATGTGGCCTCGCGACGACGGCCCATCGGCAGGATGCCGGGCAGCGTCAGGGCCCTCGGTTGCAGCAGCATTCCGGTCTCCGTATGCGTGTAGACTGCCGCCAGTGCATACATTGCCGGATTTATCCGGGTCCAATATATTGTTTTAGGCTTTATGATTGGGTAAATATATCAATAAGCGCGCGTCAGTACTGGCACTTCGTCAGTTCGACCATGACAGCCCCTCTTCCACCGTCCCGTCCCTGAACGCCTCCGCGTTCTTAGCGAACAATGATGCCTACGGGTACTTTCCCAAGTTAGGTTGGCTTGGCGTGACCGGACCTACGCTGACCAACGGCAACGACTTCCGCGCCATTCTGATCAGGTAATTGAACTCAAGGGCGGGGACGATCGGCTTCAGCGGCTTGGAGACCTAGGATGAACGACAGCAACAATCTTGATGCGCTCTTGGCAGAGGAACGGGACTTGCAGTTCTCGTCCTTCGGTGCCGATGTCGCGTGGACACTGGGCAGCCACATCTACCAGCGTGCGAAGGCCGGCGCCCTGCCTATAGCGATCGAGATTTCCAGGAACGGTCAGCAATTGTTCTTCGCAGCGTTGCCTGGGCCAACACCAGACAACGCCGAGTGGATTCGCCGGAAGCGGACTGTCGTACAACGCTTCCATCACAGCTTCCTATACATGTCCGTCGAGGCAGACGTGAAGGGGCGCCCGTTCTTGCAGCGTTACGGGCTTTCCGAACAGGACTATGCGGCAGCCGGAGGCCGGTTTCCCATATTCGTCAAGGATACGGGTTGTGTCGGTGCGGTGGTTGTGAGTGGCCTACCTCAACTTGAGGACCACCGCCTGGTGACGGAGTCAGTACGAGCGATCATCGCTTAATCGACAATGTAGTATCTCAAGGAGATGGAGGTTTGTTCCATAAGGCCCAGCCCATTGGACTGAGGCATGTCCCGGCTCGAGGAAATTAAAAGCCTGAAGCAGAAGCTGGCAGAGGCCGTCACCCGCTCTATCGGCCAGCGAACGATCAAACTACTGGAGCTATGAGCACGGGCTGACCGGACTGAAATCACGGAAGGTCTGGAAAGGGTCATGCAGTGAAGTTCGCCAACTTCTCGGAAAGTCTGGTGCTCCCCGCTGGAGCTGACATTCCGCATCATGCCGTCCGGCGTGGGACCCGCACCAACCAGGTGATCGACGCGAAGGCCCCTATCCAGGACCCAAGGGCGGCAAAGGCCACATACACCGCGTGTTCCGTGTAGCTGATGACCGCGAAGGCCGAGAGCAGGTACCAGATGGCGCTCCAGTTCGCCGCCCGTATCCGGTGCCGGGCCACCACGGCCGCATTGAAGAACACATAGGCTGCATCAGTCGTGGCGGTCGCCAGGACCACGCCCAAGGCGATCACGGGATCGATCTCGAAGGTCATCAACAACCCTCCCGGTTGACCAAGCTCGCCCCGGCTTCTGTTCGATTGGGTCAGCTGCTCTGGTCGGATCAGCCATCCAACGGCTCTTGGGGCTTGGGGAAGGTAGAGCGGAAAGGCTCGTTTCAGGCAACTGGCGCCTTGGGCTGGCGGATGGCCCGTTCCGCCTCGACCAAGATATCGAGGCCGCGCCAGGGCTTCGGCATGAAGGTGACGCAGTCCGGCATCTCGTTCAGCCGGCCACCTGCGGCGCCCGAGGTGAGCACGATCCGGATCGTCGGCCACAGCGTGCACACGGCTTTGGCGAGCTGGACCCCGTCCATCGGGCCGGCCAAGCGGATGTCGGCGAAGATCAGCGCCACGTTGCTGCCATGTTCCTGCAGGTAGGCCAAGGCCCCTTCTGCGCTCTCAACGTCCACCACGTCGAGTTCGGTTTCCTCTAGCAAGGCTGCAGCAAGGTCACGGACGTCCGGATCGTCCTCGACGACGAGAGCGTGGGGTTCGAATTGGCTGTCGTCCATGGTCAGCCTCCGCGGCTGTCCATCCGCCGCAGAATGGCGACAAGCGGTCCGGGGACTGGCTCCTCCAGCACGTCCCGGTACACCTCCGCAAAGGCCCGGGCGATCATGAAGGTGGCGACATCGGGGTGGATTTCATCGACGCGCGGCAGGCGCACCTCGACCGAACGGTCGCGGGACATGGGTTCTCTCCTTGCTCATGGTCGTCAGACCGCGGCGATGCCGCTGGGCAACCCGGGCTAACATACTTTAACGAGGGCAACCGGCGACACGCGGGCTGGTTTCAGCGTGGCAGCAGAAACCCTGCTTTCACGGAGCATTCGAAAACAGAGGACTAGGTGCTTGATGGGCGCCATCGTCCCGGCCGGAGCCGCGCAGGGGATTGAAACGCTTCTATATGATTCGTGAAGGAATAAGCCCGCGGCTGCCTCCGTTTGACATTCATGTGACGTCAACCGACGAGGCAGGGTCAGCCATGCATCGCCCCCACGTAACAGTAGCGCCTCAAGCACTGGCGCCGAATCCTTCAGACTTCCCGAGTTCGGGCCCTTCGCTGAGATGCGCAGCGCTCCTCTTTGTCGCCTCCGTCAGCTCCTTTATTGGGGCAGGTCTCCTGCTGGCCAGCATCTGAGCGCAAATGTACGTGCCTTCCAACGCACATGTTTGAACATAGGAGGGAATGCAAATCATGGACCAGGATACTGTCTGCAGTGAGAAAACCCTCCCTCTTGCAGTACAAGCATGCGCCTACATTGCGACCAAACTGATTTGCCGTAACAGCCTTATCCGCAGCGGCATCGACCACATCCTTGCGGGCACGCCGTTCATCGTCTCGGCAGAGGCCGACGAACAGGCATCGGAGGCGCCTGCCCTCTGCTTGATCTACACCGACCAAGCTGGCGATGACGTCTGCGAGGTCATTTCCCACCTGAAGACGCGATGGCCTTCCGCACGGATGGTCCACTTGAGCGATCACTTGGATCCCATCGCTGCCACCCGTGCTCTCCAAGCAGGCCTCGACGGACTTTGTCCGACAACCATGAGCGGTAAGGTTCTCGTCTTGGCGCTTGAGTTGGTCATGCTCGGTGAGCGGTTTATCCCCGCAGACGTTAGCCGGGCCCTGTTGGATGCAGGGGACCGGAGCTACGAAGGTGGCTTCGGAGGATCTGTTGCCGCCGTGCCGGCTAACGATGGTCTCGGCGGAAAGAGCTTGTCCGGTCGCGAAGCCCAGATCCTGCATCTCATTACCCAAGGCGCATCGAACAAGGTGATCGCGCGGGATCTGGGATTGGCTGAGGCGACAGTCAAAGTCCATGTCAAAGCCATTCTGAGGAAGGTCAAGGTGTCCAACCGGACCCAAGCCGCCTTGTGGGCACAGCAGCACATGCGCGCCAGCTCTCATGATGACATCATGATTGCAGCCGAGTGAACCGGCCAAAACCGTTTCCCTGTAAGCTTCAGAACGCTATGGAGCTACAAGCGAACCAAAAGGAATAACAATGTCGCTGCCTCGCCGATGGATCATCTCCCACTCGGACTGTAACCGATGACGCTCGTGGGAGCGCACGATCACGCCCTGGTCACCCTGTCGTTTGTTTTGGCGGCCTTCGCATCCTACACCGCCCTGGATCTTGCCAGCCGGGTTGGTTCCGACAGAGGCTGGAGGAGCCATGCCTGGCTGGCCGCGGCGGCCGTCGCAATGGGGGGCGGTATCTGGTCCATGCACTTTGTGGCCATGTTGGCCTACAGCTTGCCGGACTTGCCCGTGCACTACCATGCGGATCTCACGCTGCTGTCGCTGGCACTGCCGATCCTGGCGACCGGCGCCGGTTTCTTCATCGTGAGCCGCAGACCTGTCGGCCCAAAAGTGCTCGCGGCGAGCGGCCTGCTCGTCGGCCTCGGGATCGTCGCCATGCATTACACCGGTATGGCGGCGATGCACGTGGATGCGGACCTGAGCTACGATAGCCTTTGGGTCGCAATCTCGGTCCTGATTGCCATCGGAGCCGCCATCGTCGCACTCTGGCTTGCACTCCGGAACACAGATCTCATCCAACGGCTTGTCGCATCCATTGCGATGGGAGTGGCTATCTCCGGCATGCACTATGCCGCGATGCGAGCGGCGACCTTCACCGCCCATCCCAAAGATCCCATGTTCGATGCGATCCCGTCGCATGCCACCATCGGGCAGACCGGCCTCGCGCTGGCGGTGGCCGGCACTACTTTCCTGATCCTGTTCCTGGCCCTGATTGGGTCCATGTTCGACCGCCACTTTGCCGTTCTGGCGGACCGAGAGGCAATGGCCCTTCGCGTCAGCGAGGAACGCTTCCGCCGGCTCTACAAGAAGACGCCCCTGCCCCTGCACTCTTTGGGCGAGGACCGGACGATTGAACACGTCAGCGATGCCTGGCTTGATCTCCTGGGCTACCCCCGTGACGAGGTCATCGGCCGCCGGGTCTCGGACTTCATGACGGAGGAGTCAGCTCAGCGTCAGAAGGAGCTGATCTGGCCGAAGTTCCTCGCGCAAGGCAAGGCAAGGGACATCGATTATCAGTTCATCACCAAGAGCGGCCGTATTCTCGACGTGCTCGTGTCCGGCAACGTTGTAGGCGACGAAGAAGGACGAATTCTCCACATACTTGGCGGCGTCGTCGATGTGACCGACCGCAAGAAAACCGAGGAGGCGCTGCGCCAAGCGCAAAAGATCGAGGCTCTCGGCCATCTCACCGGTGGTGTGGCGCATGACTTCAACAACCTGCTGGCGGTGGTGCTGGGCAACCTGGAACTTCTGCGCAAGCGTCTGCCGGATGATCCCAAGGCCACGCGCCTGCTCGACAGCGCGGTCCAGGGGGCCCAGCGGGGCGCGGCCCTGACCCAGCGCCTGCTGGCCTTCGCGCGCCGGCAGGAGCTCGCGGCAGAGCCCGTCGACATCCCCGATCTCGTGAAGGACATGACCGACCTGCTCCAGCGCTCCATCGGGCCGATGGTGCAGATCGAGACGCGCTTTCCGCTCGGCATGGCTTGCGCCCATGTCGACGCGCACCAGCTCGAACTCGCGCTGCTGAACCTAGTCGTCAACGCGCGTGACGCGATGCCGGAAGGCGGAAGCGTTGTCATTGCAGCCCGCGAACAGACTAACACCCCGGACGATGGCAGCGATCTCCTGCCAGGCCGTTACGTGTGCCTGTCCGTCACGGACACAGGCGAAGGCATGGACGAGGCGACCCTCGCGCGGGCGATGGAGCCATTCTACACGACCAAGGGCGTCGGCAAGGGCACGGGCCTAGGGCTGTCCATGGTGCATGGCCTTGCAGCGCAGTCCGGCGGGAAACTCATCCTGCGAAGCCGGGCGGGTGAAGGCACCACCGCCGAAATCTGGCTCCCCGCTGTCCAGAAACGGGCCTCCTCGGAGCCTATCTCATCGCCCGTCCCTGCCCCGAGGGGCCCATCGATGGCCCTCCGGCCGCTCACCATTCTCGTGGTCGACGACGATGCCCTGGTGCTGGCCAACACAGCAGCGATGCTGGAGGACCTCGGGCATCACGTCATCGAGACCGGCTCCGGCCAGGAGGCGTTGACCATTCTCGCGAGCGGCAGGAATGTCGATCTGGTGCTCACAGATCAGGCCATGCCGGCCATGACCGGAGTCCAGCTGGCCGAGCGCATCAACACCGAGCGGCCCGACCTGCCGATCATCCTGGCCACCGGGTTCGCCGACATGCCACAGAGTGCGCCCTCGGATCTTCGCAGGCTCAGCAAGCCGTTTGATCAGACCACCCTCGCCCACGCCATCGGCGAAGGCCTGAAGCCGGCGGATCGAAGGGCGGCCCTGCCGTTCCGTCCTCGGCAAGGATGAAAGCCGTCAATGCCTGCCACCTCCGGATGAGCCATCGGGCGGCAGCAGTGCGGATCGTAGAGGAAGCAGCGTCTCCCTAAGGCCCGAATCCGGAACGGTCCGGGGCACCAAACGTTGATCCTGCAAACATTGTTGCAGGAGCATTATCATGGACCAAGATCGCATCGAAGGCAGCGCCAAGACCCTGGGTGGCCGTGTGAAGGAGTTCTTCGGGCGCATGTTTGGCGACACGAAGCTGCGCACCGAGGACAAGATAGATCAGGCGGAAGGCCGGATCCAGAACACCGTCGGCGGGCTGAAGGACAGCCTGCGCGACGACGGCCGGCGCAATCTATGACGGGATTGGCGCGGGCCCTGCTGCTCACGGCCCTGCTTGGGACATCGGCATCAGCCCAGACGGGCGGCACGCCGGTGGAAACATCGCCCGTGCAGCTCTCCCCGGAGAAACAGGCCACCGTAAGGCAGCACGTGCAACGGGAGCACCCGCCTGAAGCGCGGACGGGCGGCCCCGTTACCGTGGGGATGACGGTTCCAGAGAGCGTGGAGCTCTGGGGCCTGCCCCAGGACAGCGTCACCGAAGTGCCGGCGACCACGAGCTACAAATTCCTGCTCACCGGCAAGACCATTGCGGTTGTCGACCCGGACAGCCGGAAGGTGATCCAGATCATTCCGAACTGACGGGCAGAATTTGACCGCGGGATCGGCTGGGTCCGTGAGATCCGCGATGTGGAAGGAGACGGTCATGGCGCACCGCGAACAGCATGGAAACCGCGAGGCGAAGAAGCCGAAGAAAGACAAACCCAAAGGGTCTACGACAGCCCAGTCCTCGAAGTGGGCGGTGAGCGAGATCGTCGAGGCGCGGACGGACTCGTCCAAGCATTAGGCATCAGCGGGAGCGGAGTCTCCCGCCCAAACAGCCCCGGCGACAGGCGTGGCCCCTGATCACAGATGGCCGCTGACGAGCCCCGGTGGTCAGGGTTTCTTGGGGCGGGCTGCCAACCGGCGCTCCGCTTCACGCTCGATGAGGACCGCGGTCTCGGAGGTCGTCCCATCCCGGTGGCCTTCGAAAGGCATCGCGGCCCACACCTCGGCAGCCTTCAGCTGGAAGAAGTCAGCCGCGTCCTGCATGCCTGGATCAGGCGAGAAAGCTTTCAGGCTCTGCAGGGTCAGCACCAGCCGGCGCCGGAAGGGCCATGGAAGAGCAGCCAACGTCTCGGCCACGCTCATGCGCGCGGCCCCTTCAACTCCAGCCTGGTCGGCGAGGTCATCGATCCGGCTCTGGACGGCACTCAGGCTCGCTGGGGTGGGACCATTACTCATTCAGACATTACACGGGCACGCTGCAAATCACCTCGGCAACGGGTGCAACGTCATGTTCGTTCCGTCAGCCCTGCTTCTGAGAGCCGCTTGTCACCTAAGAAAAGCCTCGGCAGAAGCTTGGAGCCTTAGGCCAGAACAGACCAGACGCGCTTCAATAGCCAAGCTAAATCTCAGATAGGGTGGGCTATTCCTCTCCGGAGCCGCGAAGCTTTAACCAACTGTTAACCATGCATTTACATCCTTGTCCTCGATGAAGCCTGGAGAAGTCATGGTTCCTAATCGACAGAAACCTGGAAGAGGACAACTCGGTAAGTCCGCTCAGGTCCGGATCGGTCGGAGATTGCGACAGGTCTACCGCCCCCTCGTGGGCGAGCCGATCCCCGACGACTGCATCGACCTGATCTTGGCCCTGCGGCGGAAGGAACGGGAGCAAGGCCGGCTGGCATAGAGAGCCCTGGCGAGGGGATGCCCCCGTCAGGTCTCGCGCAATCCCAGGCATGCGCAGCCGCTCCGCCAGGAACAGCCCCGCTGAAACCATGCCCGCCAAGCACCGTTAGCTCCTTCGAGTCTTGTCCCACTCGGTAGGAGTAAGGTCATGCGTAAGCTGGCAGTTCTCTCAGCGGTGGCCCTGGTCGGGTTTGGATCCCTGGCGGCTAGCACGGATTCGGAAGCGCGCTCGCGCCGCAACACCGGAGCCGTGGTCGCGGCAGGCGTGGCCGGCCTCGCCGTCGGCGGCTTGATCGGGGCGGCAGCCTCGAATGCCTATGCGACTCCCGCCTATGGCTATCCGAGCTACGGCTATGCGCCCGTCACGACGACCCGTGTGGTGCGCACCTATGACGATTACGATTATGCGCCGCCCCCGGTCTACCGCACCAGGCGGGTGGTCCGGTACTCGGCGCCGGTCACGTACGATTATGGCTATGCACCCGCGCGCTACGGCTATTCGTGGGGCGGCCCGGCCTACGGCTATTACGGTGGCTGGTAGGAGGTACTCCCGAGCATCGTGGGTACAACGTCCCGGCATAGGAAAGCAGTGTCCAGCGCCTAGGGGGTAAATGACTTGTGCGGCATGAGACAAGCGCTAGCTCAAGCTTGAGCGTGTGGCGCTGGTTACCCCCACCCTGTCGCCCACGTTGGGAAAGGCCTCGTTTTGCGGGGCCTTTCTTTTGACGACTGTTCCAACCTGACATCGCTGCGGCCCATCCGCTCTCCGGACGGGGAGCGCATCCACTCACTCCGCGGCGGATGCTGGGGCAGGAGCCGGAGGCGATCCGACTTCAGGGATATGGGGAGTTGCCATGATTGATTGGATCTTTTCTGCGAGGTCGCTGATCTGGTAAGGTTTGTAGAGAAGGTCGACGTCCTCGACCGTCCCGTCGCCGTCCACATAGCCGGTCGTCAGAAGCACCCGGACGTCCGGCATCTCGTGCTTGATGACGTGGGCAAGATCGATGCCGGTGCGCTCACCTGGCATGCGCACGTCGGAGAACACGAGGCATACGCGTCCGTTCGCCTTCAGCAGTCGGAGCGCCTCGTCGGCGGTTGCAGCCTCGATCACCTCGAAACCCAGGGAGCGGATCGTCGAGACCGCCACCTGCCGGACTGCCGGATTGTCCTCGACGACGAGCACGGTCCGTCCGGCCCCAAAGGGCTCCGCGATGGTCGGGTGAATGTCCTGTGGTCGCTCGCCGGCTCCTTCCGCGCGGGGCAGGTAGATCCGGATCGTCGTGCCGACGTTCGGCACGCTGTCCACCTCCACATGGCCCTGTGATTGCTGAACGAAACCGTAGACCATGCTGAGCCCGAGGCCCGTCCCTTTGCCGCTTTCCTTGGTCGTGAAGAACGGCTCGAACACGCGCTTCAGCACTTCGGGAGGCATGCCGGTTCCCGTATCGCCGACCGCGATCATGACGTATGCGCCGGCCGGGACAGCCTTGCCGTCTTCCATCACCTGGTTCTCGACGGTGATGGTCAGGTCACCGCCCTCGGGCATAGCGTCACGGGCATTGACCGCCAGGTTCAGGAGCGCAGCCTCCAGTTGGGCCCGGTCGGCCTGGATGGACCAGACATCCTGGTCCAGATGCAGCTTCGCATGAATACGCTCGCCCAAGGTCCGCCCCATCAGATCGAGCAGCCCAGGCATAAGGGTCTTCAGGTCGATGGTTGAGACCTGCAGCGGCTGACGCCGCGAGAAGGTGAGAAGCCTGTAGGTGAGATCGGCACAATGCTGAGCGCTCTCCATCGCCATCCGAACGCGTCGCTCGGCTTTCTCGTCGCCCTGGATGGATTTCCGCAGCAGGTCGAGATTGCCGACCACGACACTGAGCATGTTGTTGAAATCGTGGGCGATGCCGCCCGTGAGGCGGCCGACAGCTTCGAGCTTGCTGGCGTGGAGCAGGTTCTGCTCCATCTGCTTGCGCTCGGTGATATCGAACCACATGCCGAAGAACTCCCGCGGGCGTCCCTCGTCGTCGCGCATGAGCATGGTCTGGTCGAGGACATGGCGTTCCGTCCCATCGGCGCAGCGCCAGCGATACTCCAGGCTAACGGTGCCGTCCTCCGCCAGATCGTGAAGCTGAGCCAGGATCCGGTCGCGATCCTCCCGGTGGAGCCGGGACGACCAGAAATCCGGCCGTTCGAGAAAGGCCTCCGGCCCGAAGCCGGTGATCCGCTCGATGCTCTCGTTCGTAAAATGGAGTTGCCGGTGATCCTCCGTCACGGAGGCGGTATAGAGCGCGATTGGCAGCGACTGGAGGACGAGGGACTGGTGCTCCTCGCGCCGCCGCAGGGCCTGCTCCGCCTTCAGCTTCTCACCGCGGACCCGCAGGTTTTCCATCAGAAGCCGCCGCTCCTCCTCGCCCTTCCGGCGGATCTCTTCTGTCTTGCGGTAGAGGTCGACGAAGATCTCGACCTTGGATTTCAGGATCAGCGGCTCGACCGGCTTGAACACGTAGTCCACTGCGCCTGCCGAGTACCCCTTGAAGACATGCACGTCGTCCTTGTTGACGGCTGTGAGGAACAGGATCGGCACCCGCGCCGAGCGCGGCCGGGCCCGGATCAGGCCGGCGACCTCATAGCCGTCGAGCCGCGGCATCTGCACGTCGAGGAGGATCAGGGCGAAATCGTCTTGCAACACTTGTCGCAAGGCCGCCTCGCCGGAATCAGCCGTGACGATCTCGATCCCCGGCGAGCGCAGCACTTCTTCCACCGCGAGGAGATTCCGGTGATCGTCATCGACGACCAGGATCTTGGCAAGGATCACATCGGACGAGGGGCGAACCGAACCTGGGCGGGGTGCGCCTGGGTTCGACGCCACCTGCCTCTCATCTTCCAGCATGAATTCAGCCTGACTTCCACTCGCGAGGGATGGGCTTGTTATCAAAGCACCCGATGTGAGCCTAGTGACCCAAGCTTGCGTGGTGGTCGCACCTGGGCCTGCTGGCGGGCCATGGGCGTGGCGTTCTGGTCCAGCGCATCAAAGCCCAGAAGCCGACCCGCCGATCATCTTGGCCACCAGCTTTGGCGACATGCCGTCAAGCGCGCATCCGGACCTGATCAGGCTCAACAAGCGGTTTGAACAGACCACCCTCGCCCGTGCGAGGAGCGAGGGCCTGAAGCCGGTTAGCGCGAGCACCGTGGTCCCGTTCCGTCCCCGGCAGGGATGAACGCTGACGGCCCCGCCCGTGGAGCGGGCTGGGACCGGCACCTTGGGGAGGTGCTACCGCCGCCGCACGGTGCGGCGCCGGTTGTCGCCCTGAACCTCATCAACAACGCCACCCGGAGCTCCGGCGACCGCGCCGGCGCCGGCCCCAACCACAGCTCCCACCGGTCCTCCGACTACCGCGCCGGCGGTGGCTCCAACGGCCGTGCTGGTGCTCTGTTGCCGCGTGGCACAGGCGCCCGCCAGGAGACACAGTGCGGTCACGAACACAAGTTTCTGCATGAACTTTCTCCAACCGACCCGACACGGGGTCACCCCGACAACTCTGGCGGCCTTGGACTGTTCAAACGCATGGACTAGCCGAAGAGGAAAGCATCCCGAGAGGCGGTCCTGCTTCCAGGGTCAGGAGCCCGCCGCAGGCGCGTGAATGAGCGGAACGGCAGCGGACAAGCCCGCGTTGGCTTGCAGAGCGTAACCGAGGTTAAGGGAGGCCGCTCATGCGCCTCAGTCCGAGAGTGTCAACGGGCGTTGAAGCCTCCGCATTTGTGGGCCTTCAATTTTCCCGACCTGATAGGCGAGGACGTTCTCCGGTGATCAGCCGGCCGGATGATCCGTCGATGTCCCTCCAAGTGGTCGGCCGCGGCGCTTTGGTGCCGGCGGCGGTGTAATCAAGGCTTTCGAACGCACGTGCTCGGGGACAAGTTCGGCATGCTGACGCAACCGGTAGCTCGAGCCCTCGATCTGGATCACAACCGCATGGTGAAGAAGGCGATCCAACAGCGCCGTGGCCACAACCGGATCGCCGAACACCTCGCCCCATTCCGCAAAGCCGCGATTGGAGGTCAGGATCATGGCGCCTTTCTCATAGCGGGCGTTGACCAACTGGAAGAACAGATTGCCGCCGCCGGACGTGACCGGCAGATAGCCGATCTCATCCACCACCAGCAGCGCGGCCCGCGACAGAAAGCGGATGCGCTCGCGCAGTTGCCCCTCCCGCTCCGCCTTCGCCAACGAGGCAACAATCTCCGCCAGGGGTCGCAAAGTAGACGCTCTTGCCGGCTTTCACCGCCTCCACCGCCAGGGCTGTCGCGAGATGGCTTTTGCCCGTGCCGGGTGGCCCCAGGAGATGTAGCGCCTCAGCCCGATCGATGAACTTGAGCTCGGCCAGCGCCAGAATGCGATTGCGGTCGAGCGAAGGCTGGAAGGCGAAGTCAAAGCTCGCCAGGGTCTTGACCGTCGTCAGCCGCGCCATCAGCAGGGCGGCCTTGATGCGGCGGCTCTCCCGCAACGTGAGCTCTTCCAGAAGCAAGTGATCGAGCGCCTCGATCCCGTCGATCTCGCCCTGCTCGATGCGCCGCAGCGTCGCATCGAGCATCTCCAGGGCACGCGGCATCCGCAGGCCAACCAGGCTTGTGCGGATGCTCTCGAGAGGGGTGTGGCCATGGCCTGTCATGACTGACCTCCCGTGGCGGCCAGATGATCCGCGACCGCTTGATAGAAGGCCAGCGGGCGACGCGCGACGTGATCACCCAGGCGTCCGACCACAATCGCTTCGGGCGCGGAGCGCGATGCCTTCGCGATGAGCCCCTGGCGATGGGCAGGGTCGACCCGCGACTGACGCCGGCCTTCGAGCACCGGATGCTCGGCCACCACCCGGCCCTGCTCGAGAATGCGGATCCGGTCGGGGAGTTGATGCACCTCGACAATGCGCCGGGTGCGATCCGGAACGCTGTAGTAATTGCCGCCGATCGACACGAGCCCGTCATGGCTGACCCGGCGCTCGAGCTTGAGCAGGGCATCGAACGGAAAGGCCGGCAGAGGCTGCAGCTCCGACCGTTCAGCGGCAAAGGCCTCTGCGACGATGCGCTGGGTCGTGCCGTGCAGACGGGCATTGGCGACCGTGTCGAGCCAGTCGCGCAGTTGGGCGTTGAGGTCGTCGAGATTACAAAAGCGGCGCGCCAGGAAGAAGTCCTGCCGGATGTAGCTGAAGGGCCGCTCGACCTTTCCCTTCGTCTTGGCCCGGTACGGCCGGCAGGCTTTGGGCAGGAAGCCGTAGTGCTGTGCCATGGTCAGCAGGGCCCGATTGTAGATGATCTGGCCCTCGCCATCCTCGCCGGTCACCGCGGTCTTCATGCGGTCATAGAGGATCTCGAGCGGCACGCCGCCGAGGCTCTCGAAGGCCAGCATGTGACAGCGCAGCAGGGTCTGCAGGTCCTGGTGCAGGACGAAGCGGGCGAAGATGTAGCGCGAGTGGCCGAGCACCAGGGAGAACAGCCAGACGATGCGGGTGATCTCCGGCTGGTCGGTGAAGACGGTGACGAAGCGGGCGAAGTCGACCTGAGCCTGCTAGCCGGCAGGCGTCTCGAAGCGGATCTCGAAGGGCTTGGGCCGATCAGCTGGGCGGATGGCGGACAGGAAGCGCTTCACGGCCGTGTAGGCGCCCTCATACCCGCGCTCGCGGATCTCTCGCGTGAGCCGCACCGCGCTCAGGTCGGGAAAGGCCGTGATGCGCTCGCGCAGGTAATCGAGATACGGCGCCAGCTTGCCGGGGCGACCGGCCCGGCGTGGGCCGTAGACAGGAGGCTCGAGGCCGCGGGCGATGTACTTGCGGACGGTCTTGGGATCGCGGCCGGTGCGGCGGGCGATGGCTGAGATGGACAATCCCTGACGATGGAGATCGAGGATCATAGGCACTTCTCCAAGCTGGATCACCGGCGCCGCTCCCGTCCGCACTATCTCGGACAGGATCATCGGCGACAGCGGGAGCGCCTGCACGGCCGGAGCAGGTCTCAGGACGCGAAGGCAGGGGCATCAGCTAGGGAATTTTCGAAGCCCACAATCAGGTAGTATTCACCGCCCTATGACAGAGAGAGCTCCTGATCGTCGGCGTTGCCCTGGCCAGCTTGGTGGCCGGCATGGAGCAAAGAGCCCAGGCCCAGGGCCAGCCTCAATCCTCCGAGAGCCTTAAGACCGACAGCACCGGCCCGCAGGATCCCCGGTCCACCGGCTCCGTCGGCCGCTCGAACCAGCCTCTAAGCGACAAGCTCGACAGCACGGACGGCGTGATCCGTCCGCCGGCCGACATCGCCCCGGACATGTCGGTTCGTCCGCCGATGCCGAACCCCGGCACGACGCGGGTCATTCCGCCCCCGGGTACGCCTGGTGGGGATCAGACCGTTGAACCGAAGTGACCTAGCCTCCGGACGGACGATGCTGCTGGCTTCCGACGCTGCCACGCTCGACCAGATCATTGAACTCGCCAACGAGATCATCGACGAGTGCCCGTCCTGCGCAGGCACGGCATCCGAGATCGTCATGTGGGCGAACGAGATCCGAGAGCGCCGCCCCGGTCACGAGGAACTGACGGACTTGATCGATGCGGCCTGCCCCGGTCTGCCCAATGATCAGAGGACACATCTGATCAGAGGGCTCTGTGCCTTTGTCCGCTTCGCTGAAAGCTGAGCTGGCGCGATGTCTAGTCGTATTTGAATGGGCCAGGGCGAGCCGTCGACGAGCTTGTTCGGATCCGACCCGGGCTTTGCTAAGTCCCAAGTTCCTGCAACGGAGCCTTGATAGTGCAGAACACGCCTGCAGGGTCATAGGCGAGATCGACCTCGCCCGCGAGTTCCAGTGCCAAGCTGCGCTCGATCAGTCGGGTGCCGAACCCCTTGCGCGTCGGCGGAGCGACGGCAGGACCGCCCTGCTCCCTCCAGCACAGGTGCAGGCATCGCGGCTCGCCGGGCGTGACCGTCCACGAGATCGAGACCTGCCCTGACGGCACCGACAGCGCCCCGTATTTCGCGGCGTTCGTCGCCAGCTCATGAACGGCCATGGACAGGGCCAGTGCCATGTTGGGTGTTAGCCGGACACGGGGCCCATTGGCCTGGCAGCGTCCACGAGCTTCGCGGCAGTAGGGCGCGACGACTTCACCGATGACCTCGCGCAACTCGGCTCCCTCCCAGGTGTCGCGGGTGAGCAGGTCATGCGCCCGTGCCAGGGCGAAGAGACGGTCCTGGAAGGCCGTGAAGCTCGGGCCGCTGGCCGCGCCCACCTCGCGGAAGCTCTGGACCGCGATGGACTGAACCGTCGCGAGGGTATTCTTCACGCGATGGTTCAACTCATTGATCAGCATGCGCTGGCGCTCCTCCCAGAGCTTGCGCTCGGTGATGTCCAGGGCCACGCCCGTCGCCGTGACGTAAGTCCCACCATCCGATCCGGCCGTGACCTCCATGTCGGAGCGCAGGAGCAGCCAGTGGCGGGAGCCGTCGGGCCAGATCACCTCAAGCTCGTCCTCGGCATGGCGCTCCCCCCGGCCGAGCGCGGCATAGGCCGCCGCATGGAGACGCTCTTTGGCACCCGGCGCATAGCGTGACTGGATCTCGCCGAGGGTCGGGGTTGCGTTCTCGGGGAAGCTGAAGAGACGGTTGAACTCGGGGGAAGTGGTGACGGAGTTAGTCCGGGTGTCGGTGGCCCACACGCCCATGCGGCCGGCATCCAGCGCCACCCGGAGGCGGGCCTCGCTCCGGCGCAGGGCCACTTCCGCCTCCCGGCGTGCCGTGACGTCGATGCTGACCGACACGACGGACCGCGGCTGCCCGGCTTCGTCGTGGATCACGGTCACCGTGTTGCTGACCCAGACCTCGGACCCGTTCGGCCGGATGTAGCGCTTCTCGATCAGGAACGGCTCGCCCGCCCCGACCGCTCGCCGGAACAGGCGAAGGTTCTCCGGCAGATCGTCAGGATGGGTGACGTCCTGCATGCGCAGGCCGTTCAGCAGTTCCTCGCGGGTGTAACCCGTGATCTCGCAGAAGCGGTCGTTCACCCGGAGGAACCGTCCTGAGAGATCGCCTTCGGAGAACCCGGCTGCGGTCTGGTCGAAGATGGCGGCGAGATGAGCCTCGCTCTCGCGCAAGGCGGCCTCGCGCCGCTTGCGCTGCGTGAGATCTCGGGCCAAGCCAATACGGACCTTCCGGCCCTTCCAGGTGGTTTCGCGGCCGACGAACTCCGCGGGGAAGACCGAGCCATCCTTGCGGCAGGCGAGGATCTCGTATGGCCCCTCTTGGCCAAGGGCATTCTTCTCCTGAAGCAGAGCCGCGCTCTCGGGTATCACGAATGCGATGCTGGGGCGCCCGACTACATCCGCCACATCATCGTAGCCGAACATGCGGGCGTAGGCGGGATTGCAGTCGAGGATCACACCGCCATCGTGGATGACCACGCCCTCCCGGGTTTCCTCCGAGAACAGCCGGTAGCGGGCCTCACTCTCCCGGAAGGCAGCTTCCGCCTCGACCTGGTCGGTGACATCGAAACCTTGGGCAAAGATGCCGCTCACCTGCCCCTGGTCGTCCGTCACTGGCTGATACACGAAATCGACGTACCGGGTTTCGGGCGGGGCATCGGCCTGGCGCTGGAAGGCGACAGGCATCCGGCGCCCGGTAAACGGCTCACCCGTGGCGTAGACTTGGTCGAGCTGCGCCACGACGCCTTGCTCCTCCAGCTCGGGGAGCGCGTCACGCACCCGCTGTCCGATCACGTCGCGTCCACCGACGAGGTCGAGATAGGCAGGGTTGGCGAACTCGAAGACGTGCCCAGGACCGCTGACGATGGCGATCATGCCCGGCGCCTGCTGGAAGAAAGGCCAGAGGCGATCTATCGGAGAGCCGGAGGAGGAGCGCACGGCGGCAGCCGGCTTACCGTGCATCGGGCTCACCGGCGGTGGGCTTCTCCCGGTCGACGCTGTCAGGTTGACGACGGTCCTGCTCCACCAGCAGGCGTAGGGCGGCACGCACCACCTCGCTGGCGCTGCGGTAGTGGCCGGTCTGCACCTTGGCGGCGATGAAGGCAGTCAGTTCAGGGGTCAGGGACGCGGTGATCGTGGATTTTGAGGGCATGGCAGGACGGTGGGTAAGAAAGGTTCTTACCCAGTAGCAGCAGCCCCCCTTCTTCGCCATTAACCTATGTTGCTGGTCCAGGCGGTGTTTTGTCTCTAGCCAGGCTTGTTCCGATCGTCGTGAGCGCGGGCCCGAACAAGGGCATGCAAGAAGACCGGCGTCCGAACAGGATAAGCCTTGGGAGATCACAGGGCGTTACACCGGCTGCTTCGCCTGCTTCTGAAGGCAGGCTTTGAGCCGGGCGAGCATGGCCTGCACATGGGCCCGCACCCGTGCCGCTTGCGTGTTGTCCGTGAGAGCCATGGCAGTGTCGGACGCCGTCATGATCGCCGCTCGCGCAAGGACAGCCTCCAACGCTCCCGCCAAGCTTATGTTCCGGCGCTGGTTCTGGATGACCCGGAGGATGGTATGTCCTGGCCCGCCGTCTGCCCCGGATCGCCGCTGGGTTGATTGCGCACCAGCCCCTCGCGAGTTTCGGCCAGCCGGTTCCAGGTACTCGCCATTTCCAGAAGCTGGTCGCGCGGTACGCCCGCCGGCACTTGCTTGGCCAGCACTCGGCATTCCTCGGCGTGTTTCCGGCAGTCCGAGATGGTTTTCATCGAAGCCTTTGCCTGGCGGAGGAAGCCATTATTGAGCTTGGCCGTTCTGAGGCAAGCGTTGACCCGAAGGTCTGAGCTCCAAGGGTGCCTATTGGGACACACGAACGGTCGACTCAGCCGCGCAGGAGTGCCTTCCAGCCGTGGATCTCACCATCGGAAACGAACCGCAGGTTGTCGTCCCGGCCAAAGATCTGCCAGCGGTCGGCGCCTGTTGCGGGATTGGCCGTCCAGAACCCAACCGTCAGCGGAAAATCAGGTGGTTCGTTCTCCTCGGATAGCCAAAGGATCACTGGTATGCCGTCCCGCGGTGCGGCGCTGACCGGGGACCAATCTCCACTCGAACCCATTTCCACCATGGAGGAGGAACTCACAGGTCGAGTGCGACCTTTCTGTGTCCTCCTGGATCATGCCCGTGAACGGCGGCTTCGTTCCTTGTGCCGCTGCGACGAAGCCGACGCATGCTCCTTGGCGCCGGCGCAGACTGAAGGCGAAGGGCAGCGAGTGGGCTGCGCCCTGGGCCTGATGTCCTCCCACGGCGTGGGAACGGAAGCCGTCACGCTTCGTTGGAGCTCTGCAGTTTGAAAACATCCAAGGAGAACAGTTCGTGCGTACGACTCTGCTTTCGACGGCCGCCGCGGTGGCCCTGGCCTTCGCAGTACCGGCTCTCGCCCAAACTCAATCCCCGGGTTCGTCGGACACCGCGCCTGGACAGATCAAGCCTCCGGCCACTTCGTCGGAGACGCCAGGCAAGTCCGAGAGCGCGCCTGGGCAGAGCCGGAACCGCCCCGGCGCTTCGTCTGAGGCCCCTGGCAAATCCGAGACGGCTCCTGGCCGCAGCCAGAGCTCGACCACCTCGTCGGCGGAGCAGCCCAGCCAGGCTCCGCGTCAGGGCCCGCCCGCGCAGGGAACATCGAGCACGTCGTCCACGAACTCGGCCGATCAGGGCCAGCGCCCGGCCGCAGCGGGTGCCAGCGGCTCCCAGAACCCGGCCCAGGCGTCCGACAGCCAGAAGCGTCCGCAGCAGGGCCCGTCGCAGTCGGCCACCGGTTCGCAGGACAACCAGAAGACCGGCTCCGGCTCGACCTCCACGGCCACGGACAGCCAGCAGCGCTCGACCACCGGCTCGTCGCAGCAGCAGAGCATCCAGTCGGGATCGACTTCGGGCGCGCAGCAATCGGATTCCGCCGCACAGCAGAACAACTCGTCGTCTACATCGTCGAACAGCACCGCCAACACGACAACGAATGCTGTTGCCAACCTGGGCACCGAGCAGCGCTCAGAAGTGACGCAGGCCTTCAGCAGCACCAGCGTCAACACGGTGTCGAACGTGACCTTCAACGTGTCGGTCGGCACGACCATCACGGACGAGGTTCGCCTGGCACCTCTGCCGGCGGAAGTCATTCGCATCGTGCCGCAGTACCGGAATTACCAGTACGTCGTGGTGCGTGATGAGATCGTGATCGTCGAGCCCAGGACAAAGAAGATCGTGGAGGTGATCCACAAGTCGGGCGGATCGCGCAAGTCGGCTTCGGTCGGTCTGAGCAGCGAGCAGCGCAAGAAGTTCAAGACCACGGTCGAGACCACCGGTTCGACGCGCCCGTCCACCACATCCAAGGTTGAGATCCGCGAAGGCGTGACGCTGCCGCAGGACGTCGAGATCATGGAGGTGCCGGAAACCATCATCACCGAGGTCCCGGAGTTGCGCACCTACCGCTACGTGGTGGTCGGCGATGAGATCGCCGTGGTCGAGCCCGAGACCCGCCGCGTGATCGAGGTCATCGAGTAAGCCATCTGGTCGGAGGGAGTTTGCCTCCCTCCGACCAGCCCGTTTAGGTGGTGGGTGGGACAAGTTGCGATGGTCGCGTCACCGATGCCGTGCTCCTTCCCAGCTAAGAGCCCGTCCCGAACTGGGTTGAGTGGCCGAGATACCTATGATTCCAGGAGGGTGCTGAAGCCTGACCTGGAACCGCAATGTGGACCTCGACCACCCGGCGGCAGTATAGCCGCGACGGCCTGCGTTACGAAACCGATTTGACCGATGCCGAATGGGCGCTGATTGAGCCGCTCCTCCCCGAGGCCTGCGCCCGAGGACGGCCACGCCGCTGGCCCACTCGGGAGATCCTGAACGCGATCTTTTACGTGCTGCGCGGCGGTATTGCCTGGCGGCTGTTGCCCTCGGATCTGCCACCCAAGAGTACGGTCTTTCGCTGGTTCAGCCTATGGCGCGACACCGGCGTGTTCGAGACCATCAACCACCTCCTGGTCATGGCCGACCGTGAGCGGGTGGGACGGGAGGCCTCGCCCACCGCCGCTGTGCTCGACAGCCAAAGCGTGAAGACCACCGAGAGCGGCGGCCCACGAGGCTATGACGCCGGCAAGAAGGTCAAGGGCCGCAAGCGCCAGGTGATGGTCGACACCGATGGGCGTGGTCTGATCCTGGAGCCGCAGCCGGCGGACGTTCAGGACCGCGATGTTGCCTGTGGGGTTCTGCGTCTGTCGCGGCGCGCGTTCCCGTTCATCATCAAAGCGTTTGCCGACAGCGGCTATGCCGGCGAGACCCCAGCCCAAGCCACCTCGATTGCCATCAAGATCGTCAAGAAACCTCCTGATCAGGTTGGCTTTGCGGTGCATCCTCGCCGCTGGGTCGTCGAACGGTTCTTCGCCTGGATCAGCCGCAATCGTCGGCTCTGGAAAGACCCCGAGGCGACGCTGACTTCAGCTCGAGCGTTCCTCTACGCAGCATCCGTCATGCTCCTCATCCGACGTTTGGGACGGTGCTCATGATTTACGGGACGGACTCTAAGACATCAGGTAACTCACACTAGAAATTTTAGATCGTGATGCGTCATTGCACGTCTGCCGCACGACTTTGCGACCAGATATACAATACAGTTTCCGCCGTTAATGAACCGTTCATCTTACTGAATAATAGGTAAATCTACTTATATTTATCAGAATATTGGAAACCGTTCTCCTGAAAGGACGTTATCTGAGCAGCGGGCGCGAAGCTCGCCATGAATTCAGGAGAAAGTCCATGTCGAAGAAGCTTCTTCTTGCTGGCGCCGTGCTTGCATCCCTTGCTCCCGCGGCAGCTTTTGCTCAGGGCGGCGCTGCGGCCGGTGCGGCGACAGGTGCAGTCGGCGGCGCGGTTGTCGGCGGCCCGGTGGGCGCGGCCGTGGGCGGCGTGACGGGCGCCATCGTGGGTGGTATCGCTGATCAGCAGCAGCCGGAGTTTCGTACCTACGTGACGACCCAGAAGGTGCCGTCCTACACCTACAAGGAAGAGGTGCGTGTCGGCGCCGTCCTGCCGGAGTCCGGCGTGACTTATCACGAGGTGCCGGCCGAGTATAAGGTGAAGGGCTATAAGTACACCGTTGTGAACAACACCCCGGTTCTGGTCGAGCCGAGCAGCCGGAAGGTCGTGCAGGTCATCCGCTAAGGAACGAGCTTCCAGACTAAGCACGGGCGGCCCTAGCGGCCGCCCGTCGTTCTTCTTCGGCTCCGCACCTGAGCAACTCCCGAACGACGTCCTTGGGAAAGGCAAGCCATCTGAGGAATGCTGACTTGCGCACTGGAACTCATGCGTGACGCAAGAAATGTCATGAGGGGCGTACATGCTCGACTGGCTTAGATCATCAGCGCCTGATGCAGCGTGAGCTTAGAGCATTGTTAGTGGGGCGTGCCAGTCGATGGTACACCCAACAGCCAGAAGCACGCTGTTGATTCATGTCACCCGCTTTTTGGCAATGAGCCAGAGTTCTTCTGTTCTGTAGTCTTGGCGGCTTTGATCAAGCGGGATCGTGCGGAGAACCCGATGTGATGCATCGGTGATCTCCAATTGCCAGCCTTGCCAATCATCATCGGCGTACAGGCTGTCATTTCGGATCTCCTCAAGGGCTAGCCGCGATTCCGCTTCGGCCACCTCAAGGTTCACGGCCTCAAAACCGGTGTCATCGGGGATCGCACCCGATGGTCCCAACGAGGTGGAAATAGAAGCGCATGCTCGCGCTCAACAAGGTCGTGGAGAGGCAGGCGTCCCTTCGGACGATTAAGTTTAGAGACAACCCGGGATTTGTTTCAGCAATTCATCGTGATGCTTTGTGACAAATTCTGGATGATGCTTGGGAGAATCTTGGACGCGCCCACGCGATGCACCGATGAATCAAGCCGCAACCAGCCGAGCCCTCGCGCCTCGACATTGATGGTGCAATGAGGCTGCGCACCTCTACCAATCTGCAGGAAGGATAGCATGCCCTTAGGCCCTGAGGGCGGCCATCAGCGGCTGGATGCCCAGGATGTTCAGCACTCGGGTGAGATTGTAGGCCATCACGTGCAGCGCCATCTCGCTGGCCACCTTCGGCAAGGTCTTCAGCAGGAAGTGGGTGGCGCCCATGCGCAGCTTGATCGTGCCAAACGGATGCTCGACCACCTTCCGCCGCTGGCGCATCGCCCCTGGGTTCAGATCGAGCCGGCGCTGCACCGCCTCCAGCACATCCTCATGCTCCCAGCGCACGATCCGCCGCTCCTTGGCGGTGGTGCAGCGGCTCTTCAGCGGACAGGTGTGACAGGCGGTGGTCCAGTAGCGCCGCAGCGTCAGCCCGCGCTCGACGTTGCTGTAGTAGTACCGCAGCTTCTCGCCGGCCGGACAGCGGTAGGCGTCCTCCTCGGGCAGGTAGACGAAGTCGGGCTTGCCGAACCAGCCATCCGCTTTCGAGCCGGAGGTCATCGGCTTGGGCAAGGTGACGGTCACTCCCGCCTGGTCGCAGGCCAGGATCTCCTCGCTATCGAAGTCACCGCGATCAGCAACAGCCTCGAGCCTCTCCACCTCCAGGACAGCCTTGGCTTCCTTGCCCGTGGCGAACAGTTGAGCACGGTCGCAGCCATCATTGGTCACCTCATGCGCCACGATGAGATGGTGCTGTGTCTCCACCGCCACCTGCACATTGTAGCCCACCACGCCGGAGCCGCGCCCGCTGGTTGCCATCGAGCGGGCATCCGGGTCCGTCAGCGAGATCTGCTGGTCGGGCGAGGCCAGCATCTGCGCCTCCAACTCAGCCAGGCGCTGCATCTCCTGCTCGAGCCGGGCGATCTTCTCTTTCAGCCGGGTGGTCCTGGCCGCCAGCGCTTCTGTCGGGTCATGCCGATCGGCCGTGTCGAGTTGCCGGAGATAGCGCGCCACGCTCTCCTCCATCTGCGCCCGGCGGCGCTCGACCTTGGCCCGGGTGAAGTTCTTGTCGCGGTTGTTGACCGCCTTGAACTTGGAGCCGTCGATGGCCACGCTGGCGGTGTTCAACAGCCCCAGCTTGCGGCACAGGGTGACGAACTGGGTGCAGACCTGACGGATGGCCCGGCCGCTGTCCCTGCGGAAATTGGCGATGGTCTTGTGGTCCGGCATCAGGCGGCCGGTCAGCCACATCAGCTCGACATTGCGGCCGGCCTCGCGCTCCAGGCGCCGGCTCGACTGCGCCCGATTGAGATAGCCGTAGATGTAAAGCTTGAGCAGGATGGCGGGATGGTAGGACGGACGTCCGGTTGCCTCGGGCACGACACCATCAAAGCCTAGCGCCCGCAGATCCAGGGCATCGACAAAAGCATCGATGACGCGCACCGGGTTGTTCTCACTGATCCAGTCGTCCAAGCTTTCGGGAAACAGGGTGGTCTGGCTGCGATCCACGCCTTCAACAAAGCGTCTCATCGGATCCCCCAAACATGGCTGAGGCAATCCTACCACCAACCGCGTTTTGACACAGCCAGGGTCAAACCCTGAAGCATCCCTACCCTCCAGGAACGTCAGCTGTTCCTGCCCTAAGCCGCCATTCAGGAATGAGGACTTGATCTAGCCTCGCAGCTCGCAGATGACCGAGGAATCAGCTGTGAGATGATCGTGGCTGATGGCCAGAAGGCCGCGAGGCACACCCACGGCGAAACGGTTCCGCGTGCTTACTATGTGATTACTGAGAGTGATGCATGTGGCCTGCCGGACGACCACATAGGCTCTAAACCTTTGGGAAATATGGTGAGCGCGCTGGGACTCGAACCCAGGACCCTCTGATTAAAAGTCAGGTGCTCCGACTTATCTCCACCTCGCAGGACACTCCGCGGCACAGCCACTGCGGAAATCTCACCTTGGCGCGAGCATTCAACCTGATTGCTGCAACCTATGTGCTCTCGTCCAGCACCTTGCGGATTGTGGTCAGCGAGAGGCCAAAGTGCTTCGCCACCTGATTGGGGGTCACCCCGGCCAAAAGAGCAGCCCGCACCGCTTTCCGCTGCCCCTCCTGCAACTGCGCTGATGCCTTGCTCGATCCTGACGACCTGGACTGCTTCTGCGGGCTCGGGGCGAGGCTCTTTAGGGACAGGATGGCTTGCCTCGCTGCGGTCTCCAACTCCGACCGGCTGCCCCTGCCCGTCTTCAGGCGGCGTTGCACCTCTTCGAGGAGGCCGCCAAGCTGCTGAGCCAGTTGCGCATCCGACAGGCTCGCAAGCGCCGGCGGCTTGGGGGCGACGGAAGCCGGTTCGGACGCGGGCGTCGGGATGGTCAGCGTGTACTCGAACAGCTCGAGGGTACGAGGCGAAGTTCCCTTATGCGGCATGGGCTGTATATAGGGATCGGGCCGCCTTCTCCCAAGCTCGGAGCGGTTCACCCTCCCGCCACTTGGCGGCCATTGAAGGCTTTCTGCTGCTGGGCGGCGGCGTGCCGGTGAAGGCTGGTGATGAGGTGATCGGGGCTGTGGGCGTTGGCGGCGCCCCAGGCGGGCACCTTGATGAGGAATGCGCGAACGCGGGTCTTGCCAAGATCCAACCGAAACTGAAGTGATCACCAACGCGGTGGCCGGCAATTCTACTGGCCACTGCGCCACATGGAGGCAGACCATGGCCAATCCACTTGCACCGGTCGGATTGCTCGTAATCCTGGGGCTCGCCGGGGGCGCTGCCTCGGCGCAAACGCCGCCTACACAGGCTGAACTCTCCGCCTACCGCGGCTTGCACGCGGCCGCGGCCCAAGGCTCTGTTGATGACGTCCGGCGCCTCGGAAAGGTGAGCGTCGATCCGAACAGCCGTGACCAGAATGGCCGCACGCCGCTGCATGTGGCGGCTTTCCAGGGTCACGGCGCAGCAGCGCGAGCCCTGGTCGCCGCCGGGGCAGATCCCAGTCTCCTCGACAACCAGCGTTATGATGCCGTGACCATCGCGGCCGTCAGGGACGATATTCCGACACTGAAAGCTCTGCTCGCGTCTGGTGCCAGCGCGAAGCTGATCACCAGCGTCTACGACGGCACGGCCCTCATCGCCGCGGCCCATCTCGGCCACGACGGCATTGTCCGCGAACTCATCCAAGCCGGCGCGCCGCTCAACCATGTCAACAACCTTGGTTGGACTGCCCTGATCGAGGCGGTGATCCTCGGGGACGGCGGGACTCGTCACACCGAAACCGTGCGGGCCCTCCTCGCAGCCGGCGCCGACGCCAGGATCCCTGACCGCAACGGAGCGACACCACTCCAGCTCGCACAGGCCCGCGGGTACGGCGGCATGGTGTCCTTGCTGCGAGGGGCCTCCGACCGCTAGGGCGATGGCGGGCTCCGTGTAACTTCACGCCTGGGGCAAATCCTCTATGAATCATGTTGAACTTGCCGGCCTTCAGCCACGGCTTGCACCTCGCAGGTAACCTAATCGCGGATCAACGTGTTTCGGGAACAGCGATCGCCGAAGGTTCCGATCCTTCATCAGCCCAACTCACATCCACGTTTGCCCTCAATAGATCGCACGGCCTGCTTGTCCAAGGCACTGCCCATCCGGATTAGGAACGTTGAGCACAGCCATGTGGTTGTTTGATCAATGGGCGGACTGCCTTAGCAGAACCACACCCAGTGAGCAGGAGGAAGTGCCATGGATCACAGGTTCCAGATCGGCCAACTTGTGCGGCCGCGGGACAAGCTTCTCGAGAATACCGGGATCTACGAGATCCTGCGCCAGCTTCCGAGCGGACCGGATGGCGAGCCGCTCTACCGCATCAAAGCTGCAAGCGGACCAGGCCAGCGCGTTGTGCGTGAGGCCGATCTCCTGCCGGCCTCAGCCTGCTCAAGGGTGGCAGGTTGAACAGGCTTTGCCTGTAACTCGGCTCGGAAACAGCAATCTGTATCAGACAGGCGCACCTGTGATGCTGCGGAGTAACCACCCATGTCGGGCCGAAGTGCAGCCGAGCGGCCAGACCCGCCTTAGATCCGATGATCCGGGGTCACAGCAGGGAGCTCAGGCCTCGGCTCGACGCTCGTCACGCTCGCTGAAGCCGAGGCTGGTTGATGATCGATCGGTCCGGATGCCAGACGTTTCTCCAAGGCAGCAATTTGCCGTGCCAGATTGTCGATGGCTGCTTTAAGAGCGAGAACATCAGCCGCGTCTGGAATGGTGGAGACTGTGCCTGCTGCCTGTAGCGGGGCTGACTCATCGAGGCGCGTGCGAGGCTCGGGCTGCGCTTCCCTGTAGGACTCTTGCCTCCCTCTGCGGGATGGCCGGAGCCGTCGGAGCACCTGCCAGATCAGCCACAGGACACAGAAGGCGAGGAAGAGTGCAAGCAGCGCGGAGGGCAGATTGTCGAACATACGTGCCGTAATTCCTGAACGAGCGGGTTGTGGTGTGCGGTAATGCCCCAGCGATGCTGAGCGTTCCGGCGCTGTCCATCCGAGGCGCTTGAAAAAGGTCGGCATCCGACGCGCAAGGATTTACAAGCGTCAGTGTTCGCGCAGTCATCCGTGCCCCCCTGTTGAGTTTTCTCAATCAAGCGAAAGTAGGGGCATGAGCCTTGTCTGTCGGGTGTCCGATGGAGGCCAACCGGCAATAGTCCGTTTTCCCTCGATCCAGCCAAGTTTGCGCAGTTCGTCTACTAAGGCGGTGTAGCCCGGTCCAGCGCAACGGACGGGGCACAGCATCCTGATGCGGGCGCTCTTCGTCGACGGCTGGGCCGCAGCGAGGCAGGTCAGCGGGAGACAAATGGCCCTGGCAAAAGCGGGGACGCGGCTCATGGAAGCCCCCTCTGAAAGGCCAATTCTATACCCTTTTCGCTGGGCTTGACGAGGCCAGTTCCATAAATGATGGAGTGGACGGCGCCTGCTCCCGGCAGCGCCCTATGAGATAGGGTGATTGCCTCAGCGCCAGACAGGGAGCCGCTCCAATGCATGTCACGACTGTTGGTCTCGATCTCGCCAAGCACGTCTTCCAGGTCCACGGCATTGACCAGGATGGACAGATTCTGATCCGCCGGCAGCTCCGCCGAAGTGAGCTCATTGGCTTCTTCCGGCGCTTGCCGCCCTGCCTGATTGGCATGGAGGCGTGTTCCACCGCCCACTTCTGGGCGCGAGAGCTGGCGGCTCTCGGGCACGAGGTCCGGCTCATGCCTGCGGCCTATGTGAAGCCATATGTCAAACGCAGCAAAAGTGATGCACTCGATGCTGAAGGCATTTGCGAGGCGGTGACCCGCCCGACCATGCGCTTTGTTGCGATCAAGAACCCTGAGCAGCAGGCCGCGCTCATGCTCCACGGCACCCGTGACCTACTTGTGCGGCAGCGGACCATGCTGGTTAATGCTCTACGAGGTCACTTGGCCGAGTACGGCGTCATTGCCCCTCAGGGGCTTCCCAGCGTTCCCAAGCTCATCGAGCTGGCCGAGAAGGCACGCGGCATGGCCTTACCGGAGCTGGCATGGCGCTGCATCCGTTTGATCCTCGCTCAGATCGAGGACGTCCATGGCCGCATTGGCCAGGTCGAGCAGGAGATCCTAGCGTGGCATCGCACGAATGAGCTGAGCCAGCGCCTGGAGACCATCCCCGGCATCGGCCTGATCACCGCCAGTGCCTTGGCGGCTACTATCCCGGATCCGAGCTCCTTCCGCTCAGGCCGGCACTTGGCGGCCTGGATCGGGCTGGTGCCACGGCAGAGCGGCACTGGCGGCAAGGTGCGGTTGGGACACATCTCCAAGCAGGGTGATCGGTATCTGCGACGGCTTCTGGTGTTGGGAGCCTCCACACTGATGCGACATGCGCGCGGCCGGACCTCAGTTACGGCGGGGTGGATCAACGGGCTTCTGGCACGCCGCCCAGCCAGCGTGGTCAGAACCGCCATTGCTAACAAGCTGGCACGGATCGCCTGGGCGGTCCTCCAGGACGAGCAAGGATATCGCGCTCCGGCTGCTGCGGCCGCATAGGCGGTCATGGGATCTGGACGAGACATTTGCAGGATTGGTGAGGTGGTGATGGTGTGATGACGAACCGGTCGAGCCGGGGATCAGAGCAGCCCGCGAAGGCCGTTGCGCTCAGACGCAGCATAAACGATAGGGACCTGATCCGCGAACTTCATCAGGGCCAGCGGTCATGTGGCCGCACGACAAGGCCGAACACATGGCTGCACCCGACCAAAGCGTCAAAAGACCAAAACCCTCTTGCCACGCAGGCGCCGTCCACACAAGGCGCCGTCCACACACGGCCTTCCGCGAAATTCGCGGTGGGGCTCTCCTTCGTGTGCCATACTGGTCGTTATGCGAACTTACCTGTGCTGTGTGAGCCAGTTGCGGATGGCGGAAATCACACCGAGCACCAATGCGCCGGCGAGTACGAAAATCACCACTCCTGACACAACATGAACCAATAGATTGTCCTCCGGAATTGCGTCCCGGAACGCGTCGTAGAAGTTATGCATGACGGCGGCGAACAGGCCCAAAAGCCCTCCAAGGAGGATCAGGCTTGGGGTATCCCACCGATGCTTCGCCTTGGACTTTTGTCCCATGCTTTGCATCATCGTGTTCCCCTAACGAGGGCTGTGGTGCCACCAGCGACCACCGAGCGAGCATCCACCGACGGCTCGCCTGCGCGAGGCTCGTCCGGGGCCTTGCTCTCTTGTGAGAACAACCACGGTCTCGTTGCCGTTCTCGATGCAGCGCGAGGCGAAAGCGAAAGCCGCTGAGAGCGCCTCATGCTCGGTGGTATGGGATGATACTGTCTGGTCCTGATGCGAGACTAGGGAGAGATCGTCTCGTATGTGGTTCACCACAATCCGTTCCATGACGACAGATCCTTGCGGTTACTGCTCAGCCTAGTTGGTTTCAGGAGGAGCGCAACAACCCTTACGGGCAGCATCAGCTGCGGATCGCCCCAGACGTCACGGGGGCCAAGGAGACGTTGGATCGCAGCTATCTCCTAGCTTGCCGCTTCGGAATTGTGCGGCATCGGTTCTCATTTTCGCGCACGCGCGAGAATGTTAAGGCCCTCAGACTGGGGCCTGCATGACACTCGGACCCGCGATTGGAGCGACCTCAAGCAGGGGCTGAAAGCCGCCAACTCGCCGCTCTTGCAGCATGAGAGAATAGTCCGCGTCGGCGTGCCGCTCTCGCCGGGATGGTCAGCTCTCTCGTCTGTCGGTTGTCGTTTCCAGTGCCGTGACACGCGGGCGATTGCTGCTTCAGAGCAGCTTCACAGGCTTATCGGAAATCCATGCTTCGGCCGCTCGTGCCTGACCCGCCCCCGCCGATTGGTCCGGTTGGAATGTTAATGGAGTGATGGTTTTGGACCTGCTGGACCTGCCCCGAACGCTGGACCATGGCCGAGCGGAACTTCCGGCCTCATGACCCCATCGGCTGGCTGGGAGCTCCGATGGATTTCATGAACTCGACCGGGGTCTTATGCCCGATCGAGCTGTGCGGTCTTTCACAATTGTACTCGTGTCTGAACGCCTCACATTTTAGCCTGGCGTCGGCCAGAGACAAGAACCAGTTCTGATCAATGCATTCGGCCCGAACCTTGCCGTTGAACGCCTCCACGAAGCTGTTGTCGGTGGGCTTGCCAGGACGGGAGAAATCCAGAACAACTCCATTCCGATACGCCCATAGGTCAAGAGCGCGCGAGACGAATTCGCTGCCGTAGTACATGGGGAAGCAGCGCGGCGGAGCTGGCCCGGGTTGCGCAGCCGCGCTGCGTGGGGT
>NZ_JAERQD010000025.1 GCF_016735695.1 Microvirga zambiensis WSM3693 | reverse complement strand
CCGACCAGGATCACGAACTCGCCGTCCTGGATCTCGATCGACACGCCGTGAATGACCGGGACGGTTCCGAAGTTCTTGCGAATGTTGCGGATCTCAACTGAGGCCACGGATCTTCCTCCAAAATCTTCTGTTCCTTGCGGCATGCGGCGAGCCGTAGTGCCCCGCCGCATGCAGGAATATAATTTAAGCGAAACGCTTCACTTGCTCAGGGTGCGCCTTGGCAGTCCGAACACCCTCTGGCATGGCATCGCCGTGAGCTTCGATGAGTTCCTCCACCATGGCACGGATCTCCTTGATCGACAGGACGCTCGTTGCATGGCGGTCGAGCAGGGCGGCACGATGCACCCTGTCCCGATTGCCCTCGAGCGCCGCCTTCACCGTGAGATCCTGAACGAAGACGTGCGGGGCACAGTATCCAGCAAGCTCCGGTGGCAGATTGCCGACGTGGCAGGGCCGCAATCCATTGCGGTCGACGATCATCGGCACCTCGACGCAGCAGCCTTCCGGCAGGTTGTCGATCAGCTTGGTGTTTTTAACATTGCCATAGATCACTTGGGGCTTTCCGGTAACCATGGCGTGAATGATCAGGGAGCCATATTCGACGCTACGCTCGAGCGGAAAGCCCTCCCCGTTCAGCAATTTGTTGCGCGTGTCCTGATAGCGGCGGAGATTGCGTTCGCTGCGGCGAATGTATTCGTCCACCGGCACGTCGTACTCGGCGATCTGATCGTCCCGCTTCAGGAAGTAAGGGGTATACTCCGCGTTGTGTTCGCTCGACTCGCTGATGAACCAGCCGAAGGAGCGCATGAGTTCGAAGCGGACCTTGTCCTTGGCGAAGATCTGCGGGTCATCCATCGCCTGCCACAGGCGCGGATAGGCGTCCTCGCCATCGATCCGCAGCTTGAGGAACCAGGTCTGATGGTTGATGCCAGCGCAATCATACGACAACTGCTCGACCGGCACGTCTAAGTAACTTGCGAGGTCCTTGGCGGTATTCTGCACGTTGTGGCACAGGCCCACCACCTTCTGCTCCGGGAAAGCCTCATAGACGGCTTGGGTCAGGATGCTCATCGGGTTGGTATAGTTGAGCAGCAGCGCGTCCGGGCAAAGCTCCCGCATCTCGGCGACCATGTCGACCATGAAAGGGATCGTGCGCAGGCCGCGGAAGATACCGCCGATGCTCAACGTGTCGGCAATGGTCTGCTTGAGGCCGTACTTACGCGGGATCTGGAAATCGAGCAGCGTCGCCTCGTGCATGCCGACCTGCACCATGTTGATGACGAAATCCGCGCCGTCAAGCGGTGCCCGGCGGTCCAGATGCTCCTCGACTTTGGCATTGGCGCCGAACTGCTCGGCCGTCCAGCGGGCCATCATGCCGGCGGTTTCAAGACGCTCCGCATCGATATCATGCAGGGAGATCGTCACCTCCCGAAGCTCGGGCAGGTCCAGAATATCCGTGAGAAGGTTTTTGACGAACACGACGCTTCCGGCGCCGATCATAGCCACTTTGAACATATGTGGGTCCTTTCGAGAGTACTTTGAAGCATCGATGCTTATTTGAGGCCTGTTCCGGCGATGCCCTGAATCAGCTGACGCTGGAAGAAGACGAAGATCACGAGCATGGGCGCCAGAGACAGCAGGGCGATTGCCATGATGTCGGTCCATTCCGTGTTGTACTGCCCCTTGAGCAGGTTCAACCCGAGCTGCACCGTGTACATCTCCTGATCGGTCAAAATCACGAGCGGCAGCACGAAGTCATTCCAGCGCCACATGAAGGTGAAGATGATCAGCACCGCAATGATCGGCTTGGAGAGCGGGAGCACCACTTTCAGGAAGATGGTCAATTCGCTCGCTCCATCGAGCCGTGCGGCCTCGAGCAGTTCGTCCGGGATGCTGACCATGAACTGGCGCACCATGAAGATGCCGAACGCTTCAGCCGCGCGAGGGAGGATGACGCCCCAGTAGCTGTTCAGCAGTCCCAGATCCGCCACGACCAGGAACAGGGGCACAATGATGACCTGGATCGGGATCATCAGGGCGCTGAGCACCCCGATGAACAGGATGTCGCGGCCTGCAAAGCGGAACTTGGCGAAGGCATAGCCGCATAGCAGATTGAGACTGACCGTGATAACGACCGCCGCGATGGCGATGATCAGAGAGTTCCAGGTCCAGTCCAGGAACGGCATGCGACTCAACGCGGCCGTGAAATTGCCCCACACCCAGCCCGTGGGCAGAAGATTGACCGCTCCGCTGAAGATCTCGTCCCGGGGGCGGATCGCAGTGGCGAACATCCAATAGATCGGGAAAAACATCACCGCCGCACCGGCGGTGAGGAGAAGCCAGAGACCACCGGTTTCGAAGCGTTGACGTGCAGGACTCGTTGTCGTGACCATCGGGTTTCGGCCTCCCCTAGACGAATTGCTCGGTGCGACGGTTGATCCGCCACTGGATGAGGGTGAAGAGCAGAATGAGTACGAAGAGAACCATGCCCATGGCACTCGCGTAGCCCATTTCCGAACTCGCGAAAGCCGCCTGGTAGATGTACTGGACGATCATCGTGGTGGAGAAGCCCGGTCCGCCTCCGGTCATGACGTAGATCAGGTCGAAGACCTGGAACGAGTAGATAACGTTCAGGATGAGCAGCAGGAATGTGGTGGGCCGGAGCAAAGGCCATGTCACAAAGCGGAACTGCTGCGGACGTGTCGCGCCGTCGATCACAGCTGCCTCGTAGTAGCTCGGCGAGATCGACTGGAGCGCCGCGAGGTAGACCACCATACAGAATCCAATCCGCACCCAAAGCGTCGTCAGGATGATCGACGGGAGCGCCCACCGCGGCGACGACAGCCAAGCCACAGGCCCGACGCCCGCCTGCTTGAGCAGCGCATTGATGATGCCGTAGTTGTCGTTGAACAGCCACGCAGCAATGACGGCCGTTGCGACGCTGGAGACGACCACGGGCAGAAAGTAGATGCTGCGCAGCAGCGTCCGGGCAGCGAGCTTTCGATTCAGCCCGATTGCCAGAAACAGGCCAAGGATGAGGCTCGTCGGGACGGTTGCGGCCGAGTAGATGACGGTGTTCGTCAATGATTGCCAGAACTGCCCATCGCTCAGGAGTCTTGTGTAGTTCTGCACGCCGTTGAATTCCGGCGCGTCGATCAAGGACCACTGATGCACGCTGATATAGGCGGCATATAGAAGCGGGAAGAACACGAAGATGGAAAACAGCAACAGATTCGGTGCGATGAAGAGATAGGGCGTCAGTCGAGACCGATATGAACTCCACCAGCCGGATTTCCGGCTGGTGGTCGTCTCGCTCCGCTCCTTCGGATAGGTCATGGAAAGATCGGCCATGGTGTTTCCGTCGTGAGAGGAATGATTGGATTCATCTCGAGTGTTTAGGACGACAACAGGATATTCTTGACATGCGCCTCGATGTTCTGGGCCGTTTGCTCCGGCGACTGTCCCGAGGTGAAGGCGAGATCGAGCTCATCCGCCAGCTTCGGGTTAAACTTGCCCCAGGTCGGCAGCACGACCGTGCTGACGAGATGCTGAGGAATGGTCTTCGTCTGCTCGACAAATACCTTCATCTCGTCCGGCCTCAGGGCATACTGAACTCCGCCCTCCACCAGCGACTTGCGGACAGGCAGGAACTGCGCCGCGCTGATGTAGTCGCGCATGTTTTCTTCATTGACGAGGAATTTCAGGAAGTCTGCCGCAACCTCGGGACTCTTGCTGTCGCGCGAGATTGCCACACAGGTGCCACCGAGGTCGTCGGCCATCGCCACGTCGCGCGGCAGGTACGTGACGCCCCATTTGAACTTGGTCATCTGCTGGTTCACGAAGGGGATTTGCCAGTTGCCGTTCAACATCATCGCGACCGTGCCGTTGGCAAACAGGTTCTGAACCGGTTCGGCGCTCTTCACGGACGTGCTCGGGGGAACCAGTCCTTCCTTGAACCAGCTTTGGGTCCAGGCGATGGTCTCAATACCGGCCGGAGTGTTGATCTGAGGTGCAGTCAGATCATTGTTCAGGAGTTGGCCACCATGCTGGTACAGGTAGATCATCCAGCGGTGGACGGCCGAATTCTGCCAGCTCATAGCGAACGGATAGGAGCCGATGGACTTTTCCTTGAGGAGCTTGGCGACCTGGATGAACCGCTCCCAAGTCCAGGCCTGATCCAAGCTCGTTGGCACAGTCACCCCAGCCTGGGCCAGCATGTCGGCGTTGTAGAACAACGCAAACGTATCGGTGTGATGCGGCAGCGCATACGGCTTGCCCTGGTAATTGACCGCACTCCAGACCGAGGGCGTGAAGGCGGCGCTATAGCCGGAATCGATGAACTGGCTGAGATCGATCGCGGCCTTGCCGAGCGCATAGCGACCGACCTGCTGGTACGTGACGCGGAACAGATCCGGCGCCTGTCGGCCGGCGAGCCGCGTGTCGAGTTGCTGGTAGAACTGGCCGAACGGAATGACGTCGAGCCGGATGCTCACATTTGGGTTGGCCGCCTGGTACTTGGCGATCACCTGGTTGTAGGCCTCGACCTCCGCCTTGCCGCCCCATACCGCCATCGTGAGCCGCACCGGGCTCTGCGCAAGGCTGGAATTGACCCGCCCGGTGACCATCAGGCCAGCACTTGCCCCCAGCCCTGCTTTCAGGATCGTTCGGCGGTCGAATGTCTGCGTCATGGTTTCCTCCTTGGTTTAGCTTTGCTTGGTTTGGATTGCCGTGCTGCATTCTGCTGCGCAGGTCCGGCGCTCATCTCGTCCGGGTTCGGGGTTGCCTCCTGGGTAACAGCGTCTTCCCTCCCCCACACGACTCGCGCACGATGAGTTTGACCGGGAGCAAATGCTCCCTGACGTCGGAGGGCCTCTTCTCGAGGGCACCGATTAGCGCCTCGATCGCAAGTCGTCCGAGTTCCTCGCGCGGATGATCAATGGTGGTGAGGGCCGGGGCAGTGAACTGCCCGATGGCAACTCCATCAAACCCCACGATGGCGAAATCATCAGGAACGCTCAGCCCATGCAAGCGCAAGGCGTGCAGGGCGCCAACCGCCATCTGATCGTTGTACATGAAGGCTGCTGTCGGGCGCTGCATTCCGGGGCCAAGCAGTTGCTCGATGGCCTTGCTGCCGCCGGCCATCGTGTTCTCTGCGGTCAGGACCAGAGAAGGATCGAAGGCCAAGCCAGCCTCCTCCAGCGCCCGGCGGTATCCATCGAGACGATCGCGCCGCGTCCCGGGCTCGTGCAGCCTTTCTGTCACGTGAGCAATGCGGCGGTGACCCAGGTCGATCAAGTGCCGGGTCGCCATGTAGCCACCCGCCTCCAGATCGACGCTCACGCTCTGGATAGACGGATCCGGGCTTTGCTCTTGCAGGGCGACGACCGCAACGCCACGGGCTGCGAGCTGCCGTAGTTCCGGAGCGGTACAGTTCTCGCGTCCTGCCACTATAATGCCGTCGAAGGCAGCGCCTTGTAGAAACGATAGGGCATGGAACTCTCCCGGCTTCGTCTTGGCCGGAATGACAGACACCGCATAGCCATGCTGTTGAGCTGCCGTCTGGGCTGCCCTCACCACATCGGAGAAGTAGGGATTGTCTAGGGTCGGCAGGACGAAGGTGATGATATTCGTCCGGCGCTGCCGCAAGCTGCGGGCGGCGTGGTTCGGCGTGTAGCCGAGCTGCGCCGCAGCAGCAATCACCTTATCGCGAGTCTCGTCAGAGATGCGAACCTTACTGGCCCGGCCGTTCAGTACGAGGGAGATCGTTGCCGGGGACACGCCAGCCAGACGCGCGACGTCGGCACTGGTCGGAGCACCAGTTTGTGCTGCATTCGTCGCGCCCCGTCGCATCACCCGACGCACCTCTTGCTAAATCGAATTAGCTAAAAGGATTTAGCAGAACCCAGCAGCTGTCAATTCTGAAATTTAAGGGCAAGCCTGCGACTAAGGTCTAGTTGTTCAGCTAAGCTGACGGCCTTCACCGATCATCGCGCAATGCGTACCGGAATCCGCCCCGTTGGGAGCCGTGAGAGCTGAGGTGAGTGATCGGGAAGAATGCCCAAACGTGCAGGACGAATCTCCAGATTAAAGGCGCCCTACTGGGCTCGCTAAAACATACCATTGAGCAAACGGTTGCTTCGCGCACACGCAACATCACAACAACTCTCGAATGATTCAGCCTTCGAGGTTTTTTGTTGCTCGGCACGCAACGCAGGGATGCGCGAGATGACCGTACCGAAGCGCGTCCAGTCTGCCCTCCCCTTCGGCTCTCAAACGCACCGAGCTGGGGCAGGCTTGCCGTTCGACGTCACGTCATGCGTCTCAAGCGCATGCAGGATGAGGCCATAGGCCTTATCGGGCTTTCTGATCCGGAGGGATCGGCATCCGGCTGACAGCTCATGGCGAGAGCCGGAACCAGGGCAACGTGAGGTATGCGCACGCGGTCATCGCGGCCAAGGGAATGACCCAGACCCATCCCGACCAAAGCCGGAAGCTCCATCGCCCAGGTAGGAGCGCGACCGCAATGGCGAACCCGAGTGCCCCCAGCGCAGCCGTCGCGGCCCAGCAATACCAGTACATCGCAGGGGCAAGGAACCCCATGGCGGGATCGACCGCGTCCTTCGAACGGTGCGTTCCGGCAAGGACGATGCCGAGCGAGGGATAGACGGTGAAAAGCGCAAGATCATACGCCAGGGCGATGACGTAGAGCATGGCGAAGGCCGGCCCGAAGACGAACGCGAAGCGGCGAAACGCAAGCGAGGATGTCATGCACCAAATCCCCTGATGTTGTTGACGATGTGGCCGACGAGAAAGCTCCACCAGACGATGCACGACAGAATCGTGGTCAGGGCGGCCCGAGTCGGGGCAAGCTCGCTGCCGCGAGGCTGCTGCCAGCAGATCCAATAGGCCGGCAGCAGCGCCAATCCGATGGCGACGAAGTGCTCCTTGATGTCGAAGAAGCCGAGAGCCGGCCAGTGGCCGCCACGTTCCAAGCCGGGCCTGACGTCGACGCGGAAATATAGATAGACGACTGCACCCAGCAGCGCGGAGGCGACATACAGAAGCACGATGGCGTTGGCAAAGGCGGCCGAGGGAACGGTACGAAACCGACCGACGAACGAATCCGGCCGCGTACGTGTCGGGATCCATGTCGCCAGGGTCTGGTGCGTGGTTGCACCCAATAGCGCGACCGCCACCAGTCTGTGGATGATCAGGAGGGTGGTCGCCATGGCCGCCCTCCTGCTCTTCGCCCCTGGCCCGTCACGCGAACAGCTCTTCCGTGCCGAAGGGCGCAGCCGCTCCGGGGCGGAACCGATTGAGCGTGAACCTGGTCTTCTGCGCCGGGCTCACGTCGACGAGAACGTAGTTATACTCCTCCATGGGCGGCTGCCCCTTCCAATACAGATCCGGCGGATAGTCCGCGGGCAGCTTGATGCTCGTGCGGCCCGGCAGGATCGGATCCTGTTCGGCGCCGCCGCCCAGCATCAGGTACTTGACGCCATCGACGTCAAACATTTCGGTCGTGTGGACGTGGCCATTGAACACCACCACATCGAGGTCCCTTGCATAGGACGCAATCACTTTGTGCGGGTTGTCGGGCGCGGGAATGGGTCCGAGGCCGGAGCGTGCGAAAACCGGGTAGTGAAACACGATAAAAGCCTTGCGGACACCTGCCGCCTTGGCTTCGTCCATCCATTGCTGGAGCTGCTGCATCTGCTCGGCGTATTTGGGCCGGTCCGCGTCCCAGAGCGACGGAGAACGGTAATCGTATTTCCCGCTCCATAGGAAGATGAACCGAACGCCGTTGAAGTCGAACTTGTAGATGAGGCGGTCCGGCGTCACGCCGAGGGTCTTGAGATACGGCACGGCGGAGAGCACGCCGTCGATCTTGGGATCGCCCCAGACTTCGTGGTTGCCCACACCGATGAACCACCGGCCCTCCAGTCCGGCGGCGCGCATCGCGGCGTCGGGAGCGGGCAGTTGCTTCAGCATGGCTTCGTTGACGCGCTGCCAGTATGGGCTGTCGGCAAGCGTAAGACCCTGGTTGCCCCACCACACAACGTCACCGCTAATGACCACGAACCTGGCGCGCCCGGCCTGAACATCCTTGACGATCTCGCGCGCCACCCAGTCGCCACCCTCGAGCCGGAAGATCGTCCGGTGCACGCCCGGCAGCAGTTTCACGTCCTCGACGGAGGCCTCGGTGACCCATCCCTTGTCGACCGCCAGGGTCATGACCTCGCTGCGGCTCTCGAACGGCATGACGATCCGGATGAGCTCGCCGGAGGCCGGGTCGAAGATCATCTTCACGTCCTTCCGGACCACCGCTTCCGCAATCTTTTCCGGCATGACGAGCCCGAACATCTCGACGAACAGCTTGGTCAGATCCGGTTGGCCGTGCTTGTAGGGAAGATACATCATCGGGCGGGTATCGCCGCAAACGGCGAACGAAAAGCCGGATCCGCCCCCCGACTGGGCCACCGCCGTCGCCACACCGAGCCCCGGCATGGCCGCCATCGCGGTTGCGACTCCGATCTGTCGCGCGAACGCCCGGCGCGTCAGGCTGATCGAAAGAAGTCGGCTCTCCATAATAGGGTCCTCCTCATGCCTTGAGGCGCCCCCCAAATCGTCGGTGAGAGACTCGTCTCGCTATCGGCAATTGCCCGAAATAGGAGATTGGGCCGAAGCGTCGGGGCGGGCAAGGAATTGCCCGCCCCTTGTTTCACTCAGTTGCCCGGCTTGTTGCGGATCGCCTGATCGATCTGCCGCTTCACGGCGTCGAGGTTGAACGAGGCCGGATCCTGCATCGGCGGGTAGTCGATTGCGGTGCTCGCGAGCTTCGCGACCTCCTGCTGGACGGTGACGAAGCGCCAGAACTCGCGGGCGTAGAAGTCGTTCATGTAGCCGCCTCCGAGATCGTTCAGGCTCTGGCTGCCGATCGACGGCGTCCGCTCGAACGGGTCCTGGCGAATGTTGATCATGACGGGCATGTCCGTCGTGACCTTCTGCCCGGGCCAGCCCTCCGGCTGCTGGTAGAACTGGTACTTGAAGTCACCGATGCGGATCGCGCCGAGTTGCGGGCCACCGAAGTAGAAGAACTCGTTCCGGGCCGACGGGCCGTTGCCTTGCAGAAGCGCGAGCTGGTTGTATCCGTCGAGATGGTTCTTGTAGCTGCGGTCGCCGAGCTGCACGCCCTTGAGAAGCTGATCGGTGATGTTCGGGTTGCCGGCTGCGGCGACAAGCGTCGGGAACCAGTCCAGCGCCGAGAAGACGCCGTTCTCGACCGAGCCGGCCTTGACCTTGCCTGGCCAGCGGATGATCGCCGGGGCGCGGAAGCCGCCTTCATAGGTCGTCCCCTTCGTTCCTTTGAACGGGGTCATGCCGCCGTCGGGCCACGTGAACACCTCGGCTCCGTTGTCGGTGGTGAAGATGATGATCGTGTTGTCCGCCTGGCCTGAATCCTCGACGCATTTCATCAGGGCGCCGACACTGTCGTCGAGCTGCGCCATACCGGCTTCCTCGAGCCCGAAGTTGGTCTGGCTATTCATCAGGGCCTGATACTTGGGCGACAGGAACGTCCAGACATGCATGCGGGTCGTGTTGTGCCAGACGAAGAACGGGTTCCTGTCGGTCTTGGCCTTGTCCATGAAGTCGCACGATGCCTTGACCAGCACCTCGTCGAAGGTGGTCATGTCGTATTTCGCCTTCGGCGTGATGTCGTGCATGTTCGGCACGTTGGTCATGTTGGGATAAGGCGCGAGCGGTCCCTCGTCGACGATTCGCTGCTTGCCGATCCGGCCCCAACGCGGCTGCTCGGTCTGATCGTCCGTGTTGGTCGCATAGGTGTGCAGCAGATTGCGCGGCCCGACCTTGTCACGATAGGACTGATCATCCGGGAACGAGTACCAGTACGGGTCGGACATCGCGTCGAGGTGGTACAGGTAGCCGAAGAACTCGTCGAAGCCGTGCAGCGTCGGCAGGTATTTGTTCAGGTCGCCGAGATGGTTCTTGCCGAATTGGCCGGTAGCATAGCCTTGCACCTTGAGCGCGGAGGCGATCGTCGCGGCCTTGTCCGGCATGCCCACGCCGGCGCCGGCTTGGCCGACGGTGGTGAGCCCGGTGCGCAGCGGAATCTCGCCGGTGACGAAGCTCGCCCGGCCCGCTGTGCAGCTCGCCTCGGCGTAATAGTCGGTGAACATCATACCCTGCGACGCCAGCCGGTCGAGATTGGGCGTCTTGCCGGACATAATCCCACGATGATAAGCGCCGACGTTGAACCAACCGACATCGTCGCCCATGATGACGAGGATATTAGGCCTCTGCTGCGTACCGGCGGGCGGAGCCTGCGCCAGAGCGGGAGTGATTGCCCACGCGCCGCAGAGCATGGACGCTCCACACATCAGGGTTTTCAGTTTCATCGCTTTTCCTCTCCGTTCAGCCCCGCTTTTTGCTGGTCGAGCCATCATGGAACGGGCCTGTCGAGGCTCGGCCAACAAAGGTTTCGGTCGGTGCGATGTCGTTGACGGTTATGGCCGTCCCCCGATCCTGGTGTATCGCCATTGTCGCATGTCGGCTGGTCGGCAGGATATCGGGGTCTGCCCTGAACCAGCCGGAGACAAACCCTGATTTGTGCCCCGGCATGTCCGTTCGCGGATGTCGAAAACCGTTTGGCGATCCGTACAGTGCCTCTATTTCACGCGCTGAACAGATGGCCCTTCCTGGATATCCCGACATCCGAATTCGGTGCCATCGAAGCTGAATTGACCGGACTGCCTGCGCGACCTAGGCTCGAACCGGATCGCCACAACCGATCGAGCGATACATGGCATTCCAGGACAAGAGGCTTCCATACCGCTGGACCGTGCCGGTCGGCGGCGGGTTCGGCCGCGTCTTCAAGATCGGCAAGCAGCCGGTCAATGCGCAGTTGGGCGCCTACTACAATGCAATTCGTCCATCCGATGGCCCCGACTGGCAGCTGCGCGCACAGGTCCAACTGCTTTTTCCGAAGTAGCTGAATCAGGTGGAACCGCTCATCCGGCTCTCTTTGCGGCCTTATATAGCTTCATATTGCTGGGTTGAGCGAAGCTGCTCGTTGCGAATGCCGCTACTGCTTCGCCGATTATCAGCCCGATCAGAAGCCCGCCAATGATGATGAATGGCAGCTGGCGCCAGTCACGCGGAAGCCTCGTCGATGATGGCTCCATTTTTCTTTCTCCACTCAGCTCGCTTTAAACGATAACGACTAGCCGCAATCCGTAAAAGCCCTCACGACTGTGCACACTTCGTGCGACAGGGACGTTGGCACTTCCTTGGTCCGCTGGGCCCGCATGATGCGCAGGGACATAGCGCGTGTGAACGCGACTGACAAACTGGAGCGCGCGCCAAAATTCGCGGAAGTCCCTTGTTTTAAAAAAGGTTGCTCTCAGTCGGTACTGGGCCTCAGTTCATTCCAAGGCGCCTCACCGGACATATCGACCTGCTCCACCCCCATGTCGCCGACACAAGGTCCGAGAATGCCAACGACCTTTGCGTCCTCGGTTCCAATATTGAAGGTCGCATGCACGATTCCGGGAGGCATGAAGACGCTGTCGCCTGGGCCGAGAATGCGCTTTTCCCGCTCGATCCAGTGCTCGACAGTGCCGGAGACCACGTAGATGAGTTCTTCCTGATCGGCATGATAGTGGAAGCTGTGTCCCTTGCCGGGGAAGAAGGTGCCTTCGAGCACGGTGAATTTGCTGGCGCCGGTAGAGGCCGGATGGCTCAGCCAGCCGAGCCGCAGGATGTCCAGCTCCTCCCGCCTGACGTTATCCTTGAATATGAACTTGCCGGGCATAGGTCATCTCCGTCAATCCCCGCCCACAGGGAGGATGCGCCCAAGAAGGCATGAGGGAAAGAAGGAAATATGGAGTCGAATCGGTGAACTAATCCGGGAATATCCGAAATGCTTCAATGGTGGGATCGCCAGAAATGTCCAAGAAGGACTGACAGGATCACGTGCACGACGACCGCCGGCCACAGCAGCGCGCCGGTCCCACCGCCTGCAATCCCGAAATAGGTGAGATACAGGGCGACGGCTGTACTGTAGGCTAGCATGCCGACCAGCGGCGGACCCGGCCAGCAGGCGATCCCCAACCCGATCAACGCCAGGCCAGCCATGCGCGCCACCGACGCGGCGACGCCGACAAGCTCCTCGCCAAGCAGCAACTGTCCGACGAGTGATGGAACGATCAGCAACGCCAGGCCGGTCGCCATCTCGGCGACGGCGGCGGCCATCAGCACCCGTTTCGTCGCCCCGCTCATGCCTGGACCCTCGTAATCCCATGCCGCCTCGAATCGACTGCCTCTCTCAGGGAGTGGCCTCCGCACGCTTCTCCGGCGCGAGCTTGAAGGTCAGCCTGCCGATCTTGCCCGTGAACTTGAACGGCGTGTCGTAGCGATGCTCCAGCAGGGCAAGCGGCGTGCGGGTGTCTTGGCCGACATCGAAGGTCTCGTCCTCCGGGAACGTGACAGGCGTCGTGTGGTCCAAGGAGTTCCGCGCCACCTCCTTGCCGTCCACGGACAGCACGCCCGTTCCGCCCTTCCCCAAGCCCGGCTCGGCGGCCGTGAAGGCGAACGCGATGGTATGCCTGCCGGGCTCGAGCTCCGGCCCCTCCCAGGTCGTGCGCTTGAGGTCGAGCAGGTTGTACAGGAACACCACCCTGCCCCGGCCGACGCCGAACTCGCCCTTGCTGAGGAACAGGCCGTAGCCGCCGAAGCGCCCGCCCTGAGTCACGATCATGCCCTCCACGCCGCCGGCAGGGATCTCGACTTCGGCCGTGATGCTGTAGGACTTGTTGAGGATGCTGGGCGCAGCACTGGCCGGGGTGCCGATCAGCTCACCCGAATACGTGAACTCCGTGCGCCCCGCCGTGAGGCTCGGGCGCGGTGTGTTCCAACGGGCGAGCGTCGAATTGTCGAGCGGCAGCACGTTGTACTTCGCCGCCTCGGCATAGAACAGGTCCTGCATTTGCTTGAGTCTGTCGGGCATCCTTGTGGCGAGGTCATTCGACTGGGTCGGGTCCTCCTGGACGTTGTAGAGTTCCCAGTTATATCCCGTGATCACGTCCGGAGGCGTAGCGGTGCTCAGTTCCCAGGGGAGCGTTGCCGGAGTCGTGGCGGCCACCCACCCCTCGTGATAGATCGCGCGATTGCCGAGCATCTCGAAATACTGCGTGGGATGCCGGGTCGGGGCCTCGGCGTTCGCCTGATCCCAGGTGTAGGTCATGCTCACGCCCTCGATGGGGACTTGCCTGATCCCGTTGATCGTGTCGGGCTGTCGAATGCCCGTCGCTGCGAGAATGGTCGGCACGATGTCGATGACATGGTGGAACTGGCGGCGGATGCCACCGAGATCCGTGATGTGGCCCGGCCAGGACATGGCCACGCCCTGAGCCGTGCCGCCGAAATGCGACGGCACCTGCTTCACCCACCTGAACGGCGTGTCCATCGCCCAGGCCCAGCCGGCGGCAAAGTGCGGGAACGTCCGCTCCGAGCCCCAGAACGGGTACCAGAGGAATTGGTCCTTCACCGGCACGGGAACACCATTGAAGGTGGTGAACTCGTTCGGCGTGCCGTTGAGCATGCCTTCGGCACTCGCGCCGTTATCGCCGCCGATATAGATGATCAGCGTGTTGTCGAGCTGGCCCAAATCGTCGACAGCTTGGATGACGCGGCCGATCTCGTGGTCGGCATAGGCCAGATAGGCTCCATAGATATCCGCCTGCCTGGTGAAGAGCTTCCTCTCGTCCCAACTGAGTGAATCCCAGTCCGGCAAGTCCTTCGGCCACGGCGTCAGCGTGGCATTCTCGGGCATGATGCCGAGCCGCTTCTGGTTGGCGAAGATCTTCTCGCGCACCTTGCTCCAGCCCTCGTCGAAGAGGTGCATGTCGCTGATCTTCTTGATCCACTCCGGCGTCGGGTGATGCGGCGCATGGGTCGCACCGGGGACGTAGTAGACGAACCACGGCTTGCCGGGGGCGATTTCGTTGAGCTGCTTCATGTATTGGATCGCCTCGTCGGCCATCGCCGTTTCGAGGTTCCAGCCGGGATTCCCCTGGAAGGGATAGATCGCCGTGGTGTTGCGGAACAGGTTCGGCTGCCACTGGCTCGCATCGCCGCCGACGAAGCCATAGAAATAATCGAAGCCCATTCCAGTCGGCCATTGATCGAACGGTCCTGCCTGGCTCGACTGATAGGATGGCGTGTTGTGGTCCTTGCCGAATCAGGATGTCGCGTAGCCGTTCGCCTTCAGGATCGTTCCGACCGTGCCTTTCTCGATCGGGATGATCGAGTCGTAGCCGGGGAATCCGGTTGCGATCTCGCCGACCACCCCATAGCCGACCGAATGATGGTTGCGGCCGGTGATCAGTGCCGCCCGTGTCGGTGAGCAGAGCGCTGTCGAGTGGAAATTGGCGTAGCGCAATCCGGCCTGCGCGATCCGATCCATGCTGGGTGTGGGAATGACGCCGCCGAAGGTGCTGGGTGCGCCAAAACCCTGATCATCGGTCATGATCAGCAACACGTTCGGCGCGCCCTGGGGCGGCACGACGCGCGGCGGCCACCAGGCCTGCGACTCGGAAGCCTTCTCCTTGATCACGCCGCCGAAGGCCGGATCGGGCGGCGGCAATTGCCTGCCGTCAATCGTCGTGGTCGCGCCGGGTAATCCGGGTGTGCCGGTGACCTGCTGCGCGTGGACGGCGGAGATGGCCAGGACACTCGCTGTGAACAGGGAAAGGGAGAGGCCCGCCGCTTTCATGTCCGCGCTCCCATGCCCCGTGACGAGGCCAGCAGGCGACTGGCCCCTGCCCGCCCGGAAAGCCCGAATGCTGTACCGGCCCTCCAGATTTGCTTGATCGAATGAGACTTCCTCTTAACAGAAACGGACAGGAGACCGGAGACCAATCACACCACATGAAGCCCCTTGCCGTAACGCCGAGAGGCTTTCGTGCGTCTGAAGAATGTTTCGATCTCCCGCAGGATGATCGCGAATGGCCGGTTTGTCAGACCGCGTAATCTCCAGGGGCCGATTGATGATATCACGCTGTCCAGCCGGCTTGGTACGCTGAACATCCCAAAGGACGCTGCGGCCTTGCAGCCCAGCGTCCTTCGACACGCGTCACAAATCAGCCGTCGTCACCAACGATGGGTCGCAACGCTGCGCTTGCATTGTCGGCAACCCAAGGGTCGATCACTCACCGGGCACATTCCACGGGTACCCGTGTGATGCCGTCAACGAGTATCGTACGGCACGGTACGCCATTGATGATCTTGATTTCGTTGGGAGTCGCGTAGGGGAACAGGGAGTCGGGCGTACCCGAAATAGGACGTCCCGAAACCATGCGGCCACCTCCCTCTTCGACGCGAATGCTTCCCGTAGAGCTCGGCTCGAAGGTGCCCGTCGCGACACGACCCTTGCACTCCACGGGAACGCGCATGTTGCTGCCATCGACGAGCACGGTCCGGCAGGGCACGCCATTGATGATCTGAACTTCGTTCGGCGCGGCATAAGGGAAGAGCGAGTCGGGTGTTCCCTGAATGGGATTGGGTTGCGCCTGTGCCAGTGCAAGCCCACCGAAGGTCATAACTCCTGCAACGACTGAAATCGTCAGCGTTCTCATGGAAACCTCCTCTCCGCAGACAGCGAGCGACGCGCGTGCACGAGAGGCGCTGCGGAGCCGCCCCTGCTGCATGACCTCGAATGGTACCGTCTGACCGAGACTCTAATCGCCGCCCAAACCTGCCTCGACGCAAGGCATCACGGCTCTCAACCAAGACTTGATGATGACGCGCCTCAACGACTCACCACTCTGACGCTCACCCGGCGCTGCTATGACCGAGAAATCTGCGCTGGTCAGAACAAGTACAGACCAAGCATCGCGCTAGGCAGACGTGGGGGACGAATTTTAGACTAAACACTCAGCTCTGCTTGACCATATGAGCCATCTGCTTACCAAATCGGGACACCTTTGCCATAATCCAAGACAGGCTTGGACGATGGCGGCGTCACACAAGAACAATAGCGCCTGTCTTCTACAGGCAGAGCGCCGTGGTGTTAGAGCCCGCGGATGTTGCTGCAATCACCATATCCAGAAAGCAACACTCAAGGATAAACTTTCTGGTTCTTCTCATTGCTCCCCATTCTTGCCTTGACCTCAGGTTTGGCCTCAGCTGCTATGAGCCGACTGGGAGAGACAAGGGATCTGCAATCCAGGGGAAGCAATGCATTACCTTCCGCAATGGCTGTCGCGTGGCATTATGTTTCCAGTTGGCTTCCTCGCCGCAAGTGCGAGCTCCGCCCTCGCTGCTGACTTGGGAGCTCCTGCTCCAACACCTGTGATCGAGGCTCCCAGCGTGCCTGGGTGGACCTTCCGCGTCGTGCCTTATGGCTGGCTCACTGCATTGGACGGCACCCAGACTGTGCGCGGGCGATCGGTGAAGGTGAATGCGAGCTTCGCTGACATCGTCGAGCATAGCGACACGCTCGTTGCCCTGATGGGCGACTTCGAGGCCCGCAACGGACCCTTCTCCCTGATGGCCAACCTCGTCTGGAGCAAGATCGGCGGCGCGGATAGTGGTGTCCGCAGTCGTTCGCTGGCGCCGGGGATCACGGGAACCTTCGGCACGTCGCTCAAGCTCGACATCGAAATGGCTATCGCCGAGTTCGGAGCCGCCTATGAAGTCGCGCGCTTCGGCCCGGTCGCGTTCGATATCCTCGGCGGCGCGCGCTACTGGTACCAGGAGGCGGACCTATCGTTCGCCGTTGCAGGTGCGGTCGACATCGGCGACCTCCAGGTTGCCGGAACTCGGGCGGTTGCCCATTCCGGTTCCGTCGACTGGCTCGACCCCGTGATTGGCGCACGGGTGCGCTACACCGTGGCACCGGGTCACGAACTCCTCCTGCGCGGCGACATCGGCGGCTTTGGCGTTGGCAGTAACTTCTCCTGGCAGGCTATCGGCGCATACGGATTCGAGCTCGGCACCTACCAGGGCGTCGCTTTCTCAGGTGTGATAGGCTACCGGGCACTTTACGTCGATTATGCCCAGGGCGAGGGACGGCGCCGCTACGAGTTCGACATGCTCCAGCACGGGCCTGTACTCGGTATCAGCGCCCGGTTCTGAGGTCCGCGTCAGGTGCTAAAGTTGGCATGATCAGAGGCCGGATCAGCCCTCCACGAGCTTGTTTCGGATCGCATAACGGATCAGAGCCGCGGTGGTATCCAGGTTGAGCTTGCGCAAGGCAAGCGCGCGATGGGTCTCGACCGTCTTAGTGCTGATGCTGAGTATATTGGCAATCTGCTTGTTGGTCTTGCCCTCCGCGATCAGCTGGACGACAGCCTTCTCGCGCGAGCTCAACGCCGACTCGCTTGCAGTCCCCTTTGACAGGTAGGTCGCCAGCAGTGTCTCGGAGACCTTGCCGGTGAAGAATGGTTTGTGGGCCGCCAGGCTTTCCACAGCAGAGACTAGAAACTGTTTGGCGTCGGACTTCAGCAGGAAGCCGCGGGCTCCGGCCTCCAGAACCTCCCGGACCAAGCTGTCAGTATCATGCATGGTGAAGATCAGGACTTCCACACCGGGAACGCGCCCTCGGATCTGCCGGGTGACCTCGACCCCGTTCACAAGTGGAAGGCCATAATCGAGAATGACGATGTCGGGGCGGGTCGCCTGAGCCTGATCGATGGCTTCCTTGCCGTCCCGAGCCTCGCCGACCACTTCCCAATCTTCGTGCCCATTCAGGATGGCACGCACGCCGGAACGGACCACGTCGTGATCGTCGGCGATCAGGATACGCGTCATCATGGAACTTCCTTCGCCAATGGTTTGGGGTGTTCCAGCGAAACATTGGCAGGATACATCCTGGCGCTTACCACCTCACCTCCGCAGAACCCTGAATTTGCCGGGGGCAGACCCTGAAACTTCAACGAAGGGCATCGCTGTCGGCCTTGGCCGGGCTGGCCAACCACGGGTCGAGCATGCGGCGCGCCTGGGTCAAAGCTCTCTCGGTTACCGAGACGGGGACGATTGCAATGATCGACGTCCCACCCGGACCGGTCTTGATGGTCAGGTCGCCACCAAACTGCTCAAGCCGGGCGCGCATGCCCGCAAGACCGACGCCAAATCTGATGGGCCCGTCGAGCCCGTCCCGACTTGCCATTCCATGTCCGTTGTCGCGAATGCGGACCACCAGCCAGCCAGATCGAAACCTGGCATCGACCGACACATGCGAGCCCCCGGCATGCCGGTGCACGTTGGTGAGTGCTTCCTGAGCAACACGCAGGATCGCCCGCTGGAGGTCGGGTTGCAGACCATCGACTTCCTCTGGAATCCGGATGTGGGCGACGAGCCCCGTCCGTCCGGCAAAGCCTTCAGCGAAGTCCCGCAACGTAGCCTGGAGACCGTCATTGGCCAAGTTCGGCGGATGCAGCAAATAGGTAAAGATGCGTAGTTCCCGCAGGGCTTCACCGAGAAGCCCCTCGACCCCTGCCAAGACCTTGCGGCCGCTCGCGCTATGTCTGACCTCCGCCTCGAGGCCCGAGAGCCCGAGATTTGCGGCAACCAGGTGCTGGGCCGTCGAGTCATGGAGCTCGCGGGCAATCCTCTGACGTTCCTCCTCCTGGAGAGCGAGCAATTGCCCGGACAATTCACTGACCTGCTTCCTCGCTCCCCTGACTTGATCAGACAACACCTGGATAGGCCGCTCCACCTGCCGCGCAGTGAACAGCGCGGCGAGACCACCGGCGACGATGAGGATGGCTACCATCCCGGCAATCTGCCGCAGGGCGCCTTCAAGCGGCGCAGCGACAATTGAGAGCGGGAGCATCACGATGCTCGTCCAATTCGTCGCCCCTGAGCTGCGATATACAAGCAAGACCGGCGTTCCTTGGTCATCGACCGCTTCGATCGAGCCACCAAGGTTCTCGCTGCCGTTAACCGCGCCGAGGCGCCTCGCTAACGCTTCAGGCACGGGAATTCGCGACGATGTCTCGTTTCCTCTCATGGTCACGATGGGCTGGAGTTTTCTGTCGTAGAGACCCAGCGTCCACTCCTTGGGAACCTCCTGGCCTCTCAGGATGGCGCCGAGATGATCCTGCGAAAGAATGGTGGTGATGAAGCCTTTCATCGTACCGTCATCACGATTGATCCGCAGGCTGAGCGCGATCACCGCTGTTCCAGGCTTCAAAAGGCTCCCCATTCGACCTGATACCGCCCAGCCGCGCTCGCGAATTCGGTCGACGGCCTCCGGATAATTCGGGAAGTCCCGATGCCGGGGAAGCGGCGCCCCGAATGGCTTGAGGGTGTTGGCAACCTGTCCGTCCAGGTCCTGAAGGATCAGCCAGGATCCTTCGGGTATCGGCGTCCCCTTGAGTTGGTCGTAAAAGCCTTTGGAGTCGCCGGCCTTCAGGGCGGGCGAGGACGACAATCCCTTCAGCAGGGCATTGCCCGCCGACACCTCCTGATCGAACCCGAAGGACAAAGCCGTCGCCGTGCTGAGGGCACGCTCCCGAATCATCTCGCGCTCATGCCGAGCCTTCGACAACAGCAGCGCCGCCGCGACAGAGCAAGTGGTCAGGATGACGGCGGCAAAGGTCAATACGAGCCAGCCCCGCAGACGAGGTGGCAGGCCTTGGAACGATCGCGCGATTGTCGGTGCGGTGTCATCGCTCATGACGGCGACCTCCGGCCGCAAGGGCAACGCAACGAAACCGGGGTCGCGACGGCCCTCGGTCGACAACATAGGTTAAACCCTGAACCCGGTCCCTGTCGAGTTGCGCCGAAAAGGGTCGTGCCCGCAACCGAGCCTTTCCCCCTCGCGTCATAGCTATTGGTTCATCGGCGGCGGAGGTCCTGAATCAGGGTCCGCCTCCAACAATTTCAGGGCAGACCCTAATAGACTTGCGCCAACGTATGGAGGAACAGTGCAGGCATGCCAGCACGGGAGCAGAGCCCATGTTGCAGGCCGATCCCCAACACAGTTGCGAGCGTCACCCAGGCGTTTATTCGACCCCCCGACATGATGGGGCTTCCGACCGGCACGTTCTGTCTGGGATCGGATCGGCGCCACCCGAAGGAGGCCCCTGCCCATCGCGTGACCGTCGATGAGTTCTGGATCGACCGGGCGCCCGTCACCAACCGGGGGTTCCGCAAATTCGTCTGCGCGACCGGCTACGTGACATTCGCCGAGAAACAGCCGGATCGGAAGGCGCTGCCTTATCAAAGGGAGGAAGAGCCCATGAACAGTGATTGTGCATCCTCGCAAGCTTCCGGGGGGCGATCCCGACCCCGGCGCATGTGGGTCAAGCCTGCCCTGATCGGGGCGACGGCCTTCATCTCTGCCGCGATGGCCGCTCCGGCCACTGCGCAGGCGCCCCAGCAGAAGCCCAACATCCTGTTCATCATGGGCGACGACATCGGCTGGATGCAGCCGAGCATCTACCACCAGGGCCTGATGGTCGGTGAAACGCCCAACATCGATCGCATCGGTCGGGAAGGTGCGAAGTTCATGACCTATTACGCCGAGCAAAGCTGCACGGCAGGTCGCAACGCCTTCTTCACCGGCATGCATCCGCTGCGCACGGGCATGATCCCGCCGCAACTGCCCGGCAGCCCGTCCTACTTACGGCCCGGAACGCCAGCGATCGCCAAGTTCCTGCTCGATCTCGGCTACAATACAGGCGAGTTCGGCAAGAACCACCTCGGCGACCACACCGATTCACTGCCGACGGCGCACGGGTTCCAGGAATACTGGGGCTACCTCTACCACCTCGACGCCATGCAGGGCGTGAGCTTCCCCGACATCAACAAGACACCGACCGAGCAGACGGTCGCGCCGGTCTGCCGCAGCACGCCGGTTCCCGGGCTGCCCCTGGATCCGGCGGCGGTCGACCCTGCGACCACCCCGTGCCTGACACCGCCTCGGCCGGTGCTCTGGTGCAAGTCGTCGGACGGAACCGGGGCGAACCAGTCCTGCAAGGATGAGGGGCCACTGACACTCGAACGCTCGAAGACTGTGGACGAGGAGATCTCAGCAAAGGTCATCGACTTTCTCGACCGCAACGACCCCGAGAAGACCAAAAAGCCGTTCTTCATCTGGTACAACCCAGCGCGCATGCACATCACCACCGTGTTGCCGGACAAGTACATGGCAATGGTGGGCGAGCCCGGCGGCAAGGACTGGGGCGTCAACGAAGCCGGCATGAAGCAGATGGACGATAACATCGGCTACGTGCTGAAGAAGCTTGAGGAGATGGGCGAGCTCGACAACACGATCGTCGTTTTCACCACCGACAACGGCGCCGAGACGATCACCTTCCCCGACGGCGGCACCACCCCCTTCAAGGGCGGAAAGCTGTCCACCTGGGAGGGCGGCATGCGCGCGCCGCTGGTCGTGCGCTGGCCGGGGCACGTCCAGCCCGGAACGATCAAGAACGACATCTTCGCATCCCTCGACTGGTTGCCGACGCTCGTCGACATCGCCGGCGGCGCCAAGGGCAACGATCTCAAAGCCCAGATCGAGAGAGGCGAGTATCCCGGGATCGTCAGGACGACGCTCGATGGCGTCAACCAGCGCGCCTATCTGGAAGGAAGATCGGACAAGTCCGCCCGCGATACCTTCTTCTATTACTCGGGCAAGGACCCGTCCGCGGTGCGTTACAAGAACTGGAAGATCTACTTCGCGATGGTGTCCGATGCACCGGCTGGGTTCCTCACCGGCGTCGTCCCCTACCACTGGAGCCAGGTCGTCAACATCAAGCGCGATCCCTTCGAGACGTCCATCGGTGAGCAGGCGAAGACGCTCTTCAGCATGGCCGGTGCCCTCGCAGGACCGGCTACGGCCTACGTCTATGACTGGAACCTTCTGCCGATCGGCCAAGCGCTCTGGCTGAAGGAACTCGAAACCTACAGGAAGTTCCCGCCGATGCAGGATCCGGCGAGCTACAATCTCGAGCAGGTGATGGATCAGCTCAAGAAGCCGCAAGCCACTGTGGGCCAGTGACTTGCGCTGAGGGAATAACACGCGATCGGCGGGCGCCGCTCACACCAGGTGTCTGCCGATCCGCAACCCAACAAGAAGAACCTGCACTGGGGCAGACCTCGATCCAACGCAGAGGACTATCGAGAGGAGTCTGTCATGACGAAGTCGGTTTCGATCCTAGCACTTCCATTGGGCTTTCTGTTTGTCGGCCCGGCTCTGGCGCAGGCACCCGCCATGTGTGTCATAGCGAGCAATCATCCCATCATGGGCGCCAATATGGAGGGCGCCTTCGACGTCCAGGCCGGGCAGGGATGCATGTCGGACATCACCCCCCAGGGCACGCTCAACAGCTCTAAGGTCAGCCGGAAGCCGCAGCATGGAACATTGAAGATGGTCGACAAGGACACATGGACCTACACGCCTGCTCGAGGCTTCCGCGGATCCGATGCCTTCGCGATTACTGCGACAGGGAAGAGCGTCGACGAGAAACCCGGCACATCCGTGCTCAGCTACAAGGTGAATGTGAAATAGCCACAAACGGCGCGTGAGCCGCTCGCACGCATTCGAAGGGGAGCGCCGGGTTCCATGGATCTCGGCGTCCGCCGTCTTTAGACGCTCGCACCGATGAAGGCGGTCTGGTGCGGGCGAACCCGGCGACAGCCGATCAGACGAAAGGGAGTGTCAGCCATGATCAGCAAGTCATTCGCTTGTATTATCCTGATGACCGGCGGCCTCTGCGCGACAGCAGGCGCGCTCGCCCAGGACGCGCAAGTGCCCCTCAGGAAGGCGATCGGTCGGGTCACGCCCACGGGCCCGGTGCCCTCGCTTGCCGTGCTCAACGCCGCTGGCGCAAAACTCGAGGGCAACAAGCTGACCCTGACGGGCGTATCGCCGAACTCGATCGTTTTCGCCGATCGGCCGGTGCGGGCTGCCGGGCACGTCATGACCCAGCAGTTCATCATGCAGTGGGACGAAGGCAAGGACAGCTTCGCCAAGGATCCGCCCAACGCCACCGTGTCCGTCCTGGGCGGTGACGGCTCGAAGGTCAACGATGCCGTGGTGGCCCTGAAGTCGCCGAAGCTCGAGGGCGCCAACCTCACCTTCGACGTGGCAGTGCTGGAAGGCACTTTGGACGGGGCGAGCGGCCCGGTGGCCCTGTTCATCGACGACTTTGGCGGCTACTGGCACGCTCCTGCCTATCGTGGCGCCTGGTACGGACGCTCGGGGGGCTCCACGAGGAGTGCGGCCTATGCGGCCGAGAATTCGGCCGTCATCCCGAATGTGTGCGGCTACTACCCGTATTCGCCCTGCGGCAACGAGTAAGGGTTCTTGCGCTGGCGCAGGATCCGGCCAGCAATCCTGCGCCGCCGCCCGTGCCGTGTTCATCATCTGGCAGAGCCCGTTGCGGACGGGCCTCCTGAAGGTGGGGCTGCCCGGAGCGAAGGAAGGGCCGTCGGAGAAGGATCCGACGATTGCCGATCTGCTCAAGCCACACGGCGATGGGACGGGCCGGTTCCGCAAGAACCATCTCGGCGATCGCAATGAGTTCCTGCCGACGGTGCATGGCCTCGATGGGTTCTTCGGCAATCTCTATCACTTGAATGCCGAGGATGAGCCCAAGCATCCCGACTAGTGGAGGAATTGAAGATGAGACGTCTACTCACAGTGGCTGTCCTCGCGTTGGCATCAACGGCAACGACGGCGCAGGTCGGACCACCGACGTCGCAGCGGACCTGCTCCGCCAACCGCCAGCTTGTCATGAAAGACGGTGCGGTCGTCCTCGACACCGGACCCTCCACCTACGCCCGCTTCGTCAAGAACGGGTCGGAATGTCTCGTCGACCAGTTTCCGGAGCCAGCATGGGTTCCGAGTTCGAACAATCCGCAATGCTTCATCGGTTACCGGTGCAGGGACGGATCCGACGATTTCTAATGTCGTGCTTGCGTCGGCCCTTTGAGTGACGATTCCATCAGGATGCACACATACGCTTTCCGCTGTCCTGGCTTGGCGCCATGGCCGTGTTCATACCCTGGATCGCGACCACTCTCGCACGGACCGATCCGTTGCCGTCTTGCAGTGGCGGAACTGCGAAGCAGGCGATCATCGCCTTTGCCCCCGCAGTGGCACGCGATGGATCGTGATCTTGCAGGGATGCCGAAGCAGGAGATTCAAAAGGGAGCTAGCGCTATGCATACCAACCAATTTGTTAGTCTCGTTCTGTTGATCGGCAGCATGGGCCCTGCCACTGCGGTCCTCGCGCAGGATGCGACGACCAAACCCCATGTGCCGCTCGAGAAAAGCATTGGCCAAGTCAAGCCCACAGGGCCGGTTCCATCGCTGGCTGTCCTCAATGCGGCGGGTGCGAAGCTGGAAGGCACCAAGCTAACCTTGACCGGAGTGTCGCCGAACTCGATCGTCTTCGCCGACCGCCCGGTGCGCGCGGCCGGCCACGTGATGACCAAGCAGTTCATTATGCAATGGGACGAGGGCAAGGATAACTTCGCCAAGGATCCGCCCAACGCCACCGTGTCCGTTCTGGGCGGTGACGGCTCGAAGGTGAGCGATGTCGTGGTGACGCTGAAATCGCCTAAGCTTGAGGGCGGGAACCTCACCTTCGACGTTGTGGTGCTCGAAGGGAGCCTGGCCGGGTCGAGTGGACCGGCTGCACTGTTCATCGACCATTTCGGCGGCTTCGGCGGCGGTGGCTTCCGCGCCGATGGCTTCGGTGGCTTCCATGCCGCTGGATTCGATGCGGCGCGCTTCGGCGGATATCGCGGCGGCGCGTGGGCCGGCGGCCGCTACTGGCGCGCTCCCGTCTATCATGGCGCCTGGTATGGATCGGGTGCCACGGCGGCTGGCATTGCAGCCGGGACCGCTCTTGGAGCGGCCGAGGCGGCGACACCCTACCTTGGATATGGCGGCCAGTGCGGTGCTTACCCATATCCGCCCTGCTACTGAATCGGCGGATTCCGCGCTAGAATGCCACTTGCGCCGATGGAGGAGACACATCGTGGCCGAGATTCGACCCGACCGGAAGACCATCGGACTGGTCGGGTCATGGTTGGAGGGCGCGACGATTGTCGCCTAGAGCAAAGCGATGACGGTTCCACGCCCGACCATTTTCTGGATTTCCATCGTCCTTGTCGCACTGGTGATGTTGGCGGTGTTGCGCGAGATCCTGCTGCCATTCGTGGTCGGCATCGCGCTTGCCTATCTGCTGGCCCCCACCGTCGACCGGCTGGAACGGGCTGGGATCAATCGTTCACTCGCAGCTCTGATCCTCATCCTGCTGTTGGCCCTAGGCCTCGTTGGTCTTGCGTTGGTCACGCTGCCGGCACTCATCGACGAACTGCGGTTCTTCGTCGGAGAGTTCCCCCGCTATGTCGCGAAGGTTCAATCTCTCGCCGCCGACAGCGGCTGGCCCTGGCTGCACAAGATCATGGGCCAGGAGATTCGGATCGAGGAATCGGTCACGCAAGACATCTCCACGATGGGCACCGCCTGGCTCGATGACTTTCTCCGCTCACTATGGGCGAGCGGAAAAGCCGTATTCTCTCTCCTCTCGCTCCTTGTCGTGGTCCCGATTGTCAGCATCTACCTATTGGCCGACTGGGACAGGATGACAGCGACGCTCGACGGCTGGGTGCCGGATCATCACCGCGAGGAAGTGCGTGCCCTTGGGCGTGAGATCCACGACACGGTCGCCGGCTTCGTGCGGGGGCAGATCGTCATCTGTCTCATCCTCGCCGTTTTCTACGCAATCGCCCTGCGTCTGACCGGACTCAACCATGCGATCCTGATCGGCCTCTCGGCCGGCCTGATCAGCTTTGTCCCCTATCTTGGACTTGGCACCGGCTTTGTCGTCGCGGCATGCGTCGCGATTGCCCAGTTCTGGCCCGACTGGACACCCCTGGCGGTGATCGGCGGCATCTTCCTGATCGGCGAAACGCTTGCCGACTATGTCCTGTCGCCACGGATCATTGGGAGCCGGGTCAAGCTCAACCCGGTCTGGCTGATGTTCGCGCTGTTCGCCTTCGGGTACCTGTTCGGGTTTGTCGGCCTGCTCGTCGCGATCCCACTCGCCGCCTCGCTGGGCGTCGTCCTGCGGTTCATGATGAAAAGGTCCCTGGCAGCCCCGGCCTCGGATGCCGCACCGACGGTTTCCGCGTCGAGTGTTACTGGTCCGGATGCAGACCGGATCCGACGGGAGTGATGTCGGAGGGAGGACCTGGGTGGCCTATGCGGGAGGCGCGGCAATGGCGTGAGTGCCGGTGTCAACCGCCATCGACAAGGCTCGCCAACGTAACCCTTCCGTCGGTCGTGTAATGATTGACTCGCTCCGTCGCGAGACGTTGACCCGCCTGATACACTTTCACTGCGGCGATGGATCCGATGTTCTCGAGTTCGGCGATAATGAAGTCACGCTCGACATTCGTGTCCGAGTCCGTGGCGTGGGTCACCTGAAACGAGAGGCGGGTGAGGGACAGTCCCGTATCTCGCGTGCCCGCCCCGATCCAGATAACGCGTTCATCATCAGATGGACGTTCCGTATTGAGCCAGAAACTTGCGGACCCGCCTGCCCAAGTGGTCTCGGCTTGCACGAGGTTCAAGGACCAGAATCGTATGTGGTGACGCTTCCGCGGACTGTTGTCGATCGCCCTCTGAAACCCGATGTCCTGACCACGTCCGAACAGATAAAGGGTGCTGAATGGGGCGGTTGGATAGGGCGAGTTGAGAACGAATGCCCGGATCATACCCCAGGAACTGGCCACGCCCAGGCGGTCGGCCTCCGACCAGCCAAGAGCCGCGAAGGCCGCGCGAAGCTGTGAGAGTGTTCCCACGAGCGCCACATTGACGGGATCACCCGGCAATCCGTCGCCTGTCGTCGTGAAGCTCGGCACCCGTTTCCGATGGAGAAACTTGAGGCCCATGCGAATGACCCATGGGAGAATGACATAGGCACCGATTGCGTAAGTGAGACCCACAGCCAGGATCCATGGCAGCCTTCGGTCTGCCGTTTCAAAGACTACGAAGACGATCAGCCAGACGGAGAAGATCCCCAGCCCAAGGATGATAAGGCGCTGAAGGAGGCGGTTCAGCAATCGCTCGCTCCAAAATCCGGCACGATGAACGTGATAGCGGTCAACATCCGTTGCAGATGCCCTTCATCACGTCCCGATCGATGCGCTTCGCCCGTTGGTCCATCTGTTGGATGGCTTTCGTGTCATTGGGCGAGAATTCCTTGTCGGGTGGTGGCACGGTATTGCTGTCGAGCATCCGATCGATTGCGGCTCCGGACGGGATCTGGATTTCCCCGGAGGGCGTGAACGGCCGATTGCCTTCCTGCGCCAGTGTTGGGACTGCGGTGATCAGCAAGCCGAGGGTAATGAGCCAAAAATAACGATGCATCGAGATAACTCCCGAATGACGATCCCAGCCCTACTTGGACCACAGCTCCGTCGGTAAGGCGCGGTCCCGAGCCAAGTATACACCTCCCGGCCGCGAGGCCCACCTCGACAAACCCTGAATCTGGCAGTGACAGGTCCTGAAATCACAAGGGATGGCCTCGCATGACCATCTTTGGACGGCGTGTTGACAGGTTATAGCGATCACTTCACCGAACTTTACCAGTCTTAACGCGCGGCAGGGCCTCACTCGGGGTAGGCATTGAGCGAGCCCAGATAGGCGGCCGAGACTGAAAAGAGATGGCACATGTCCGACGAAACCAACGATCATATTAGGTTGGCAGCTCCGGATCGCCGAGAGGTGCTACGCGCTGCAGGCACTGCGATCGGCGGAGTCACTGTTACCGCCCTCGCGATGAATTCTTCCGCATCGGCTCAGGGTAGCACCAGCCCAGGCCGCCCCTCTGCCACGGGGGACCGCAACTCAGCAGCGCTGGGCGCGCGGCTTAGGGGTGTTCAGCATTTTGGCCTTACGGTCCAGAACATGGATCGCGCATTCGAATTTTACACGGAAGTGCTCGGTGGCACGGAGATCATGCGCGACGGTGATTTTCGCGGCGAGCGCATCCACAATACATTGCTGACCGACCAGGAGATCATTGCACGGGAGAGAGGAGTGAACCCGAGCACGATGGGTGTGCCGAACCTCAGGGAGGGCACCCAGCGACTCGACGTACGATTCATCCAATTCGACAACGTCGTAATCGAGCTCCTTCAATATCGGGATGCAGAAGAACGAATGGGAAGCGGAAACAGTTTCGCCGAGCCCCGCGATCATATGAGCCCTGCCTATCCCCGATCAATGCATATCTGTTTCTATCTTCGCGATGACGTGGACTTCAACAGGTTCATCCGGGATCTTGAGACAGAGTCGGCGCGCCGGGGCATGACACCGGTCAGGGCTAATCGCGTCGTCACGGTGACATCAGAGCGAGAAAGGCTCGCGACGGCTCTGGAAGCCAATTCGAATCCCATAACCGAGGGGCAATCGAACGGGTGGACACTCATTTACTGCAAGGGATCCGAGGGAGAGCAATTGGAATTCGTGCAAGCTCTGGGACCCGTAAAAACGACTTTCGACGCTGCTCTGGAAGCGCGTCGGCGTTTGGTGCGAGCCGATGCAGGTTGAGCATATGCTTTTGTCCTTAACGATGAAATGAGAATAACCCGGCTTCGGCATAGGTTTGCCCATTTCGCGCTGCCTTTGCCCGACGAAAGCGAAAGGAGCGCCCCATGAGACTTCAGGAAAAGATCGTGCTGATCACGGGAGCCGCAAGCGGAATCGGTCAAGCCACGGCGGAACTGTTCGCTGGAGAAGGTGCGACGGTCTTCGCTAGCGACGTTACGCCACCCAGGCAACCCCATGCCAACGGCATCGAGGCGATGACCCTCGATGTCACGAGCGAGGGAGATTGGAAGACGGCAGTCGATGGAATTGTCGACAAAACCGGACGCCTCGACGTGCTGATCAACAATGCAGGGATCATCGCCTATGAGCCGCTACATGAGCTCGGCCTCGATGCATGGCATAGGATGATCGCGATCGACCAGACCGGCGTTTTTCTTGGCATGCGCGAGGCGGTGCGGATCATGCGCAGGCAGAAGTCGGGTTCGATCGTCAACATTTCATCGATTTGGGGCAGCGCCGCGGTCGCCGGAGCGCATTCCTACCACGCCGTCAAAGGCGCGGTCCGCAACATGTCGAAGAATGCGGCAATGACCTATGTGGGCGACGGGATTCGAGTCAACTCTTTGCATCCTGGCTTCATTCACACGCCGCTCACCGACGCTCAGGCGCCGGACTTGAATGACGCTGTTATAGCCGCGACGCCGATGAAGCGGGGTGGGCGGCCGATCGAGATCGCCTATGGGTGCCTTTTCCTGGCATCCGATGAATCGAGCTTCATCACCGGTACCGAACTGGTGATCGATGGCGGCTACCTGGCACAATAGACGGCAGGTTCAAAGCCGACAGCTGCGCGTTGGCGGTTACCTCTGGTGCTTGGCAAATTGCTCAGTCGTGTCGATGTCTTGCGCGACGGCCGGATCGTTGGTCGCCCATTCGACAACGTGCGACCTTCCGCGCAAAAGCGGGCCTGCGCCGATGTCGCCGGACAGGCCTTCGATCTCGGCCTGGAGAGCGCGCGAGAGCACGACCGGGTTTCCGCGCCTGCCTTGGAAAGTGGGAACCAGCGCCGATGGCCCTCCCCTTTCTCGCCACTCGTCCACGAGGGCGTCGATGAGATCAGCTCTCACGAAGGGCATGTCTCCGAGGAGAACGACCACGGCCCGCGCCGTTGCCGGCAGTGCGGAAAACCCCGCCTGCAGCGATGTCGAAAGACCTTGTGCAAACAGGGCATTATTGATGATCTGAACGGAAAGCCCCTGTAGTGCTGCCTCGACCTCATCGGATCGATGGCCGGTGACGACGATCACCGGATCGGCCGAGGAGCCGACGGCAGCCTCGACTACATGCCGAACCAGGGGCTTGTCGCCAATCCGAGCCAGCAGCTTCGGCTCGTCGCCGAACCGCGTGCCGCGTCCGGCCGCCAGAACGATGGCCGCCACGTCGCTCATTCCTCGGCCTCGCTTTCGCCACCCTCGCGCGGCTGGGGCCGGGAAACGATCTCCATCAGAAGCCCGCCGACGCCGAGCGACATGATGTCGGCCCGGGTTACGGGAATGTCCGCAAGAAGCCTGTGAAGAATCCAGTCGAATCCGTTTTCCTTCGGAGATCGGGCGCAGCCGGGAGCGCCGATGACGGGCTTGCCGGCAATAGATCCGACGAGAAGCAGGTTCCCGGGATCCACGGGCATGCCGAAATGATCCACCCGTCCGCCTGCCATCTCGATGGCGGAGGGAACGATGTCGCGACGGTCGGCAATCGCTGATGCTCCGAACACGATGATGAGCTGCGCGTCGCCTCGTGCCAGTTCTGACAACTCCTGCGCCAGTACGACCGCATCGTGGGGCACGCGGGATTCTCGCATGATCTTGGCATTAGCGGGATCGAGCCGCCGGGCAAGCACGGCAACGGTCTTGTCGATGACGCTCGGCTTGAGCCCCGGAAGAAGCGTCGAAACCACGCCGACCGAGGAGCGGGAATATGGCACAACGCGCAGGGCGCCTCTGCCAAGCTCGGCCAAACCCTTCTGCAGCAATATCTCCGCAATGGCATAGGGTATGATTTTGACGGTTCCGACCATGTCGCCCGCGACCACCGGCTTGTAGGCCGGCAAGGTGGCCGCCGTCATGGTCTCGTCGATGGCGTTGAATCCATTGATCGCGTCGACATCGATCAGGAGCACGCCGGATTCCTCGGCGTACAGGTTGGAGCGCCCGGTAAAGGGTGCTTCAACGTGGACGTGTCCGCCGGCTAGAGATTGAGCAAGCCTAAGCGAGGCTTCGTCCTCAGCAATATCACCCGCTTCGAGGCGCGCCGCGACGATCGTCCCGACGCCCGCCTGCTTCAGCTGCAACGCGATCTCGGTCGAGACGAGCGTACCCTTCTTGATCGTCGTGCCGCTTGCCCGCACGCTGTGAGCCGCCAGGGCTCCGATCGCCTCCTCGACTGGAACAAGCCCGAACTTCACGCGGAACGTCTCCGCTCGCTGCGCAAGGTCGCGACGATCTCGGCCAGGATCGAGACAGCAATCTCCGCCGGCGAAACGGCCCCGATATCGAGCCCGATCGGGGCATGAATGCGGGCAATGTCCGTGCCGCTGAAGCCGGACGCCAGCAGACGCTGAACGCGCCGCTCATGGGTTTTCCGTGATCCTAGCGCACCGATATAGAAGCACTCCGATTGCAGCGCGGCGGTGAGCGCGGGATCGTCGATTTTTGGATCATGGGTAAGTGCGACGACAGCCGTATATCGATCGATGCCGATCTCCGGCAAAACGGCGTCCGGCCACTCGGCCCGCACGGGCACGTCGGGAAAGCGCTCGGGTGTTGCGAAGGCCGTGCGCGGATCGATGATGGTAACGTCGAGATCCACATTTCTGGCCATGGGAGCCAGTGCCTGGCTGATATGAACGGCGCCGATGGCGACCAATCTTACCGGCGGAATCTGCACGCTCAGGAAGAACTGACGACCGTTCTGCTCGACAAGTCCGCTCTTTCCCTGACGCAGCTTCTCCTGCAAATCCCCGGCGAGCGGATCGCTTTCGATCGCCGAATCTCGAACGAAACGCTGTTCGCCCGAGGCGACGTCAGTGACGAGAACGGCGGCACGCCGGGCCGCGCGTTCGGCGTTGAGATCGGATAGGAGGCTCAGTCGCATGCCATGGCCCTGTCTCCGGGTCGGGGAGCGGCACCTGGAAGGGACTGGGAGCGATCGGTCAATCTAGTCCACCCGTTCCACATAGACCCGGATCCGTCCGCCGCAGGAAAGCCCGACCTGCCAGGCCGTCTCATCGGCGACCCCGAATTCGAGCATTCGCGGCTTTCCCTCGGCAAGCACGTCCAGAGCCTCCGTGATGACCGCACCTTCGACGCAGCCGCCGGACACGGAGCCGAGGAAGTTCGTCTGGTCATCGATCACAAGGTGGCTCCCGACCGGGCGCGGAGCCGATCCCCAGGTCTCGATCACGGTCGCAATCGCAACGCCCCTGCCCTCACGCCTCCAGTCTTCCGCAGTCTTCAGGATATCCGTATCGGTCGAGAGCATGAGATTTCCCGGCGAAAGGAGCGGCTCCCTGGAGCGGCTCGGACAACAGATACTGCCACTGCCGGGCTGCGAACCGCAACCACTATCCCGAACCGTCGGGCTGGTTACAACCAATGCATTGACAGGCCAGGCCTTGCGGCGTCTCATCTGGCTGGAACAAGCACCTCCGTCACATGGCCTGCGGCCAGGATGCTGAACGATATCTACAGCCGGCGTATCTTGGAGTTTGCCGCTGACATCCCTCATCTCGGAAAGATGGCGGATGCGGATGGGAGCGCCACCGCACATTCCAAGCTCTGCGGGTCCACGGTCACCGTTTATCTGAAGGTCGATGGCAATACCGTCATCGATTTTGCCCATGTGGTGAAGGCCTGTGCCTTGGGACAGGCCTCCTCCTCGATCATGGGACGTCACGCGATCGGCTCGACGGTCGAGGAACTTCGGGTCGTTCGAGATGAAATGCACCGGATGTTGAGGTCCGGAGGCGCACCTCCGTCAGGCAAGTGGGTGGATCTTGCCCTGCTGGAACCGGCGCGGGAGCTGAAAGCCCGCCACGCCTCCATTCTTCTCACCTTCGATGCGGTCGTAGAGGCACTGTCCCAGGCCCAAACGGCCAAGGAGGGACACGGCGTCGATCGGGCATGAGTGCGGTGCAGCAACACCTGACAGGTGACGCGCCATCCAATTTGCACATACTCTTCTGTCAGGGCTGGTTGACCGAAGGAGAACTCATCATGGCGATGACGATGCAGGGCGAAGTCACACTTCCCGCCGATCGAGCGAAGGTTTGGGCCTCACTCAATGATCCGGAGGTCCTGAAATCTGCCATTCCCGGATGTCAGGACCTGGAGAAGATCAGCGATACGGAATTCAAGGCCACGGCCAAGGTTTCCGTCGGCCCTGTGAAGGCGACATTCAAGGGCGGCGTGACCCTTGCCGATCTCGACCCACCCAACGGATACACGATCAGCGGCGAGGGACAGGGCGGGGTCGCCGGCTGGGCCAAGGGAGGAGCGAAGGTTCGCCTCGAGGACATCGAGGGCGGGACCAAGCTGGTCTATGACGTCGAGGCCAATGTCGGCGGCAAGATCGCGCAACTCGGCGGCCGGCTGGTCAACGGCGTCGCCAAGAGATACGCCGACGAGTTCTTCGCCAATTTCGCCAGGATCCTCTCGCCTGCGGAAACGACTGCCTGAACGTCTTCCCTTCGGTCGTTCTTTGAATCATTCCAATGCTTGACCGCTCAATCGGGGCGGTTCACACTTGCCTTCGACCGATCGAATTCGTTCGATCGTCCAATAAGAATACCTGCCGGAGCCTGAGACCACCTCAAGTTGGCCAGGCGCCGGTGTCTGAGGAGGAAAGCACGCATGACCACCGTCTCCCTGACGGTGAACGGTCAACCCGTCACCGCAGACGTCGATCCCAGAACCCTGCTCATTCAATTCCTGCGCGAAAATCTTCGACTAACCGGCACCCATGTCGGTTGTGACACCAGCCAGTGCGGCGCCTGCGTCGTTCACCTGAACGATCAGGCCATCAAGGCCTGCACGATCCTCGCCGTCCAGGCGGATTCGGCCACCGTCACGACGATCGAGGGCATCGCCCAGGGCAGCGAGTTGCACCCGATGCAGGCGGCCTTTCGTGAGCACCACGGCCTGCAGTGCGGCTTCTGCACGCCGGGCATGGTCATGTCCGCCATCGATATTGTGAACCGGAAGGGGCAGGCGCTCGACGAGCAGACCATTCGCGACGAGCTGGAAGGCAATCTGTGCCGCTGCACAGGCTATCACAACATCGTCAAGGCCGTTGCCGCCGGTGCGCAGGCTATGGCGCAGAAGCCGCTGCCGCAGGCAGCCGAATAAGACCGGCTGGCGCGCCTGTAAAGGTGCGACGCCCATCATCGAGGTGCAGGCCGCCGGGGCGAGCTCGAAGTTGGCGTAGTCTCTCCAACGTCCGTGTCGACGCTCCCGCCTTCACCTCCTGATGAGGAGCCAACGAAGACAAGGGAGAACAAAATGTCCGCAACAGGGATCGGCGCACCCGTACGCCGGAAAGAAGATCAGCGTTTCGTCACCGGCCAGGGACGTTACGTGGACGACTTCAATCGGCCTGGCCAGGCCTATGCATACTTCCTGCGCTCGCCGCATGCGCATGCCACGATCCGGTCGATCGACACCGGGCCGGCCAGGACCATGCCCGGCGTCGTGGCCGTCTTCACGGGCGATGACCTCGCCGCCGACAAGATCGGCGGCCTCATCTGCGGATGGATGATCCATTCCAAGGACGGGTCCCCCATGAAGGCGGGGCCGCACCCTGCTCTGGCACAAGGAAAAGTGCGCTATGTGGGGGACCACGTGGCCGTTGTGATCGCCGAAACCCTGGCCCAAGCCAAAGATGCCGCCGAGGCCATCGAGGTCGATTACGATGTCCTTCCCGCTGTCGTGAACACCTCCGAGGCGACGAAGACGCCGGTCCAGGTGCATGAGGTCTCGCCCGACAATAGCGTCTTCAACTGGCATCTCGGCAACAAAGACGAGACGGAGGCTGCCTTCGCGCGGGCGAAACACGTGACGAAGATCGACCTAGTCAATAATCGGCTGGTGCCCAACGCTCTCGAACCGCGCGCGGCTTTGGGCGAATACGATTTCGGAACCGACAACTACACGCTTTATACGACGAGCCAGAATCCCCACGTGGCCCGCCTCGTGCTCTCGGCTTTCGTCGGGATCGCGCCGGAAAACAAGCTGCGCGTCATCGCTCCGGATGTCGGCGGTGGATTCGGCTCCAAGATCTTCATCTATGCCGAGGAGACCGTCTGTGTCTGGGCGGCGAAGAAGGTCAAGCGCCCCGTGAAGTGGACGGCTGACCGCAGCGAGGCTTTTCTGTCCGACGCGCATGGCCGTGATCATGTTACGCACGCGGAGATGGCAACCGACGAGAACGGTAAGATCCTGGGCCTTCGGGTCCACACCATCGCCAATCTTGGTGCGTATCTGTCTACCTTCTCCTCTTCGGTGCCGACCTATCTCTATGCGCCTCTCCTGTCGGGCCAATACGACATTCCGGCTATCTACTGCGAAGTGGATGCGGTCTACACGAATACCGCCCCTGTCGATGCCTATCGCGGCGCCGGGAGGCCGGAGGCGACATTCGTGGTCGAGCGGCTCGTCGAAAGGGCCGCCCGTGAACTCGGTCAGGATCCGGCTGAATTCCGGAGAAAGAACTACATCACGCAGTTCCCCCATCAGACACCGGTCATCATGACCTATGACACGGGCGATTATGGCGCCTCCCTCGACAAGGCGCTGGAACTCGCCGATTACAAAAACTTCGGCGCGCGGAAGCAGGAGAGCGCCCGACGAGGCAAGCTGCGGGGCATCGGGTTCTCCAGCTACATCGAGGCCTGCGGCATCGCCCCCTCGCAGGCGGTCGGATCGCTTGGCGCCGGCGTCGGCCTTTGGGAATCCGCCGAGGTACGCGTCAACCCGACAGGTTCCGTCGAGGTGCTCACCGGCTCTCATAGCCACGGCCAGGGCCATGAGACCACCTTCGCCCAGCTCGTCTCCGACCGGCTCGGCATCCCCATCGATCAGGTCAGCATCGTCCATGGCGACACCGACAAGGTGCAGTTCGGCATGGGCACCTATGGGTCGCGCTCCGGCGCGGTCGGCATGTCGGCCATCGCCAAGGCCCTCGACAAGGTGATCGCCAAGGGCAAGAAGGTGGCGGCCCATGTTCTCGAGGCCTCCGAGGGCGATATCGAGTTCAAGGACGGCAAATTCGGGATCGCGGGCACCGACCGGACCTTGGGCTTCGGGGATGTGGCGCTCCAGGCCTACATCGCCCACAAGTTCTCGGGCCAGGATCTGGAACCCGGTCTGAAGGAGGGAGCGTTCTACGATCCCACCAACTTCACCTTCCCGGCCGGCGTCCACATCTGTGAAGTGGAGATCGACCCCGACACGGGCGTGACCAAGATCGAGCGCTGGACAGCGGTCGATGATTTCGGCGTGATCATCAATCCCATGATCGTCGAGGGCCAAGTCCATGGCGGCATCGCCCAGGGCGTCGGTCAGGCCCTGCTCGAAGGCGCCGTCTACGATCAGAGCGGTCAGCTCGTCACAGCCAGCTTCAACGATTACTGCATGCCGCGCGCCATGGATCTGCCTTCGTTCCAGATCGGCATGACTGTGACGCCCTGCACGTCAAACCCGCTTGGGATCAAGGGCTGCGGTGAGGCAGGCGCCATCGCCGCTCCGCCAGCCGTCATCAACGCGATCACGGATGCGCTCGGGCATGAGGACATCGCGATGCCCGCGACACCCCAAGCAGTCTGGCGAGCGGTGCAGAAGCGCATGCCCGTGGCGGCGGAGTAAGGAGGACAGCATGTACGCTTTCGAATACCACCGCCCGACGGACGTAAAGCAGGCGGCCGAGCTCGTCGCTCAGTTGGAAGAGACCAAGTTCCTTGCCGGCGGGCAGACGCTGCTGCCAACCATGAAAATGCGCCTCGCGGCGCCGGCCAATCTCATCGACCTCGGCCAGGTCGCCGAGCTCCGCGGGATCGAGCGCTCCGCCGACACGCTCAGCATCGGTGCCATGACGCTGCATGCAGAGGTCGCCAACTCCGCCGACGTACGGACGGCCATACCCGCCCTCACCGAGCTGGCCGAACTGATCGGCGATCCGCATGTGCGCAACCGCGGCACCATAGGCGGCTCGGTCGCCAACAACGATCCGGCCGCGGATTATCCGGCGGCATGCCTTGCCCTGAACGCGGCGATCGTCACCAACAAGCGGACGATTGCCGCCGACGACTTTTTCCAGGGCATCTTCGCAACAGCCCTGGACGAGGGCGAGATCATCACGAAGATCTCGTTCCGGGTGCCATCTCAGGCGGCCTATGTAAAGTTCCGGCATCCTGCCTCGCGCTATGCCCTCGTCGGCGTGTTCGTCGCCAAGCACGCGGATGGTGTACGGGTGGCCGTGACGGGATCGGGTGCCAACGGCGTGTTCCGCGTGCCGGAGATGGAGCAGGCCCTGAGCCGGAATTTCGCGGTCGCGGCCCTCGACGGCATCTCCGTTCCCGCGGAGGGGATGAGCAGCGACATCCATGCGGATGCCGTCTATCGGGCTCATCTTGTCGGCGTCATAGCCCGCCGGGCCGTACAGGCGGCGGCGTCCTCTCGCGCTTAAGCAGCCTTGTCCCGGCAAGCCGCGCCTGCAAGACTGGAAGAAGGTACGAAGCATTCATGCCCGGGGTTACCCGGGCATCTCTTCTTGTGGAGCATTGAATTCCTTGGCTGCGCAACCCGGTTCCATCGACGAAACGCTCACCCTTCTCAAGAGCACGGGCTATGTCGCCGACCGACCGCTCGCGACAGTGCTCTTCCTCGCACTGAAGCTTGGAAGGCCGCTTTTCCTTGAGGGAGAAGCCGGCGTCGGCAAGACCGAGATCGCGAAGGTTCTCTCAGTGGGGCTCGGCCGCCGGCTGATCCGCCTGCAATGCTACGAAGGCCTGGACGTCGCCTCGGCGGTCTACGAGTGGAACTATGCAGGGCAAATGATGGCCATCCGCCTTGCAGAAGCCGGCGGAGCGGTGGATCGGGAAACCCTTGAGAGCGATCTTTTCTCGGAACGCTATTTGGTGAAGCGGCCGCTCCTCCAGGCCCTTGAACCCGACACGTCCGGAGCTCCGGTTCTCCTGATCGACGAACTCGACCGCACGGACGAGGCGTTCGAGGCTTTTCTCCTGGAAGTGTTGTCCGACTTCCAGGTGACGATTCCGGAACTCGGAACAGTTCGAGCCGAACATCCGCCCATTGTCATCATCACTTCAAACCGAACCCGCGAGGTTCATGATGCACTCAAGCGTCGCTGTCTCTATCATTGGGTCGACTACCCGGATGCGGAACGCGAACTCGCAATATTAAGGAGCCGCCTGCCGCATGCGCCTGAACGGCTATCGCAAGAGATCGTCGGCTTCATCCAGGCAATTCGGAAGGAGGACCTGTTCAAGGCGCCTGGCGTCGCCGAAACCCTGGACTGGGCCTCTGCTCTCGTGGAACTCGATGCGGTGGCCCTCGACCCCGCGCTCGTTTCGGACACGCTCGGCGTTCTCTTGAAGTATCAGGACGACATCCAGAAGATGCAGGGCAGCAAAGCGAAGGAGATGCTCGATATTGCTCAGAGTGAGCTGAGAAGTTCCGAGTGAGTGACAACCCTCGCCGAAGCGATGATGGCCGCCTCGCCGACAACATCGCCTATTTCGCAAGGGCTTTGCGCAGTGCGGGCCTACCGGTTGGGCCTGGTGCCGTTCTCGACGCGATTGCGGCAGTCGAAGTGGCTCGGATTGGAACACGTGAGGATTTTTACTGGACGCTCCACACAGTTTTCGTCAAGCGCCACGAGCACAGCATTCTTTTCGACCAAGCCTTCAAGATCTTCTGGAAACGGCGCGCCCTGATCGAGAAGCTCATCGCACTGATGTCGCCGATGGCTCCCGGGCGCACCGAGGAGAGGAAGCCTCAGGCCGGTGCTTTGCGTGTGGCAGAGGCCTTGGCCACGCCGCGGCAGGAGAAACCCGACCCGGTCGAGAAAACCGAATTCTCCGCCCGCCTCACTGTCTCGGATCGAGAGATCCTGAAGACGAAGGACTTCGCGCAGATGTCGGCGTCCGAAATCGCGATGGCGAAGCGCCTGATTGCCGAGATGTCTCTTCCGGATGACGAGGTGATCATGCGCCGCTTCCTGCCTGTTCCAAGGGGCCGGCGTATCGACCCGCGCAGAACGTTCCGACGGTCGCTGCGCGGAGGTGGTGCCGTGATTGATCTGGCCTATCGCTCTCCTGCCCGCCGGCATGCGCCGGTGGTCGCCATCGTCGATATCTCTGGGTCGATGGCGGACTACTCCCGTCTCTTCCTGCATTTCCTTCATGCCCTGGGAGAGAAGCGGAGAAGGGTCTACTCATTCGTGTTTGCAACACGCCTGACCAATCTCAGCCGCGAATTGGCAAGCCGCGATCCGGATGAGGCCCTCGCTCGCGCCTCGAAGCGCGTGAAGGACTGGGAGGGCGGGACGCGGATCGCCCACGCCCTGCATGAGTTCAACCGTCACTGGTCCCGCCGAGTGCTTGGTCAGGGCGCCATCGTTCTTCTGTTCACCGACGGGCTCGAGCGGGAAGTGACGAGAGAGCTGACCTTCGAGATGGATCGGCTCAAGCGCTCCTGTCGCCGCCTGGTATGGCTGAACCCGCTCCTTCGCTTCGAAGCGTTCGAGGCACGGGCTTCCGGCATCAAGGCAATGTTGCCTCATGTTCACGAATTCCGATCGATTCACAGCCTGGTATCGATGGAAGAACTCTGCCGGGTTTTGTCAGGAAAGGGATCCTAGCCGGATCTGAAGTAATGCTCTCCGGCCTGAGCGGCGTCATGACAAGGCACGTGCCTGAGATAACGGAACGAATAGGAATAATTTGTAGCGATCGTGCCGGATGTCCCGAAATCCGGTCTTGACAGATTTTACCAAAATTAACCCCGGTCATCGTGACGAGCGGCTAACGTTCACACGCGATCGATGGTCGCCCGACAGAATCCGGAATAGGAGGCCTCCAGGTGGCCTATTCGCTCAATGTGAACGGCAGAATCCATTCGGTCGATGTGGACGCCGACACGCCGCTATTGTGGGTGTTGCGCGATGTCATAGGCCTCACCGGAACCAAGTTCGGATGCGGGGTCGCCCAATGTGGTGCCTGCACCATCCATCTTGACGGACATGCGGTGCGGTCCTGTGTCACGACAATCGAGAGCGCCGGTTCCTCAGCGATCATGACGATCGAAGCCATCGGCTCGACACCGAAGGGCAGTGTCGTTCAACGCGCCTGGCTCGAAGAGGAAGTGGTCCAATGCGGCTACTGCCAGTCGGGACAGATCATGTCCGCGGTGGCGCTGCTGAACGCAAACGCGATGCCCTCGGATGGCGACATCGATGATGCCATGTCGGGCAATATCTGCCGGTGCGGCACTTATCCACGCATCCGGGCTGCCATCAAGAAGGCTGCGCGCGGCGGTTCGAACACTGGCAATGGAGGCTGAGATGAGCCTTCTCAGCAGAGCGAACGACGTGCAGCTCTCCCGCCGCACTTTTGTAATGTCGGCGCTGCTCGCCGGCGGAAGTCTTGTGATCACCCCGCGGTTTGCAGCCCTCGCGCAGGCCAATGAGGCCAAGCCGCTCGGGGCGTTCATTCGCATCCCCGCTACGGGGAAGATCGAACTCGTCATCGCATCGGTCGAGATGGGACAGGGCGTTTACATGGGCCTCTCGACCCTGTTGGCCGAAGAGCTGGAGGTGGGCCTCGATCAGATCGTCGCCGTGCCCGCGCCGCCCGATCCTGCGCTCTATGCCCATCCGGCGCTCGGCGACCAGATTACCGGTGGTTCCGTGAGCATTCGGGGCTTCTGGGAGCCGATGCGCCATGCAGGCGCGACGGCCCGCACGATGCTGATCGCCGCCGCCGCCGATCAATGGGGCGTTCCGACGACGAGTTGCCGCGCCGAGTTAGGTGAAGTGATCCACGCTGCAAGCGGTCGCCGTATCGGCTACGGTGCCCTCGTGGAGCGGGCCGCCAGCATGCCGGTCCCGCGCGATGTGGCTCTGAAGCCGGCAAGTGCATTCAAGCTGATCGGAAAGCCCGCCCGACGAATCGATACCCCTGCAAAGGTGAACGGCTCCGCCGTATTCGGTCTGGATGCCCGGCCGGCAGGAGTGAAATTTGCGGCGATTGCCATCTGCCCCACCTTCGGCGGCACGCTTCAATCCGTGAATGACAGCGAGGCGCTGAAGGTCAAGGGCGTGCGCCAAGTGGTCAAACTGAGCGACGCCGTTGCCGTCGTGGCGGACCATACCGGTGCTGCCCGAAAGGGATTGGCTGCGCTCGAGGTGACGTGGGATCGCGGAGTCAACGCCACGGTCGACACGGCGGAACTCGAGCGTCGTGCAGATGCAGCGATGGCCGGCAACACGGTGGTAGCCCATAGCAGTGGCGACATCAACGCGGCTGAGGCCGCTAACGCAACGGGCATAGAGGGAGTCTATCGCCTGCCCATCCTACCCCACACGGCGATGGAGCCGATGAACTGCACCGTGCATGTGCGCCCTGATTCTTGCGAGGTTTGGGTCGGTACCCAGGTGGTAAGTCGCGCACGCACGGCAGCCGCCCAGGTGACCGGACTGCCGGTCGAGAAGGTGACGGTCCATAATCACTTCCTCGGAGGTGGTTTCGGACGTCGGCTCGACCATGACGGCGTGATCATGGCAGTACGGGTCGCCCAACAGGTCGATGGACCCGTACAGGTGGTGTGGAGCCGTGAAGAGGATGTCCGGCACGATTCCTATCGTTACCTGAATCTCAGCCGGATCAGCATTCGACTCGGGCCCGATGGAATGCCGATTTCGTGGCGTCATCGCGTTGTCGGGCCAGCGATCATGGCCCGCTTTCTGCCGATATTTTTCAAGGACGGCATCGACCTCGATATCGTCGATATTGCGGAAAGCCCGTACGAGATCGCCAATAAGCGGGTCGAATTCGCCCGCCATGAGGGACCGGAGGGCATGCTGACCGGCAACTGGCGTGGTGTCGGCCCGACGCGCAACGCACCTGCCGTCGAGGGCGGGATCGATGAAGCGGCGCACCTCGCGGGGATCGATCCGGTGGAATATCGCCGCCGACTGCTTCGGAACAACCCGCGGCTGAGAAGAGTACTCGATCTCGCCGCTGCCCGCGCTGGCTGGGGAAATGATCTGGGGCGTGATCGGGGCCGCGGCGTCGGGCTGCTGTCGGCGTTCGGCAGCTTCGCAGCGCTGATCGCTCAGGTCCATGTCGATCCGAGAGGTGCACTCAAGGTGGAACGACTCGTAGCCGCGGTGGATTGCGGACTGATCGTCAATCCCGAGGTTTTGCGTCAGCAGGTCGAGAGCGGCATAATCTACGGGCTCAGCGCAACTCTCTATGGGCGACTTACCATTGAACAGGGTGCTGTCGTCGAGAGCAATTTCGACGACCAGCCAGTCTTGCGTTTGAACGAATGTCCGCAAATCGATGTCCACATCGTCGAGAGTGCGGAAGCGCCGGGCGGCATCGGCGAGCTCGGAACTCCTGGTGTAGCCCCGGCGGTCATGAACGCGATCTTCGCCGCGACGGGCCAGCGCCTGCGAACGCTGCCCATTGATACCGCCGGACTGCGGAGGAGCTGAGGATGCAAATGACTCGTCAGTTTCCACGCACGAGCCTTCCGGTAATCGCAGGACTCGCGATCGTCGCAGTCTTCGCGATCGGTGACGGCAGGGCCATCAGCCCGACGACCGAGGCTCCTGCAGGCGGCGCATTGAAAGGCGTTGCGGAGTTTCAATCCATTGCAGACTCGGGCGCTCGGTCGGTTGCCCTTTTCACCGAGGCGGCCAAGGTCATAACCAGTCCACGCTGCATGAATTGCCATCCTGCGACGCGACATCCGAAACAGGGCGACACCATGCATCCGCATATGCCGCCGATTAACGCTGGCGAGAGTGGTACGGGAATTGCGGGACTCTCCTGCAACTCCTGTCATCGTTCAACGAATACGGCAGTTCCCGGAAGCCGGGTCGGTTCCGTGCCGGGAGCGGAGCATTGGCTTCTCGCGCCGGCAAGCATGGCCTGGGAAGGGCTGACGCTGGGCGGGATCTGCCGGCAAATCAAGGATCCGGCCCGCAATGGCGGTCGCTCGCTCGCGGACATTCACCGGCATATGGAGACGGATCACCTGGTGGGTTGGGCCTGGCATCCCGGTGCGGGACGTCGTCCGGCTCCAGGAACCCAGGATGTATTCGGCGCGCTCATCGGAGCCTGGATCGCAACCGGCGCGGAATGCCCCGCGTGAAAGCCTAAGGCCCGTCTTCACGCCGGTTTCAGGAACTGGTGAATGGCGTGGACGACGACCGATCCCTCGCCGACCGCCGACGCGACACGCTTGACCGAACCCGACCTGACGTCGCCTACCGCGAATACGCCGGTGCAGCTCGTGGCAAAGGGGGAAAAGGAGGCCCATTCAGCCACTTCGGCGCCGGTCGCGACGAAGCCCTGGGCATCGAGTTTGACGCATCCGTCCAGCCATTGAGTATTCGGCTCGGCGCCAATCATCAGGAACAGATTGGGGATGTCCCGCGTGACCACCTGGCCAGACTGAAGATGCGCCCAAGTCACGGTCCGGAGCCAGCGATCGCCGGCCAATGCGGTGATCTCACATCGCGGGTGAACAGTAATCTTGACCGAACGTTCGACCCGCTCGACGAGATAGTCGGACATGCTCTCCGAGAGCCCATCTCCGCGCACAAGCATATGGACATGCCGTGCGGAGGACGACAGGAAGAGCGCAGCCTGACCCGCAGAATTACCGCCCCCGACGATGACGATCTCCTCGCCGGCACAAAGCTGCGCCTCCATGGCCGTCGCGGCATAATGGATGCCCTGCCCCTCGAAACGCTCGCGCCATTCCAGGGGGAGCCTGCGATAACGGGCGCCCGTCGCGACGACAATGGCGCGCGCGCGAGCGGCGCCCTCGCCTTCCATCCGCACTTCAAAGAGCTTTTCGAGACATTCGAGCTTGACGGCAGCCCGGGCGATCGCCAGATGCGCGCCGAACTTCTGCGCTTGGGCTTGAGCCCTGCCCGCTAATGCCTCGCCGGATATGCCGGTCGGAAAACCCAGGTAGTTCTCGATCTTCGAGGAAGTCCCTGCCTGGCCGCCCGGCGCTGATGCTTCCACAACAAGAGTGGAAAGCCCCTCCGAAGCCGCGTAGACAGCCGCCGCCAGTCCCGCTGGCCCGGCCCCGACAACAATCACGTCGAAGATGTGATCGCTCGGGATCTCTTCTGTAAGCCCGAGTGCATCCGCTACTTCAAGGTTCGAGGGATTGGTCAGGAAGCGGCCATTGGCCAACGCGACGAGCGGCGAATCCCCCAAAGGTTGGCCGAATCTCTCCATGATCTGGCTGGGGATCTCCTCCCGCTCCGTATCGATCACCCTGATCGGATAGGCGTTGCGAACGAGGAATGTCTTAAGCCGCATCAGATCACCCGAATGCGACGGCCCGAACAATGTCACGGCCCCCTGCCCGTGGCGGATCAACCCGACGCGTCGAAGGATATAGGCACGCATTACGAGTTCGCTGATGTCAGGCTCGGACGCGATGAGGCGGCGAAAGTCGCACCAATGCAGGCGAACAACGCGGGTATCGGTAACGGCGCAGACGGAGACGAGCGAATGCCGCCCATTGAATAGGTTGACCTCTCCGGTGAATTCTCCTGCGCTGTAGGTATGAATGGGCGTCCCATCGTGGGTCGGATCGAACGACTGAAGTTCCCCATCCAGGACAACGAAGAAATCTACCCGTCTCTGTCCGCGCTCATACGCTACATCGTTCTGCACGATCACATCTTCGCGACCGTAGGCGCGTATCCGCTCAATCTGGTCTTTCGAAAGACGCGGAAATGTCTGACCCTCGCGCGCATAGGGATCGGTCGGATCCAGCGCCGCGCCGGCCGGAATGTCAGTATCGCGCATACGTCAAACTCCCTCTGTCGTTGCGACGGCGCCAAAAACCTCTTTCGAAGCGGACTGCGTCCATCAAGGTAAGCCTACGAGTGGAGCTAGCATCCTCGAAGTGCGCAGGTGTGACGATGTGGTTAATTGTTGTAAAATACTTGCCGCGTCGCAGTTCAGAATCAATATCCGACTTGCTCGTTGCTTCGCGTAGTCTCAGCTTGCTGCCACTAAATCGTCGCCCAAACCCCACCAGAGACCTGGAAAGCTCGAAAGCGACATGCGCCACGAACAACAGCGAACATCTGCGTTGGAAGCCCACGAGCGATTTGCCGTCGAGGGTCCAGACTTGCGCGCCTCAGATGGCACGACGAAGGCAGACAGCGCGGATCTGGCATCCACGACAGTTCCTGCTTCGATGTCACCGCGCGAATACCGCTTCGGAATCTTCCGCCTGATCCCTGAGCGCCAGGCACTCCTCGATGGAGACGAGCCGGTGCGGATCGGCACACGCGCCCTGGATATCTTGACGGCGCTCGTCGAGCGACCCGGTGAGATCATCTCCAAGCGCGAGCTCATGGCGCGGGCATGGCCGACAACCTACGTTGACGAAAGCAATCTGAAGGTCCAGGTGGCCGCGCTTCGGCGTGCGCTCGATTGTGGGCTCGCAACGTCGCGCTTCGTGGCGACAAGCCCGGGCCGCGGGTACCGCTTCGTAGTACCGGTGGAGGCAGTCGGATCGGGCCGGCGCCCCGATCCCAAAGCAAGCCACAATCTTCCACAGACCTGGACCCGGCCCCTCGGCCGCACCGCCTCGATGGAGGCAATCGCTGACGACCTTGAGGAACGTCGTTTCGTTACGGTCACAGGGCCCGGAGGAATTGGCAAGACGACTGTGGCCCTAGCCGTCGCACATGCCCTCATCGGCCAGTTTGAGCACGGCATATGGTTCGTCGATCTCACGCCGTTACGCGATCCGAGACTGACGCCACGGGCAGTTGCGTCGGCCCTCGGCCTGACTGTCCATTCGGAAGACGTCGCCGAGTCGCTCGCGAGATTTCTAAAGGAAAGACGGCTCCTCCTGGTGCTCGACTGCTGCGAACACGTGATCGACGCGGCCGCACCGATAGCGCAACTGGTCTTCGAGAATGCGCCACACGTTCAGATCCTGGCGACAAGCCGTGAGCCCCTGAGCGTGCGCGGCGAGATCGTTCATCGGCTGGAGCCGCTCGCGACCCCCCAAAATGCAGAGGAGCTCACCGCGCACGGTGCCCTGACGTTTCCTGCCGTGCAGCTCTTCGTCGAGCGGGCAAGTGCCGCACAGAGGGATTTCGTATTCAGTAACGCCGACGCACCTGTGGTTGCGGAAATCTGCCGCAAGCTTGACGGTATCGCCCTGGCGATAGAACTTGCTGCGACGCGAACTTCGGTTTTTGGGGTGCGCCAACTGCTCGCGCTATTGGATGATCGGTTCGGCTTACTGACACGCGGTCACCGCACGGATGAGCCTCGGCATCACACGCTTACTTCTGCCCTCGATTGGAGCTACAACCTCCTGCCGGAGCGCGAGCAGATCGTGCTGCGGAGGCTCGCATCGTTTGTGGGCGCATTTCCGTTGGAATCGGCAGTCGCGGTGGTGATTAGCCCGGGAATGACCGAGGCGGCCGTCGTTGAAAGTGTCGCAAATCTGGTCGACAAGTCCCTGGTCTCTGCCGACGTGAACGCCTACGCCACGCAGTATCGCCTTCTCGACACGACACGAGCCTATGCACGCCAGAAGCTCCTCGACAACGGGGAACTGGCGGAGGCAGGGCGACGTCACGCCGAGCATCAATGCGACCTCCTCGAGAGCGCCGAACGGGAATGGGAGTCGGGTACAACCGATGCCTGGCTCACCCGGTACAGTCATCGGCTCGACGACGCGCGCAATGCCTTGGCATGGGCCTTCGAGCCGAGCGGCAATGTCGAGCTAGGCGTTGCGCTCACGGCGGCGATGATTCCGCTCTGGATGGAGATGTCTCTCATCGACGAATGTCGCAATGCCATCGAGCGCGCTTTGAGTCGTTCCGCCGGCGATGCTCCCTGCGACGCACGCCGGAAGATAAAGCTTTGGATCGCGCTGGGTACCACGATCATGCATACGAAAGGTCCTTTGCCGCGCTCCGCGCAGGCTTGGTCCGAAGCATTGCGGATTGCGGAAGCGACCGGGGACGGCGCTCATCGGCTACGCGCACTTTGGGGCCTCTGCGACTTCCGGACTTGGGTCGGCGATCACACGACGGCGCTCGAGATCGCCCGGACGATCCGCGCTCAGGCGATCGAGCAGGGTGACCATGTCACCGAACGCAATGTGGGCCGCCAGATCGCGACGGCGCTGCGGCACCTCTGTGACCTTCCTGCCGCCCATCGTGAGCTGGAGGTTATGATAGCGGGCTACGTCGCGCCACCTCACAGGTCGCTTGTTGCTCGCTTCCAGCACGATCCGCGCGCCGCGGCCTGGGGCACGCTTGCCAACGTCCAGTGGCTGCAAGGTTACCCCGATCAGGCCGTCGCTGCCGGAGACCGGTCGCTCGCCCAAGCCCGGACGGCGCAGAGTGCACTGGCTCTCTGCAATGCGTTGGCCCACACCGCAATCCCCATTTCTCTCTATACCGGCGACTGGGCGCAGGCGGAGCGTCTCCTCAACGAATTGGACGAACAGGTCGCCAAACACGGGATGGCGATCTGGCGCGCCGTCGGCCGGTGCCTGCGCGGAGTCCTGGAGATCAATTGTGGCGGGTTGGACGGGGTCTCGACGATGCAGGAGGGGCTCGAGCACCTTCGCGCGTCCGGTTTTCGTTTGCGCTATCCCGCCTATGTCGGGGTCCTCGCCTGTGGCTTGGCGGCGGAGGGATGGCTTGAAGCAGCCCTGGAGACGGTCGATCATGCCATCACAGCGGCCGACAACAGTTCGGAGCGCTGGTGTGTGCCTGAATTGTTGCGGATGAAGGGTGAGATCCTTCTGCGTCAGGGCGCTCATTCGCACACATCCGCCGAGCAGCATTTCCTGCAGGCGCTCATGCTGTCTCGTCGATACGGAACCGTGGCGTGGGAGACGCGCGCGGCCGACAACCTGTCGCGCATTGGAAAAGGGGCTCGCCGCTCGAAACCTTCCGCTCGGCGAACCAACGCGCCGGTGGCTTCATCTCCGGGTAGTACATTCCCAGCAGTCCTGGCCTAACCTCCTTCAGGGACGACATCCCGGGCCGCTGGCATAGCGTTTCGCCACCAGAGTCCAACCAGTAGGATCGGCGCGACGCACCCGAGAACTGCGGCCGTCGCAAAGGCCGCACCATACTGCGCTCCGTCCGCCGCAATCCACACCAGCGTCGCAGGGCCGATTCCGGAGCCGAGGGCGAAGGCGAAATAATTCACGCCATAGAGTTTTCCAAAGCTGCGCAGCCCGAAACGCCGGGCCAGGAGATAGCCGATCGCGTCGCCTTCGGCGCCCGATGCAAGCCCAAAGAGAGTCGCGCTGACGAAGGCAACAGTTGCGGAATGAGTTGTGGCGAGAAGCAGATGGCCCAGAACGGGCGCGCAAAACGCAATGGCGGTGAGGAGCAGCGGTGAGAATCGGTCGATCATGGCCCCGAACCCGACGCGCGCCGCGACCAGCGCGGCACCCAGCAGGCTCATGACGGAGGCCGCCACTTCCGGCGAGGCGCCTCGGTCGGACAGGATAAGGGGCAATGTCACCGACCCGCCGGCGGCGGCCGCCGAGTTGAGCAGGAAGGCTGCGAGCATTACCCAGAAGGCAGGCGTCGCCAGCGCATCCTTGAAACTCGATCCCGTTAGCGCCTCTCCCGCTTCCGTCCCTCGCCGTGGCGGATCTCGAATGATGAACAATGCGAGGAACGACAGCACGACGATGGAAGCGGCACCCGCCAAGGCCAGAGCCATGCGCCAGCCGTAAGCTTCTATCAGGCCCGCGAGGATGGGAGGCACGGTCGCCACACCGACGCCTGCGAAGGCCAGCATGCTGCCCAGCGCCAGCCCGCGTCGGACCTGAAACCAGCCGACGACGACATGGGTGTAAGGCACCGCAGTCTGTGCGCCTCCGAGGAGGCTTGCTATGGTGAAAGCGAACAGGAACGTCGGAAGATCTTGGGAGGTAAACGCGATTCCGAAGAATCCCGCGCCCATGGTCACCGATGAAATCAGAAGGATGCGCCGTGGACCGAACCGATCTGCGAACGCGCCGACGATGGGCGACATGAGGCCGGTGAGGATCGCGACAGGCGCGACAGCCGACGCGACGGCGCTGCGATCCCAGCCTGTCTCTTCCGTGATCGGTCGGATGAATACACTAAAGCCGTAAATGAGAAAGATCCCGACGGTGAAGTACATGCCCACGCCGCAGGCGATCACGATCAAGACTTTCCCGGCTGGGGTCAGCTCTTCGCGGGATGCATTCAGCATGAAGAAACCTTGATTTGCTGCCCTCCAACGCCCCGACACCATTTCTGCCTTCCACGGCAGTCGAAACGATCGAAGTCAAAAGCGGCCAAGTTGTGATGACCTCGCACCAACCGGTGTCGCCGATCTTACCGAAAGCACCGCGCGGCTGGGCGGCAGCGAACGATGCCCCGGTCATCCTGTATGGACGCTTGGCAGATCACGAGCCTTCACCGCTGATAGACGTCACCCGTTTGGAGTTCTGCAATGGAGGTCGCGATATTCTACCCGGCTCCGAATAGGCCCCGGAAACGTCGCGGCTCGCACCGCAGGTACTGCTCGGGAGCGCGGACCTTCGCGCCCAGTTCGGCTGCCGCGCGCCACGGCCATCGTGGGTCGAAAAGCAATCCGCGAGCCAGGGCGACAAGGTCAGCGTCCCCGGTTGCCACAATCGCCTCGGCCTGCTCCGGATCGGTGATCAGGCCGACGGCGACGACAGGAATTTTCACGGCCGACTTTACGGCCCGGGCGAACGGAACTTGGTAGCTTGGACCCATAGGAATGGCTTGATGTGGATCCAGCCCACCGGTGGAGATGTGGATCGCATTGCAGCCCCGTTCTTCGAGCGCCTTGGCGAATTCCAGCGTTTGTGGAAGATCCCATCCTCCGTAAACCCAGTCAGTCGCGGAAACGCGGGCCGTCACGGCGCGATCGGCTGGGAAGGCGCTTCTCACCTTGTCGAAAACCTCCAGGGGGAAGCGCATCCGGTTCTCAAGGCTCCCGCCATACGCATCATCGCGACGATTGGAGAGTGGCGAAAGGAACTGGTGCAGGAGATATCCATGGGCGGCGTGGACTTGAATCCCATCCAGACCGAGCCGACCTGCCCGGACGGCCGCTGCGGCGAAGGCGTCGCCGATGCGCCGTAAGCCCTGATGATCCAGAGCCATCGGAGCAATCTTGGAGGCGGTGGCGGCAAGGGCTGTCGGCGCCTCCGCAAGCCATCCGTGCGGATCGCCTACCGGCAGCTGAGCGCCTCCTTTCCAGGGAACCTCCGTGGAAGCCTTGCGCCCAGCATGTGAGAGCTGAATCATGATTGGGATATCCGACCAGCGTCGAACGCTATCGAGCGTTCGGCCGAGGCTCGCTTCGGTCGTTTCGTTCCAGAGGCCGACATCCGCATAGGTGATGCGGCCTTCCGGAAGGACGGCAGTGGCCTCAATCGTGAGCAAGGCCGCGCCGGAAAGTGCAAGATGACCGAGATGGATGACGTGCCAATCGGTCATACAACCGTCCTCGGCCGAGTACTGGCACATGGGCGCGATGACGATCCGATTCCGAAGCTCGAGATTTCTTATCTTCAAGGGCTGAAACAACGCGGGGCTGGGCACGGTCGTTCTCCTGCCGACCGGTGAGTCCTAGATCCGAACCGTTTGGGCCGCCAGTAAAGTAAAGTGAATCTCAGCAAACCCTCCCTTCCCTGGTGGTTGGACTGGGCTATTGGGCTACGGGGAGGACGTTTGCCCTGGCAGACTTGCACTTCTCCCCTCGCCCACCCACATTAGCGTGGCCTTAGGGTCCGGGTCCCTCTGGCGGGCGGGGCGCCGCTCGCGATGTCGGACGTCTCTTTTGGACTGCGCCCACGGGCGCCTACGCAACTGAAGGAACGACCATGGACTACGCGGCTTTTCGGATCGGCGCTGCAAAAGCCCGCTCAAGGGGCCTGCTTCCGACCGTCGCGCGGGTCGCGATCGCCCTTGCGGCCGGAATCGCGCTGCTGGCCATGACCCTTGTCGGGCTTTTCATCGTGCTCCCGCTGCTGCTGTTGGGCGCGGCCGCCTCTTATTTCTATCTCCGCCGCCGGATGCGCCAGATGCGCCCTGCCCCGCGCCGCGCACCCGACGATGTGATCGACGCCGAGTATACGGTCATCGATCATCGCTAGATCCGCGCGAAGCGGGCTCATGACAGACGGTTGACTTCTCGGCCGCCAAAGTGATGCTTGGCGTTGCGGGGCGAATGGGTTTCCTATCCTGAGGCCCCTTCCCGCCTTCCTGGCCATCCACGAGCTGACATTGCCGGCATCCGACAGACCTCATGCGCATGCCCATAGGGGCGGACGAGGTCGCCCTCTGCCATGATCCCCTACGGTGAACCGAAGGACCGGCACGTCGCCAACCGACAAGGGGCTGCCTTTGCCTTTGTCGACATGGTGCTCGTCGTCACGTCGATGGGTGTCATCAAGCAGGCCGGCGCAACATTCCCAGCGATCCAGCTCGTCTTCTTCCGCGCTGTCGTCGGCCTCCTGCTCATCGCGCCGCTTTTATGGCGTTACCGGTCCGAGGTATTCAACAGCCAGCAGGTGAAAGGCCACGTCGGGCGGGTTCTTTGCGGCACCGTGGCCCTGTGCTGCAATTATGCCGCTACGGCCGCCCTGCCCTTGACGCTGGTGACCGTGATCGGATTCACCCGTCCATTCGTCATCCTGGGGTTTGCCGCCGTCATGTTGGGAGAGCGCATTCTGCGACGGCACTGGATATCGTCCATAATCTGCTTCATCAGCGTGCTGTTCATCGTCAAGCCCGGTTCCATGAGCTGGGACTGGGGACTGCTGGCGGCTCTGGGAATGGTCTTGTTCGGCTCCCTCAGCGTCATCCAGACCCGTCGTCTCACCGGCGAGCACGCCGTCGTCCTGATGATGTTCCATGCCATCGGGCTCGCCGTCCTGACGGCCATCCCGGCGGCCTTCGTCTGGGTCTCCCCGGGCTTGAGCGATCTGCCCGCCTTCCTCATCATCGGCGTCCTGGCCCAGGTCGGTCAGTTCTGCTTCCTCCGCTCGCATCAGCTGGCCGAGGCGAGTATCCTTGCCCCTCTCAGCTACGCCGTGATCGTCTTCTCCTCGATCGCCGACTATCTCTACTTCGGCATCGTCCCCACCCTCTCTCTCGTTGTAGGGTGCCTCGCGATCGTCTCGGCCGCGTTACTCGGAACTCAGCTCGGCCGATTGCGGCGCTAAAGCATCGGCCCCAAAAGTGGACCCACTTTTGGGGCCGATTCTCCACTCTAAAGAGAGCGCATCGTTGAACGCAGAAAACCGGGTCCACTTTTCTGCACGATGCGCTAGCGGCTCGTTGCCTCCCTTCGGCGACCCGCTCAATGGAAGCACAGCTCGGGACAATATAGGTCCGATTCACGCAAAAATTTGCATTTGCATGAGACTTGCAACGCAAAGCCCTTTGCGCAACAAATTTGTGCAATGAACAAAAGTGGGGAGGATATGACGAGAGTTAGCCTCAGCCGTCGTCCACGACAGACGGATATCGCCCGCTTCGCGGGCGTTTCGGTGAGCACCGTATCGCGTGTTCTCGCGAACGAGCCGGGTATCAGTTCGAATGTCCGCGATGAAGTCATTCGGATCGCGTCAGAGCTCGGCTATAACATCCGCCCGGTGCCGAGTGCACACCCGCAGAACCAGCGATCGGTTGCACTCATTCCCGTCGATCAGGCGACGGGCGCGCTCGGTGTCTTCTACGAGGGTATCCTGAGCGGTCTGCGGGGAGCCGCAACCCGTTCGGGCGGAACCCTTCTGCCGCGACTGGTCCGATCGTCATCCCTGAAGGTGTCGGAACTGCAGCAGACACTGTCGGAGACCGAAGCGACAGGCATCTTCCTGGTCGGCATCGACCCGCCGGAAGATCTTTGCAGCTACCTTCTTGAATCCAAGATCCCGACCGTCTGGGTCAACGGCAATGACCCGGACCTTCAATTCGACTGCGTGTCGCCGGCAAACTTTTACGGCGCACGGCTTGCGACCCAGCATCTCATCGATGCCGGTCACCGGCGCATTCTCCATTTCACGATGTCGCACCGGCATACCATCCGGGAGCGCATCCGTGGGTTCGAGGCAGCGGCCATGAAGGGCGGCGCGACGACGCGCATCGTCCAACTGCCTTCGACCTCCTCCCGCACCAGCACCGCAGCCTGCGAAGCGATGGAGGCTATCCTCGTCGAGGACCAGGGTTTCACTGCGGCCTTCTGCATGAACGACATGATGGCCGTCGGCGTTATGGAAGCTGTTACCAATCATCACCTGTCGATCCCTCAAGATTTCGCGGTGATGGGGTTCGACGACCTGCCCTGCGCCTCCATGACCATGCCGCGCCTGACCACCATGCGGGTCGACCGGGAGGCTATCGGGCAGGAGGCCTATTACCTCATGCAGCGGCGCATTGCCGATGCCGGTGCCGAGCCGCGGAAGGTCGAATTGGCCGTGCGCCTCGTGGAAGGTGCAACGGTCCAACCGGCCACGAAGGCCGAAAGCGCGGAGCGCTCCGTATGACCTACACTCCTCATCGGACAAATCCGCTTGCCGGCAATCCTCTCAAGACCAAAGACGATGTCGAAAAGGCATTGCTCGATCTCTTCGATCCGCTCCTCCCTGCCTTTTCGGAAGGTGGTGCACGCGTCAGTCTCGGCGCAACCGCGGCGCATTTCGATTTTGCCGCGGCGGATCTCGAGGGATTTGCCCGTCCTCTCTGGGGCCTTGCCCCCTATGCCGCCGGCGGCGGAAACTTTCGCCACTGGCCGCTCTATGCGAAAGGCCTCGCGAACGGGACGGATCCGGAGCATCCGGAATATTGGGGCAAGGTCACCGACCGCGATCAGCGAATGGTCGAGCTCGCTGCCCTCGGCTTTGCCCTGCGGCTCGTGCCGCAGCATCTCTGGGATCCGCTCGACGAGCGCGCGCGACGGAACGTTGCCAATTACCTGCTCGAAGCACGTCCGCACCAATTCGCCGACAACAACTGGAAATTCTTCCGGGTGATGATCGATCTCGGTCTCGAGCGGATAGGCGTCGAATTCGACCGAAGCCTCACCGAACAATATCTTCAGGAGCTGGAGGCGTTCCACCTCGGCGACGGCTGGTATCGCGACGGCAATGTCCCGCGTGTCGACCACTATATCCCCTTCGCCATGCACTTCTATGGCCTGATCTATGCAGTCCTGGCGCCGAGCGACGGGGAGCGGAAGCAGCGTTTCCGGGAGTGGGCGCGCCTGTTTGCGCCGAACATCCGGCATTGGTTCGCCGACGATGGCGGAACTCTGGTCTTCGGCCGCAGCATGACCTACCGCTTTGCCTGCGCCGGATTCTGGGCGGCCCTCGCCTTCGCGGACGAAGAGGCGCTGCCCTGGAGCGAGGTGAAGGGATATTATCTCCGCCATCTGCGTTGGTGGGCGAAGCATCCCATCACCGACCGCGACGGCGTGCTCAGCATCGGCTTCGGCTACGCCAACCTGCTGATGTCGGAAAACTACAATTCTCCGGGTTCGCCATATTGGGCATTCAAGGCCTTTCTGCCGCTGGCGCTCGAAGCGTCGCATCCTTTCTGGACAGCGGAGGAAGCGCCGAGCCCCAGCTTCCCTGAGCCGAGCCCACAGGCACAGCCGGGCATGGTGATGATGCATACCCCCGAGAATGTGGTCGCGCTCTCGTCCGGCCAGGAAAATCTCCAGATGCGGTTCGGCAGCGAGAAATACGCCAAGTTCGTCTATTCCTCCCGCTATGCCTTCAGCGTGGAAAGCGACGAGCGCGGCTTCGAGGGCGCCGCCGTGGACGGGATGCTGGCCTTCAGCGACGATGACCGGCATTTCCGCGTCCGCGAGACGAACGAAGAGGCGCGGATCGCCGGGAATATCCTGTATGCCCGCTGGCGCCCCTGGATCGATGTCGAGGTGGAGACATGGCTCCTGCCGGCCTCCCCCTGGCATATTCGCGTCCATCGGGTCCGGACGCCGCGCCCGCTGAGCACCGCTGAGGGCGGCTTCGCCATCCCGCGGGCGGATGCCTATCGCAAGCTGGAGCAGATCGAGGAGCGGAACGGATCCGCGCTGGTCATCGGCACCAGCGATTTCAGCGGCATCGCAGATCTGGGTTCCACAACCGAGCGTCGTGGCATCGCCTTGAAAGCTCATCCCAACACCAATCTTCTCTATCCCAAGACATTGGTGCCTCAGCTGCGCGGCGAAATCCCCGACGGAGAAACGGTTTTGCTGACGGCGGCGGTCGCATTGACCGATCGGTTCGATTCAGCGGCGATCTGGAAGGAGATACCAGTCGCGCCGACCATCGCGGAACTCGAAGCTGCCATTTCGCGGGACAGCCGGCGCGTCGGCGCTCTTGCCTGGAGGATGGGCTCGTGACCCGCACGCATCGCGTCGCTCTCGCCATGGACCCGGTCAGGACGGGCGGGGTCATCACACCAGCCTTGCTGGATCGGCTCGCGACATCCTGCATCGTCCTGGATCCGCAACCGCTTCAGTCGTTTCATGACGAACGCGCTCGCGATGTCTTGAAGCAGACAGACATCCTGCTCACTGGCTGGGGCTGCCCTCTCATCAATCGGGAGGTTCTGGCCCTTGCGCCGCAGCTGAAGCTGATCGCTCATTCAGCCGGCACCGTGAAGGGTTTCCTCTCGCCGGAGGTTCTCGATGCCGGCGTTACCGTCACCCACGCGGCGGAAGCGAATGCGGTTCCGGTCGCCGAGTTCACGCTCGCCGCCATCCTCTTCGCCAACAAGCAGGTTTTCCGCTTCCGCGACCTCTACCGGGCCGACCGGAGCCGCCAGAGAACATTTCCCCTCACGGGGCAGCCCGTCGGCAACTACAGGCGGACGATCGGAATCGTCGGAGCCTCGCGGATCGGGCGGCGGGTGATCGAGCTCCTGGAGCCATTCGATTTCAAGGTGCTTCTCCACGATCCCTATATCGGAGAGCATGAGGCTGCGGTTCTCGGCGTGGAAAGCGTTTCGCTCGATGAGCTGATGCGCCGCTCCGACGTGGTCTCCATTCATGCCCCCGCTCTGCCATCGACTCAGAAGATGATCGATCGCCGGCGACTGGCTCTCATGCGGGATGGGACAACGCTCATCAATACGGCAAGAGGCGTCATCGTCGACCAGGACGGTCTGATCGACGAACTGCGGACCGGGCGCATCGATGCGATCATCGACGTCACGCATCCGGAGGTCCCGGGCGCCGATTCCGCTCTCTACGACCTGCCGAACGTTTTCCTGACCCCCCATATCGCCGGTGCCCTCGGCAACGAGCGCGAGAGGCTTGGCGAATTCATCGTCGAGGAGATCGAACGCTATGTCGGTGGGCGGCCGCTGCTGTCCGCCATCACGCCGTCCGTGCTGGAGACGATGGCATGACACGCTTCCGGCCCGGCCTGTGCACCGTCACTTTCCGGCAGCTCGGCCCGGAGGACGTGATTGCGCTTGCAGTGGAATGCGGAATCGAGGGCATCGAATGGGCGGGAGATGTGCATGTCCCCCCCGGACAACTCGCCGTCGCGCGTCGCGTTCAGGCTCTGACCGAGGGAGTAGGCCTTTCGGTCATCTCGTACGGGTCGTACATTGCGCCGCCGAGCGATGACGAGCGCGCCTTCGCGACGGTTTTGGAGACTGCGCAGGCCCTCGGCGCTCCCAACATCCGCATCTGGCCGGGCACCCGCAACCGGGATTCGGCGACTTACGACACCGACGAGAGGTATCAGGTCGCCCAGGCGATCCGGCGCATGGCCAGGATGGCGGACGATGCCTCCATCACCGTCTCCCTCGAATATCATCCGGGCTCGCTGACCGACGATCTCGGGTCGGCCCGACGCCTCGTGGACGAGATCGACGACCCGAACGCATTTCTCTACTGGCAGCCATCGCCAGGCCTGCCTCTCGGAGCCGCGATCGAGGAGATCGGCACCGTCGGCCCGGAGGTATCCCATGTCCATGTTTTCGCCTGGGATCGGGAGAAGAATCGCTATCCGCTGGCGGACCAGATGGATCAGTGGCGCACGATCCTCAATGCGATGCCGGAAACACGCTGGCGCGGTGAGCGCTTCGCCATGATCGAGTTCGTCAAGGGCGACTCTCCCGATCAGTTCAGGGCTGATGCCGCCACGTTTCGTCAATTGTTGGAAGAGGTGCAGCCGTCTGGAACGGCCTGACCTCTATAACAACGCCCGCCGAGGGGGATGCTTCTCGCGCCCTCGCCGCAGGTAAGTCTGGGAAGCCCAAGGGAGGAAGTTATGAAGACTTACGTTGATCGTCGAACTTTACTGAAATCCGCATTGGCGCTCGGCGGCGCCGCTGCTGTCGGCGGCCCAAGCATGAGCTGGGCACAGGGAGAAACGGCCAGGCTTCGCGCCACCTGGTGGGGCTCGCCCGACAGGGCCCGACGCACGACCGAAGTGGGCAACCTGTTCACCAAGCAGACCGGTATCGAGATCGCCGGCGAGCCTGTCGGCGCCGATTACTGGGCGAAGATCGGAACCCAGATGGCCGGCCGCAACATCGCGGACATCTTCCAGCTCGAGCCGAGCAGCCTCGCCGATTATGCCGGGCGCGGCGCGGCGAAGGCCATGGACGAGTTCGTCGGCAAGCAGCTCGACATCTCCAGCTTCGGCGACAAGATGGTCGATCTGTGCCGGGCCGGCGGCAAGATCTGGGGCGTTGCCCTGGGCCTGAATTCGTTCTCCCTCTTCTACGACCAGACGGTCTTCGAAAAGGCCGGCATCAAGCCGCCGACGCACGAGACCACCTGGAAGCAGTTCGCCGACATGGCGGTCGATCTCACCAAGGCGGTAGGACGTCCCGATTATTGGGGCGCCCCCTACGGCGCCCGATACCACTACGTATTCGACGTATGGCTGCGTCAGCGCGGCAAGCGCCTCTATACCGAAGATGCGAAGCTCGGCTTCACGGCGGAGGATGCAAAGGAGTGGTTCGCCTATTGGGAAGACCTGCGCAAGCGCAACGGCTGCGTTCCGGCCGACGTGCAGACCCTGGACCAGAACCAGATCGAGCGGAATTCGCTGGCTCTCGGCAAATCGGCCATGGGCCTGACCTATTCGAACCAGCTCATCGGCTACCAGCTTCTCACCAAGAACAAGCTGGGTATCACGATGGTGCCGCAGTCCGGTCCCGGTACGAAGTCCGGTCACTATTATCGTCCGGCGCTCATCTGGAGCATCGGCTCGACCACAAAGAATCCGGACAAGGCGGCAGCCTTCATCAGCTTCTTCGTCAACGACGTCGAAGCCGGCAAGATTCTCGGTGTCGAGCGCGGCGTGCCGATGTCACCGAAGGTGCGCGAGGCCATCCTGCCCAACTTGAACGAGGTCGAGCGTGCGACCGTCGACTACGTCAATCTCCTGGCGGACAAGGTGAGCGACTATCCGCCGCCGGTGCCGGTCGGAGCCGTCGAGTTCGACAACAACGTCATGCGGAAAGTGGCCGATCAGGTCGCCTTCGGGCAGATCTCGATCGACGAGGCCGGCAAGCGCATGATCGAGGACGGCAATGCCGTCCTGAGGAAAGTGAACTAGACTAACAATACGGAACCGGCACATTCCATGTGCCGGTTCCGTACAGCATGATGCTAGAGCTGTTTCCACTCGCGTGGACTCATCTCTCTTCTTTGCTTTGCCGCATTTTTTGACGGCGAACCGGATCCACTTCGCCGAAAAATGCTCTAATCCTCGCGGAAGGCGCGGTTGAAGCTGTCCATTACCGGCCGCAGCATATAGCCTGCTGCCGTGAACTTGCCCGTCTTGATCAGAACCTCGACCGGCATGCCCGCCATCACCTCGACCCCTGGCAGAGAGGACAGCGAGTTCTCATCCAGCCGGATGCGCGCGGTGTAGTAGGATCGCTCCGTGGCCTTGTCGACCAACCGATCGGCTGAGACATAGGTCAGCGTTCCCTGCACCGGCGGAACGCGACGGTGTTTGTACGGCATCAGCCGGACCTGCGCCGGCAATCCCGGATGGACCACGTCGATATCGTCCGGCCGCACCTGCGCGGTGACGATGAGGCGATCATGCTTCGGCACGAGATCCAGGAGCGGCTGGCCTTCCGCCACAACGCCGCCGGGCGTCCGGATCCGCAGATCGGTGACGACGCCATCTTCCGGCGCTCGCACTTCGGTGCGGGCCAGAACATCGTCGGCGGCTTCGGAGCGTTCGGCGAGCTGGAAGACGAGCGCCTGGACGTCGCGCAGGCTCTGGGCGATCTCTGTCTCGCGATCGCTGCGCAGCTTCAGGATCTGCGCATGGGCTTCGCCGACGCCCTGCTCTGCCCGGGCCATTTCCTCCTGCGCCTGCCCTCGCCGTCCCTCGATCTCGGCCTGCTCGCGTTCGAGGGAGAGCTTCCGCGGCTGGGCGATGATGCCCTTCGCGACAAGCGGCGCGATGGATTCCATCTCCTTCTTGATGATGTCCGAGCGCTTCTCGGCCGCCGTGACTTGGAATCGAAGTCCCAGCATCTGGCGGGAAATCTGCTGCTGGCGCTGCGCCAGAACGGCAAGCTGCGACTGATAGAGCTGACGCCTGCTGACGAAGATGCGCTGCTGTCCTGCCATCACGTCGGTCAGCGCCGAATCTCGCTCGGCCGCATGCCTCAGCGGCAGCGGGAACTGGATGCCGTCGCGGCCGTCCCGCTCGGCCAGGAGCCGCGCCTCGCGGGCCTGTGCCTCGCGCAGCTGACCCTGGAGAGCCTGCGCTGCGGCACGGGCCTTGGTGTCGTCGAGCCGGATCAGGGGCTGGCCCGCCGAGACGGCATCGCCATCCTTCACAAGGATCTTGGCGACGATGCCGCCTTCCAGGTGCTGCACCGTCTTACGGCTGGTCTCGGCCTCGACTGACCCGGCAGCGATCGCCGCGCTTTCCAATGGCGCCGTGACCGACCATGCTCCAAATCCGCAGATGAACACGGCCACGAGCCCGAAGGCCGTGCCGGCAAGCCAGGCGATCCGCATGAACGGTGTCGGCGGTGGGGGCGGCAACACATCGGACAGGTCGATGACGGGGGATGTCTTGGCCATCATGAGGCTCCCCTGCTGGCCTGAACGCTCGGGGCCGCGATCATCGGGCCTTCGCTGGTCTTCGGCATGCGCGGCTCCGGCTTCGTCTTAGGCTGCGGCACGACTTTGATTGCGGTATGCCCTTGTGCAATCCTCTCCGCGATCTCGCGGCGCTCGCCATAGGCATTGACCATACCGTTGTCGAGAACGAGCACGCTGTCGGCGATGGACAGGATCCCGAGCCGCTGCGCGATCACGATGATGGTCGCACCGCGGGTTTTCATCTCGGTGATGGCCTGGCGCAAGGCTTCCTCGCCCTCCGGGTCGAGGCTGGCATTGGGCTCGTCGAGGACGATGAGGCGCGGATCGCCGAAGAAGGCGCGAGCGAGCCCGAGCTTCTGACGCTGGCCGCCGGAGAGGCGCGCTCCTCCTTCGCCGATATTGGTGTCGTAGCCGCGCGGCAGCCGCATAACGGTCTCATGGAGATCGATAAGGCGGGCGGCAGCGATCACGTCTTTGGAGCTTGCTTCCGAGAGGCGTGAGATGTTCTCGGCCACGGTGCCGGCGAAGAGCTCTACATCCTGCGGCAGGTAGCCGAAATAGCGGTGTCCACCGGATGCCATCCACACGCCGATATCGGCTCCGTCGAGACGCACATGTCCGGTCGTTGGGGGAACGGTGCCCGCAATCAGGCGGCCGAGCGTCGATTTTCCTGCACCCGAAGGCCCGACGACGCCGAGCACCTTGCCGGCACAGACCATCATCGACAACCGCCGCACGATGGGCTCCGCCGAGCCGGGCGGTACATAGGTGAGTTGTTCTACCTCGAGAAGACCGCTCGGCGGCGGCAATTCCATGCCTTTCACCGGCGGAGGCGCAGCCTGCATCACGCGCCGGATACGATCATAGGCGAGCCGCACATTGGTCACGGCCTTCCAGGTGCCGATCGCACCCTCGACCGGCCCGAGCGAACGCCCGAGCAGGATCGAGGCGGCGAAGATCGCGGCCGGGCTGACGTCGTGCCGGATCACCAGGTATGAGGCGACCGCCATCACGAGGACCTGGGCGAGAAACCGGATGAAACGGGCGAGCGCTTGAATGGCTGACGCGCGTGCGCCGGCCGACAGCTGAGCAGACTTCGCATGGGACTGCTCATCCGACAGCAATCGCGCGACACCGGGCAGCATGCCCATGGCAGTGATCGCCTCGACATTGCGCATGAGGGATTCAAACCGATGCTGGCTCTCCGACGAAGCCGCGGCGGCCCTCGCGAAGGGCGCTCGCGTGACCGTCTCATTGAGCCAGGCAAGGCTGAACAGAATGAGCGAGGCCACGATGCCGATGAAGCCGAGCATCGGGTGAACGAGCGCCATCGCGAGCAGAAAAATAGGTGTCCACGGCAGGTCGAACAAAGCCGTGCAGGCGGAGCCGCCGAAGAACTGTCGCAGGGTGCCGAGGTCGCGCCATGCCTGGGCTGCGCCCGCGGGATCGGCGCGCAAGGCTGCCTGAACGGCGGCGGTGAGCACGGGGGCCTGCAGACGCTCCTCGAGCCAGCCTCCGACGCGGGCCAGCATCTCGCGCCGCAACGCCTCGATGACCGCGTGAAGCGCAAGAGCGAAGACGACGATCAGGGTCAGCATATAGAGCGTGTCGAGACTCTGGCTCGACAGAACGTGATCGTAGACCTGCAGCAGATAGAGCGGCATGGTCAGGGCGAGCAGATTGACGAAGAAGCTCAAGCCCGCAACGAGAACGAGCGAGTAACGGCAAAGCCGGAAGGCGTGCTCCATCTCGGTCTGATGGCGAGCCTTCATCCAGTTCGTGGCCATGCGGCGAACTCCGGGCGCGTCGGTCGAAACTATGGCTGGCGCTCGCACAGCTGGAGGGCGCCTGCGCGAGCGCCGATCCGGGGCCGCTTTCGGTTCAGCGGTCCCGGATTGCCTTTCTTGCGTCAGGCTCCGAAGCTCCAGTCGAAGTCGCCGAAGTCGAACGTGAGCGACAGGCTGGCGTCCTGCACGGCGTCCATGATCTGGTCGACGTCGACCGTGACGGCCTGGTCCTGTTTGGACGTGGCGTCGGAGTCGTTGTCCTGCGCGAAGTCGAAGTCGCCGATGTCCTGGCTCGAGGCAGCCGTTCCGCCGCCGCCCTGCTCGATACCGGCCATGGCATTGCCGCCGGCAGTGGAGCTGATATCGGACACGGCATCGTTGTCGGTCTGCGACCCGGCGTCGCCGCTCGTGTCGCCGCCATCCGCACTGGCGTTTCCGCCGGCTGCGTTACCACCCTGCGAGCTGCCACCCTTTGCATCGCCGCCAGTGGCTGCGCCGCTGGTTGCAGTGCCGCCCGTGGCATCGCCGACCGTCCCGGTGCCGTAGCCACCGGCGCCGCCGGTGCCTTCGCCGCCCGTGGCATCGCCGCTCGACGCGTCGCCCGAGCTCCCCGCGCCGCCCGTGCCGGCACCGGAGGTGCCCGCGCCGGAGCTTGCGGTGCCGTCGCCGCCATAGCCGCCGTCGCCGCCATTGGCATCGCCGCCAGTACCCGAGCCGCCGGTCCCAGCCCCGCCGGTGCCTTCGCCACCGGTGGCGTCGCCGCTGTAGACCTTGCTGCTGGCGTTGCCGCCCTCGCCGTCGCCACCCTTGGCCCAGCCGCCATCGCCGTAGCCGCCCTTGGCCCAGCCACCATCACCGCCGTCGCCACCGTCCGCATCGGCCCAGCCGGTCTTCACATTGCCGGAATCGCCTTCGCCGCCGGTGGCGTCGCCGGAATAGGCCTTGCCGCTGTCGGCGTCGCCGCCGTCGCCTTCGCCGCCATCACCGCCCTTACCGATGGCGATGCCACCAAAGACCGGTCCGACCTTGGCATCGCCGCTGTCGGTATCGCCGCCATTGGTATCGCCGCTCTTCGACCAGCCGCCGGACGGGTCGCCTGCCTCAGCGATTCCGCCGGAAGAGTCGTTGTCCGCGATCGCCTTCGAGTCGCCGTTGGAGGTGTTGGTATTGCTCACGGTCGAATCGTTGTCGGTATCGACATCGGTCCAGGCCTTGTTATTGGCGCTGGCGTCGTTATGGGCGAGCTGGACGGGGTTGTAATCGACCTTGCCGATATTGTCGTTGTCCTGATCGATGTCGGAACTTTGCTTGGCCTTGGTATCGATGTCCTGATCCTGCCATTGATCGAGGCTGTTCTTCAACTCGACATCGAGGTCGAAATCAAACCCGAATTTGCTGAGAAGTTCTGATAGATCTCCCATTCTGGAACCTCCGCAATTGGTGCTTCCGCCCAGCAGAAAGTCGTCAGGCGGTTAAGAAGACTTTCCCGCATGCAATCCAGAAGCGAAAGTTGCCGATTTGCATGTCTCAGAATGGGTGGTGACCTCTTCACGATCGCCCGTTCAGGCGATTGCACCGGGTTCGAGAGAAGCCGATCTCGACATGGGCTCATCGACCAACTGAGTAAGTGGTACTCCGCAATCGCTATTCAGCCCGTTTTTAAGACCAGCGAGGCACAATGGGCATCGTCTGCGCAGATTTTCTCACAGCGTAACCAATCAATTTTCGCGAGCAGGTCGGAGACTTTCAGTTCTCCCTGCGGCCGCTCCAGCGCAAATTCCGCTTCAGAATCAATATGTGAAGCAAAAGCAGAAAATCGTATCAGCCAAACCGGATTTGACGTCGACAATGCTGCTACAGGGCCAGTAGTCGTGTCTTATTGCGGCATGATCGGCGATGAAAAGTGAAACTTGACCATTCGAGAAGTTCTCTTAATCGCTCGCGGCGGCAGTTATATCGAGTACTAATTTGTATTATGATGATTGGATTATTTAATGCGTACCTAAGCGTTAACGTCCAGGTCCCGTATTGTCGGCGAGTTGGCTGAGGCAGCTCCGGTCGGCTGAGGTCGGTAACCCGTATTTTCAGAACGCCGATCACATGCGCACGTAAACACGTTGAGAGCCCTTGCAAGTTTCCCTAAACGCTAGGGAGGATATGATGCAATTTCCGAACGCACATTCGGTTTGTGATCAGGAAGGCATCAGCAAAGGGGTAATCGTCGTCATCGATGACGAAGTCTTCACGCGAGAATGTCTTATCGAGGCGATGCGCAGCGCCTTTCTGGAAACCCCCATCATGGGGTTGTCGTCGACGGACGACGTGAACCGGATCGACAGGGCCAATTTCGCGCTCGCGCTATTGAGAGCCGATACATATCCGATGTCGGGCCGCCATTTGGCCACCGAAGCGAATACTCTCGTTCAGCTATGCCCGAACGTTCCTGTCGTCATCCTATCCCGCTGCCCGAACGCTCGCGCCATCGGCGAAGCGATCGCGATTGGCGTGCGCGGCATCATTCCCGTGACGACCTCGTTCAGAGTCGCGGTCGCGGCCCTGAAACTGGTGATGGTCGGAGGAACCTATTATCCCTGCATGCTCCCAAACGATGTGCAATCGATCACCGAGGCCGACTGCATGGGGCACTCGATGGTAACCGCATTGGAACCGCGCCATCCAATCGAGGCAGCATCGAGGTCTCTCCTGGCTTTGATGGAACCGGGCGACGATATGCTCGACGGAAACGCTTGCGACGCGAATGTGATCTTTACCGCACGGGAGCTCGAGGTTCTGGATGCTCTCCAAAAGGGGTGGTCCAACAAATGGATCGCCCATTCTCTTCATATCTCCGAGAATACGATCAAAGTTCATATACAACGCATCATGCGCAAGCTGCACGCCACGAACCGGACGGAAGCAGTCGTTCGACATCGCCAACTTATTGGGGCGCCCAAAGGATAATTCTTCCGCCCTATGCAATCATTTCAGGTGTCACCCATCGGCATTAAACCGTCGCATTTCAATCGCCGGTATTGGGCATGCTCCAGTCTTCACTTGGATACAACCAACGCAATCGCTGATCGAACCCGCACCGGTGCCGCCCGAATAGGTGACTGGCACACGGGCCGGTGTCGGCTCAAGATCCTCGCGAATGGATATCCTGCAAGGTAGAGGACCATGCTGTCGCCGGACAGGGGAATACGTAACCTGCTCCCGATCCTTGAAGACGACCCCGACGAGGTCGTTTTGCCGGCCGACCGCGATGGAACTCATGTGCGCCCGACCGCGGGTGCGGACCTGTCAAACTCGCAGGTCCTGCATCACGACATCGACCCCGCAATACCGGAAGTTGGTTTGAAACCTCAGCCGACGGGTGCTGCACGTCAGTCGGATATCCCATCGACATACAATTCCACTGAGGCTGGTCATTCAACGCACGCGAGCAAGCCTTTCGGGTCCGGCGAAGACCTCGGAGAGATCGACGTTCATTGGCGTGGTGATCTTGGCTTCTCCGGCTCGAACTTCACACACGCGACGCCCTCCATGTCGGGCATGGCGGCTTCCCGTCCGGTGGGGGGCAGCAGTGGAACAAGCGAAGACGGGCACGAAGCTTCTTTGCCGCATGAACAGCCCAAGGGCGAGGCGAGCGACAGCAATGGCCCGGAAGGCGGGTCGGCTTTGGGAGGGGTATTGCCACCTGGTGCAGGAGTTTCAGCTCCGGCACCCGGACAGATGCCGATCCCGCTCGCGGTGCCAGACGGCGACGACCTGCACGTCGTTCAGACCGCCTTCGTCGATCAGGATGCTGATGTCCTGCTCAATGGCTGGGTCGGCGACAGCAAGATCCGCGTCTTCATGGAGAACGACGCCGATATCGATCAGGATGTCGATATCGACCTCGACTACGACAGCAATGGACGCATGTTCCTTCGCCTCAACCAGTTCATGACGATTGACCAGGAGACCGAAATCGACCTCGACATCTACGAGGTGAAGGGCGTCCTCTATGTCGATCTTCACCTCCGAAATGAGGTCGACATCGAGCAGGACACCGAGCTCGACCTGATGATGGGCGGCTGGAATGGCAGCAGCCTCGTCCATGCCAACAACGATCTCGACGTCAGGCAGCATACCGATGTCGATGTCGACATCGACGACGACCTGGAAGAGCAGTTCAAGATCAAGGTCGCCGTAGGCATCAAGCAGGCCATCCATGCGGATCAGGACGCCGACATCGACCTCACCTACTCCAACGGAGCCTTCGGCGTCGACCTCGATGCGATACAAACCGCCACGATCGAGCAGGACACGACCCTCAAGATCGACTTCTCCGTCATCTGAGACATATCGGTCGCCCTGCCCCGCCGCTGCAACTTACCGTGGAAAACAACTGTGGTATTCCAACATGTTGCGAGCGACCGCTGGCTCCGCATGCCCTGTTTGACAGTTTAGAAAAGCTTTGATCAGATGGTCAAATCAAGAGCCCGCTCCTTGAGAAGCGGGCCGAGGTGAACGGATCAACGGCCTGAAAACTCGCCTTGAGCGGGCAGGAGGACCTATGACTTCTGCATCCGATATCTGTGCAGGGCGGCTTGCCCCCGGCGCGTATCATGAAGCTTTTTCCGATCTCCATGCTGCGCTCGACAGGCATGAAGCCCGGGTCGCGGCGGAACGCTGCCTGTTCTGCTACGACGCACCCTGCGTCAATGCCTGCCCTACGGGCATCGACATCCCCCTCTTCATCCGGCAGATCGCCACCGGCAACGACCAGGGAGCCGGCAAGACGATCCTGGACTCGAATATCTTCGGCGGTATGTGCGCCCGGGTCTGCCCGACGGAAACCCTCTGCGAGGAGGCCTGCGTCCGTAACGCTGCCGAGGGAAAACCGGTGATCATCGGCGAGCTCCAGCGCCACGCAACCGATGCCGTCATGGCATCGGGACGGCAGCTCTATCGACAGGGCGCTCGAACCGGAAAACGCATCGCGGTCGTCGGTGCCGGTCCTGCCGGCTTGTCCTGCGCCCATAGGCTGGCGACGCTCGGTCACGACGTGGTGGTGTTCGACGGACGAGCGAAGCCGGGCGGCCTCAACGAGCACGGGATCGCCTCCTACAAATCGACGAATAACTTTGCCCAGGCGGAGGTCGACTGGATCCTCAGCGTTGGCGGCATCGAGCTGCGTTGCGGGCAGATGCTTGGGCACGATTTCACGCTGGCCGACCTGCGCCGGGATTTCGACGCGGTGTTTCTCGGGCTCGGGCTTCAGGCCGTGAATGCTCTGGGTGCCGAGGGCGACGATCTGAATGGCGTCGAAGATGCCGTTGCGTTCATCGAAGCGCTGCGGCAGTCGACGGACCTCTCGACACTGCCCATCGGCCGTCGCGTTGTCGTGATCGGCGGTGGCATGACGGCCATCGATGCGGCGGTGCAGGCGAAAAAACTCGGCGCCGAAGAAGTCACCATCGTCTATCGCCGCGGTGCCGAGCAGATGGGGGCAAGCGGCTACGAGCAGGAGCTGGCTCTGGTTAACGGCGTCGTGATCCGCCACTGGGCCCGCCCGGTTGCCGTCTACGCAGCGGACGGCGCGCTCAGGGCGGTCAGCTTCGCGGCAACCACGGTGGAGAACGGCAGGCTCGTCGATACGGGGGAAACCTTCGAACTGCCGGCGGACCAGCTCTTCCGTGCGATCGGCCAGGTGTTCGTTCCGCAGGTTCTCGAAGGCTCTCATGACGTTCTCGAACTCGAAGGCGGTCGCATTGCGGTCGATTTCGAGCGCCGCACATCCCTTCCCGATGTCTGGGCAGGGGGTGATTGCGCCGCGGGTGGACGGGACCTGACGGTGGTCGCCGTCGAGGATGGCAAGCAGGCTGCTTTGTCGATCAACCGGATGCTCCAGGGCTTCGTGCCCCTGGCGGCGGAGTGAGGGGAAGGACATGGCCGATCTCAGCGTCAACTTCTGCGGCATCAAATCGCCGAACCCCTTCTGGCTCGCCTCCGCCCCCCCAACGGACAAGGCGTACAATATCGAGCGTGCCTTCCGCGCCGGCTGGGGCGGAGCCGTCTGGAAAACCCTCGGCGAGGACGGGCCGCCGATCGTCAACGTCTCCGGCCCGCGCTATGGCGTCGTTCACGGGCCGGACCGGCGCGTCACCGCCTTCAACAACATTGAGCTCATCACCGACAGAATCCTGGAGATCAATCTGCAGGAGATCGCCGAGATGAAGCGGCGATGGCCCGACCGGGCCATCGTCGTATCCCTCATGGTGCCCTGCGAGGAGGAAGCCTGGAAGCGGATTCTCCCGCGCGTCGAGGCCACGGGGGCCGATGGGATAGAGCTGAATTTCGGGTGTCCGCACGGAATGTCCGAGCGCGGCATGGGTGCCGCCGTCGGCCAGGTGCCGGAATATGTCGAGATGGTCACCCGGTGGTGCAAGACACATTCCCGCATGCCGGTCATCGTGAAGCTCACGCCCAACATCACCGACGTCCGAAAACCCGCGGAGGCGGCAAAGCGCGGTGGTGCGGACGCGGTTTCCCTCATCAACACGATCAACTCCATCGTCGGCGTCGATCTCGACCGCATGGTTCCCAATCCGCATACGGATGGGAAGGCGACTCATGGCGGCATGTGCGGCCCGGCGGTGAAGCCCATCGCCCTCAACATGGTGGCGGAAATCGCCCGATCCCCCGCAACGCGGGGCCTGCCGATATCGGGAATCGGCGGCATCGAAACCTGGCGGGATGCGGCGGAGTTCATCGCGCTCGGCTGCGGCACCGTGCAGGTCTGTACGGCGGCAATGGTCTATGGCTTCAAGATCGTCCAGGAGATGATCACCGGCCTCGAGGAGTTCATGGACCAGCACGGCTACGCAAGCGTCTCCGACTTCGTCGGGGCGGCCGTTCCGAACGTGACCGACTGGCAGTATCTGAACCTCAACTATGCCGTGAAGGCGAGGATCGACCAGAATCTCTGCATCAAATGCGGCCGCTGCCATGTTGCGTGCGAGGACACTTCGCATCAGGCGATCACTCATCTCGTCGATGGGGTTCGGCACTTCGAGGTCATCGACGAGGAATGCGTCGGCTGCAATCTCTGCGCCAGCGTCTGCCCCATCGAAAACTGCATCACCATGGAGCCGCTGGTGAACGAGATAGACCGCAGAACCGGCCGATTGGTCGACGGCTCCTATCTCAACTGGACCCAGCATCCCAACAATCCGCTATCGGCGGCTGCCAAGAAACCTCTGGAACCGCTTGAGCCGGCGGAATGAAGGACGGGGCATAACACGATCGAAAGCACTATTCCTTTGGACGGTTTTAGGAGAACATCGCCGGCATGGCCATCTCAGACGTCACGGCATTTTTCCTTCGACGGCAGCACGCCGTCGAGAAGAATGCTCGTGAGCGTCGTACGGGTGGCCTCATAGAAATCGATGTTTTCGATGCTTTTGCCCGTCAGCGAGCGGATCTGGGTTCCGAAATCCGCATAATGCTGCGTGGTCGCCCAGATCGCGAAGATGAGATGCTTGGGATCGATCGGCCGCAGCCGGCCTTCCCGGATCCAGGTTTCGATGATGCTCGATTTCGCTTCCACCATGTCACGCAAATGACCCGTCAGCGCCGATCCCAGATGCGGAGCACCCTGCAACATTTCCATGGCGAACAGGCGCGACGCCGTCGGGTGACTGCGCGAGTAATCGAGCTTGCGGGCGATATAGGCGCCAAGCGCCACGCGCGGATCGCTCGAGGCGTCCAGTTCTCGCAGGGGTTCGAGCCACATGTCCAACGTGCGCCGAAGCACGGCCGTGTAAAGGTCTTCCTTGGTCCGGAAGTAGTAAAGCAGGTTTGGCTTCGACAATCCTGCCGCAACGGCAATCTGGTCGATGCGCGCGCCCTGGAAGCCATAGGCCGCGAAGACCTCGAGGGCGGCATCCAGGATGCGCTGCGTGTTCGCCTCTCCCGCTCTGGTCTTTCTTGGAGATGCGCGAACGCTCATCCCGACTTCATCAGCCACCATGTCGCCCTTTCGCGTTTCTCCCGCAGGAGAGCTTATGGCTCAACGACGGCTTCAGGCAAGGCCGGCGCTCAGCAGCAAGGCAGGTGTCGCTATCGCGACCATGCCGAAACCAGCGGCGGCTTGCTCATGAAACGTGCAGGCAAGAGTGCCTCGGGAACGGATATCTCGACCATTCGGAGACGGCATAATTCTTGCTTAGATGCAACAAGACACCTGAGGAATAGCAAGCAGTGTTGAAGCGCGTGACAAGCGAATTCGGTGAAAAGGGGGATGGACCCGCTCATGCTGCCTCTGACCATCGGCTGGTCGCAGGCCATGCCGGAACCTCCGTCGTCGACATTCGCGGGCTGTCGCTGACCTATGAGGCGGCAGACGGCCCGGTCTACGCTCTCTCCGATGTGGACCTGCAGATCGACGAGGGCGAATTCGTTTCCTTCATCGGCCCGTCGGGCTGCGGCAAGACCACGCTTTTGCGGGTCATTGCGGATCTCGAACAGCCGAATGCGGGCCATATCCACGTGAACGGCGTGAGCCCGAGCGAGGCCAGGCTGAGGCGCGACTATGGCTTCGTGTTCCAGACCCCTGCCCTCTATCCCTGGCGGAGCATCCGCAAGAATGTGGAGCTGCCGCTGGAAATCTTCGGCCTTTCGAAAGCCGAACGCCGCGAGCGCTCCGACAAGCAGCTCGACCTCGTGAACCTGAAGGGGTTCGAGAACAAGTTCCCCTGGCAGCTCTCCGGCGGCATGCAGCAGCGCGCCTCCATCGCCCGTGCCCTCTCGTTCGATCCGAAGCTGCTGCTCATGGACGAGCCCTTCGGCGCCCTCGACGAGATCGTCCGCGATCATCTCAACGAGCAGCTTCTCCAGTTGTGGAGAAAGACCGGAAAGACCGTTCTCTTCGTCACCCATTCCATCCCGGAGGCCGTGTTTCTTTCCACGAAGATCGTGGTGATGTCGCCACGTCCGGGACGCATCATCGATATCATCGATGCCGGCGTCCTGGGCCGCGAACGAAGGCTGGAGGTTCGCGAGACGCCGGAATTTCTGAAGATCGCCCATCGGGTTCGCGAGGGCCTGAGATCGGGACACTCCTATGACGATTGACACCCTGTCCCTCGGCATGCGTCCTGCGCCCTCGCGCAAGGCCGCTCGCCTATGGCAGGGCAGCGCAGTTCCCGTTCTCACGGTCATATTGGTGATCGTGGCACTCTGGTATGCGGCAGCGGTTGCGATGAACTGGCAGGGCGTGTCCGATGCCTTCGCGCGTGCCGGAGAGCAGCGCAGCACGAGCGAGATTTTCCTTGCGACGCTGGAGCAGGAGCGGCCCATGCTGCCGGCGCCGCACCAGATCCTGGTCGAATTGAAGAAGACCGTCATCGACACGCCGATCACGTCCCGCCGCAGCCTGCTCTTTCACGCCTGGGTGACCCTGTCCTCCACATTGCTCGGGTTCGCCTTGGGCTCGCTTCTCGGCATCGTGCTCGCCGTTCTCATCGTTCACGTGAAAACGCTCGAGCGCAGCCTGATGCCCTGGATCATCTCCTCGCAGACGATCCCGATCCTCGCCATCGCACCGATCATCATCGTCGTTCTCGGCTCGATCGGCATCACGGGTCTTTTCCCAAAAGCGATCATATCCGCCTATCTCTGCTTCTTTCCCATCACGATCAGCATGGTGAAGGGGCTGACATCGCCCGATCTCCTGCAGCGCGATCTCATGCGCACCTATTCGGCCTCGTCGGCGCAGGTTTTCTGGAAGCTGCGCCTCCCCGCTTCGCTGAGCTATCTCTTCGCCGGCCTGAAGGTGGCCATCGCCATCAGCCTCGTCGGAGCCATCGTCGGCGAGCTGCCCACAGGCGCCCAGGCCGGTCTCGGGGCGCGGCTCCTGGCCGGCTCCTATTATGGCCAGACGATCCAGATCTGGGCGGCTCTCTTCGCGGCGGCGGCCCTTGCATCCATCCTCGTCGCCGCCGTCGGCTTGGCCGAGCGCCTCGTGAACAGGCGCATGGGAGTGCGCTCCGCATGAGCACCGCGCTGCGCGCCACGATCCTTATTCCCCTCGCCGCGCTTGGCTGTCTTGCAGCCCTGATCATGGTCCATCGACCGACGATGGCAGGGCAAGCCGGTCTGGGTTTCTGGACCCTTGTCGGTGTCCTGTGGCTGCTTGCGGGGATCGGCTTGAGCGCCCTGTCCCATCTTCGTGCCAGGAGCCCGGCGGCACGCCGCGCCGTCGGACTATCGGTCCCGATCCTGTTCGGGGCCTTCCTGTTCTTCCTTTGGGAAGTCATCGTCGTCGGCGCCGGCGTACCCTCGGTGCTGATGCCCGCGCCGTCGGCAATCGCAGGCCGCTTCATGGCCTCGCTTCCCACCCTGAGGGAAGACTTCATCCAGACTTTCGTGAAGTCGGTTCTGTCCGGCTACGTCATGGGCTGCCTTTCGGGATTTCTCGTCGCGATCATTGCGGATCGGATACCATTCCTGCGCAGGGGCCTCCTGCCGCTCGGCAATTTCGTGTCCGCGCTTCCGGTGATCGGGATCGCGCCGATCATGGTGATGTGGTTCGGCTTCGACTGGCACTCGAAGGCCGCCGTCGTCGTCGTGATGACCTTCTTCCCCATGCTCGTGAATACGGTTGCCGGCCTTGCCGCAGCCGGCAGGCAGGAGCGCGATCTCATGCATTCCTACGCCGCCGGGTACTGGACCACTCTGGTGAAGCTCCGGCTGCCCGTCGCCCTGCCCTTCATCTTCAATGCGCTGAAGATCAACTCGACGCTGGCGCTCATCGGTGCGATCGTCGCGGAGTTCTTCGGCACACCGATCGTCGGCATGGGATTCCGCATCTCGATCGAGGTCGCCCGCATGGCCCTCGATATGGTGTGGGCGGAAATCGCATTGGCGGCCATCGCCGGCTCGGCCTTCTACGGTCTCATCGCGCTCATCGAGCGCGCCGCAACCTTTTGGCATCCGTCGTACCGCACATAAGGGGATCGCGGACGGCGTTTTGGAGGAGTGAAGAATGATCAGGACCACACTACTCGCGGGCGCCGTCGCTCTGGGCTTTTCGAGCGCCGCCTTCGCGCAGGCCGACAAGGTGACGATCCAGCTCAAATGGGTCACGCAGGCGCAGTTCGCCGGCTACTACGTCGCGAAGGACAAGGGCTTCTACAAGGAGGCCGGGCTCGACGTGACGATCAAGCCGGGCGGGCCCGATATCGCACCGCCGCAGGTGATCGCCGGCGGCGGGGCCGACGTGATCGTCGACTGGATGCCCTCGGCGCTTGCCGCCCGGGAGAAAGGCGTTCCGCTCGTCAACATCGCGCAGCCGTTCAAGAAATCCGGCATGATGCTTACCTGCCGTGCGGAAACCGGCATCAAGACGCCTCAGGACCTCAAGGGCCGCACCCTCGGCGTGTGGTTCTCCGGCAATGAATATCCCTTCCTCGCCTGGATGGCGAAGCTCGGTTACAAGACCGATGGGTCTGCCGGCGGCGTGAAAGTGCTGAAGCAGGGCTTCAACGTCGACCCGCTGATCCAGAAGCAGGCCGACTGCATCTCGACCATGACCTACAACGAATACTGGCAGGTCATCGATGCCGGCTTCAAGCCGGAGCAGCTCGTGGTGTTCAAATACGAGGACCAAGGCGTCGCGACGCTGGAGGATGGCCTCTATGTGATGCAGGACAAGCTGAAGGATCCGGCCTTCGTCACCAAGATGGCGAAGTTCGTCGCGGCCTCCCAGAAGGGCTGGGACTACATGCGCCAGAACCCCGATGACGCCGCCAAGATCGTTCTCGACAACGATGCCTCGGGCGCACAGACCGAGAAGCATCAGAAGCGCATGGCCGGCGAGATCGCGAAGCTCCTCGATACCGCCAAGGGCAAGCTCGATCCGGCGGATTTCGACCGTACGGTCTCGACACTGCTCTCCTCCGGCGGCGATGCTCCCGTGATCACCAAGAAGCCGGAAGGCGCCTGGTCGCACGCGGTCGTCGACGCGAAGATGTAAGCAGCAAGGACGCTCCCCTCGCCGTCCGGGGGGAGCGTCCAAGCCTTCACCAATCAAAAACAATCAAGGGAGATTCATCATGGCCCTTCTCATCCGCGGCGGAACCGTTGTGAATGCCGATTTCAGCCGACGCGCCGACGTGCTCGTGGAGGGAGAGCGGATCGTCGCCGTCGGCGAAAATCTCGAGGCGCCGGCCGGGGCCGAGATCGTCGATGCCAGCGGCGCCTATGTCATGCCGGGCGGGATCGACCCGCATACCCATATGGAGCTCATGTTCATGGGCACCGTGTCGGCGGACGATTTCGAGTGGGGCACCAAGGCGGCGCTTTCCGGCGGCACGACCATGATCGTCGACTTCTGCATCCCCGGTGCCGGTCAGTCCCTGGTCGAGGCCTATCACGACTGGCGGCGCAAGTCCGAGAAGGCAGCCGGCGACTATTCCTACCATCTGGCGGTCACATCCTGGTCGGATGAGGTCTCGCGCGAGATGGGCGAGATCGTGAACACCCATGGCGTGAACACCTTCAAGCACTTCATGGCCTATAAAGGCGCGCTGATGGTGGATGACGACGTGCTTTTCCGCTCCTTCAAGCGCTGCGCCGAACTTGGTGCCACCGCCCTCGTCCATGCCGAGAACGGCGATGTCGTGGCGCAGATGCAGAACATGTACATCTCGCAGGGCAAGACCGGCCCCGAGTTCCACGCCTATTCGCGGCCACCCGAGGTTGAAGGCGAGGCGGCGAACCGGGCCATCATGATCGCTGACATGGCGGGCTGCCCGCTCTACATCGTCCACACCTCCTGCAAGCCGGCGCACGAAGCGATTGCGCGCGCGAGAGCGGAGGGCAAGCGGGTTTTCGGCGAGCCGTTGATCCAGCACCTCGTGCTCGACGAGACCGATTATCTCAACCGGAGCTGGGATCACGCCGCCCAGCGGGTCATGTCGCCGCCCTTCCGGCCGAAGCACCACCAGGACAGCCTGTGGGCCGGCCTGCAGGCTGGATCGCTCCAGGTCGTCGCGACCGATCACTGCTCCTTCACCATGGAGCAGAAGCGGATCGGCCTGAACGACTTCCGCAGCATTCCGAACGGCACCGGAGGGCTCGAGGATCGCATGCCGGTGCTCTGGACCACGGGCGTGAACTCCGGGCGGCTGACGCCGAACGAGTTCGTGGCCGTGACCTCCGCCAATTCCGCACGCATCCTCAACATCTATCCCCAGAAGGGCGTGATCATGCCGGGGGCCGACGCGGATATCGTGATCTGGGATCCGAAGGCAACCAAGACCATCTCGGCGAAAAACCAGGTCAGCCGGATCGAATACAATGTGTTCGAGGGCTACGCGCTCACCGGTCTGCCGGCAAAAGTCTATCTCCGCGGTCGACTGGCGGCCGAGAACGGCAAGGTTCGCGCCGAGCGTGGCGAGGGTCGCTTCGTACCGAGGCGCCCACTCCCGGCCTTCGCCGAGGCCCAGCGGCTCTGGAAGGCGAACACTGCGCCGAAGGCAGTCGTGCGCTGAGCCGGCATCCATCCTATCCATCCTCTCCGGCTCCGCATTGCCGAAGAGGATTTTTCTCTTCGCGGGTGTTGAAATGAGTATGCAGAACCTGACGATCGACCCAAAGCGCCTCTGGGACAGCCTGATGGACACAGCGCAGATCGGTGGCACCGAGAAAGGCGGGATCTGCCGTCTCACGCTGACGGACCTCGATCGGCAGGTTCGGGACTGGTTCAAGAACCAGTGCGAGGCTCTGGGATGCACCGTGACAGTCGACCAGGTCGGCAACATGTTCGCCCTCAAGCCTGGGAAAAGACGCGACATTGCCCCTATCGCAATCGGCAGCCATCTCGACACGCAGCCGACGGGGGGCAAGTTCGACGGCGTTCTCGGCGTTCTCGGAGGTCTCGAGGTGATGCGCACCCTCAGCGACCTGGGCTATGAGACCAACGCGCCGCTGATGCTCGTGAACTGGACCAACGAAGAGGGCTCGCGCTTCGCGCCGGCCATGCTCGGATCGGGAGTGTATGCCGGCGTCTTCGACCGGGCCTTTGCCGACAGCCGGCAGGACCGGCAGGGAATCTCCTTCGCCGCGTCCATCGAGAGCATCGGCTATCGCGGCGAGGCGCCTCCCGGCTCGGTCAAATTCGGCGCCATGTTCGAGCTCCATATCGAGCAGGGACCGATCCTCGAGGCCGAGCAGAAGGTGGTCGGCATCGTCACCGGCGTCCAGGGAATGCGGTGGTACGAGATCGAGCTGACCGGGCGGGAGGCCCATACGGGGTCGACCCCGATGAACCTGCGCAAGAATGCATTGCTCGGAGCGGCGCGGATCGTCGAGCAGGTCGACCGGATCGCCCTTGAACACAGCCCCTCCGCCGTCGGCACCGTCGGCCTCGTCGAGGTCAAACCCAACTCCCGCAATGTGATCCCAGGCCACGTCTTCTTCACGGTGGATTTTCGCCACCCGGACGACGCCGTACTCGACATCATGGAGCGCGAGTTGTTCGAGGCGGTCCCGGCCGTTGCCACGGAGATCGGCCTCGAACATGAGGTGAAGAAGGTTTGGGACTCGCCTGCAGTCCGATTCGATCCGGATTGCATCGCTGCCGTGCGAACCGGCATCGAGAAGGAGGGCCTTCCCGCCCGCGAGATGGTTTCCGGCGCCGGTCATGACGCTGCCTATATTGCGCGGGTCGCTCCTACGACGATGATCTTCGTCCCCTGCGCCGGCGGGCTCAGCCACAATGAGGCCGAGAGCACCACATTCGAGGAGTGCTCGGCAGGAGCCCAGGTTCTGTTGAATGCCGTCCTGGAATACGACCAACGCCACAGCGCATGAACGCCCGCGCCACCGCATTGCCATAATGTCGGACGCTCGAGCTATCCAATTTGGGGTAATCCAGATTCAGCGACGCTTTGATCAACAGTGTCGGCGCGCCTTCCGATGAAAATCATTCAAGAACACGCGACCCCGCGGGTGTGCGGGATTTTCGTCGCTCGTCAGCAGAACTGAAAAGCCAGCGGCAGCTTTGGTCTTCCAGAGCGGCATCCTGCTAGGTTGCCGGCATTTTAACGGGGCGCACGGACAGTCATCGCTCGACGATAAGCCCAGTCTTATCCAAAGTTTCTAAAGAATTCGGCACATGAGTTTTGCCATCTGGTCGCCCCGCCGAACCGACCCTGAGCAACGCGGTCCCGGGCTTTCGGTGTGGGAACTCCCTACATCAAAATATCCACCATGCGCTACTTGCGTCGGCAGTAGCTTGAATGTCTCATCAATGGAAACCTCTGAATGGCATCGCCGTTCATGGGAACAATTGGCACTTGTGCGCACTGACGCCCAGTGATCGGGATCCACGTATGACTCTGGCGACTGACCTGAGGCCCGGGATCATGATGATACCGGTTCTCGAGAGCGATGATTTGGAAGTCGTGGCGTTCACGCTCGATGCGGAGCCGGAGGTCATTCACGCGCTCGGCGATTGCTTGAACGAGGCGGAATGGCAGCGCGCCGCCGAGCTGAGGTTGGAGCGCGACCGCCGGCGGTTCATCGCCACCCGGGGTCAGCTGCGCCATGTCCTCGCCTCCCGGATCGGCATCCCGCCGTCAAAAATCGATTTGGAATACGGGCGCCTCGGCAAACCCTTTCTCTCGCCCAGAACGCCCGGTCGAGCCTTGCACTTCAGCGTCTCCCGGTCGGAAGACGTCGCCGTCATCGCTCTCTCTGCCACCCGCGAGGTTGGAGTTGATATCGAGGCGTTGCGTCCCCTGCCCGAGGCGGACGATATCGCGGCGCTTTGCTTCTCTGCTCCCGAGCAGGAGCTGTATCGCAACCTTGTTCCGGAGGAGCGGCTGTTAGCCTTCTTTCGGAGCTGGACCCGGCTGGAGGCAGTTTCCAAGGCCTTGGGATGCGGCTTGGGGAGTGAGATCAATCCAGATGAGCGTGATTTCACCATCACCGCCATCGCGCCGAAACCCGGTTACGTCGGGACCGTGGTAGTCCGAAATTGATATGCCCCTCATGCCGCCCTTCGCTTACGATGCACTGCAGAAAGAACAGGAGTTCAGGCTCTTCCTTTTGGCGCACGAACTGCAGCGGAGCATAGACGAAAATACGGAGTTCGGAGGCAGCTTCGGCTCTTTCGCCAATCATCAAGAAACTGAACGGAGGGCGCCATGACGACGGAGGTTATGCAGATCCCGGAGCTTCTCGCTGGCCTGGCACTCAAGGACATCAAGGTCTGGGTTGAGGGCGACCGACTCCGGTGCAACGCACCAGCGGGAGCGCTGACGCCGGAGTTCCGCGACCAGCTGCGAGATCGGAAGACCGAGATTATCGGCTTCCTCAACATGGCCGCAGCAGCGACCCACCAACAGCCCGCGATCGTTCCGCTCCAGCTGCACGGGAAGCGCACGCCGATTTATGCCGTTCCGGGACATATCGGAGTTCCTTTCTCGTTCTCCGCCCTCTCAAAGCGCCTGGGTGACGATCAGCCGTTCTTCGCGCTCCAGCCCTCGGGCTTCGATGGCAAGAGCGAGCCGATGGATCGCGTCGAAGACATCGCCGGCTACTTCGCCGACCAGATCACCGAATACCAGCCCACGGGTCCTTACATCATTGCCGGGTATTGTTCCGGGGGAGCGACTGCTTTCGAGCTGGCGCGAATCCTGAAACAGCGCGGGGCGGAAGTTTCCTGCCTGGCACTCTTCGGCCCGCTCGACCCCGGTACATATCGGGAAATCCCCCGCCTGCTTTACTTCTTCGCGCGGCGCCGGGCCGATCCGTTACTGCGGGAGCTGGCGAAGCTACCGACATTCGGTGCGCGCGTTCGATATTTCTTCAGCCGCTTCCGAAACCCCGGCAAGCGGGTCGAAGCGCTTATGACTCGCATTCGCGACAGCAAAGGGCCTGCCACGGCCGATCCGGTGCTTGCGAGCAGAGCTCGCCTCAAAGCCACGGCGATAACGGCTTTGAAGCGTTACAAGCCTGTTTCGTATTCAGGCCGCGTCTGCATCTTCCTTCCGAACAAGGCTTGGCTGCGTTCGGGAGCCGCGCCGCATCGGTGGCTTCAGGTCGCGCCTCAGGCCGAGTTCTACTACGGCCCTGAGGATTGTAACGGCCCGCTCATGCTCGAGGAGCCGGACGCGCCTGCCATCGCTGAACTGTATCGCCAGTCAACTCAAAAGGTTGAGTGATTGACGTAACCTAATTTTGAGTTTCCGCAACGGGGAGCGCACTCTCATGAATGAAGTCCTGCCTATCGCGGCGGAGAGCATGTCTCTTCCTCTGCTCAACGGTGACGGTCACCGGACACTGGTCGTCGACTTCAACGATACCGCAGCGTCCTATCCATCGGACAGCACGATCATCGATCTCTTTCGCGACCAAGCAAGGCTCACGCCCGACGCCGAGGCGATCCGGTTCGGCGACGAGATATCGAGCTATCGTCAGCTCAACGAGCGCTCCAATCAAATGGCCGCGCAGCTGATCTCCACCGGCATCGGACCTGGCGGGATCGTAGTCGTCTTCATGGAACACTCCATCGAAGTCGTCGTCGCAATCCTGGGCATTCTGAAATCCGGGGCAGCTTATGTGCCGATCGATGCGGCGACGCCGAAGGGCCGCCTCGCGACGATTCTGAAGGACATCACCAAAGGGAGCGGCGGCCGGATACCGTTGGCAGTCACTCAGGCGCATCTGCAGGCGGCAATTGCTCCCGATCTCGCCGGCATATTCGTCCTCGACGCCGACTTCCGGTCGATTGCGGGACAACCGCAACTGGATCATCCCTCCGCCGCCACTCCGGGGAGTATCGCTTACATCATTTTCACGTCCGGCTCGACCGGCACGCCCAAGGGCGTCATGATCGAGCACCGGAACCTGGTGAACTACATCTGGTGGGCTGCAAAGGTCTACAGTTCAGGTGAAAGTCTCACGTGGCCTCTGTTCTCGTCCCTGGCCTTCGATCTGACGGTTACGACGCTCTTCACTCCCCTCATCACGGGCGGCCGCATCGTGGTCTATCGCGGCGATCCCGGCGCGCAGAGCATGGTCGCGCTCAAGGTCGTCGACGACAACGCCGCCGACATCATGAAGCTGACACCTGCGCACCTCGCGATGATCCGTGACCGCGACTTGCGTGCAACGCGGCTGCGCAAGTTCATCGTCGGTGGCGAAGACTTCAAAACGGAATTGGCCCGCGACCTCACGAAGGCCATTTCCCATCCGATCGAGATCTACAACGAATACGGACCCACCGAAGCCACGGTGGGCTGCATGATCCACCAATTCGACATCAACCGGGATCAGGCGCCCTCCGTGCCGATCGGCACTCCGGCGGCCAATGCCGGAATCTACGTCCTCAACGAAGCATTCCAGCCCACCCCTCCCGGTATCATCGGCGAGATGTTCATTGCCGGAGACGGTCTCGCAAGGGGCTATTTCAATCGCCCGGATCTCACCGACGAACGGTTTCTCACGGCCACCGATCCCCGCAACGGCGTTTCAAGGCTGCGGTTGTACAAAACCGGCGACCTTGCCCGCTGGAACTCGGAGGGACGCCTGGATTTCCTCGGCCGCGCCGACCATCAGGTAAAGGTCGGCGGCGCCCGGGTGGAACTCGGCGAGATCGAAGCCCGGCTTCTCAAGCATCCGGACATCCACGATTGCGCGGTCGCGGCCGTCGCCGTCCCGGTCGGAAAGCCGACGCAGTTGCGCTATTGCGAGCGCTGCGGTGTCTCGTCCGACCTGCCCGGAACGACGTTCGATTCAGCCGGTGTCTGCAACCTCTGCCGGGCATTCGACACCTATGTCGACAAGGCGCAGACCTATTTCAAGACGCCGGACGACCTGCAGGTCCTGATCGCAGAGATGCAGGCGAACCGGAAAGGCCCCTATGATTGCATCGTGCTGCTGAGCGGCGGCAAGGACAGCAGCTTCATGCTCTGCAAGCTCGTGGCGATGGGTGTGAAGCCGCTCACCTTCACCCTCGACAACGGCTTCATCTCCGAAGGAGCAAAAGCCAATATCAGGCGGCTCGTGACCTCGCTCGGCGTGGACCATCACTGGGGAAGCACGCCATACATGAACGAGATCTTCGTCGACAGCTTGAAACGGTTCGCGAATGTCTGCAACGGCTGCTTCAAGACGATCTACACGCTGGCGACGAACTTCGCCCGTGAGAAGGAAATCGGGTACATCGTGACAGGATTGTCCCGTGGCCAGTTCTTCGAAACACGGTTGACCGAGGAAGTCTTCAAGCGCGATGACTACGACCCAGCCCGCCTGGATGCGCTCGTCGCCGAGGCGCGCAAAGAGTATCACCGGCGAGAAGATGCCGTGTCCCGCTACCTCGATGTCGACGTCTTCCGAAACGACGCCGTCTTCGAGGAGGTGAAGTTCATCGACTTCTATCGCTACTGGAGCGTGCCGCTGGAAGACATGCTCGCGTTCCTGAAAACGCAGGCCGGGTGGGACCGGCCCGCGGATACCGGGCGCTCCACGAACTGCCTCATCAACGATGTCGGTATCTACGTCCACAAGCGACAACGCGGGCACCACAACTACGCCCTGCCCTATAGCTGGGACGTGCGCCTCGGCCAGAAAACCCGAGACGAGGCCATCGATGAACTGAATGACGAGTTGGACGTACCCCGCATCAAGGAGATCATGGCCAAGATCGGCTATGTCGAGCCCGCTGCCGCCGAAGATGGCATCGCGCGGCTCGTGGCTTACTACGCCTCCTCGAAACCCATATCCGTGGCGGAGCTACGCGCCCACCTCGCCGAAGAGTTGCTGGAGTCCATGATGCCTACGCACTTTGTTCGACTCGAGCGGATGCCGCTCACGACCAATGGCAAGATCGATCGCGCTGCGCTTCCTGAGCCGACGGCGGAAAATATCCAACAGGCAGAGGAATTCGTCGCCCCCTCCACGGCAACGGAAAAGGCGCTGGCAGAGCTGTGGTGCGATCTCCTGAAGGTCGAATCGATCGGCCGCAACGACAACTTCTTCGGCCTCGGAGGACATTCCCTCCTGGTGATGCGGGCAGTATCGCGCATGCGGGAAACCTTCGGAGTGGACGTACAGCTCCGCAATCTCTTCGAGCGTCCCACGGTGGCCGGGCTGGCGGAGGTGATCGACGGCATGCTCTGGATGGCAGAGTCGCGGGCACCTTCAACCTCCGAGGGACCGAGAGAAGAGATCGAGATCTAGCTGAATGTGATCTCGGGCCGAACAGCAGAGCGAGTAAGAGTCATGGACAAAGGTTGGGCAGAGACACGCAGGTCGGGGCTGCCCTGGGCTGCCGGCGAATATGAGCTCCTGCGCGATCAGGTTCGCCGGTTCGTCAAGGAAGAGATCAAGCCCCATGCAGACCGTTGGGAGGAGGATGGGTTCATCCCCCGCCCAACCCTGCGTCGCATGGGGGAACTCGGTTTCTTTGGCATCCGCTACCCAGCCGAATACGGCGGCTCCGAGATGGATGCGGTCGCATCCACGATCTTTGCCGAGGAACTCGGGCGCTCGACCTATGGGGGCGTCGGCATCGCAACTCTCGTGCATACCGACATGGCCTCGCCGCATGTCTTCAACGACGGAACGAAGGCGCAGCGCGCGCGCTGGATGCCCGGCATCATCAGCGGCGAGGTGATCACCGCGGTTGCCATAACGGAGCCGGATGCGGGCTCGGACGTGAAAGCGATCCGCACTCGTGCCCGCCGTGACGGCGACTCCTACGTCCTCGATGGTGAGAAGCTCTACATCACGAACGGCGTTCACGCGGATCTCATCTGCGTCGCCGCCAAGACCGACCCGTCGGCCGGAGCCAATGGGATCTCCATGTTCCTCGTCGAGAAGGGCACGCCCGGCTTCAGCGTCGCCCGTCAACTCGACAAGCATGGCTGGCGTTGTTCCGATACGGCGGAGCTCGTCTTCGAGAATTGCCGCATCCCCGCTGCCAACATACTCGGCGCGGAGGGACAAGGCTTCTACTCGATCATGGGCAATTTCCAGAACGAGCGTCTCGTCCTCGCGGCCATGGCGATAGGCGCGGCCGAGGCGGCTATCGAGATGACGCTCCAATGGTTACGAGCGCGGAAGGCATTCGGCGGCGTCCTTTGGGATATGCAGGCGATCCGCGAGCGCCTCGCGATGCTCGCCACGAAAGTGGAGGCAGGCCGCCAGTTTCTCTATGCCACCGCCTGGCGCATGGCGGCGGATGAGGACTGCATGCGCGAGGTCTCGATGGTGAAGGCCTTCTGCGGTGAGCTCGTCAATGAGGTCATGTATTCGTGCGTGCAGTTCCATGGCGCCATGGGGTTCATGCGCGAGAGCCCGATCGAGCGCATGGCCCGTGATGCCCGCGTCCTGTCGATCGGAGGCGGTGCGACCGAGGTGATGCTGGAGGTGGTCGCGTCAATGTCGTGAATGCATCGAGGGCATGGCCTCGATGCATTCAGCGACGCGCAGCCGGTGGATCGAGGCTATTCCGCCGGCAACCGCCGAGGCTCCCGCTTGAAGCCGTCGTTGCTGTCGCGGGCGTAAATATCTTCGATCCGCACGATATCGTCTTCCCCGAGATAGGCGCCGGACTGCACCTCGATCAGGTTCAGCGGCACGCGACCCGGGTTTTCGAGCCGGTGTACGCAACCGAGCGGCAAATAGATCGATTCGTTCTCGCGCAGAAGAATCTGCTCGTTGTCGCGTGTGACCATGGCCGTGCCATTGACCACGACCCAGTGCTCGGCTCGGTGATAATGCATCTGCAGGGACAGCTTCTCGCCGGGAGCGACCGTAATCCGCTTCACCTGGAACCGTTCGCCCGTGTGAAGGGACTGATAGAAACCCCAGGGTCGGTGAACTCGCTGCGTCTGGACGGCGCTGTCATGCCCCCTCGCCTTCAACTGATCGACGAGCTTCTTGACATCCTGGTCACGGCCCTTGGGCGCCACGAGGATGGCATCCTGCGTTGCCACGATGACGAGATCCTCGACTCCGATGGTCGCCACGAGCGGGCCATCGGAGCGGATATAGCAATCCTTGCTTTCAAGGGCGACGACGTCTCCCAGGGTGGCCGTACCGTTCTCGTCTTTTTGAGCCAACGACCACAGGGCCGACCAGGCGCCGATATCCGACCACGCGCAATCGACGGGGACCACTGCCGCATGCGGCGTCTTCTCCATCACCGCATAGTCGATCGAAATGTTCGGCGCACTCTGGAACGACATCGGATCCAGGCGCAGGAAATCCAGATCGGTGGCCGCCTTGTCGACCGCCTGCGTGCAGGCCTGCAGGAGTTTCGGGTCCAGACGCTCCAACTCGTCCAGAAAACGGCGGGCCGGCAACAGGAAGATGCCGCTGTTCCAGGCATAGGTCCCGGACGCTACATATGTCGCGGCCGCGCCGATGTCGGGCTTTTCCTTGAAACCCTGCACCCGGCGGATGCTCGGATCGTCGAGCGTTTCTCCGCAATGAATATAGCCATATCCCGTCGCCGGAGAATCGGGTGTGATGCCGAAGAGCACGAAGTAGCCCTGCTCGGCCGCCTTGGTCCCAGTCTCGACGGCGGCCTGAAATGCCGCAGCGTCACCAATGCTATGGTCGGCCGGCATCAGCAGAATAAGGCTGTCAGGATCCTGCCGGACGGCAAGGATCGCCGCCACCGCCGCCGCCGGACAGGTGTTGCGCCCGAGCGGCTCGAGCACGATCGTGGCATCGTCGCAACCCATTTCACGCAGCTGTTCCGCAATCAGGAAACGATGCTCCGCATTGGCGATCACGAGAGGCGCTCCGAAACGGGGCGATCCGGAAACCCTCCGCAACGTCTCCTGCAGAAGGCTCCTCTGCCCCAGAAGGGGGAGAAGCTGCTTCGGATAAGCCTCTCGGGACAGAGGCCACAGGCGGCTTCCGGAGCCGCCCGACAGGATAACCGGAGTAATGTGGCTCATCATCTCTGACATATCCGCTGAAATGGGATGGTCGATCGAATGAAACGCCTAATATCCTAAGCGCGCTCAAGAACTTAAACCTGATCGGTGGTAATGACAAAGCACCCACAGGTCGGTTGTCGCGACTATTTTGGGGTTGAGCGAAATGGCCAGTTTCGACGGATCGCGCCGTTTGCGCGGCGCCACAAAACAAAACGGCCCCGGTATGACCGGGGCCGCTTCGCACTGATAGAGATCAGACGATCGTTAGATGATGAAGAAGTCGGCAGCCGTGAGAGCGGCCTTGTTCTCGATCACGGCGAACTTCACCGCAGCCGCCGAGCCCGTGCCATCCGCATCGTAGGACAGCTCGCCCGTCTGCTTGTTGTAGATGATGCGATCGCTGGAATCCAACGCCTTGGTGCCCGTGACGAAGGCGCTCGAGGCGAGGTTGCCGGCCTTGAGCTTGCTGAACACCGAGTCGCCAAGCTGGATCGTGTCGTCAGCGGGGTTGAAGTCGACGATCACGTCGACGTTGTTGCTACCCAGCTTGAGGGCGTTGGATCCAGCCGAAGCGAACACGAAGGTGTCCTTGCCCGAACCGCCGATCAGAACGTCGTTGCCGTTCATGCCCCAGAGCGTATCGTTGCCGCCCTTGCCGTCGATCAGGTCATTGCCCGACGAGCCCCACAGCTCATTCGAGCTGGTCGTGCCATTGAACGTCTTCGTGGTGGTCGGCCGCGAAGGCGTGGGAGTCGGGGTCGGGGTCGGAGTGGGGGTCGGGTCGGCCACGTCCGAAACCTTGAAGGTAACGGTGCCGGTATCGGTGTCGCCGTCGGCGTCCTTCGCAGTGTAGTTGAAGGTGTCCGTGCCGGTGAAGCTGGCCTTCGCCGTATAGACGAACGAGCCATCGGCATTGAGCTTCACGCTGCCGCCCTGAGAGGTCGCGAAAGTGCCTGCAACCGCAGCCTTGCCACCGTCGGCAGCCGTGTCGTTGGCGAGGACACCCTTGGTCGCGTCGACCGTAAGAACCTTGTCCTTCGTGCCGGTGTAGCTGTCGTCAGAAGCCACGACCGGGTTGTCGCCCGGGGTCGGCGTGGGAGTCGGCGTCGGGGTCGGCGTGGGCGTCGGAGCCGGGATCGGGCTGCTCTGGACCGTGTTCGGCGCGATCGTCGAGTTGATCAGGCCCGTGTTGGCGCCGTAGGTGCTGTAGTGCACGTTGCCGACGCCGGCGAGCACGTTGTTGGTGATCACGAGGCCCGAGGACGGCAGCATGCGGTCGCCGTTCTCGTTGCAGATCTCGATGCCGGTCGCCGGCTTGCCGCTGCGGTAGAAGTTGGTGTCGTTGGTATGCGACACGGTGTTGTACTGCACCACCGCATCCTGCGCGTTGTCGAGATAGATGCCGACGCTGTAGCTGTCATAGACCACATTGCCGGTGAGCTTGGCGCCCTTGGTGAACATGGCACCGACGCCTTCGCCCCAGTTGTCGTAGACGTTGTTGTTGCTGATCGTGCTGTTGTCGGACTTGTCGAGGCTGATGCCCTGAGCCCAGCCGCCGGA
>NZ_JAERQD010000257.1 GCF_016735695.1 Microvirga zambiensis WSM3693 | reverse complement strand
GCGGCAATGACGAAGCCGCCAACCAGTTCAAAGCCGAGACCGGCATCCCGGTCTTCAAGTTCGACGTCTCCGATTCCGCTGCCTGCGAGACCGGCATCCGCGCCGTCGAGGCCGAACTCGGTCCCGTCGACATTCTGGTCAACAATGCGGGCATCACCCGCGACGGCATGTTCCACAGGATGAATTTCGATCAGTGGTCCGCCGTCGTCCGCACCAACCTCGATTCCATGTTCACCTGCACGCGCCCCGTGATCGAGGGGATGCGCGAGCGCGGGTTCGGACGCATCATCATCATCTCCTCCATCAACGGCCAGAAGGGCCAGATGGGGCAGGCGAACTACTCCGCCGCCAAGGCGGGCGTGGTCGGCTTCGCCAAGGCGCTGGCGCAGGAGAACGCCAACAAGGGCGTCACCGTCAACGTGATTGCGCCGGGCTATATCGCCACCGAGATGGTAAAGGCGGTGCCCGAAGAGGTGCTCAAGGCGAAGATCCTGCCGCTCAT
>NZ_JAERQD010000256.1 GCF_016735695.1 Microvirga zambiensis WSM3693 | reverse complement strand
ACATCAAGGATCCGAACCAGAACATCACCTGGGTCACCCCCGAGGGCGGCGGCGGGCCGAACTACGTCAACATGTGAGATTGTTGAGTGAGGAATACACATCGCGGGGCTTCTGCTGTCCTCACACGTCACTCCACTATAGGTCTACCAAGTTTGAAGGGACATACGGAATGCTGATCGGTGCGCTCAGGGAGATCTCCAACCGCGAGAACCGCGTTGCGCTGACGCCCGATTCCGCTCGTGCATTGCAGAAGCTCGGACATACCTGCGTCCTCGAGTCGGGTGCGGGTGCCAAATCGAGTTTTTCGGACGCGGCTTACATTACAGCAGGCGTCGAGATCCTGCCCTTCGCGCAGGCAGTCGCTGCATCCGCCGATGTCATCGTTAAAGTACGTCCGCCGACGGAGGAGGAGGTTCAACACCTGCGTCAGGGCCAGACGCTGATCTCGTTCTTCTACCCGGCCCAGAACCAGGAGCTCCTGGAGTTAGCGAGGTCTCACGGCGC
>NZ_JAERQD010000255.1 GCF_016735695.1 Microvirga zambiensis WSM3693 | reverse complement strand
TTCGTGCGCCAATGCTCGCGGGCCTGGCGCACGTCGGAGCGTCCTTGTTCGCTGGCCCGCAGCGTTTTTTTTAAAACTGTAGCCCTGGCGGATGAACCAGCGCGCGATCGAGGCGGGCATGACCTTGGTGCCGCGGGCTGCCAGTTCCGCCGCGAGTTGCGGCATGGTGATGTCGCCCTTCTCGGCGACACGCTGGAACAGGAACTCGCGATGCGGATCGAGCTTGGAGTAGCGCCAGCCGCCCTCCGGTTTGGCGGCCAGGCTACCGGTGGCTCGATAGGCCGCCATCAGCCGCACCACGAACGCGACCGAGACCTCGAAGTGGCGGGCAGCTTCATGACAGGAATGGCCCGCCTCGACAAAGCGCGCCACCCGACGGCGCAGATCCAGCGAGTAGGACTTGGTCATCGCTCATCTCCTCCCAGAAGAGGGTCGAGATGAGTGAATCACGAAGCCGCCACGCCGCATAGCCCCAGCGACTCCGTCAGAACTGCCGTTGCTCTAG
>NZ_JAERQD010000254.1 GCF_016735695.1 Microvirga zambiensis WSM3693 | reverse complement strand
GCAAGCTTCGTCGGCTTCGGGCGACGGGCTGATCGCTCGGCATGCCACTGGGCGGTCGTCGCGCGATACTCCAGTCCACCGCTGCGGGTGGCTGCGTTGCGCCGCAACTCCCGGGAGATCGTCGAGGCAGATCGACCGAGCCGGCGCCCGATCTCCTGCATGGACTGGCCCTGGACCCGCAGAAGCGCAATCTCCTCGCGCTCCAGCAGCGACAGGTACCGCCCGGAGGGCGGCTTGGCTGAAGATCTGAACATCGCTGGGGGCATGCCACCTGCCTTTCGGAACCACCTGTACCCGACAGGGTGTGACACACCGGCCTCGACCGCAGCATCCTCGCTGCTCATCCCCGTTGCGATCGCAAGCCAAAACCGACGCCCTTCATCGCGTCCCGCCACAGGGGGCCGACCTGGCGACGGTAGCGGCGCTCGTCCAGATCGATCCGACCGCCGCTTTCGAATGCTCATCGCAACCTCCTCCTTCAGGGTGTTGCGACGACCGTTTGAATCCGTC
>NZ_JAERQD010000253.1 GCF_016735695.1 Microvirga zambiensis WSM3693 | reverse complement strand
TCAGCTCAACCCCCTCCAGGTGGGGTTCCAGAGCCGCAAAGTCCTCGGGTTCGAGAGCCGCCAAGAGCCAGTTCGTGCGGTGTTCTGCTTGCGGAGCGTGGATCATGGCCACACCCTCCTCCGCCCAGATAACGCGGTCGGAGGCGAATCAGCCCAGCGTGGCCGGTTTCGTGCTGAGGATTATGCGAATTTCGCGACCCTCAACCGCTACTTTGAAGGTACGTGAGCCTTGGTCGGATTTTTCGAGGTGTCGAGTTCGGGATGGTTGCGGACCAACCTTTCCCGATCCTTGGCCAGATTGTCCCAAGTCCGGGCCATCTCCAGAAGCTGATTGCGATGTTCGCCCTCGGGAACCTGCTTGGCGAGAACCCGGCATTCCTCGGCGTGTTTTCTGTATTCGGCTGCGGTTTTCATGATTGAGGCGCCCCTATAAAGCAGGCTCTTTATGGGGCGTGATAGCGGACCGGCAACAGCCTCTGCCCTGTCAAACTTGAGCATTCCATCCTGGGCG
>NZ_JAERQD010000252.1 GCF_016735695.1 Microvirga zambiensis WSM3693 | reverse complement strand
CCCGGCACGCATCATCAGCGCTGCTGGCTGCACAAGACCGCCAACGTGCTCAACAAGGTGCCGAAATCGGTGCAGCCGGGCATGAAGACAGCCCTGCGCGAGATCTATCTTGCACCGACCCGTGCCCAGGCCGAAGTCGCTGTTGATCTGTTCGAGGACGCCTACGTGGCCCGTTATCCAAAAGCCGTCGAGTGCGTACGCAAGGACCAACGGGCGCTGCTGGCCTTCTTTGACTGGCCCGCCGAGCATTGGATCCATCTTCGGACCACGAACCCCATCGAGAGTGTGTTCGCAACCGTGCGGCACCGGACCGTGCGCACCAAGGGTTCGTTGTCGCCCACCACTGCCCGGCTGATGGTGTTCAAGCTGGTGATGGCAGCCGCGAAAAGCTGGCGTCGGTTGATGGGCGAAAATCAGTTGCCCAAGGTGGTCGCCGGTGTCAGGTTTAAGGACGGCACCGAGGTCATTCCGATGCCGACAAACAGCGCCGCCTGATCGGCCCCATCACCTAAATTCCGTCATAGCTC
>NZ_JAERQD010000251.1 GCF_016735695.1 Microvirga zambiensis WSM3693 | reverse complement strand
ACCTCGCGCAGCTGCTTCTGCTCGAGAAGCATGACCGCCCAGTCGCCGCGCCGGGCATAGACCGGGGTCAGATCGAAGCCGAAGGCGTCGACCACCTGGCCGGCCAGGTCCTTGACGGCAAAGCGCTTGCCGTTGGGCGAGTCCTTCGGGGTGACGAGCTGCAGGTCGACGAGCTGGCGCAGGATGCGCCGGATCGCCCGCTCGGTCAGGCCGGTGCGGGTCATGAAGTAGTCGTTGGACGGCCAGACCAGCAGCCGCTCCCATTCCTGCTCGCCCCAGCAGGCGACCAGTTCCGAAAGCACTGCGCGCTGGGCCGGCCTCAGGTCGAGGGCCTTGCCGGCATCCCGGGCTGCCGCAGATAGTTCTTTTCGTGTGACCGTGCGCCCGGTCTCGAGCGCAAGTTTCCGTCCGGCCAGAGCGGCATGTCTCAGCCGCCGGCCTCCTGACGATGCGATCTGCATCGTACCCTCCATGTTGAGGGCAAAGCGGGAGTGCTCACCGAAACCGATGCTCTTGACAGTCAGTTTGTCGG
>NZ_JAERQD010000250.1 GCF_016735695.1 Microvirga zambiensis WSM3693 | reverse complement strand
GGTGGGTTCAACCGGTCAGTGCACCATGATTGATTTCGTTGCGCTTCGGGAGAACTACTCATGGCACGCATGGGTCGGCCAGGCTTATCGGCAGAGCAGAAGCGGGAACTCTGGACCCGATGGAAGGAGGGCTGGTCGCTCAGTGACATTGGCCGCGCTCTTGGCAAACATGCCGGATCGGTCTTCGGGATCGTCCTCGCCAAGGGAGGCATCGCGCCGCCTCTGAGGAAGCGGTCGAGGCTGTCTTTGCGGCCAGAGGAGCGGGAGGAGATCTCGCGCGGCCTGATGGCCGGGTGGTCGTTTCATCAGATCGCGGCTCAACTCGGTCGATCTCCTTCGACCATCTGCCGGGAAGTCAGTCGGAATGGGGGCAGAAGAAAGTATCGCGCCACCAGTGCCGACGAGCGCGCCTGGCAACGAGGCTTGCGGCCAAAGCCTTGCCTGCTGTCGGTTCACCCATCGCTTCAGCTGCTGGTCGCGGATAAGCTGCAGAACGAGTGGTCTCCTGAGCAGATCTCGGGATGGCTCAAGACCGAATA
>NZ_JAERQD010000024.1 GCF_016735695.1 Microvirga zambiensis WSM3693 | reverse complement strand
ATCGACCAACCCTGGACCATCATGTCCATTGGCTTACGGGACTGGGCTCATGCGTTCTGATCAATGGGACTTGGTATTACAGGATGGCGTACACAGGAACCGAGCAACTTGATAAACTGATTGGATTCCCTGCTCGGTGTGGGCGTATCTGGTGTGCCAAAACTCACATGGCAAGCGTGTTCCGGGACCAGCCATAGGGAGGCATTCATGACGGAGCCAACAAATCGACGGATCGTTCTAGCCGCGCGCCCGGAAGGCGAGCCGACGCCGGACCACTTCCGCCGTGAAAGCGCACCCCTTCCAGAGCCTGGCCCGGGTCAAATCCTGATTCAGATCCACTGGCTCTCACTGGACCCATACATGCGTGGCCGGATGAGCGCTGCCAAGTCTTACGCCAAACCGGTTGGGATCGGCGAGGTCATGGAGGGGGGTACTGTCGGAGAAGTAGTCGTCTCGAACCATCCTGTCTATGCTTCCGGAGACTTCGTATTGAGCCATTCGGGCTGGCAGGAATACGCGGTCGCAGATGGCGACAGCGTTCGCAAACTTGATCCCAACTTCGCGCCCGTGTCGACGGCTCTCGGTGTGCTCGGCATGCCGGGCATGACAGCCTACACCGGACTGCTTAACATCGGGCAGCCCAAGTCAGGCGAAACCGTCGTGGTTGCGGCTGCCGCCGGCCCGGTTGGTTCGCTTGTGGGCCAAATCGCCAAGATCAAGGGCTGCCACGTCGTTGGTCTCGCTGGAGGGCTTGAGAAGTGTGCCTATCTCCTGAACGAGCTCGGCTTCGATGCTGCCATTGACCATCGAGCCTCCGATATGCCCGAGAGGCTTGCCGAAGCCTGCCCCCGAGGGGTCGACGTCTATTTCGAGAATGTGGGCGGTGCGGTTTGGAATGCCGTTTTCCCGCTTCTCAATGACTTCGCACGCGTCCCAGTTTGTGGGCTTGTTGCTCACTACAACGACACCACACTTCCCCCTGGTCCTGATCGGACGCCGTTACTGATGCGGGCTGTGCTAAGCAAACGGCTGACATTGCGCGGCTTTATCGTCCGGGATTTTGCATCCCAAGCCGATGAATTCCGGCGCGAGGTCGGCACTTGGCTCGAGAGCGGACAGATCAAATATCGCGAGGATGTGGTTGAGGGTCTGGAGCATGCACCTGAGGCATTCATCGGCATGCTCAAAGGGCGTAACCTTGGCAAGACACTCGTGCGGATAGGGCAGAACTAGGAAAGGCCTGAAAACACACCGTCGCCATATCGCTTCCGGCAGTCGCTTGGTTCGCTGCCTAATGGCCTCGTGACGGAACCGGCAGTTTTCCCGTAGTCGCCCGGCAACATGGGCCCGTCTTCAAAGGATGAGTGAATGACCCGTCAGAAGAGATTGCATCTTGGCGCCTTCATGCGTCCAGCAAGTATCCACACCGGAGCTTGGCGCTTTCCGGGGGCCTATCCCGACGCGAACTTCAATCTTGCTCACCTCAGGCGCTTCGCGCAGACGCTGGAGCGCGGCAAGTTCGACGCATTCTTCATGGCTGATCACCTGGCCGTGCTGAACATGCCCGTCGAGGCCCTGAAGCGCAGCCACACCGTCACCTCCTTCGAGCCCTTCACGCTACTCTCTGCCCTCGCTGGAGCGACTGAACGCATTGGCCTCGTGGCGACCGCCTCGACCACGTTCGAGGAACCGTACCACGTCGCTCGGCGCTTTGCTTCGCTGGATCACATCAGCGGAGGGCGGGCCGGTTGGAACATCGTTACGACGTCAAATCCGGACGCGGCACAGAATTTCGGTCTTGAGGATCACATGGAACATGATGAGCGCTATGTCCGTGCGCGTGAGTTCTATGACGTCGTGACCGGATTGTGGGACAGCTTCGCCGATGACGCCTTCATCCGGAATATTGAGAGTGGCCTGTATTTCGATCCAGAGCGCCTTCATGTGCTCGGCCATAAGGGTCGTTACTTCTCGGTGCGTGGACCGCTCAACATTGCTCGCCCGGTGCAGGGATGGCCTGTAATCGTGCAGGCTGGGGCCTCAGAAGCCGGCCGTCAGTTCGCGGCTGAAACCGCAGAAGTCATCTTCGCCGCCACGCCCAATCTCGTCGCCGGCCGCGCCTTCTATGCGGATGTGAAGGGACGACTCGATCGGCTCGGCCGCCCGCGCGACCATCTCAAGATCTTACCCGGAGCCTTCGTCGTAGTGGGCGATAGCGTCGACGAGGCCCGCGCGAAGCGGGCAAAGCTCGATAGCCTTGTGCACTATGACAGCGCAATCGCCTCGCTCTCTATTGCCCTCGGGCACGACGCGTCGGGCTTCGACCCGGATGGGCCACTGCCTGACATCCCCGAAACCAATGCCAGTCGCAGCGCGCGCGAGCGGGTCATTGAGCTTGCGCAACGCGAGAACCTGACCGTGCGTCAGCTCGCTCAGCGTCTTGGCGGCTATTCCGGTCTGGCGTTTGTTGGCACACCAGGAACGATCGTGGATGAGATGGAAGAATGGCTGGCAACTGATGCAAGCGACGGTTTCAACGTGATGTTCCCATTCTTGCCCGCGGGCCTTGACGACTTTGTCGACAAAGTCGTGCCAGAGCTTCAACGCCGCGGCATATTCAGACGCGATTACGAGGGGAGCACGTTGCGCGACCATCTAGGTCTGCCGCGGCCCGAGAACCGATTTTTTCCATGCCAGCTCTAGGTGGCATGTCGCACTGATTGGTGCGCGCAGCAGCATAGCGTGGATCACAGGATCTGGGAGATTCCCGAATAATACTGGATACGTCGGCACAGCTGTCGGCGTTCCGCCTCTGACAGTGTGCTCGGGGACTCACTGTGAAACGAGGCCTTGCTCGCATTCGGCTGCTGCAGGGCCAACGCGGCCCTTCTCCGGGGTGGACCTCCGACTACCCGACCAGCAAATCGAGAGCATTCCTGACGATAAGGGCAGTCATCGATCCATCGGTGATCGAAGAGTCGATTATCACTGTATCTACTGAAACATCGACGGACAGTGTGCCGCCTGCCACTGGTTTACTGGCAGCAAACTGGATGGGCGAGCGCCGAGAGCAAGAAGGCGTCGAAGCGACTTCGCCGAAGGAACATGGCACCAGCGCCTCGAAACGAGGTGCAGTGTTCAAAGTCGGTCGTCTATGAGAGCCGAAGCAAACCCATTCCGAGATTTTTAGCCCGCCGCGTCGAAACCCCTCGCAAGATCGGCCTTGAGGTCGTCAACATCCTCAAGGCCAATTTGAAGACGGATGATTGGTCCTTCTTTCGGCGCACGCAGGATGCGGCGATCCTCCAGGTCGACTCGAAGGGCCAAACTCTGGAACCCACCCCACGAGTAACCGAGCCCGAACAGCGAGAGACCGTCCAAGAAGGCCTGCGCCTTGGCTTTGAAGTCCTGATGCGGCGCAACCGCAAGAACGAAGGAGAATACGCCGCCCGCTCCTTTGAAATCACGCTTCCAGATGGCGAATCCAGGAAAGCTTGGCAGAGCCGGGTGTAAAACACGGGCGACATCGTCGCGTGCCTCCAGCCATTCTGCGATCGCCAGGGCGCTTGCCTGATGACGCTCAAGACGCACACCCATCGTCCGCAGGCCGCGGAGAACTTGATAGGCATCGTCCGGAGCGCCGCACATCCCAAGCGCGCCATTCGCATGTCCCAAGCGCCTCCAGTGTGTGGCATTGGCCGAAGCTGTGCCCAACAAAATGTCGGCATGACCTGCGGGGTACTTCGTTGATGCCTGGATCGACACATCCACGCCGAAATCGAGCGGCCGGAAGTTCAGCGGCGTCGCCCAGGTGTTGTCCATGGTCACTACGGCATCATGCCTATGAGCGGCCGCCACGATTGCCGGAATGTCCTGCATTTCGAATGTGTTCGATCCCGGTGCCTCAGTATGCACCAGTCTAGTATTCGGCTTGAAAAGCGCCTCAATCCCGGCATCGAGTGAGGGGTCGTAGTAGTCGACATCGATGCCGAAGCGGGGCAGCACCGAATCGCAGAAGTGGCGGACATTGCCGTAAACTGAGTCGACAATCAGCGCATGGTCTCCGGCGGAGAGATACGCCAGGAACGTAACCGTAACCGCAGCGAGGCCAGAGGGAAGAAGAATCGTGCCTGCTGCTCCCTCAAGCTCATTGATTGCATCACACAGAGCATCGGTTGTTGGGGTGCCGCGTGTCCCATATGTGTACTTCTGCCCGTGTGTTTCCATCGTGCGAGCATCAGGAAACAGGACGGTGGAGGCACGGACGGTTGGGGGGTTGATGAAGCCGTGGTAATCGAACGGGCTGTATCCGGCACGAGTAAGCCGCGTATTCGGACCGACCCCCGTCAAGGGATTGTCTCTTTCGTTCATCAGTTTTGCCTTAACCGGTTTATGTTGCGAATTGAGCGGATCGATGCTGCATTACCGCGTTGGCCAGCGAGATGGTGCCCTAGGAAGGAGAGATTGTCCTGGGCTAAATTGATCTCACCATCATAGCGGTAGGTCGACAAGCCAAAGACGCCGGCTCAAATTGCTTGGGCGCAGTCCAAGCCCCATTTCGCCCTCACGTCCTGGTCCTCAGTTTGATTCAGAATGCGGACGGTCGACGAACATTCGAGTAGACCCGAGCAGACGTTCCAGGCGTGCGCCCACTAGCCAATCAGTCGCTCTTCGAATTCTCATCGCAACTATTAAGCGCGATCATCCGATAATCTGAGAAGCAGCCCCACAAAGAACGCCTATGAATAGCAGAAATAGAAGGAACCATCGAGGACATGATTGAATTTCTGGCTCGCAATCCACTTACTATAAGTCTCCGTGTGCGCCCCGGTGCTAGCTAGCCAATGCATGTGCCTCGCCCGCTTTGACATTAAGATTGCTCAAGCCGGACACCTTAAGGCGTTGCGGTTTGTCATAGAAATCTTTCGCTTCGGCTGGCAATGCCCTGAATCGCCGAATCCCGCCTCGACTGCCCGAACATCACGAGAGTACCTGCGCTGGGGCCTGCACACGGAATGCCGCCTGCGCATGCACAGTCACGATCGCGATGGCTAGAACCAACAGGGCCTTGATGGTCGTGGGGGGCTACTCAATGGCGACGTTTGGCAAATTTCGCGCGCGCAGCCCGGCTGGCATCAGCGATAGAGGGAAAGATCGCCAGATCGAGCGACTTGAATGCCAGACCGGCGGCGAAGAAGCGGAAGCCACCCTCAGTCGCAACGACGATACCAGCCGTAACGTTCCCAACTTCGATAACATGCGTGGAATGTGACATGACGTGAATCTCCTGCTGCCAGCCTGAGACTGGCAGCGATGCGAGTTTTCATGGAAGGAGGTCGGAAGGTACTTTTAGCGACGACACCAATCGCTGCCGCCGCGGACCCAACGTGCCGGGCGTTGCAGGATGAAGTTCAGCAAGGGAATGACCATGACCGCGATCCTCACATGGATCACGATGCGTATTGGCATCGTGACGCTTTAGCGTTTGTTGTCGCGGCGCAAGCTGTGCACTTCAAATCACCGCGGCTGTTCGAGCATGTAGCTGTTCGAACCGCGCAGATATGTTGCTTTCCCCCTCTCAAGCTGTCAATGGAAATGTTCTTTTAAAAGATCGTCATGAGCAGGGGAATCAATCTGCCGCGAAGCCAGAGCGCGTAAGAAAACTGCTCTTGCAAGAAATTCTAACCAAAAATGTTTGTCGAGGTAGATAAATAATTTCTCAATTCGGGTATCAGCGGTTCGTACGCAGCTCATATGGAACGCGTTTGACTTAATCTGCCTCATTAAATGTGTTCGGAGGTCAATATCTGCTCTGCGAAATCGACAGTTTTCCCTTGGGGAAACCAAATTCTCCAGTTCTTGGCCTATTCTGGCAATTATATACTCCTTCGACCGCAAATTTTAGAACATCGGTTTGTTGCATTCTGGTTCGTTTTAGCGAACGATCTTACCGTTCTCTGCGGGTCGAAGCCAACGCCCTGCATCAGATGACTCATTCCTTACCAGGAGCGCATTCATGCCGGCAGATCGTCAACTTAAGTTGGGCTTCATGCTGCACGGGGTCGGCACGGGATGGGGGGACTGGAGACATCCGGACGCGCAGCCAAATGCGAGCACCAATTCCGCCTACTATAAGACGCAAGCCACGATCGCCGAGAAGGCGAAGTTCGACTTCCTGTTCGTTGCCGACAGCGTGTTCATCACGGCAAAATCAAGCCCACATTACCTGAACAGGTTCGAACCGCTGACAATTCTGTCAGCGCTGGCCGGTGCTACGACCCACATCGGTCTCGTCGCGACGGTGACCGTCAGTTATAGCGAGCCCTACAACATCGCCCGGCAGTTCGCATCACTCGACCATATCAGCGGTGGCAGAGCGGGTTGGAATGTTGTGACGTCCTGGCTTGAGGGCAGCGCATCCAATTTCAGCAAAGCCTCGCATTTGACACACGACACCCGCTATCGCCTTGCCGCTGAATATCTCGACGTCGTGCAGGGCTTGTGGGACTCATGGGAAGACGATGCTTTGGTCCATGACAAGGCCAGCGGTGTGTTTCTTGATCCGGCAAAGCTCCACGAACTCAACCACAGGGGAGAGTTCTTCCAGGTCAAAGGTCCCCTGAACATCGCCCGCTCGCGCCAAGGTCAGCCAGTCATCTTTCAGGCCGGAGCATCGGAGGATGGCAAGAACTTCGCCGCAAGCCGCGCCGATGCGATCTTCGCCGGGCAGGAAACCCTCGCGGAAGCGCAAGCCTATTATCGCGATGTCAAACGCCGCGCGTCCGGTTTCGGGCGCGATCCGGACCAGCTCTTCGTCCTTCCGGGCATAAGGCCGGTGATCGGCTCGACCGAGGAAGAGGCTGAACGCAAGTTCCAGGAGTTCACCGACCTAACCTCGATCGAAAACGCTCTGTCGTTACTCGGGCGGCCCTTCAACGACTACGACTTCTCGCAGCATAATCTCGATGGCGCGTTCCCTGACATCGCGGAGCATGGTGCGAACAGCAATCAAAGCCAGTCCAGCCGCATTGTGGCTCTCGCGCGGCAGGAAGGTCTCACCCTCCGGCAGGTCGCCCGACGGTTCGCGACGCCCAGAACTGACTTTATCGGAACCCCGGAGAAGGTTGCCGACGCATTTGAGAACTGGTTCACGAACCAGGCTGCTGATGGCTTTGTCTTCAACGTATCCCTGCCGAGGGAGTTGGAGGTTTTCGCCGATACGGTGGTGCCAATCCTGCAAAAGCGCGGCCTCTACCGAACCGAGTATGAAGCCGAAACGTTCCGCGGCAACTTGGGCATTCAGGTGCCGAACAATCGATACGCTGCCGTGCCTGCGCGCGTCGCCGCCGAGTGACGCATCCCCGTTCTAGCCAACTGGCTAAGGAGGCCATTTTCATGACAACATTCTCTCGCCGTGCCTTTGGACTGGCTGTCGGCGGTCTCGTTGCGGCATCGACGTTCGGCCCTGTCACGAGGGCCTCAGCCACTGAGGATCTCAGCAAGGTGGTCTTGCGTGTCGGTGACCAAACGGGTGCGACGCGGGCCAAACTCGAGGCTGCCGGCCTTCTCAAGGATGTCCCTTACCAGATCCAATGGTCAGTGTATCCGGCCGCGGTTAATCTTCATGAGGCTCTGAAGGCCGACGCGGCCGATATCGGTTCGGCGGCCGACTCGCCGACGGTGAGTGCGATTGCCGGGGGATCGAAAATCAAGGTGGTCGCCAACTTTTCGAACGGCGGCCTTGGGTCCTCGCTGATCGTGCCGGCTGGAAGTTCGATCAAGTCAATCGGCGATCTGAAGGGAAAGACAATCTCACCCACGACGCGCGGAAGCGTCGCGCATTACCTCGTGCTTGGGGTTCTCAAAAAGGCTGGCCTCACGCCATCCGACGTGAAACTTGCGTTTTTAACCCCGACTGACGCGAGCGCCGCCTTTCAGGCCGGAAGTATCGACGCCTGGGGAACGTGGGGCGTCTACCTCGCTCGAACCGTCGGGACGCTGAAGGCGACGGAATTGATCGATGGGGTGGGCATCAATACTGGAAATGGCATCCTTAGCGCAACCGATAGCGCCCTTGCCGATCCACGCAAAGTCGCGGCAATTGCGGATTTCGCTGATCGCGTCGAGCGCGGCTATCAATGGTCTCGTGAGAACAAGAGTGCCTATATCGACTTTTATGCCAAGTTCACCAAGCAGGACAAGGATACGGTCGAGAGCCTTTATCCGTCCGAGGCTGCTTATCAGCGCACACCCGTCGACGACGCTCTAGCCGCATCCCTTCAGACTGTCTTTGAGACTTGGAAGGAGGCCGGCGTTCTAACCGGGTCGTTGAAGCTGAACGAATATATCTATCGTGGTCTTCCGACCGATTGACCCACGGACCGGGAGGCAGCGTTCAAATGACCGATGACATAGCCGTCATAAACACCGCATTTGGCCAGGTCGCGGCGTCGAACACAGGAGCGATTGGAACGAGTGCCCGACGCCAGGGTATCCTGCGAGAGCGTATCAAACCGGTTTCGGCCTCCACGAAGGGCGTGCCGCGATGGCTGCGGCGCGCTTCCGGCCCGGTTCTGGTGGTTCTCGTGTGGCACCTGGCATCGGTCACCGGCCTTCTGCCCAAGGAGGTCCTGGCCGGACCCGCCACAGTCGTCTCCAGCGCGGCCAACCTCATTGCCACCGGTGAATTGCAGCAAGCCATGTGGGTTTCGCTCATGCGGGCCCTCGTCGGCCTCGCAATTGGCGGCTCGGTCGGCGTGACGCTGGCCCTTTGCGCCGGCCTGTTTCGGCTCGGCGAGGATTTGATCGATGCGACGATGCAGATGCTGCGAACCGTGCCGAACGTCGCACTGATCCCTTTGCTGATCATCTGGTTCGGCATCGGCGAGGCGCCCAAGATTGCTTTGATTGCCCTTGGCACCGCCTTTCCGCTCTATCTCAATGTCTACGCCGGCATCCGGAACGTGGATTCCACGTTGATCGAGGCGGGACGCACGCTCGGTTTATCGCGAGCCGCCCTGATCTGGCATGTGATCCTTCCCGGGGCATTGCCGAACGCCCTCGTCGGCCTGCGATATTCCCTGGGCATCGCATGGCTGGCCCTGGTCTTTGGCGAGCAGATCAATGCGACAGCCGGCATCGGCTATCTCATGGCCAACGCGCGCGAATTCTTCCAAACCGACGTCATCGTGGTGTGCCTCGTCGTTTATGCGCTTCTTGGGCTCGCTGTCGATTTTACAGTCAGGACACTTGAAAAGGTTCTTCTCTCATGGCGACCGGCGTTCAATGGAACTTGATCACGCCCGAGCAGGCGCGCGAGCACCAGGTCCAGCAACGGCAGGTGCGAGGAGCGCAAGCCGTCCGGGTCCGGGGTCTCACGCGTCGATTTGGCGAGCGCGAGGTGCTCAAAGACCTCGACCTCGATATTGCACCGGGAGAATTCGTCGCCCTCCTCGGGGCGAGCGGCTGCGGCAAGAGCACGTTGCTTCGTATTCTGGCGAACCTCGATCGCGAGATTTCCGGTACGGTCGATGTCGCAGCGCGGCGGGCGGTGGCGTTCCAGGCGCCGCGGCTGATGCCGTGGAAGAAGGTATGGCACAATGTCGTCCTTGGCCTTCCCGGCCGACAGGATCGAACGAAAGCGATCGCGGCGCTTGAGGAAGTCGGCATCGGCCATCGTGCCGACGTCTGGCCAAAAGTGCTGTCAGGTGGAGAGGCGCAGCGCGCATCGCTTGCCCGTGCTCTGGTCCGGGAGCCTGATCTGCTGCTGCTCGACGAGCCCTTTGCGGCGTTGGACGCGCTCACACGCATCAAGGCGCAGTCACTCGTTGCCGAACTCTGGCAGCGACACCGCTGCGCTGTTCTTCTTGTGACCCACGATGTCGAGGAGGCGATTCTCCTGGCTGACCGCGTTCTCGTCATGAAGGACGGTGTTCTCGCCCACGAGGAGACAATCGCGATGTCGCGTCCACGCAACGTGGCCTCTGCGCAGTTCGGCCGCATCCGCGCCAATCTGCTTGGCTGGCTTGGCGTGCATCAGCCCCATTGAGCTCAAGAACCCGGCGGACAGCCTCAGCCGGGTCATCCCATGCGACGTTTGGAATCCTTGGTTATGACACACGGCAAACCGCCTATGCTTGCTTTGACGGCTGATGTGCTGGTGATCGGCGGCGGGCTGGCCGGCACTTGGGCCGCCTCCGCAGCGCGTCGTGCTGGAGCCTCGGTGATCCTTGTCGACAAGGGATACTGTGGCACAAGCGGCGTTACTGCAACCGCTGGGCCAGGGCACTGGTGGATTCCTCCCGATCCTGCCGAGCTTCGTGAGACCGCCATCAGAAACCGGCTGAAGGCGGGGCTCGGCCTCAATGACCCGCGTTGGATGGCGCGGACGCTCGATAAGACCTGGGAAGCCCTTCCGGGCCTCGCGGACTTCTATACCTTCTCGCGGGACCCGGATGGTGTCGTTCAGTACCGCGCACTCCGCGGTCCCGAATACATGCGAGCGCTCCGCAACCTTGTCGACAGCCTGGGCGTCACCATCCTCGACCACAGCCCGGCGCTCGAACTGCTTCAGCGCCCTGATGGATCCGTGGCCGGAGCCCGGGGCATCCGGCGTCAGACCGGTGAGGATTGGCAGGTGCACGCTGGAGCGGTCGTCCTTGCGACCGGAGGCACATCGTTCCTGTCACGCCTGCTAGGCTCGCACACGAACACCGGTGATGGCTACCTCATGGCTGCTGAAGCAGGGGCGGAACTCTCGGGCATGGAATTCACAACCTACTATACAGTCGCCCCAGTGCGATCGACCATGACCCGGTCGATGTCTTATGCGTTTGCGACCTACTACGATGAGAGCGGTGCGGTCATTGCGATGCCGCCAGGGCCCGACACGACACGGCCACTCGCCCGTGCCCTGTTGCGGGGACGCGTCTTCTGCGACCTGCATCGCACGCCGGAGGATATTCGGGCGCAGGTGCCGACGATCTCCCCCAACTTCCTCCTGCCGTTTAGGAGGTGGGGTATCGATCCTTACCGGGATCGGTTCGAGATTACCCTGCATGGCGAGGGGACAATCAGGGGGATTGGCGGTCTCAGAGTGACCACGGAAGACTGCCAGACTTCGGTGCCCGGGCTCTATGCGGCTGGCGATGCGGCAACCCGTGAACTGGTTGCCGGAGCCATATCCGGCGGCGGAAACATCAATTCGGCGTGGGCGGTTTCGTCCGGACATTGGGCTGGCGCCGGTGCGGCACGGTTTGCCCGGGCTAACGGACGGGCATCCATCGGGCGGGTGTTGGGCCAGGCCGGCCTTGAGCCCACGGCTTCGGAGCGCACTGTGGCACTGCAGGAGTGCGTTACGCTCATCCAGCGCGAAATGCTGTCGTACGACAAAAATATCTTTCGAGATGGTCTGCGGCTGAAGCAGTCCGTCGGCACGCTGGAATCCGTTTGGCGCGATGTCTCGGCTCACGCGCTGGGCGCGGGGGAGCATCGGATCCGGTCTCGGGAGGTGGCTGCGATGCTCGCCACAGCCCGCTGGTGTGCGGCTGCGGCACTGGCACGCGACGAGAGCCGCGGCATGCATCAGCGGGAGGACAGGCCCACGACCAATGCGGCATTCGATCACCGCATTCTAGTCGGCGGACTGGACACCGTCTGGACCAGAGCCGACCAAGGGCAAGCATTGGAGCTCGCGTCATGATTGAACTCATTGTCGCGGATCGATGCACAAGCTGCAATACATGCGTTACCGTCTGCCCGACCAACGTTCTTGAGGCGGTTCCGGACGCGCCACCACGCATTGCTCGACAGGAAGACTGCCAGACGTGCTTCATGTGCGAACTCTATTGCGAGCCGGATGCAATATACGTCGCTCCCGATTGTGAGGGGCCAACTCCTATTGATGAGGCGACAATCGTCGCCTCAGGCCTTCTCGGCGAATTCCGCCGTCATCATGGCTGGCATGAATGGGCTGGCGATCCTCGTTACGCCAACGAGCACTGGCGGATGGAAAGCGTATTCCAGCGTGCCAGGACTATAGCTGTGGGCCAGGGATCGGCTCAGGGCGGTCAAACCCCGAAAGCCGGCAGCGAGCGGTCCTCGTCGTCCTAAAGCTGCAGCCCTTCAATGCCTGCAAACACCTCATCGTGCCGTGGAGATTCATATGTCGCCTTCCAATGCTGATACCCTGAATGGACGTCTCGCAGCCCTTCATGCTGAGCGGGTTGCAACTTGGGCGCCTGAGGATCTTGCCATCAATGTCAATCAACGCAGTCTGCTCGCCAAGACGATCAACCGAGCGAACATTGTCAAACCTGGCGATCTTGTCGAACCATTCGAACTGCTTGACGTGGAAGGCGGCAGGCTCTCTCTCGATGATCTCGTTGCCTCGGGTCCGGTCGTTCTGATCTTCTTCCGCTTCGCAGGTTGCCCGGCGTGCAACATTGCCCTGCCCTACTATGAGCAGCGCCTCGCCCGCCCCCTCGCCGACCTCGGCGTTCGCCTCGTTGCTGTCAGCCCGCAGATTCCCGAGCGTCTCGTCGAGATCAAGAGAGTGCGGGGGCTGAGCTTTGATGTAGCCTCGGACCAGGATGCGAGCCTCGCGCGCCGCTTCAACATTCTCTACACCTTTGACGAAGCCTCTCAAAAGGCGGCACTCGCTAAAGGAAAGCCCATCGGAGACATCACTGGGACCGGGACATGGGAGCTGCCAATGCCTGCCGTGGTCGTGATCGACGAAGACCGGATCGTCCGATTTGCGGATGTGAGCCCTGATTGGCTCGAACGCACCGAAGCCGAGGCCATTGTTGATGCCGTCGCCCGTTTGGTTACGGACAGAAAGCTCGTGACACGGGGTTAAGGTGCAGGGCTTCCACCCGTCAAACCCTCAGCTGAAAAGGAATGCCATGAGCGCGATTCATATCGTTGGTTTTTCGGGGAATCTGCACCGCCCCTCCAAGACCAGGTCTCTCGTCGAGACCGTCGGTGTGGCGGTTGTGGCTGACCGTCCGTATCGCTTCGACCTGTTCGACGTCGTGGACGCCGCACCCGGCCTTGGCTCAGCCACGAGCCGACAGGAGCTATCGCTCCCCTTAAAGCGGGTGATCGATGCCATTGAACAGGCCGACGCCTTGATCATCGGTTCGCCTGTTTACAAAGGCGCCTATACAGGGCTCTTCAAGCATGTCTTCGACGTCGTTGACCCCTTGGCTCTTACGGGAAAGCCAGTCCTGATCACCGCAACTGGGGGCGGCCCGCGGCATGCCCTCGTGGTTGAGCATGTTCTCCGGCCTCTCTTCGGGTTCTTTTCGGCCCTGACGGTGCCGACTGCCGTCTACGCGAGCGATGCGGATTTTAAGGATGGAAGGCTTGTCGACAGCGCAATCCTGTCGCGGGTGAATGAGGCTGCGACACAACTTACCAAGCTGGTCGACGGTCACTCAGGACGCGTCAGCGTTGATCCGGAGCCGGTTCAACTTGCCCACCACGCTCGACGAGTGGCCCTTGGATAGGTCATCAAAAGCAGCAGAGAGTATAATCATGACACATCATAGTCACGATCACGATGATTTACCCCATACGCATGATGGCGAGGAGCGCTGGAAGCATGACGGCGTCCGTGTCATCAAAGGCGATCGCCTCGATCCCAATACAGCTCAGACGCCAGGCATGTTTCGTCAGGCCGCGATCAATCACGCGCGGGTCGGGGCACAAAAGATATGGGCCGGTACGGTCTCAATCCAAGCCAATGCCAAAACCGGGGTGCACCATCATGGCGAACTCGAGAGCGTCATTTTCGTGGTGCGCGGCCGCGCGCGAATGCGGTGGGGAGACCATCTGGAGTATGTGGCGGAGGCAGGGCCAGGAGACTTTATCTACGTGCCACCGTATGTCCCGCACCAAGAGATCAACGCCAGCCCGGACGAGCCGCTCGAATGTGTGCTCGTGCGATCGGACAATGAAGCGGTTGTCGTCAATATCACAGATATCGATCCGGTCGAAACGCCGGAAGAGGTCTACTGGGTTGACCCGATTCACAAGCACCCCTGACCGGTGGGCATGACAGCCTAGCCGTTCCCACAATCATCATCATTGCCGGATCTTGTCATGAACCCTCTCCGCTTCACGTCGATACTTGTCGCCATGCTCGCGGCCTCTCCTGCCCTTGCTCATACCGGTATCGGAAGCAGCGCCAGCTTCTTCGATGGTGTGGCGCATCCTTTCACCGGCGCCGATCACTTACTGGCGATGATCGCTGTGGGATTATGGGCCCGTCTGCTTGGGCCGCGTGCACTTGCCCTGCTCCCCATCTCCTTCCTAGCCGCGATGCTTGCAGGTGCCTTGGCTGCTATGACTGGGCTGGCGCTCCCGTTGGTGGAGACGGGGATCCTCATTTCAATTCCTGTGCTTTGGGCAGCCATCGCCTTCCGGATCAAGCCGCCGATGGCCATCGCATCTGCGCTTTGCGCTGCGTTCGCATTCGCTCACGGCTTCGTCCATGGGGCGGAACTGAGGGAGGGAGCCAGTCCGATTCTGTACTCCGTTGGCTTCTTGTCAGCGACAGGCCTTCTCATTTTCTGCGGTGCCCGCGTTGCGCTTTGGGTGCTCTCTCGTACCGAAGCAGCGAAGCGTTGAGAAGGGTGCGGTTCGGTGACAGGACACCCGAAGGGCCTGACCACCAGCGCATTTGGAAGTGTACGTGATCGAACCTTATCGATGGGATCGGGTTCGACCCACCGGGTCATGACGACATAACACCATCGAACGCACCGCAAGACGGGTGTCACGGAGCGTGTGAGGCGGTCGTCCTGGACCGTTCGCCGACAATCCTCGGGATGGCACCATCAGAGTTGAAGATGCGCATCCGAGGGGCGGTGCAAAGGAAAAAGCGCTCGGTTTCATCGTTCTTTTAGAAGAACATTCCGTTTGACAAAGCGTATTATTCTCGACACTCTCTGGTCTAAGCTCATGGCTGCAAGCACAGCGAAGTAGAGCGAGAATCGTTCAAGACTATACGCGTGGTTGACAGCCTCGTCGGTAGCAAGTCCAGCCGCTCGGTGCTTGTCGAGCGTATCAATTTTAAAAGGAATGCATCGATGACGGCGACTTCATTTCGCCCCCGTGTTGCGACGTCCGAAAATCACGTTGATGCGGCAATCCGGCTGGCGTCAATCTTCTCGGAGAGCGCGGCTGATCTCGATCTCACCGGAGCATTCCCAGCCGGAAACTTCCGCCTGCTGCATCAATCGGGTCTCGTTGCACTGACCGCGCCTGTTGAACTGGGTGGTGCTGGTGCGGGACTCACAGAGACTGCTGAGGTGATCCGGGAGATCGCCCGGGGCGAGCCATCGACGGCGCTGATCCTGATCATGCAGTACATCAATTTGGCCCAACTGCTCAAAGGGCGCTGGCCGGAGCATCTGGTCCGCGCCGTTGCCCGCGATGCAACCGAGCGTGGCGCACTGATCAATGCACTCCGTGTCGAGCCTGCCCTCGGCACCCCGCTCCGTGGCGGGCTTCCGGACACGACAGCACGACGCGTTGGTGACGCCTGGCTGATCAGCGGCCGGAAGATCTACTCAACCGGTGCGGAAGGTCTCACGTGGGCCATCGTATGGGCGAAGACCGACGAGGATGAGCCCCGTGTGGGAGGCTTTCTGGTTCCAGTCCAAGCCCCAGGTGTCCAGGTTGAGAGGACTTGGGACCCGATCGGCATGCGTGCAACGGGAAGCCACGATGTCGTCTTTGACGAAGTGCGAGTTCCCCTCGACCATGCCGTTGACATTCGGGCGCCCTCTGAATGGGCCAACCGGGAGGGACAAGCGCCCTGGTTCGGGATCCTGCCCGGAGCCCTCTATACCGGTATCGCTGAAGCGGCACGTGATTGGCTCGTGCGCTTCCTAAAGGATCGTGTTCCCAGCAACCTTGGTCGGCCTCTTGCGACGGTCCCTCGCATCCAACAATCCGTCGGAGAAATCGAGGAACTGCTTGCTGTCAACCGGCGCCTGATCAGATCCGCCGCAAGGGACGTCGACGAGGGACGGCCGTTAAGCCAGTCGGAGGCCGGTCTCATCAAAGTGGTCACCACCGAGAATGCCATTGCGGCGGTCGAGAAAGCACTGAAGCTCTCGGGCAATCACGGCGTTTCACGCGCCAACCCCCTGGAACGTCATTATCGCGATGTTCTGTGCGGTCGCATTCATAGCCCTCAGGAAGACACGGTCCGGACCAGTGCCGGCCAACTCGCCTTGGGCATCTAGTCCATACCGTCGGAGGATCTTATGCCAGTTGAATTCATCGGTTACATCGGGAACTTCAATGCATCAGAGGCCGTTGCCCGCTCAGGCCCTGTCATCAACCGCCAACACATCGCAGCGGCAGCCGCTATTCACGAAAATGGAGGTTTCGACCGGGCGCTGCTGGCATTCCACTCCACCTCGCCGGAGAGCATTCTGGTCGGGCAGTATGTGACGTCGATCACACGCCACCTCAAGCTGATGATCGCTCACCGGCCCGGGTTCACGGCGCCGACGGTCGCGGCGCGGCAACTGGCGACCCTCGATCACTTGAGCGACGGTCGGATCGCCGTCCATATCATTACCGGTGGGAACGATCAGGAGCTGGCGCAGGATGGTGATCATCTGACGAAGGACGAACGATACGCCCGCACGAGCGAGTATCTCGACATTGTCCGGCAGGAATGGACAAGTCAGCAACCGTTCGACTATCATGGACGGTACTACAAGGTTGTGGGCGGCTTCTCCGAGGTGAAGCCGCAAGGCCCTGACGGGATCCCCATCTATTTTGGCGGTTCGTCCGAAGCGGCGCTCGCAGTGGCAGGCAAGCACGCCGATGTTTATGCCCTTTGGGGTGAAACCTACGCGCAAGTAGCGGAGACGGTTGAGCGCATACGCGCAGCGGCGGTCCCGTTTGGACGCACCCCTCGCTTCAGTCTCTCCCTCCGTCCCATTCTCGCGGAAACCGAAGAGGCGGCATGGGCGGAAGCTGACCGGATCCTCCAGCGTGCCAAAGCACTTCGTGCTGCCGGCGGTGAGCGCCTGATCAAGAATGGCTCCGAGGCACCGCCGAACGAGGGATCGCGCCGCCTGTTGGCCGCGGCGGCACAGGGGACTCGGCTGGATAAGCGCCTTTGGACTGAACTTGCCGCTTTGACAGGGGCCAGCGGCAACTCAACGTCGCTGGTTGGGACGCCCGATCAAGTCGCCGACGCCATGCTCGACTATTACGACCTGGGTATCACGACGTTCCTCATTCGCGGCTTCGATCCGCTCGAAGATGCCTTCCAATACGGCCGTGATCTCATCCCGCGTGTCCGTGCTCTTGTTGCGCAGCGTGACAAGGCGGGGCCGCGCGAAGCGGCCGCTTAAAAAGACAACAGACGGAGTCGTTTCGACCCACATCGACTGTGGAATCACCCATCAGGCTGACGATTGGAGACTGACAATGAGCTGGATTCAGAAAACTGGGACCCGTGCGCAGAATGGTGCTGCGGTCAACCGATCCGATCGCCGGACCTTCCTCAAGGCTGCCGGAGCGCTCGGGCTCGCGGTCCCACTGGGCGCGCTCTCGATCGGCAACCTTGCGGCACAATCTGCGCCTGCTGCAGGGCAGCTGAAGAAGATCAAGTTTGCAACGAATGCGACAGCAATCTGCCTCGCGCCGGTGTTTGTGGCGCTGGAGCATGGCATCTTCAATAAGTACGGCCTCGACGTAGAGTTGGTCAACTTTGGCGCCTCGACCGAGGCACTGCTCGAGGCCATTGCGACCGGCAAAGCGGATGGCGGCGTTGGCATGGCGCTGCGCTGGCTGAAGGCGCTGGAGCAGGGCTTCGACGTCAAGATCACCGCTGGCACCCATGGAGGCTGCTCACGGCTCGTCGCGCTAAAGTCTGCGGGCATCACGGACCTCAGGCAACTGAAGGGCAAGAAGATCGGCATCTCGGACCTTGCCAGTCCCGGGAAGAACTTCTTCTCGATCCTCCTGCACAAGGAGGGGCTTGATCCCGTCGCCGATGTGGAATGGCGGCAGTATCCAGGGGAGTTGCTGCAGCTCGCAGCTGAAAAGGGAGAGATTGATGCCATCGCGGATGGCGATCCCAAGGCTTACTTCTGGCTCAAAGATCCAAAGTATCTCCAGATTGCATCCAATCTCGATCACGGATTCGAAAATCGTGTCTGCTGCATCGTCGGCCTGACAGGACGCCTCGTGCGTGAGGACAAGCCGACCGCGGCCGCGCTCACCCGAGCCCTTTTGGAGGCGCAGGATTGGACGGTCGCTAAGCCAGAGGATGCTGCCCGGGTGTTCTTGCCCAACGCTCCCAAGGACAAGAGCATTGAAGATCTCGTAGGGGTGTTGCTGGATCAAACGCACGGCCACAATCCCACAGGCGCTGATCTCCGTCAGGAAATCGCACTGTATGCGCAGGAACTTCGCGACGTCCGGGTGTTCAAGAACTCGACCGACCCGAACAAGTTCGCGGAGCGCGTCTTTGCCGATGTGCTGTCGGCATGAGGAGCGGACGATGAGCTTGGTCGATCCCGCGCTTTCCAAGAACGCCGACGCTGTCTTCCAGGACGTGCCGGTTAAAAGTCGCCCTGTGGTCTGGGGGCTCGGATTGGCGGCGGCGGCTGCCTGGATTGCCGCCGCCGCAGTCATTGAACTTTGGCCAGAAACGATACCGCAACCATATGGGCGGGAGCTCGCAGTCATCTCTTTGGTGATTGCTCTCGCCCTGATCCTTGTCGCCGTCACAGGCCGACTTTTGGGAGCCATTGCCACGACGGTACGCTATTATGGCGCCTGGGCCATTGCGGCAGCCCTTGGTCTTGTGATCTGGGAAGTCGTGACGGCGAAAACCGGTCTGTTGCCGGTGCCATTCTTCTCTTCGCCTCAAAGCATCCTTGAGGTCTTTCTGGACGATTGGATCCGTCTGGGCACCAGCGTCTCATACTCGGTGGTTTTGCTCGCTAAGGGGTATTTCTTCGGGGCGCTCACCGGGTTCATCATCGGCGTAACGATCGGGTGGTCGCAGGCGGCGAGCTACTGGGTTCATCCTGTCCTTCGGATCATTGGTCCATTGCCGGCGACCGCATGGCTTCCGCTTGCCTTCTTCATCTTTCCCACAAGCGGCTCCGCAAGCGTGTTCCTGATCGCACTTGCCACTGCATTCCCGGTGACGATCCTGACCTGGTCAGGGATCGCCAGCGTCAACCGCGACTATTATGACATCGCCCGGACGTTGGGCGCGAAGCCCGCATTTCTGATCCTCAAAGTCGCGATCCCGGCGGCCTTGCCACATGTCTTCGTCGGACTGTTCATGGGCCTCGGCACATCGTTCGCCGTTCTTGTCGTGGCGGAGATGCTTGGCGTCAAGGCCGGGCTTGGTTGGTATCTGCAATGGGCCCAAGGATGGGCTGCCTACAACAATATGTACGCGGCACTTCTGGTAATGGCGCTCATGTGCTCGACGCTGATCACCGTTCTGTTCCGGGTGCGGGACTGGACGCTGTCATGGCAAAAAGGACTGGTCAGATGGTAGCGATAGAGTTGAACACGGGAGCGCGTCCTGCGGCGGGTCAACGGATAGATATCTCAAGCCTGTCACATCAGTTCGAGTTGGAAGGCGATCCTCTTCCGGTCCTCAATGACGTCGATTTCTCGATTGAGCCGGGTTCGTTCGTGGCGCTGCTCGGCCCCTCAGGATGCGGAAAGTCGACGCTTCTTCGCCTGCTCGCTGGCCTTGATCATCCAACCCAGGGCGAGCTTCGGGTCGATGGGTTGCCGGTCGGAAACCCGGACCCTTCCCGGATCCTCGTGTTTCAGGACCCGACGCTGTTTCCATGGCGCACCGTCTGGGACAATGTCGCCTTGGGCTTGGAGGCCCAGGGTATTCTGAGGAAGTCCCGGTCCCGGGTCGATGAAGCCATTCGGCTCGTTGGACTTGGCGGCTTCGACAAGGCCTATCCCCATCAACTGTCAGGCGGAATGGCACAGCGTGTGGCGCTCGCACGCGCGCTGGTGAACGATCCACGCCTCTTGCTGCTCGACGAACCCCTTGGAAAGCTCGACTCGCTGACCCGTCTGACGATGCAGACCGAGCTCGTCAACCTGTGGCAGCGAGCCCGGCTGACCGCTGTCCTTGTGACCCATGATGTTGAGGAAGCGGTGTTCCTGGCCCAGCGTGTTGTGATCTTCGGACCGCGGCCGGCGCGCATCATCGCCGATCTGACCGTTGATCTCCCCTACCCGCGTCACCGTGGCGATTCCCGTCTCACTGAGCTTCGTCGTGAAGCATTGAGCCACCTCGGTCTGGCGTCCACCTGGTAGATCCCCATTTATCGGAGTTCCCATGAAAAGCCTTAGACTTAGCCTCCAAGCTGGCCTCGCGGCCGCTGTGCTGGCAGCCCCGCTTTGTGCTCAAGCCCATGTTAGTTTTGAGAACAAGGAAGTGAAAATTGGCAGCACCGTTAAGTTCGTGCTGGTCATTCCGCATGGATGTACTGGATCCCCGACGGTCGCGCTCAAAGTCTCGGTGCCGCCTGAATTGACAGAGGTCAAGCCACAACCAAAGCCAGGCTGGTCGCTGAGCACCACAATCGAGGAGCAGCGTATCGCAGCCGCGGGATCGGATCTTAACGGCCACGGCGGTCACGGCGCCGACGTTCGGGAAATCTCCTGGTCGGGCGGCAAACTCGAAGATACTCACTTCGATGAATTCATCTTTCGCGCGAAGGTGCGCAGTTCGTTTACAGGATCGGAGATCTTTGTTCCGGTCGTGCAACAGTGCAGTGCTGGAGCGCAGCGTTGGATCGAGGTTCCACTGTCGGGCCGATCCGCTGATGACCTGACGCATCCAGCGCCGTCGGTCAAAATCCGGTCGGGATCGTGAAAGCCCTTCATTTTGCTTTGTATCGACTTCTCAGACAAGTTGGCCTTGCCATCTTCGGGCTCCTACTGTTCACTGCCGCAGCATCAGCGCATGCTCAGCTGGTCCGCTCCGATCCTGTCGACGGGGCAGTCGTTGGGTCGGCGCCTGGAATTATTACTCTAACGTTCTCCGAGCCTGTCAGGCCGTTGGTCGCTCGGCTTGCCCTTCCAAACGGCCAGATCGTGGTCTTGAAAGAGATCGGTGCGAAGGGTTCTGTCATCGCTCTGTCGCTTCCGGATATCCATGCATCGGGAACCTATGTTCTCTCGTGGAGGGTAGCGTCAGGGGATGGCCATCCGATCGGTGGTGGATTGGTATTTTCGGTCGGCGCCCCTAGCGCTGCCGCTCCGATGAACGACGGACAGTTCGAGCCTCTGGTCCGTGCCGGACTCTGGTCGACTCGCTTGCTTCTGATGCTCGCCCTGATTGTTGGCGTCGGCGGCGCCGGATTCTATGCCTTGATTGGCCGGGAGAACCCCGAAGGCGGAAACGTTGAGATTCCAACCGCGATCGCTGTCGGCCTATTGATGGTCCCTCTCTTGATTGGATTCCAGGGCCTCGATTCATTGGGAGCCCCGTTGTCGGACCTGCTGACAGCACCTGTATGGGCGGCAGGGATCCGCGCAACAAGCTATGGCAGCTCCATTCTGATCGCGGCAAGCGCACTGATCGTGGCCTATGCATCGAGGTTGCTCAAGTACACGTCAAGGTCGGGTATGGCGCTGGCAACGACAGCTTTATTGCTCGCTGGATTGGCGAGCGCCAGTGCCGGTCATGCTTCGACGGCACCGCCCCGAAGTCTTACGGCTCCGGCGGTGTTCCTGCACACGGTCGCAGTTCTGCTTTGGATAGGGTCCCTTCTCCCTCTTGTCGTAGCATTCACGCGGAATCGAACCACCGCACCGAAGGTATTGCGGCGGTTCTCGTCTTCTATTCCAGCCATCATTGGGGTTCTCGGATTATCAGGAATCTTGCTGGCCTTCGTCCAGATCCGAATGCTTCCTGCACTCTGGTCGACGGATTATGGAATCGTGCTTCTTGTGAAGCTGGCCTTGGTCGCTTCCATCTGTGTCTTTGCTGTGTTGAACCGATACTGGTTGACAGGAGCTGTTATCGCAGATGATCGGCGTGCCACGCAGTCGCTCATCCGCAACACTCGTGCCGAGATCGTGCTCGGCACTCTCGTCATCGCGGTGCTCGGCCTGTGGCGCTTTACTCCCCCGCCGCGTGCGATGTCCCTTACTCATGCGGCCGACGGACAGCAGATCAAAGCCAGCAGAGATGGTGCGAGTGCGACACTGACAATCCGACCTCCTCTGACCGGTCCTGTCAGGGTCGAGGTCGGTGATATTCAGATTGACGGAAAGCCTGTCGAGCCGATCAGCGTCAAGATCGAGCTCGACAAACCCTCCTACGGGATCGGACCCTTTGTGCGCGAGGCCCGCCAAGAGGATCAAATCTATCTGGGTGACGGGTTCGTGTTGCCCCTCGATGGGTTCTGGATTGTGCGGGTCACAGTGCTCGTGACCGAATTTCGTTCGGTCACATTGACCGACGTTTTTGATATCTCAAAAGAGACTCGTTGACGCGTAAGCGACCGAGGTCTGCAATCGTTCACACCGTTACTCGTCAGCCTTTTTGATCTCACAGCGCTGGCCTTGCTCAACGGACAAAGCCGCAGATTCTTCTGAAGCTCGCGTCCGCGGTATCTTGGCACCCCGAGATGATCATGTGGAGACAAAGCGTCTTGGCTGTCGACGGATTGATGCAATTCATGCGATCCGCTACTTGGAAAAAGCGCAGCCGAATCGCCTCTCACAGATGAAATAACGCACAAGAATGTTGAGCACGTAAAATAGACCGGCAGCTTATTCGATCGATAAGAGAAGCATATACTCCACGATAGGCTGATTTAGGTGTTCCGTTTCATTGACCGGTCCGACATCTAAGGCAACAATCCTCACTTGTTTGGGAAATGGGCGATGACAATTCTGATTGTGCCTGGTCTATATGGATCTGAACGGGAACACTGGCAAAGCTATTGGGAGGCAGAACTAGACGGTGCTGAGCGGGTTCACCAACAGAACTGGGATACGCCGGACCTTGAGGCTTGGCTCGAAGCCCTAACGAGCCATGTCAGCAGATCGCCAGACGCCATTTTGATCGGTCACAGTCTCGGTGCGGTCTTGATCGCGCACCTAGCAGCGCGGTACCCCGAGTTGAAAATTGGCGGAGCACTGTTGGTAGCACCAGCTGATCCAGAATTGTTGCAATCAGTGATACCCAGTCTCGCATCTTTCGCTCCACTTCCTTCGGTCCACCTCGGCTTCCCGTCTGTTGTGGTCGCCAGCCATACGGATCCCTACATGACATTGGACCGTGCCCGGAGCCGTGCCGCCTTGTGGGGTGCGACATTTGTCGATGCCGGAGACGCTGGGCACATCAACGTCGCCAGTGGCCATGGTCCTTGGCGAGAAGGCCGGAAATGGCTCAACCTCTTACCCAAGAGGCAAAGGAGCTTCGGTCAACGTTCGTTACGTGGCCCGATCGGGCGGGCATCGATTGCAGGCGAGCAACCAGGTATGGCGCCCTGCCAGATACAGTAGGTTCATGTGTCGCCCTGGAAAGCGCATCGTATGCCGACCGATTACGCGCCGACATACAGGCAGCGACGTCCCATAGTTGAGGGCTTAGTAAATACCGACCAGCCACCCGTGAATTTTGGCGAACAGCGGATGCTCATCGACGGAGGTGGGTGTTGAGGCCTTCTGCTGGACATTGTCCAGCCGGGTCATCACTTCCTCAGATGTCACCGCATCAGCCTGCCGGCCGATGGCAAGGGCGCCTTCGAGCACTGCCATACCGTCTCGCAATGGAAGCCGCCAGCGCATGCGCGCAGCAATGTACGCTGCCCGTTCGCGCTCGACCTGGGGCGTGTCGGCACAGGCCAAGCGGCTCACAAACGGAAGCAGTCGCTGCCGCTCCTCATCGCAAGCCTCGTCGTTCAGCTGCATCGCCAGCCGGCAGATCGGACGCGAGAAACAGGCCGGCATGTCCTCGACCGAGCGCACAGGCTGGTACGGGAAGCCTGCTGCCACGATGGCCGCCTCGTTGATGCAGGTGCCACCGTCCTGGCCGGGGAAGGTGTGTGAGCCCTGCTTGAGCTTCCAATTCAGGATGTGATCGAACTGGTCCATCGCAGCCATCCTCATGGCGCCCCCGTTTGGAAAGGTGGTCCCTTTGCACCACTCCTGTCAATCCAGACGATACGCCTCGACTTGCCCTGGCAAAGTCCCGATCGGATAACACGAGGGCCATAGCCGGGCGGGAGCGTCAAAGTAACCAGTGCCGCACGCCGCACGCTGGCCTCAATTCTGCGCTCTGTCGTGGCCGCGGTGGACAGGGGGCCGCCATACCTTTCACGGCAGGCGGGAATTTCGTTTCCATCTGGCCTTTACTATCCTAACTTCGATGACTGCCAGAGAAATGGCAGGTGCATGATCCGGGAGGGGAACATGGGCGAATGGGCCACGGTCTATGAAGATGAGATTGAGGGGCAGCTGGTCACCTTAAAGGTCTATCGGAGCGATCAGGAGGCGGATGATGACGACGGCGACGACGGGCCGGCCATTCGGGTCACGACCACCTCCGCGGAGGAGTACCCAAGTGCTCTGGAGGCGGATAAGGACGCCGATACGCTTCTGCTCGAGCGCGAGTTGACAAAGCGTCCCATCACATTGGAGCCGTACAGCCTCGAAGACCTTGAGGGAGAGTTGATGGAGGTCGGGTTCAGTCCGGAAGCGGCTGCCCAGATTGCCAGCAAGGTCCCTGTCTAAGCCGCTTAGCAGCCATACGAGGGTTAGGGCTTGTCATGTAGCACATGGCCACAGTGCAGAGGCACGATTGGCACCGGCAATAGCCCTCGCGCCCGGAGTGAAAATGTCCGTAACGAAGTTGGTGCTTCGCCAAAGGCAGATTTCCTAGGCGGAGCTCAATGCAGGGCTTACCATTGGGACGCCCGTTGCGCTAACGCGAAACAATCCAGCCCTTCGGCCTTCCCAGTTTTCGATGGCGCAAGGAAAATTCCTTAACCAGCATCACCTACCGCCCTCGCAGTATTGGTGGTGGCTCGTAGCTTGTAATTGGCGGCAGAGAGCCATTGTACACTTGCACTTCGACAAGACAGGAATGCGCACTCGGTCCCTGGGCCAGCGCGGATGTGCCACGATCGGGCGTCAACACGTTAGGGTTGCCGTGCTTGTCCAATGAACCAGATACGCCTGGCTCGAGAGGATCGTACCACGCCCCAGTGGACAGCTGGACAACCCCAGGACGCACCTCATCCGAAACGCACACGCCCGCCAGGCAAGCGCCACGATCGTTGAAGACACGCACGATGTCGCCGTCTGATAGCCCGCGGCGTGCCGCGTCTTGCGGATTCATTCGAATGGGCTCGCGCCCTGCGATCTTGGCGTCTCGTGCATGATGGCCATGGTCGTACTGGCTGTGCAGCTTTGTAACCGGCTGGTTCGAGATCAGATGAAGCGGGAAGCGACCTGCGGCAGGCGCTCCGAGCCATTCCGATGATGGAAGCCAAGTAGCGTGGGCTGGGCAATCCGCATAGCCGAAGCTTGCGATCCGCTCCGAGAACAACTCGATCAAACCCGATGGTGTCGCAAGCCGGAACTGCGCCGGATCGGTTCGGAAGTCGGCGAGGAGCGGCTTGACCGCGACGGGTTCCGGCAACTGGGTGACGCCTTCGCGCCAGAAGGCATCAAAATCCGGAATCTCCATGTCAGCGGCGGCGATGCGCTGGCGCGCCAACCCATAAAGATGCCGGAGCCAACTCTCCTCATCGCGTCCTTCCGTGAAAGCCTCCCCGACCCCAAGCCGTGAGGCGAGCGCGGAGAAGATCGTAAAGTCGTCGCGGGCTTCTCCGGCCGGCTCCGTCAGGCGGTGGGAGGCTGCAAGCATCCTGTCTCGGTTCGCACAGACGAGATCATTCCGTTCAAGCTGCGTGGTGACCGGCAGGACAATATCCGCATGCCGCGCGGTCGCCGTCCACCACGGCTCATGAACGATGATCGTCTCAGGACGCTTCCAGGCCTGCACCAGCCGGTTCAGGTCCTGGTGGTGGTGAAACGGGTTGCCGCCGGCCCAGTAGACGAGCCTGATGTCAGGGTAGACGCGCCGTTCGCCGTTGAAGTCGTAGCTCTTGCCTGGACCCAGCAGCATGTCGGCGATCCGGGCCACGGGGATGAAATCGTCCACCGCATTCTTGCCCTGCGGGAGCGAGGGCCATGGAATTTCGTGGTCGGCGTTCCCAACTCCGTTGACCGAACCATACCCGAAGCCGAACCCGCCACCGGGCAGCCCAATCTGGCCCAGCATGGCGGCAAGAGTGATAGCCATCCAATAGGGTTGCTCGCCATGATCCGCCCGCTGCAGTGACCACGACATCATGAGGAAGGTCCGTCCGGCTGCCATGCGGCGGGCAAGCGCGCGGATCTCCTCCGCTGGAATTTCGCAGAGGCTAGCCGCCCAATCCGCCGTTTTGGCAACACCGTCCTCGGCGCCGGTCAGATAGGCCTCGACTTGGGCAAATCCGGTTGTGTAGCGCGCAAGGAAAGCCCGATCGTGCAGATTTTCACTCAGCAACGTGTGGCAAAGCCCGAGCATCAGTGCGACATCCGAGTTCGGACGCGGTGCCCACCACTCAGCGCCCAGTTCGGTGTGGGTGTCGTTGCGGATCGGGCTGATCGAGATCAGCTTGGCCCCGGCGTCGCGGCAGGCACGAAGTCCCTCACGCAGGGTATGGCGGCTGAGGCCGCCGGAGCTGACCTGCGCGTTCTTGTGAGAGGCGCCGCCGAACATGACGATCAGGTCGGAATGGCCGGCGAGCAGACGCCAGGGCGTGTGCCCGGCGGCCAGCCCGCGCCGATCTCCGATCACATGCGGCAGGATTGTATCGGCAGCGGCAAAACTGTAATTCTGCACCGAGCGCGTGTAGCCGCCGATCGTGTTCAGGAATCGGTGTATTTGGCTCTGCGCATGATGGAACCTGCCGGCGCTCGCCCAGCCATAGGAGCCGCCATAAATCGCCTGGTTGCCGTGCTCCCGCCGGACCCGGTCGAGTTCACGCGCGACAAGTCCTAGAGCATCGTCCCAACTCACCTCAACGAACGGCTCGGCGCCCCGACCCTCGCCGCCGGCTGCCGCACCGTTCTTCAGAAATGAGCGCCGCACCGCCGGCCGCAGGACTCGTGCAGGGCTGGTTCTGGCGGCGATCATCGCGTTGGCAATCGGCGACGGATCCGGATCTCCCTCGTAGGGAGCAAGCGAAACCGGCACACCTTCGTCAAGCGTCACCCGATAGGTGCCCCAGTGGGTCGCCAGCGTCGGTTTGTCTGGTGATGGTAGCATCGTCTGTCCTCGTTGGAGACCGCCTGCCCTGCCCTGCCCTACCCGTCCGTCAGGCAAGCGAGCGGGCTGGGATCTCCTGATTGTGGGGTGTGCCCGCAGCCTCCAATGTGGCGATGGCTCGCCTGGCACCGGAGAGATGCTCGACGAGGAGGCGCGAGAGCAACGGCCCATCGCGCTGATCGAGGGCGGCTAGAATGGCTTCGTGCTGGCTGCTGACGAACGTCCACTCCTGCTGCTGCATGATGGCGAGGTAGCGGACGCGGTAGAGCCGGAGGTTGAGCTGCGCGTGCACCTCGATAAGCGACGCATTGCGCGAGGCCTTGATGATGCTGAGATGGAAGGCTTGGTTCGCCCGGAAGTAGCGGAGACGGTCATTCTGCTCGAATGCCGCTAGCATCTCGTTTTGCCAGCCATGGATTGCAGCGATATCGGTCGTTCGGGCCCGCTCACAGGCCATTTGAGCGCCCAACGCCTCCAGCGAGGAATAGACCCGCAGCAGGTCGCGCATCTCCTCAATACTCATATCCGTGACCACTGCGCCGCGGTTAGGAGCAAGCTCGACCAGTCGCTCCACGGAAAGGATCTTCAAGGCGTCGCGAAGCGGGGTTCGGGAAACATTGAGTTCTGCCGAAAGCGGGACCTCGCGGATGCGCTCACCGGGCTTCAGCACATCATGGATGATCAGGTCGCGCAGGTAGGAGGCAATCTGCTGGGGCAGTGGCTGGGCGGCAACCGGCGCTGAACCTCCATCGAACGGTCGCGCCCCGACAAACGGTAATGGTTCGTCATTTCCGCTCATGAGAAGCCACCCACTCTGCCCGTTTCTGTCGCTGCTTCGTTGAATCGAGCTGAGCCGTTTGGCCCATGTTCGCCCGTTGTGCAGCAGAAAACTGCCAAAGGAAGCCTTGATTGCGTCAGACTGTTCTTATTAACGTACAAAACGTCCTCTTTTGAGAAATTTCCGCTCCGAAGGCCTTGTGAATTTAAACAGACCCTGCATAGTAAGCCGACATGATTATTGTATGCAATCAACATATGTCGCATTGATGCTTGCAACTCCGTAGCATCGAAGCTGTCCATTAGGAGAAGAGTCTTATGACGATCCGCATCCTTCAAAGCGTTGCCGCAGCACTTCTGATGGCTGTAAGCAGTGCATCCTATGCCGCCGAAGGCGCTCTTCGGGTTGGGGCATCTCCGGGGCCTTACGCTGACTTCTTGAAAGAGGCGGCCAAGAAAGCCAGTGCTGAAGGCCTCAAGGTTGAAGTGACGGAGTTTACGGAGCCGACCCAGATCAACGAAGCCACCCAGGCTGGTGACATCGACGTCAGTAACTTCCAGCACGTGCCCTACATGCAGAAGCAGAACGAGTCGCGCGGGTACAAGATCGTGGCCATCAAGCCCGCCTTCGTGGCTCCCGGCGGTATCTACTCAGCGAAGTACAAGTCTCTCGCTGAGATCCCGAACGGGGCGAAGATCGGCATCCCGAACGATCCGGCGAATGAGTCCCGGGCCCTGGCTCTTCTTCACAAAGCCGGTCTGATCAAGCTCAAGGACGGATCCTCGATCAACGCCAGTGTCCGGGACATCGCGGAGAACCCGAAGAACTTCGATATTGTCCTGCTTGACGAGATCATGCTGCCGCGCTCGCTGAGCGATCTCGGGGCCGCGTTCGTGACCCTCAACAAAGGTGTCCTTGCTGGACTCGATCCTAAGACTGCCATTACACTGGAAGATAAGACGTCACCGTGGGCCATCGTTTGGTCTGCCCGCAATGACAAGGTCGACGATCCTCAGATCAAGCGCTTTATCGCGGTCTTTGAGTCCGAGCCGATCAAGAACTACATCGTTCAACGGTTCAATGGCACTGTCATTCCTGCTTGGTAGCAGTCCTTTCCATCAGCCCGTAGGTTCAGCGGGCAGGATTAGAAGACTTGAGAGACACGAGGTCACAATGAGCAGGGTTAGTGCTGTCGAGCGCGGGCATGGGAGTCTCGAGCAGGATGCCGCATACGATGACGAGGTCGCCCGCGTGGGCCAAGTCACGAATATGAAGAAGGCAATCCTGCATTCCCTGCCCGCTTATCGCACCTACAAGGGCTTCTACGAACTGCAGAAAGCCGCCAAAGAGCTTGTCGGAGTGCGAGCCTTCAACGTTTTCGCCTACGCCATTTCGACTGGCTCCGACTGCGTTCTGTGCGCCACATTCTTTCGCCGACTCTTGAAAGAGGCTGGGATTGAGCCGAGGGACTTCACGCCGAGCGAGATCGAGGCCGTCCTCCTCAAGGTCGGTCAAGCCATCGGAGAACAGCGAGGGAAACTCTCCGACGACATCTGGCAGGAACTCAGGCAGCACTTCGATGAGGCCGGCGTCGTCACGCTGATTGGCTTTGCCGGAACGATGGTCGCCACGAACATCTTCAACTCGGTCCTCGAGGTTGACTTGGATGCCTACCTTGAGCCGTTTGTGGTGGAGCTGGAGCCCGCATAACGTGTCCGAATCCACGGGCCGGCATCATGTTTCACATTGGATAGCACATGCGTAAAAAGACATTCTATGGTGTCACCATCGGCATCCTGATGGTCAACACGAGTTTCCAGCGTTACCTTGGCGACATCGGCAACGCCGAGACATGGGAGTTCCCCGTCCAATATAAGATTGTCCAGGACGCTGTGCCGACCGGCATGACAGACCTTCACAATGTGAGCCTTCTTGAGCCCTTCAAGAAGGCGGCGCAGGAACTGATTGATGCCGGGGTGGACGGGATCACCACGACCTGCGGGTTCCTGTCGATCTATCAGCGCGAACTCGCTGAGTTTTGCTCCGTGCCAGTGGCAACCAGCAGCCTTCTGCAAGTCCCAATGGTTCAGCAATTGATCCCGACGGGCAAGCGCGTCGGCGTCATGACTTACAACGGCGAGGTTCTAAATGGACGATACTTCGACGCTGTCGGCATTCCCCACGATACCCCGGTCGCAGGTATGCCCCAGAGCTCGGATTTCGTCCGGTGGATCAAGCATGGCGATACGAGCGTGCCTTACGAGACGCTCAGGTCCGAGGTTGTGGATGTCGCCACACGCTTCGTGTCAGAGCATCCGGAGATTGGGGCGCTCGTGTTGGAATGCACGAACCTGGCCCCGTTTTCGGCCGACATCAGCGAAGCGGTTGGGCTTCCGGTCTACGATACTGTTTCGCTTGTCAATTGGTTCCATGCTGGGCTGAGGCCGCGCCGGTATGCGAGGTTCTAAGGATCACTTGGAGGGTACACCGGGGAGGAGGGTCACGGGATGCGGCAATGGGTACGTACTCGACTGCGCAGGCTTCTCCGACTGGTGCTCCAGGCCAATTGGGAAACGAGGCTGAACCGAATCGATCTTCAGACTCGCCGCTACTTTCGCTAACGTGCTAACATCAGAGCGAAGCAATCCTCGTTGCCACCCTACTATCAACTGATCAAGAAGGAAGAGCCTGTGGCCCAGCGGTCGTTCATCGTCATCGGCGCAGGAGTGATCGGGGCCTCCGTTGCTTTCCGGCTTGCACAAGGTGGAGCTAAAGTCACCGTTGTCGAGGCTGGCGATATTGGCAGAGGAACGTCGTGCAACAGTTTCGCGTGGGTCAACGCACATGACAAAAGCCCACGCGCGTATCACGACCTCAACGTCGCTGGAATGGCCGCCCACAAGCACTTAGCCAAAGAACTGCGCGGCGACTGGTACTACGAGTCCGGCTGCCTGGAGTGGCGTGGGGCGGCTGATCGGGAAGCCCATGTCGCCAACGTCGGACGCCTTCAAGACTGGGGCTACAATGCCCAGTGGATCACAGCCGATCAGGCGCTCAGCTTCGCTCCATCCATCGATCCAGCAGCACTAGGAGAGTCTCCGGTTGCGTGGTTTCCTGATGAGGGATGGGTCGATACAACCTCTTATGTGCGCGGCCTGCTTGCGGCCGCCTCGGCGCTTGGTACGACGGTGGTGACGAACGCGAGAGTGACGGGCGTTGAGTGTGCCGGTCATAAGGTTGTGGGTATCAAGACAGAGACAGGCACCTCCTATCGGGCAGACACCGTTGTTAATTGCATGGGCCGGTGGGCCGACGATCCTGTGCTGCCAAACGAACTTCAGGTTCCTATGAGCCCCAGCTATGGCTTGCTCGTGTATGTGCAGGCACCGGGCGTCCACCTGAACCGTGTGTTGTTTACACCGCACTGTCATGTCAGGCCTGACGCGTCCGGCATGCTTCTTATTTGCAAGAATGATGCCATCCACGCGCTCGGCCCCAACTACGTTATTGATGTGGCAATGCCGGAGGCCAACGCTCTTATCCAAGAGGCGAGCAAAATTATCCCGGCGCTGGCCTCCATGAGGGCCAGTGAAGTCAGACTTGGAATACGGGCCATTCCGGCAGATGGTTTACCGGCAATTGGGCCGTTTCCCGGAGTTGACGGATACTATGTTGCGATAACGCATAGCGGAATTACCCTCGCGCCTGCGATTGGCTCCATAGTAGCGGCAGAGTTACTTAATGAAGACTCCGAAGTGACACTCAGTGCTTTTCGACCGGACCGCCTCATTACAGCGCCGTAGAAAATTATCATAGCAGGCCAGCGAACTACCGAAATGACATGGCTCTGCTGCTGGACAGTAAGAAGTGCATTCTGCAGGGCGCGAAGCAGGTGCTATTGAGGAGCCGAAAAAGGCTTCATCAACGCCAAACACGATAGCTGCAGCCGATCGATCTCCCTCCCAACAGTGCGATATCACCTATGCTGGGTGAACTATGCTGGCTTTGGCATCGCCGTAGGCGAAACGGGTGTTCTCCTTGTAGAATAGCGGGTTCTCGATTCCCGAATACCCTGTTCCCTGCCCGCGCTTCGACACAAACACCTGCGTGGCCTTCCACACCTCCAGCACCGGCATTCCGGCGATCGATTTGTTGGTATCCTCCTAGGCGGCCAGATTGACGCTGTCTTTGATCCGATGACGATCACCACATCAGTGTCGGCAAAGTCCGCGTCGATCTCGTCCATTTCCAGCACGATGTCGCACGGCACCTTTGCCTCGGCCGGCCGCCCTTTCATGTGCCCAGGCAGGTGGCCCGCCATCGGGTGGACGGCAAAGCCCATCTCTTTGCCTTTCGCCCACATCGGCCGCATCAGTTGCGACGTCGGGCGTCAACGCAAAGGATTCATCGAATCCTCGCTTGCCCATGCCGGTCTGTTGCCGCTTGGGGAACCAAACTTCTATTTAGACGGCCAAAAAGAGAAGAAAAGCGTCGTTTTTCAAGTTCTATGAGAAGAACATTTCGTTTGACAGAACGAACGATGTTGTTGTCTACTTGATCAAGGATAAGCGCATTTTCGGACTAATGCGTTGTTTCTCAAGTATATTTTCATAATAAGCGGGCGTCATTCCAGCGCCCTTCTAATGCGTCTGGAAATGACAAACTCCGGAGAAAACTGATGCCGTCGACGACACTGGTGAAACACGTTCTTCTTGCAGGAACTGCGCTGTTGATTTCATCAGCCGGCGGGGCGATTGCTGCAGACCAACCAGTCTCAGGCGGTGTGCTAAAGATCGCGGTCCATGAGGCGCCGGTCTGCATCGATCCGATCCAGATCACTAATTTCACGCCGCTCAATATCGCACGGAACTTCGCTGTCTCCCTCACAGATCAGGACCCTGTGACCGGCGAGGTTAAGCCCTGGGTCGCCAAGCGATGGGAGGTCAACGAGAACGCCACTGAATACACATACTATCTTCGCGATGACGTGACCTATGCTGATGGGCAGAGACTTAACGCCGAATCCGTGAAAGCCAACCTCGACAACATTCGGAAGACTATCGGGCCTAAAGCCAACCGCGCCTATAATTACCTAACGTACTATGACGGCAGCGATATAGTCGACGAGTACACGATCAAGATCAAGTTTTCGCACCCTTCTGGCCACTTTCTAACGGCCGCATCCTCGGCTTGGCTTGCTCTTTATTCCAACGCGACCCTTGCGAAGACACCAGAGCAGCGTTGCGCCGGTGCGCTGATCAGTGCAGGCCCCTTCAACCTCACGAAATGGTCACAGCTCGAAGGCGCTACGCTCGAGCGCCGGGAGAATTATGCCTGGGCTTCTCCGAGCTCCGCAAATCCCGGCAAGCCGTATCTCGAACGCATCGAGTTCATCATCGCTCCAGAAGACAGCGTGAGAACTGGCCTTCTGGAATCGGGTGGAGTCAAACTCATTACAGCTGTCGGCGTCGCGGACGAAGAGGCTATCAAAGCAGCTGGTTTTACGCTCAAGGAGGGCCGCAATCCTGGCACTCCCTATGGTATTCAATTTAACGTTCAGACCCCGATTCTGAGCGATAAAAAGGTGCGTCAGGCCCTGCTCCACATCATTGACCGCGAAGAGATGCTCGGCGCACTTGAAAGCTCCAAAGCAGTCCCATCGACGGGGGTGCTCGTTGCTTCCGTACCCGGCGCCATCGATCAATCCTCAAAAATCGCCTACGATCCAAAATTGGCCAATAAGCTCCTCGACGAGGCGGGTTGGAGTGCGCGAGATACGAACGGGATCCGGCAGAAGGACGGAAAGCCCCTCCGCATTGTCCTCAGCGGATATGGCAACTACCGCGGGCAAGCCGAATATGTGCAGCAGGCCGGGAAAAAAGTCGGCGTCGATTTTGCTCTCGCGCTGATCCCAGTCGGAAGCGACATCGTGAAGGATATCCTCAATCCGCATAAGTTCGAAGCGATCTTTGGCAATGCGACCGAGGCCGACCCTGACGTCCTTCGCTCCTATTATGGCCCCGAGCAGCGCAACGTGCCCAACAGCAATGACGCATGGCTGAAGAAAGCTGTGATCGATCAGCTCGGCTACGGCAAGCTTGAGGATCGGTTTGCCAAGATCGCGGAAATTCAGGACCATCTTGTCGAAGAGGCTTATGTCAATCCGCTTTATCCGGTGACACAGGTTCTCGCCTTCGATCCCAAACTGAAGGGCGCATTGCCAGATGTACTGGTCCGGCTCCGCCTTGAAGCAGCTTGGCTGGACAAGTGAGCACCCGAGCCTCTGGTCAGGCAGCAAGCGCCAGGCCTTCGCGCTGGACCTTTGCTCGCCTGCGCCCCGTGCTGACGAAGAAGCTGCTGCAGGCAGCCTTTGTGGCCTGGGCGAGCTTTACGCTTACCTTCGCCATTCTCTACTGGCTGCCCGGCGATCCGGTCTCCATCATGCTCGGTGCAGATGCCCAAGTTGACCCTGCCGCATTTGCAAAGATCCGGGCGCAATACGGCTTCGATCGCCCACTGATCATCCAATATGCGGATGCCTTATGGCGGGCGCTTCATCTCGATTTTGGAACGTCCTTGGTGACGGGCAAGAGCGTGACGGCCTCCATCGCCGAAGCGGCACCTGTCACTGCCCAACTGGCTTTCATTGCTCTTGCGCTCAGCGTGATCCTCGGCACAACGCTGGCTGTCTTGTCACTGGATCTCCCAGGGTTCCCTCGCTTCGGAGTAATTTTTTCGAAGATTCCGTCGATCTTCGTGGCGGTGCCTACCTTCGTCGTCGGACTCCTGCTGCTGCAATTCTTCGCGTTCACATTGCGCTGGGTTCCAGCCACGGGGAGCGATTCCTGGCTGACGCTGGTCTTGCCCGCCCTGACGCTAGCTATTCCAGGCGCAGGCCTGCTCGGACAGGTCCTGAGCAATAGCCTGCATCAGACCTACAGCGAAACGTTCATCCGCCTCATGCGGTCGCGGGGGTATTCCGAGCTGCGCATCCTGGGTCATGCGTTGCATAACGCCTCCCTCCCCGCCTTTACGATGGCCGGGCTCATCGTTGGCGGCACGCTTGCAAGCTCTGTCGTGACGGAGACGGTCTTTTCCCGCCAAGGCATTGGGCGACTGATGCAAATGGGCGTCACCAACAAGGACATCAACCTCGTCTGTGGTCTCATTGTCTTCTCAGCACTGACCTACGTGGTGATCAATCTCCTCGTCGATCTGCTTTATCCGCTTCTCGATCCCCGCGTCGAATACAGAGCCTAACCCTTGCGGAGTTCAATGTGACAGACGCCGCAGTATTGCCCGGCTCCACCCCTCGCCGCCGTTGGTCTAGCCTGTCCTTCCCAGGTTTGAACTTCTGGCTTGCCTTGGCCGTCATCGGCCTTCTGCTCGTCTGCGCGGTGTCACCGCAGCTGTTCGCAACGCACGATCCACTCGCCATCGCGGTGCGCGGAAAGCTCCAGCCGCCAAGCGCGGGCCACTGGTTTGGAACTGACCATCTCGGCCGGGATGTCTATTCACGCCTCGTATACGGAACCCAGAATTCACTCAGGGCCACGTCGATCGCAGTGGCGTTGGGATTGGTGATCGGATCGCTGATCGGCCTCGTCTCCGGAACGGCGCCTCAACGGGTTGATAGCAGGATCATGCGGGTTGTCGACGTGATGCTGGCCATTCCCAACCTGTTGCTCAGCCTCGCCATCGTGACCGCGCTTGGCTTTGGTCTCGTGCCTGTGGCGATTGCGGTCGGCGTTGGCTCGATCGGCAGCTTCGCGCGAATCATGCGCTCTGAAGTGTTACGCGTCCAGGGAGCAACATTCGTAGAGGCGACAGCGCTTCTCGGCGCTTCGAAAGGCTACGTGATCTTCCGGCACGTCCTGCCTCACGCGATGGGGCCCGTGCTGGCGCTTGCCACCGTCGAATTTGGCGCTGCCGTACTCTCGGTGTCGTCATTGAGCTTCCTGGGCTTTGGGGCTCCACCGCCCGAAATGGAGTGGGGCTTGTTGATCGCCGAGGGCCGAAAATTCATCAATGTCGGCTGGTGGCTCATCCTTTTTCCAAGCCTCGTCATTGTTGGCACCGTGCTGACCACGAACCACCTCGGCCGCGAACTGGAGAGGCGTCATGCTGGCGATCACTGACGTGGGGAGGCCGACCCAGCCCAATCTCCTGCAGGTGGCGGACCTAAACTTTTGGTACGACGCGCATCAGGCGCGGCCCGAGACCAGAGCACTCAAGGACGTGGGTTTCAGCCTCGAACGAGGCGCCATCACGGCGATCGTCGGAGAATCCGGCTCCGGGAAGTCGACGCTAATCAATGCGATCCTTGGCCTGCACAGCAGCCGGAACCATCGGCTTGATGCGCGAAGCCTTCGCTTCGACGACGTCGACCTCACGGCACTCTCCCACCGGCAGTGGCGCGAGATCCGGGGGCGACGGATTGGGTATATTGCCCAGGACGCGAGCGGATCACTCAACCCTCTGCGCCGCATCGGCTCACAGCTAGAGGAGGTGCTGGTCCTGCACCATCCTACGCTGAAACGTGGCACTGCTCGCAAAGCTGCGCTCGAGCGTTTGACTCATGTCGGCTTCGACGATCCGCAGCGAATCTTCGATAGCTATCCACACCAGCTATCCGGCGGCATGAATCAGCGGGTTGCGATCGCCGCTGCGCTTGCGGGTAACCCGCAACTCATTCTGGCCGATGAACCCACTAGTGCGCTCGATGTCTCGGTACAGCGCCAAGTGCTCGACCACCTTACCAGGGCGATTAAGCGCAGCGGTGTTTCGCTCCTGCTGATCACACATGATCTGGCGTTGGCGGCAGACCGGGCAGACCGAATTCTCGTGATGAAGTCGGGTGAGATCGTCGAGAACGGTCCCACCCGGAGTGTCCTGTCCGAGCCTCGCCATGAGTACACGAAGGCACTGATCGCCGCAGCGCCGATGCTAACGGACGAAGTTGGCACGGCAACCACACTCTCGCCCGCCGCAAGCCCATTGCTGCAGGTGCGGGACCTGAGCAAAACCTACGGTGATCGGAAAGGAGCAGCCGTCAGCGCGTTCGCGAAGGTATCGTTCGATCTCCACCCACGAGAGACGCTCTGTATCGTGGGTGAGTCAGGATCGGGAAAAACCAGCCTGGTGCGGACTCTCCTGCAGCTGACCGAGGCTGACACGGGTAGCGTCGCCTTCAACGGGTACGCCGTGGGAGATTTGAAGGGAGGTGACCTGAAGCGCTTCCGTCGCGACGCCCAGATGGTTTACCAGAATCCCTATGCGTCCCTCAATTCCCGCCACCGCATTTCCACGATTCTGCGCGAGCCGCTGGCGATTCATGATATTGGCACGCGATCCGAACAGAAGGAAGCCGCGCGCTCACTGCTGTCCCGGGTCGGTCTGCCGGAATCGTTTCTGACAAGACGTCCTTCGCAACTCTCCGGAGGCCAACGCCAACGCATTGCTATTGCGCGTGCCCTGATCACTGGGCCGAAACTTCTGGTGCTAGACGAGGCCGTTTCAGCGCTTGATGTATCGGCCCAGCAGGCCGTCCTCGAGCTTTTGAAGGAGTTGCAGGAGAGTCTCGGTCTGACCTATCTCTTCATCACTCATAATCTGGCGGTCGCCCGGCAATTTTCTGACCGCGTCCTGGTGATGCGTGAAGGCAGAATCGTGGAGCATGGCGCAACCGCTCAAATTTTCACTTCGCCTCAGCATCCCTATACCCGCCAACTGCTCGAAGCGGCGCCTGGATTTGAGGCAAGTGCCCTTGTCCATGGCCATCATTGAAGGAATAAAAATGAGCGTTCAAAGCCCCGTGCTTGCCGACACGCTGGACGAAGCACAGGTCGATGCGTTGCACGGTCGTATCCTGACCGTTGACGCGCATATCGACGTGCGGGATGGCTTCAACACACTTGGCAATGATGCAACATTGGAAACCGAGGGCCAATTTGATTTGCCGAAGCTTCGGCGGGGCGGGCTCAAACTTGCGGTCGTAGCGCTCTACGCTGATGGCGTGCCCAATACAGCGGAGGGGCGGGCCATTGCCCGAGCGCAAATTGACGGCAAGTTTGACGGAATCTCGCGCCTCGTAGCCGCACATCCCGACAAACTCACGTTTGTTCGCAACTCAAGCGAGATCGCACAGGCTGTGGCGGAGGGGAAGCAGGCGATCCTTCTCAGCTACGTTAACGCTGTTGCCTTTGGCTCCGATATCACCCAGATCGATCGTTTCTATGAGAAGGGCGTCAGAGTTCTTGGCCTTGTTCATATCGGCAACAACAGCTTCGCAGCGTCCTCGCGACCCAATGTATCGTTCGGTGACGACCCAGATGCTACGGGCGGGCTAACGGAACTTGGTCGACAGGCTATTACGCGTATGAATGAACTCGGCATTGTACCCGACGTGACGCAGCTTTCACCCCGAGGCGTGGCCGAAGTTCTGGCGGTCAGCAAATCTCCGGTCGTCGCTTCACATTCCGGCGTTCGCGGTCGCGTCGACAGTCCGCGCAATCTCTCAAATGCCGAATTGCGGGCGATCGCAGACAAAGGTGGCGTGGCCCATATCGTCGCGTTCACGTCATATCTGCGAGATCGTGATGGCAGTCAGAAGGCCTTTCAAGAAGACGTCTTCGCACCCTTCGGTCTCACACCCGGCAAGGAAAACCCCCGTGCCGTCCTCAGCTCCGAGGATTTTGCGCGGTTCCAGGCAGGTTACCGCAAGTTCTCGCACCGTCGTTTCGAATTCGCTAGCCTGATCGACTGGTTGGACGCGGTTGACTACGCCGTTCGCGTGGCGGGGATCGACCACGTGGGCTTGAGCTCCGACTTCAACAATGGTGGCGGGGTGCGTGGCTATGCCCATGTGGGGGAGGCCAAAAATGTCACGCAGGAACTGCTGCGCCGCGGATACAGCGAAGATCAGATCGAGAAGCTATGGGGCGGCAATTTCTTGCGAGTCCTGACCGAAAACGAACAGCGTCGCGGAGGCAAGTGATGGGCGCGGAAACACTTCTACACGCAGCAAAGCTCCATACGAGCTGGCTTGAGTTGCCTGAGGCCGAAGTGACTCCGGAGGTGGCTGACATCTTCGAGCGTACGCAGGAGCGATTTGGTCACGTGCGCAATAGTCAGCTTGTCACCGCGGTCAACCCGCACCTGGCAGTGGCTCAGGACAGGTTGAGCCACGCCGTGCAGCGGGCGCCAAGCATCTCGCTTTCGGATCTCGACCGAGAACTGATCGCGGTCGTCGTAAGTGCGCAGAACCGCTGCGCTCCATGTCTGTTCGTACACGGCGCCATGCTACGCGATCTGACGGGCGATCCCGTTCTGGTCGCCCGTCTCGAGATCAATGACCGCCACGTGGAACTTTCGCAACGACACCGCGCGCTTGCTGATTATGCTCGCAAGATTACGACCGCGCCGGAGGAGATCGTCGCCGGGGATATCGACACACTCCGCTCTGCCGGACTGACTGAGCGGGAGATCTTCGACGCAGCGGCCGTAGCCGCCTATTTCAATTTCAGCAACCGGATCAACAATGCGCTAGGAATTAAACCCGATATTGAGGCGTTCCAAGCCAACCGCTGATTCCAAGGAGCTGACTGTACTATGGCGGCTTTAAATCCCAACATGCGGCGGACGCTTGGTTTGAGCGTCAGCGCTGGCCAGGCCCTCCGCCTTTTCGCGGACTTACCTGCGCCGCTACAGGCGACCGACCTCGACACCATCGACTATCTGGTGATCCGCGACGTCATTGGCGATCAAGCGGAGGAGGATTACTACGCCGTTCTTGTCGCGTCCTCCGCCGCAGCGCGACTCGAACGGATCGGCCTCGTCTCAGAAGTCGATCTGTACCGCTCCGATCCTTACCTGATCGCACGCGCATTGACGTCGCTCGACATCCTGTCGGGCGGGCGTGCAGGTCTCCTCGCGCTCGGCGAGCCTCAGGGTAAGCAGGATGTCGGCTACGCGAACACAACGCTGGACGCATCGTTTGTCGCTGAGTTCTTCGAGGTCATTGGAAAACTGTGGAACTCCTGGGAGAAAGGTGCACTCGCACGGCGATGGGAAGAGAATCTCTATCTCGAGCGATCGCTGTTGCGTGAGGCGAACCATAAGGGCGCACATTTCGCTGTTCGAGGCTCGCTTCCCACGCCGCGCGCCGTGCAGGACCGACCTGTGCTTTTGGTCACTGATCATCCCTTGCACGCGTCTGTTCGAACTCAGGCAGCCGCGGTGGTCAGTGAGAGACCGCCTCAGCAGGGCCGATGGATCCAACGGCTCAACGCGGCGAGCTTCGCGACGGGAGCCGCTGACACAGGGGCGATAGGGCAACTGATCGATGTGCCTGTGACGATCACCGATTGGCGGGCTTTTGTTTTGTTCGTGAAGGGGCTCACGCCCGGCGCTCTGACTGATGCTTCTTCAAAGCCACAGCAACTCGGCGAACTTTTCGGTCCCACGCGCGTGGAAACCCACAGAGAACAGGAAGCGCATCATGGCTGATCGTCGCCGCGTCCGCATCGCTGCACAGTACAATGCCGAAGACCCGTTTGAAATTTGGCATCCTGACCTTGCCGACGAATTGAACACCGAAGACTCGTTTCGCAAGGTGGCCGCGGTTTACCGAGAAGGACTGTTCGATTTCTATTTTCAAGCTGAAACTGCCGCGCTACCTATGGGGGAAAAAGGCGTTCCAGAATTTCGCGTGATGGGCCGCCTCGACAATCTGGTGACCCAAAGCTATCTGGCCTCGCTCTATCCAGATCTTGGCTTCGTTGCCACGATCAACACCGGCAACAATTTACCCTACGATCTGGCCCGCCGTCTGCATACCTTTGACATCCTCACGAATGGCCGTTCGGGATGGAACGTCGTTCTTGGCGGTAATCCCCACGCCCATGTCAACCATCGCCCGAAGGCAGTCCGCGAGAAGGACGTGGATCGCTATGTGCTTGGGCTCGACATCGTTCACTATGTGCTTCAGGCCCTTGGCGGAGAGGGCGTTGGCCCACAGCACGGATTCGCGCACTATGATCAACCGGAGAGGCTGCTGCCTCCCAATCGCCAAGGTGCTCCTTTTACAATTCAAGCAGGTGACTCGGGCCATAGCCGCGATCTCGCCACTTCTTACGCGGATGGAATGTACACGCATTACTCCGACGAGGTGAATGGACCGGCTTTCTATAAGGACATTCACGACCGCCTGAAGCACCATGGTCGGCAGCCTGACACCTTCAAGATCTATTCGCGCCTTGCCATTCTGGTCGGCAATTCGGCCGAGGACGCGTTGGAGCGCCACAAATCTCTCCTGCGTTATCAGCTCCATGACCGTCAGGTCCGGAGCTACGCCGAGCAAATCTGGGGCAAGCGCTTTGCCGAACTCGACCCAGAAGGTCCGCTGCCCGAAGAGTCGCCGACGGAGGGGCACGTCGTCAAGTTAGGGTTATCTTATGGCCTCTACCTGGACGGCCCCGCAGATAAAGCTGTCGCACGACTAAGACGTATCTCCGCCGAGAGAGGCGGTGCGCCGTTGCGCGAGACGCTGATCTTTGCCGCAGGTACACACTACATCATGGGAAGCCCTGTCGAAGTCGCGACTGAACTGCGCCGCCTCGTGGATCTGCGCGCAACGGACGGCTTCGTGATTGCGCCGCATAGCGCGCCGCATTGGCTTGAGCCGTTCGTTCGTTTGGTGGTCCCTGTGCTACAGGATTGGGGCGTCTATGCGAAAGCCTACCACGACGAAACTCTACGTGAACGCGTCTTGAGGGAATGTTGAGCATGGCAACAAACGATAGCCTCCCAGCGCTCGACGATCTCGGGCCCTTCGTTTTCGGCGGCAGTATCATTGGCTGGACGGTTCCGCGCGAGACAGTCGGCGCACTTATGGAAGCGTTTCTGGATGCCGGCGGGAAAGCCATTGATACCGCTGATAACTACACCGACTGGGTTGCGGGTGGAGCAGCCGGTCGATCTGAAGCCTTGCTTGGCGAATGGCTTGCCCAGTCGGGGCGCAGAAAGGACGTGCTAATCGCCTCGAAAGTGGGGCGGGCGAGCGGCTACGACAATCCGCGACGCGACACGATACTACGCGCGATCGAAGGCAGCCTCAAACGTCTGAAGACTGACTATCTGGACACCTATTACATCCACAGAGACGACCCGAACACCTCTCTTCTGGAGACCCTTCAGACATTGGATGGTCTGGTTCAGCAAGGTGTCGTCCGGTCGCTTGGCTATTGCTGGATAGAGCCAAAGCGGCTCGCGGAAGCGCAGAGACTGATACGCGATCGTGGATTTACGCCGATTTCTTTCTTTCAACACGAGTACAATATCGTCGATCATGAGCGCTTCGAAACTCTCTATCCCGAACTGTCAGTGGATCCTAATGTTAACGTGTTGGGTTTCCACGGACTGAAATCGGGTTTCCTGAGCGGGAAATATGTCGACCCCCAGATTCGGACAGACCATACGGCGAAGATTGAAGCGCTCCTTGACGATGCGCGCACTCCGCGCCTGCAATATGCCCTAAACGATATCGCTCGGAAATACGGCGTGGCACCAGCCGCCGTCGCGCTCGCATGGTTCCAAACCCGCCCGATCCGGGTTGTGCCCCTTGTCAGCGCCAGAGATGAAACCCAGCTTCGCGAACTCTTTCAGGCCCAGGATGTCGAGCTGTCCGTGGACGATATCAGGAGACTTCAATGGAGAGAGAATCTTGCCGCATAATTCTAGTCGTCTACGGTAACCATCAAAAGTCGAAGAGATGCCGGCACGTTGAGACCTCGTAATCATTTGTCGGCACAAGGAAAATGATCTTTTCCTCGGAAGTGCGCATTGGGGGTGTGCCGTGGCAAGGTGGAGGTTCCAAGGTGTGTGAGCCCTGCTTAAGCTTCCAATTCAGGATGTGATCGAACTGGTCCATCGCAGCCATCCTCATGGCGCCCCCGCTCGGAAAGGTGGTCCCTTTGCATCACTCCTGTCAATCCAAGGCGGTCCTCCGGCACGGCACAGATGAGATCCGGCCGCTTGTTGCGGAATATCTTGTAGGTGCGTTCCCGGGATGACATGAGGATCCTTGAGGCTGGCCGCTTCGGGCAGGTCTTCGGGCACAGCATCTGGGGCAAGTGTTACCTCAGGTAGCAGGGATTCTGTATCACTCTTGCGGGCTATCCGGAGCAATGGGGTCCTCAGAAGGATGGGCTTCCCTGCCCTTGTCAGCAGAGGACAACCCTGCCTCTGAGGAGCTGCTGGGCGATGCGGGACGGCGCATGACCACACCGCTCAAGTCGTGCGTTTCCCGGCACCAGATCCAGCCATGAGAGGCTTTGTGTAGACCAGGCGCCGGTGCCATGGGCACCAGCTCGATCCCTCCTGTGCCTGACCGCCGCAAAAGATCGCTTCGGACCCATCGTCCGAGACAATGAAACGGCATTGCCGTGCCCGGAGCTTGAACAGGGTGGTTCGGGTGCGCTGTGAGGGTTCGCTGATCTCAGGCATGGCTCTGATATCCGATCCATGGATCGGAGAGCAACACGATCAGGGCCTGCCAGAGTTCCATGTCGGCCCGAACTATCAACAGCTTGATCGATCTGATCGTCCGTCTCATGGAGATCGGCATTAGCCCCGAGGCGGCGGCCAGTGTCGCCAGTAAGGTTCCTGGATGATCCGACCGGGCTTGTCATGCTGCGTGAGGTGACAAGGACGGCATTGCATCCGTGCCTGTCGTGTCCCTCAGGCCAACCGGTCACGGGCTTGCCTAAAGCGGCTCGATGACAACCTCATGACGCCGCGATGAATGGCTTTTGCCAGCTGCCAGTGCTCAATGGCCCCTGTCACACGGTCCCCACGCGCGCGTGATCCGGCTCTCTCTTGCGCTCGGTGAAGAGCGCGAGCACGACCGTGAGAACCATGAAAAGTGCGGAGACGCCGAACACCCAGCGCGGCAGGCTCTGGTCCATAATCCAGCCGAACAGCAGAGGGCTCAAGATGCCGCTGAAATTGAATCCGGTCGAGACAATGCCGAAGGCGCGTCCGGCCGCACCCTCTGGCGCGGCTTTGCGGACAAGCATGTCGCGCGATGGAGCGATCATTCCGCCAAGGAAGCCTGCGGCAGCCATGGTGATCGTGAGCAGCGCAGGTGGCAGCGCGACCAATGCAACCAACAGCAAAACGGCAGCATTGATGCCAAAGCAAATCACTGCGACATGGGAATGCCGATCCGTACGATCAGCCAGGAACCCGCCGGCAAGCACGCCTGTTGCGCTTGCCGCGAGATAAGCAGTCAGCGCGACATTAGCCGTCGAGAATGAGGCGCTAAAGCCATTCATCAGCGCCACGACACCGAAATTGCTGATGCCGGAGGTGGAGAGACCGAGCAGCGTGAAGAAGATGGTCAGCAAGATGAGGGTCGGCGTGATGATGGACCGCTGTGATGCGCGGCCGCTTCCATCCTTCCGGCGATTTGCCCCCGCCTCCGGAACGTCGAATACCAGCAGCGAAGCCGCCACGAGCGGTCCGGTCGCACCGCACATGATCAGCGCGGTGCTGCCGCTGAGCGTTGTCATCAGCGCCGCAACGATCATGGGCGCCATCGCACCACCGAGATAGCCGGCAAAGGTGTGGATCGAAAAGGCGCGACCCATCCGGGCCTCATCCATATGGGCGTCGAGAATCGCGTAGTCCGCGGGGTGATAGACGCTGTTAGCGAGTCCAAGCAAAACCGCGCTTGTGACCAAGATTGGGTAGCTCAGATGCAACCCGATGAGGCCCAGCGCAGCCCCGCCAAGGCAAAGTCCGATCAGGAGAATCTTACGCGCGCCAAAGTGATCGACGAGATAGCCCGCTGGCGCCTGCGTGAGCGCCGAGACAACTGCGAACACTGTCAGCACGAAGCCGAGGTCAATGTAGTCGATATCGAGAGCCGTCTTGAGAAACGGAAAGAGCATCGGCAGCACGAGCATATGAAAGTGACTGACCCAATGGGCCGCCGAGATGAGCGCGAGGGTGCGCAGCCTGGTATCGCGCTTGGTTCGCGGCGATGGGGCGACAACATCGACCATTGGAGAGGCTCCAGTTACCTTCCAGGTGTTGAGCATTGGGGGAGTGGACACCCGGCGTCAGACGAAAGGCTGGCAGCCTTGACGTCTTCATCCACCCAGTCGATCTCGACCTGCATGTGAAAGTTAACAGGGCTTAGAGCAGGAATTTGGTAATTTGACCATCGGGCGCACGGTCCCAGCACTTCCCGGCTCGTGCAGCATTCCACCGCGACGTCGACTATCGTGCATGCTTCCGCAGTCGATGCAACATCATTCCCGACAAAGCCGAAATGTCGTGTGCGCTTGGGACGCATGACGATGGCTCTGTTCAGCGGCTCATGATGCGCGTGACAGGGATCGCCAGAACTGTCTCCCCTGACCGCAGACCGAAAGCAGTCAAGGGGATACGGCCTTCGGAAGGCGGTCCATCGCCTGCCCTCCTTGCTCCCCTCTGCATTTCTGCTGGGGAACGACGCAGAACGGATTGCTGCGGAACTTTGCAGGCGTCCGACGAAGCCAACTAAAGTCGCAGTGTCTGTTCGCTGGCCTTTCGCTAAAAGGCCGTCACTAGCCGGATGGGCCGAAAAGAAAAGGCCGGGCACGAGGCCCGGCGAAAGTTAAGGTCCGAGAAAGTCAAAACCTTCCAGAGGGAACGGCCGATACGACAGCGCCGGGAGGAAGAAGGCGATGCCGCGTTGAAATCAGCCGCAGCTGATATCGGCGGCATCGCGCCTCTTTGCAATGCACCCCGCCTCATAAAAGGGCTGCGCTGAACGCATGTGTGCAGTCTCCCGGACTTTAGGGAGATGAATGTTCTCTCCAAGTCCTGGGCATCGCTGCCTGCAGCAGTGGTCCATCGCTGGTTTCCAGCTCACGTGATGCTCGCACGCAGCGGACCAACCCATGGGAGCGGCTGGCCCATGCTCCAACATCGCGTGAACGCCCTACCATCTTCGGGGGCATTTCCACGATCAGTGCAGCTCGGCTCTCCTTGCCAAAATCACCCGCTTCTTATGAGCGTGAGACGTATCCGTCCACGATCACACACCAACGCGACATACTGGGCTCAATGAGCAACAGAGGAATGCAGGCAGCCGATTATGTTGCCTCCTATCCATGACGGCTGGCGTAACGACGCTTTTTGGTGAGCTTCTTCATCCCCTCAACCACCTTGGTTGGAGCAATCACCTCCTTGTAGCGGCGGGTGTGCTTCTTGAACGACGGCCTGATGCGTGATTTACCAGCCATTGGCTTTCTCCTTTTCGCTCTGCATGGAACAGAGGGCTTCGTAGGTTGAATATGCAACCCGCAAAATCAATCAATCGTGGACGGTTCTCTCTGGAAGCTCATTTCGTGCGAGCCGCTCCACAAGCGCTGTCAATCGGGCTGGGAGCAGAGACTCCACTGGACCATAGGCCACTCGTAGTCGCTCGCCCAGCCATTGCAGGTCACTGGGAGCCAGTGACTGGTTTGGTGCAGCATCGGTTGAGTGAGGGGGCGTGACTGTCGGGGTGCGGCTGTCGATCGAATCCAAGGCTTGCATTGAGACACTCTTGTTGGCGGCATGACGATGCCGATGAATGCCCCGATGCTCTCGCCCTGGTTTAGGATCGCTATGGTGCAGAGCAGCGCGATTTTGTGGCAATTGTGCGAACAGGACGCTGTCTATTTCGCCGATCGAGCCAAAAGCCGTGGGAGACCCTGCGAATCCTGTTCTGGCGCCTCGTGCTCGTAGTATCGTGTGCTCTGTCGGCGCAGTGATGGTTCCGGATGGCCTGCGGATGTTGACAGGCCGCAGTGGAGTCGCCTTCTGGCCGGCAAAGGGTGCCCTGCCGTGAGCGTCAATGGGTGCAGGAGCGACGTGTCAGTGCCCCTGAATTCGAGTTCGTTGTCCCAACCACCCGAGCCAGAGCCGCGTCAAAGATTGCTCGCCCAGATGAGGGCGGCTGCGATGACAGCCAACGACACAACCAGGCCTGCCAGCTGGAGGAGGAAATGAGGCTCTTTCCGGATCGGGCGATCGTGATCGACCAGCAGGGCGTCATTGTCGGTCTCAGCTTTGACCATCGTGAACTCCTGAGCACCCCTGACCTGCAAAGGCTGCTCGGCGAACTGCAGTTCCTTCATACTTTGAGCTCATTGGTAAGATAAGTCCTCGCAGCCGGAAGTGGGCGCACCAAGGCACTTGGGATTGGACGAGATCAGCCACTTTCTGTCTGTAATCGGGACGAGGGCATTATTAAAGGCTACGGCACAAGATTGGGCGTGACGCGCAAATCAATCTTGATGAGAGCCTCACGCTTGCCTGCATGCTTGGCGGGTTCAGTTTTACGGAGGCGTTGATCGAACTGAGTTATCGAACGGTTTGCGAGGGGGCCAGTCAGTGCCCCTTGAATTTTGGCGGCCGCTTCTCACGAAAACTGACCACGCCTTCCCTCGCGTCCTCAGTTCGTCGGAGGCGAAGATTGATAGCGTCGAATCCTGTTACGGCGGAAGCAGGCCCATCCAACAAAGCAGTTCTGGCATTCTCGATTGTCGCCTCGACGGCGAGGGGCGCTGTGGTCTCGACAATCCTGACGGCAATCTCCCTGGCGCGGGTGAATTCCTGGCCAGCCGGTACCACTTCCTGCACGAAATTGAAACGCAGCGACGTCTCTGCATCCCATTCGTCACCGGTCAGAAGGTAACGCATGGCGTTGCCCCAGCCCGCCCGTTCGACCATCCGGATCGTAGCTCCGCCACCTGCCATGATGCCACGCTTGACTTCCATCTGGCTAAAGCGGCAGTTGTTAGCGGCGATGACGATGTCGGCCGACAGCATCATCTCGACTCCGACCGTGAAGCAGATTCCTTTGATAGCCATCACAACCGGCTTGCGGCGGAAGGGCGGCCGCAGGTTCCAGGGATCGAGCAGGCCTTTGGGAAAGACGGATTCACCCCGTGCCCAGACTTCGGCAAGCTTCGGAAGGTCGAGTCCCGCCGTGAAGTTCGCGCCCTCGGCATAAATGAGCGCGCATCGCGCCTCGGGATCGCGATCGAACTCTGTCATCGCCACAGCATATTCGCGGAGCATCTTAGGCGTAACGCCGTTGAGCTTGGCAGGTCGGTCTATGCCAATCAGCCTCACAAATCCCTCGTTGCCGACATTAATGCGACCGTCGCCATTATCCTCTATCATTGGTCCCTCCCCCTCAGCCGCTACGCGTTTGTTCAGTCGTCCTGTGCTGCGAGTTCGGCAAGTACGGCTTTCTTGATTTTGCCCGTGCCGGTCATCGGGAAACTGTTAACGAACCGTATTTCCGGGACCTTGAAGCTGGAAAGGCGCTCGGTGCACCAAGCGCGCAAATCCCCGTCAATTGGCACTTCCGTCTGGATGACGAAGGCAACCGGAACCTGACCCTTCGTGGCATCCGGCCGTGGCACGACTGCGACACTGCGGACCGCCGGATGCTGGCTGAGAACCATTTCGATTTCAGCCGGAAATACGCTCATGCCGCGGACCTTGATCATTTCCCTCTTGCGGCCGAAGTAATGCAGATAGCCGTCGGCGTTCAGCATGCCGAGATCGCCGGTGTGGATCCACCCGTCCCGGATGAGTTCCGCTGTGGCTTCGTCGTTCCGCCAATACCCTAGGGTCGCAGAAGGGGTGAGGCAGCAAATTTCGCCTTCGCTACCAAGCGGCAGTGTTTCGCCGGTGTCGAAATCCGCGATCTTGAAACGCGTTTCAGGAACGGGAAGGCCGGCGAAGATAGGCCGGGCGTTCAGATCCAGATCGTCATCCTGCATACCGGCGGTGAAGGAATTGCCGGTATGGGTTTCCGTCATCCCATAGGCGGCCTCGTAAGGCGCAAGACCCGTCGCGGTTTTCCAGCGTTGTCGCAGCTCCGGCGTCAGCTTGCGCATCAGGCTGTTGACCCTGATTGTTCGCAGCGACGACAGGTCATGATCCGCAAAATCAACACGATCAATCACTTCGATGGCAAGATCGACAGGCAATGAAATCTGCGTGACTCCGTAGAGTGGAATCGCCTTCAGAATCGCGTCGGCATCCCAGCGCGTAAGCAGGACGACGGTATTGCCGTCCAACATGGGGGACAGCAGACTCGTGTTTTCTCCTGCAATCCAAAATTGGGGCGCGAAGATCATCGGAACTTCTGAACCGAAATCCTCTCGGACGTGAAAACGCCCGGACGCCGCCGCATAGAGCATGTTGGAGTGCGAATGCACGCAGCCCTTCGGCATGCCGGTTGTGCCGCCCGTATAATTGAGCGCTGCAGTATCGGAGAGGCTCAGGCTCGGAAGAGTCCCAATCCCGGTGGTGCCGGAAAGTGCCGAGACAAAATCGATTGTATCCGGGCAGGAAAGCTTTTCGGAATTGATATCGCGGTGCAGGGGGAGTTCCGGTCTTGCGGGCAACATATCCGCGAGTGAGGTCGAAAACACGACGTCCAGACCGACATTGCCGCACACGTCCCGCACATGCCGCACCAGGCGATCCTGGGCCAAAATCATCCGAGCACCGGAATCGCTCAACTGATGGGACAGTTCGAACGACTTCGACATCGGGCTGATGGGCGTATAGACTCCGCCTGCTTTCGGAATGCCGTGGAACGCTATGACGAACTGCGGGCAGTTCTGCAAGAATACGGCGACGCGGTCGCTTCTCTGCAACCCATGCTCGATCAGCAGCCAGGCAAACCGGTCAGATAGGGTTTTCAGCTCTCCGAAGGTGATCACCGTTCCATAATAGATGATCGCTGGCTTGTCAGGGTGAAGTTCCGCCCATCGGTCGAGATAGTCGGGGATGGGGCGTTGGCCATGGGGAAGCGCATGGCCCGCGGAACATTCAGGGGCCAGTTATCACGCCAGAGACGGTCGAGTCTTTGGTCATAGGCAGTGCCGCTCGACATATTCTGTTCCGCACTATCGGAGGCTTGCTGCGACGGCATGCTCGCTGGCAATGTCAAGGAACAGCCGATACTTCCTGGAAGCCGCGCCAATATCCGGGGAAGGGCCACGGCGTGAAGGCGAACTTATCCCGCCAGGCAAGCGTCACGACCGGTTGATAGGTCGGAATGCCGCCCAGCACCATATCGTGCTTGTACTGCCCAATTTCCTTGATCAGGCCGGCGCGCTTCGCAGGTGCCATCGTGCCCTGCAATTGCTTGACGAGTTTGGTGGCCTTGTCGTCCTTCGTCAGGGAGAAGGCTCCCAGTCCGCTTTCGGGTACGTATTCATGCAGGTGCAGGACCCAGACATTGGCCGGATCGCTGGGGATCCCCTGTCCGCTCATCGTCGAGATGATGCCGTCAGGAGCATGATTCGGCTTACGACGTATCATGTCGAGCCAGGCTGAGTATTCCAGCCCCCGAACCTGGCAGCGGACGCCGATGGTTTGCAAGTAGGCGTAAATCGCCTCTCCAACCTCTTTGATATAGGGTTCTCGTTGGGTTGTGAGGTTGTAGCAGGGCGTATCGAAGCCGTTTGGAAATTCAGCCTTGGCTAGCAATTTTCTGGCTTCCGCAGGATCGTAGGTGTAGTTCGCCAGCGACTTGTCATAGGTCGAGCTGTCGACCCCGACCCCGTTGTAACGGATGCCCTGGCCGTAGAGCACGGATGCGATGATGGCATCGAGGTCGAAGCCTCTAGCAACCGCCTGCCGGACTTCGCGCTTGGCAAATGGCGACTTCGGATCGAAGCTCGGGAAATCGATATAGAGGTGATTGCCGCTGATGGTACTGAACGTCTTCACACCTTATCATAGCCTTGATCTCGGAGACCATTGCGGGTGGGACACCATCAATCCAGTCCACCTCGCCATTCTTGAAAGCGGCTACTCGCGTCAGATCCTCGGGGATGATTCTGATCTCGAGGTTTTTGATCTTCGGCGCATGCTCATTGTTCCAGTAGTTTTCGAAGCGCGTCAGCTTGAGATTCTCCTTCAACGTGCGGGAGATGAATTTCCAAGGCCCGGTCCCAACAGGATTCTTGGCGAAACCTTCTTCGCCGACACTTGCGAAATACTTTTTGGGAATGGCGTAGAGCTGTAGGTACATGGCGATATAGGCGCCATCCGGCTCGCTAAAATGGATCTTGAAATGATGATCGTCGACGATTTCGAAGCGCTCGACCTTTGCCTGCCGTTGTGGCTGGCGTGAGATCTTGGGATCCTTCGAGCGCTGGAACGAGAGTTCGAAATCGGCGCTCGTCATCGGATCGCCATTGTGGAACACCACATTCTTGCGCAAGTGGATGTCGATGACCGTCTTGCCATTTTCTTCCTGCAGGGACCAGGATTCGGCCAGCCAGTTGACAGTTTTTCCGGTCGGGTCCGGACGAACGAGGGTTTCGAACATCTGGGAAAGATAATACTGATCGACGCCGGCGATGAGTTTCGTGGGATCGAGGACTGTGCTTTCGGCTGCGAACGCAGCGACAAATGTATCTGCCGGACGATCCGCAGCACGTCCGCCTGCGGACGAAAGCGCCGCCGTAACGACTGAAGCGGTTATTACTGCCGCTTTGAGAAGAGCGAACAATCTCATTGTCTCCTCCGAGCCTCCAGGCAGCGAAGGAGGCATTCCTCCACCTCCTCAGCAGCTTATCATTGAGCGACAATGCTAGGTTGGAAGCCAGACGTTTGGTAACAGCAAAAATAGCTTGCCCTATAGGCACGCGCGATTGCTAACGTCCTTCATCCCGCAACGGCTAAGGCAGATGTTCGGTGGATGCCGTCGAAAGAGCGACGCCGGCACGATCGGGTTGGAAACCTCCCGATCGGCCGGGGTACTTCTCTCTCATACGCCCTGAGATGCGGTGCCTCGGTTGTTGGCCTTGACGGATGGTTGGCCGAGCCATGCGCAAAGCTCCTCAGTGACGGAAAACTGTGTTCGATCTACCGGAACGGTGAAGGCCGCTAGCCCTTGGGCAAATCCTCCAGCAGCTCGGCAGTCTAGGTGTAGGGCTGGTGCAGGCCGCTCCGGACCACGCTGGCGACGATGCGGTCGTCCAGGAAAAGGTCATAGGCGCCCGGGGCCAGCTGGATCAGGGTGTAGCTCATTGCGGTTCTCGTCGGAGGCCGACTGACGATCGGTTCAATCCTCGGCTTATATTTGGTGGGCCTGGCGGGACTTGTACCCCCAACCAGACCGTTATGAGCGGCCGGCTCTGACCATTGAGCTACAGGCCCACCCCAAGTCCTGCGCGGACGCGCACCCTCCCCTACGCGATCCAAGGCATCCCGGAAAGCCTCAGCGCCCCGATGGCTGCAGCGAGCGGGCGAGGTCCCGGATCACGCTATCCTCGATGGTAAGACCGTCGAGTTCTTGTTCGTCATCGGCATCGCAGGAGGCCTCGGATCGTGCCTGGACCTGAGCCTGCCGTGTCAGGTGCGGTTCGGCCCCCTGATCCCGGTGATCCAGGGCGTCGAGCAGGCTGTGGAGGGCCGCATTCGACACCTCCACGTCCGGCACGGAGGGCAGCCCGTCGAGGGCGATGGCACGCAGCCGGTAGCTCGGATCCGCCGAGACCTCAGGACCGAACCAGGCCGGCGGCTGGAATTGTCCCGCTGCCTTGTCGTGTTTGAACGCCACACTGACCAGATCGAGCGGTCCCGGTGTGACGAAACGCTGGAGGGTGGCAGCATGATTGCTGACATCGATGGCGATGCTCCGATACTCGATCTGTCCGGCGGTCAGCTCGAGCAAGGCCTCGGCCCGCGCCCGGAAATCTTGGCAGCGTCCTCAACCGGCCCCTTCGATCCACGAGAGGCCAGAACGAGGTAGCCGATATCGCCTGTCACCTGCACATGCGTGCTGCTGGCAGGATGTTCAGGGAAATAGCCGTGCCGGACGCGGTCGCCTGGCCTCTCCCGCTCGATCAGCCGGGCCAGGCCGGAGGCCAGCAGAAAGAAACGGGTGGAGCTCATCGGTGGTGGCCTCTCATCAAGGGCGGTGACGTCAGGATCGGTTTGGGGCACTGGCTGGGAAAGGCAACCCGCGCCGATCGGCGAGACGGTCCAAGGGGCCACGATGGTCTGCTATGCCCGCAGGGCTGCTCTGTTCGAGACCCTCTATGCCTCGGGCATGCGCATCAGCGAGGCTCTGTCCCTGCCATCCGACGCGGCGCCGCCTGGCACCCGCATGCTCTTGGTGCGCGGCAAAGGCGACAAGCAGCGCCTCGTCCCGCTCCACGACCGAGCCATCGAGGCCATTGCACAGTGGCAGAGGCTGGCCAGCGCGTATTCTGGCGGCAAGCGGAGCCAGTGGCTGTTCCATTCGGTTCGCAACGGCACGAAGGCGCTGACGCGCCAAGCGGCTCTGAAGGAAATCAAGGAAGCTGCTGTCGCGGCAGGATTGGCCAATCCGAAGCGGGTGTCACCACATGTGTTGCGTCATGCCTTTGCCACCCACATGCATTCCGGCGGCACCGATCTACGCGTCCTGCAGGAGCTTCTCGGCCATGCCGGTATCGAGACCACCCAAGTCTACACTCATCTCGATACCTCCCGCCTCCATCACATGGTTCGCGACCTCCACCCGCTCAATGAGGATGAATGGGACGAGCGCACAACAGTCGCCTGAATAGCACGTGCGCGACGGGCATGTGGCTCCGGAAGACGTGCTTGATCGGCAGTCTTGCGGCGATACACTGAGCTCGCAGCGCTGCTGCCACTTGCTTGGACATCTCAACCGAGGCGGCTGCGGTCCAAGAGGAACAATGGCCCACATATGCGATAGGCAACGAGCCGTGTGCGGTCAACGCTGCCCAAACGAAAACGCCCTGCCAGAGGTAGCTGTGCGGAGCTCACTGTCAGGGCGAATTTCGTGATGCCGGTTGCAACGACACGCTGCAATAGTACTCCAAGTGCAGCGAAGATTCAACGCGCGCTGCGGACAACCGCGGAACGTCCTAGCGAAAGGCCCAGCACCGGAACTTTTACCAGTACGCATGCGACGTGTTCGGGCCTCAGTTCAATACGGGCGCAGCAGTATCGGGTTGATGTGTGGATCCGCCCGACGAGTATTTGTCTGATTTAGCCCGCGGCCGTGATCATGATCTCGACCAGAGTATCTTCGCCAAGATCGGCAACGCCTACAGTGGCCCGGGCAGGGAAATTCTCCGGAGACAGCCATCGCTTCCAGGCCGCATCCATTTCGACTTTTCGGTTGAGATCTGTCAGGAAGATGGTTGCAGACAGCAGACGGGTTTTGTCCGTGCCAGCCGTCATGAGATACTCGTCGAACTTGGCGAGGATCTGTTCCGTCTGCCCCTCTAGTCCAGCCGACATATCGTCGGCGACCGTCCCGCCGACGAAGACAAGTCCGTTGTGCACGACGACGCGATGCATGATTGGCGTTTGAATATGCCGCTCAGTCACTTGGATTTTCCTTGTTTAGTTGACCTTCGAATGGTGTGTGTCGGCCAGGTCGGCCAGGACCGCGACTTTGGCCGCATCCGACTGTGGCAACGAAGCCAGTTCGCGCAGCCTCAGTGGCTTGATCGGGAATCGCAGCCGGTAGTAACCGACCATGTCAGGGCTCGCGCTGCGTTCGTCCGCAATCAGTTCCGTGACGGTCAGCCCGCAGAGCCGGCCCTGGCACGGACCCATGCCGGACCGTAGGAACACCTTCATCTGGTTTGGACCGATCGCGCCCGCGCTTACTGATGCCCGGATCTGGGCGGCGGAGACTTCCTCGCAGCGGCAGACAATGGTCTCAGGATTCTGCGGCACCCGGAACGCCTTGGAAGGTTGGTAGAGGGCATCAAGAAATTCCCGGCCTCGTGTGACTTTCGTGAGCTGGACCTTGAGCGTGGACGCATGCCGATCGCGATCCTCACCGCCGATCAAGCCAAGCCGGATCGCACATCCGAGCCCTGTCAGCTTGCCCTGGAGGGCCGCCGCTTCAGCACCGCGAATTCCCGCACCATCTCCAGCGATCGAAATTCCAGGAATAGAGGTTTCGTACCAATCGTCGACCTGTGGTCGGAAAGTGAGCTGTGTTTCATCCCACACATGCTTGCAGCCGGCCGCATTCGAGAAATTGACATTCGGCACGACACCCTGATGAAGCAGGAGCAGGTCCGCTGGCATGCGATGCTCCTGCCCGCCTGCCGTCCACACAACCTCTTTCAGCTCTCCAGTACCTTCGGCCGACAAGGCCGAGACCCACCGAACCACCTTCGTGCGGCGCAGCACCGTTCGCAGGAGCCGTAATCCTTTGACGACATAGGGCGAGGTCAGGAAGGTCGGCAGGTGGCGCAATGCCTTCAGCCAATTGCGTCTCGGCGTCGTATCGAGAACCGCCGCGACCATCGCGCCAGCTTCGATCAACTGAGCGGCCAGGAGATACAGAAGTGGTCCGGTCCCGGCGATGACCACCCTCCCGTCCGGAATGAGGCCCGATGTCTTCAGCGCGATCTGGGCGGCGCCTGCCGTCATGACCCCGGGCAATGTCCATCCCGCAATCGGAAAGGGTCGTTCAAGGGCACCGGTTGCGAGTACAACCTGTCTGGCGCTGATCAGGCGCGCTGTTCCCCCTGTTGAGACTCCGACCTCATGGCCGATGAACTGGCCCCCTTCATCATTTGCCGGCCCAATGCTCCACGCCGTCGTTGCGGGCGCGTACTGAGCTCCCGAGCGAAGGAATGTTTCGGCAATCTCGCGCCCCTGCCAGTAGCCCTCTCCCAGACGCTGACGATCTGCTGTCTGTGCAAGGAGAATGGACCGGTAGATCTGGCCACCGGGCGTCTGGTTCTCGTCGACCAGGAGCGTCCGCGCTCCAAGGGTCGATACCGTCGTTGCTGCGGACAGCCCGGCAGGCCCAGCACCGATGACGATGACGTCATAGGCATCGGCGAGATTCTTGACCGTATGGGCCGCTTCGCCCCCTGTGATGGATGTCATGGCACCAGCTCCGCCGACAGGACGTGCGGACCCTTCTGTGTTTCGACCGTCATCCCTTCCTGCACGGGGACAAGGCATCCCTGCCGATTGCCGACGCCATCGATCCTGACCAGACATTCGAAGCAGACGCCCATCATGCAATAGGGTCCTCGGGGTGCACCTGAAACAGGCGTCGTGCGGCAGGCACGGATCCCCGCTGCAAGGAGTGCGGCAGCGACGCTGTCGCCCGCCAATGCGGTAATCGGAATTCCGTCGAAAGTAAAAGTCACCGGATCCCTGTTGCGATCAGGCGCACGCCGGAACATGAAACCTCCTGGTTCCGAAGACCGAAATCTCATTCGGGATCACCCCGGCAGCAATCGCCTGCGCTAGATTGTAAGCGTGTTGGGGAGCCAGGGTGACGCCTGAATGGGCCATCGCGACGAAGGCGCCGGGATAGGATTGGGACTGTTCGTAAACAGGGCAGCCGTCCAGCGTCATGACCCGAAGGGCCGACCAGGTTCTGACGACATTCAGGTCCGCCAGCAACGGGAACATCCTGATGGCTCGGTCGGCCATGACGGACGAGATTGCATGATCGATCGTGCGACTTGCACTGTCCGATTCCTCGCTATCGCCGATCATGACGCCGCCCTCGTCGGTCTGGCGAACCGTGACGACCGGATAGTGGAGAAAAGGAGCGGCCTTCTCGGTGACGATGATCTGCCCCCGGCTCGGCTTCATGGGGGCATCGAGCCCCACCATGGGAGCTAACCGGGCATTGCCGAGCCCGGCCGCAAGTACAACCTTCGGAGCCCTGATCTCGCCCCATGCTCCCCTCAGCACGAAGCCTCCGGCGTGAGGCGTGATCGTATCGACCACATAGTTCGCCCGATAGTCGACGTCACCGGTTTTGAAAGCTGCATGCAAAGCCCGAAAGAGCCGGAGCGAGTTCACATGCCCATCCAGAGGACAGTAGATCGCTCCGCTCACGTCAGGACCGATCGCAGGGAGGAGCGTCTTCGTTCGCTCATGATCGAGCACGTCGTAGGGATGTGCCACCGCGCCGGGTTGGTTGTGCAGTCTGTCCAGCCCATCGACATTGGCCTGCAGTTCCCGGTCGGAAAGGCAAAGGGTGAAGCCGCCGGGCTGATCGAGGCCGACATCAATTCCGGTATCGGACTTAAGATCTGAAGCCAGCTGAGGCCAAGCCGCGGCTGCGGCTTTCGTCCAAGCGGTGTAGGCGGGGAAACCTAAACCTTTTCCCTGAACCCAGATCAGGGCGAAGTTCGCTCGCGATGCACGCAGCGCGATGTCGCCCTCATCCAGCACGCAGACGTGCAATCCCTGCCGTGCCAGTCCCCACGCCAGGCACGCACCCATGAGTCCCCCGCCGACAACGACAATGTCGGGCTCCGCGTGTATTCGACTGTCTGCCATTCCTGTCACCCGCTAATGCGGGGCGCTCACGAGCGCCCCGCTGGGCATGATGAGCCTCAGCCTTGAGGCGTGATATTGGTCTTGAACCACTTCATCGAGAGCTTCTGGATCGTGCCGTCCTTGATGGCGCCCTGAATAGCCTCGTCGAAGGCCTTCTTAAGATCAGCCTCATCCTTGCGCAGGCCTACGGCGATGCCAGCGCCGAGCAGGCCACCCGTCAGGGATGGACCCGCGACGGCATAGTCCTTGAAATCAGGCTTCTCGAGGGTGCCGATGATCTGGGCGGCTCCGGCGAAAACAGCATCAATGCGACCGGCCGCGAGGTCGAGGTCGTGCTGCTCCGTGGTTTTGTACTCGCGGATCTCGGCCGTACCCTTCAGGTACTTGTCGGCGAAGTTGGCCTGAATGGTCGAGGTCTGGACGCCAATGGACTTGCCCTTGAGGAGCGGCTTGAGATCCTCGATGGCCTTCTCGGCGGCTGCCTGCTGGGTCGAGAGGTTGAACGATTGACCGGTGCCCGGGAGCTTTGCCAATGGCGCGTCCTTTGCCGTCAGGAATACGCTTGGTGTATCCGCATACGGAATTGAGAAGGTGATTACCTCCTTGCGCTTATCGGTGATCGTCATGCCGGCCATGATGACATCGTACTTCTTGGCCTGGAGCGCCGGGATGATGCCATCCCAGTCCTGGGCCACGATCTCGCACTTGACCTTCATGCGGGCGCACAGGTCGTTGGCGAGGTCGATCTCGAAGCCTTCGAGCTTGCCGCCTGCACCGGTGAAGTTCCACGGGGCATAGGCGCCTTCCGTGGCAATCTTGACCGTTTTCTCCTGTGCTGCTGCTCCGCTCGCGGCCACCAAAACGCTGAGGGTGACAGCCCCCAAGACTCCCAAGGTGTTCATCTTCTCTGATCCTCATCTGGTTTTGAGACCATCCATCCGCCCTGTTCGAGTTGGTCTCTGGTGCTCCACAGGACACAATGATCGGGGTCCTTGCATAACGTCAAATTAGATTTATTCATTTCAGTATGTTTTGACATTATGGTGGGTCGCCGCCCGATGGATATCAGTCCCCGTCAAATCGAAGCCTTCCGCATGGTGATGCTCACGGGCAGCATCACCAGTGCGTCCGAGGCTCTGTTCGTGACCCAGCCAGCGATCAGCCGCCTCATCCAGAGCCTTGAGGGTGCAACGGGTCTTACCCTGTTCGAGAGGCGTGGGAACCACGTTATCCCCACGGCTGAAGCGACGGCACTCCTTGTGGAGGTCGAGCGATCGTTTGTCGGCCTCTCACGCATAGGAGCCTTCGCTCAGGCGCTCCGTGACCAGACGGCCGGCTCACTGCGGATTGCAGCGATGCCAGCACTTGCCGGCAGCATCCTGACCCGATTTGTGGCCCAGTTTTCCACTCGCAGGCCGGGCGTCCATATATCGGTCAGCGGGGTACCGTCTCACCTCGTCATCGATGCGGTAGCAAGTGGTCAGGCTGATTTCGGGTATGCCGATGGACCGCTTGACCGGATCGGGATGGAGATCGAGGCGATACCAGTGGCAGCGGTCGCGATCATGCCACAGGATCACCCTCTGGCGCGGCATGACTGCATTACGCCGGCCGACCTTGAGGGTGAGCGCTTCGTAGGGATCGGTCGAGGCACCCTCTTCCGATCCAGGATCGACACGGCTCTTGCAGGGATCCCACGAACAATCTCGCTCGAAACGCCGCTATCCCATATTGCCTGTCTTCTTGTGGCCGAGGGTGGCGGCATCAGCCTCGTGGATCCTTATTCGGCAGCGGAGTTTTCCGACAATGGCATTGTTGCGAAGCCATTCTCTCCTTTCATCGACGCTGGGTTCGTCGCTTTGCGTTCTCCTCAGCACTCGTCTTCGGCATTGGCGACAACATTCATGCGCGGATTTCGACAGTATGTTGGCAGTTGGACACCTTCGTGATGCTGCTCTGCAGCGTTCTTAAGTACTAGGCTAGAAGTGTTCAAGCCGTTGCACCTGATTGTATCAGGTGTATCAGCAGCCACGTCAGCCCCCTGGGCTGACGGACCCTGTCGCCGAGGCTCCAGCCTGAGGATGGGTTCATGGGCTACTCGTTGTCAGTTTTCTCAGCGGAAAGCCTTTCAACTGTACTCACATAAGATCTGGCCTTGCTCCCACAAGCGCGGTAGCGACGCTCACACGTACACGCCGTGCTCAATCCGTCCAAGCTGCGTGAGGACACGCTCGGCCTTACCGCGGAGCACGAGATCCAAAGGTGTCGTCTGCAAGACTTGGTTATACTCAAGGAGCCACAACAGACCCTCATCGCCATAAGGTTGCGTCGCAAATTCGGAGAAGGGGCAAAAAGTGGGCAGACGCACGGCAGCGCGTTTAGGCAGCGAGCAGATCGAATTGCTCTGCAAGTGACGGCTGCAGTTTATGGGCATACGTCGCCTGTTGTTTGTGCATCATGTGCACCATTTCGATTCCACCCAGGATCACGCGAGCGCTATGGAACGACTTAAACCCGAGCATCGGCCGGATCCGCCGCTTGATCGCCCGATGATCCTGCTCGATCCGATTGTTCAAGTAGGCACTTTGCCGGATCCTGATCGACTTAAATCTGCGCCTTGAATGGTCCTGCAGCCGGCTCACTGCATCACATAACAGGACAGCTTCCCGATTGGTCTGGCTCCCGTCGATGACGATCCGCTCGGGCCGGCCATGCCGCTTGAGTGCCTTGCGCAGGAACCGTCTGGCAGCAGCGAGGTTGCGCCGCTCGCTAAACCAGAATTCGACCGTGTCACCATTGCTGTCGATGGCACGATACAAATATTTCCATTGGCCTCGGACCTTGATGTAGGTTTCATCCACGTGCCATTTCCGGCTGACGCTTCGTTTGTGACGATTGAAGCGCTTGAGCAGCTCAGGCGAGTAACGGACAACCCATCTGTGAACGACGTGTGAGAAAATCCTCTGGGAGCCCGGACGTGCTACACTAGCCGGACCTTCCCAGGGAGATCAGGTGATGGACCCTGTCGATCTGCAGGCCTCAAGTGAGACGGCTCGAGCATTCTGCTCAGATCCATCGCGACAGAAGCGCGTTCGGCTGGTGTGCGCTGATCGCCGGCAGTTGTGTTGGACCATGCTCGACGTCGAGCGATTAGTGGATGAAGACCATCCGGTTCGGGCAATTTGGGAGTTGGTGGGCCGGCTTGATCTGTCAGCCTTTGTAGACCGGATCGGTTCGCTTGAAGGTGGAGCTGGACGCCCCGCCTGCGATCCTCAGCTTTTGGTGAGCTTATGGATCTACGCCTACAGCCGCGGCATCGGCTCGGCGCGAGAGGTCGAGCGACGCTGCGAGCACGATCCCGGCTTTCGCTGGCTGACAGGGCTGCTCATCATCAATCATCACACCCTGTCCGACTTTCGCCTTGCCCACCATGACGCGTTGGACGAGGTCTTCGCGCAGGTTCTCGGGATCTTGAGTGCGGAGGGGCTCATCACCCTGAAGACCGTCATGCACGACGGCACGAAGATCACCGCGCAGGCCGGGCCCAGCTCCTTCAAGCAAGAGGAGCAGATCAAGAGGCATCTGGCTGCGGCCCGGGAGCATCTTGCGGCCATGGGAGATCCGCGCCACGAGGAGGAAACACCGCGGCAGATCGCGGCCCGCGAGCGAGCCCGGCGGGAGCGGGTTGAGCGGCTCGAGCAGGCGCTGATCAATGTCCAGCAGATCACACAGGCCAAGCGCCCCGGCCATGCTCGCGCGAGGCAGCGGCTGACCGGTGTCAGCGCAACCGATCCGGAGGCGCGGATCATGCGGCATGGCGATGGTCACTATGCCTTGAGCTACAACGTCCAAATCTCCACCGATGCAGCCCATGGCATCGCAATCGGCTTGGATGTCGGGCAAGCAGCCCCTGATTACGAGTATCTTGCTCCTGCTGTCGAGCAGATCGAAGAGCGGCTGGGCCAGACACCTGATCAGATGGTGGTAGATGCCGGCTATACCAGCCGCGAGAACATCCTGGCGGCGCACGAGAAGGATGTCGAACTGATCGGACCATGGGTTGAGACCGATGGCCGTGTCCAGCAGCGGTTTGCGCGCGTGGGCGTGACGGATGCCTTTCTGCCCGACAAGTTCCAGTACGATCCAGCCTCGGACACGTACACTTGCCCGGAAGGTAAGCGTCTGACGGCCCGCGACGGCCATGACCGGCCGGGACGAAGGCTGGTGCGGTACCAGGCCAGCAAGACCGATTGTCGGGTCTGCCCCAGCCGCCGGCAGTGCTGCTCGGGCAATCGCACCTATGGGCGCTCGATTGTCGTCACGCATGAGAACCCAGTGGTGAGCGCCTTCCGGAGCCGTCACGCACGTCCCGAAACACGAACCTTGCTGCGTGAGCGTGGGCGCGTGGCGGAGTTGGTCAACGCATGGCTGAAGGAGAAGCTCGATCTCCGGCGCTTCCATGTGCGTGGATTGGCCAAGGTCGGCACCGAAGCGCTCTGGGCAGTGCTGACCTACAACATTCAGCAATGGATCCGGTTGCGCTGGCGCCCGCGCTTCGAAGAGATCAGAACCTGATAGGAGCGAAGCGTCAGGCGCTCAGCTCCAAGCTGCGCTCCTGATGGAACACATTGTCCACTGAATAGTGGCTTGCTCGCTCTTGCCGCCTTCATGAAAGCCAGAGAGTAAACAAGTCTCATCGCATCCGCCGAAGCGATTTTCTCACAGGTCGTGAACAGTCGCATGATCGACGGAGATGCCGCGCTCGGCCATCATCTCTTCCAAATTCCGGAGGCTGAGGTTGTACGCTAAATACCACCGCACGCAGAGCAGAATCACCGATCGATCGAAATGCCTGCCCTTGAACATGCTGCCCCCTTCCCTGAAGCCCGGGAGGCTGTAGCTGAAACTCTGAAACAAAACGTTTGCGACACATCCCTCGTTGCCGGTCTCTACGGGTTGACGCGAACCAGCCGAACGTCCGCCCCGCGCCTCATGCCATGACCCGGGGATACGACCTGGGCGCCAATCATCGCTTCTTCTTAAGGCTGTTTCTTTGATGACGGTGGGGTTCCGTGCGTGTGGAACGTCTCAATCGTCTTCAGCCCCCACGCCTGGCCCTTCTTGCGGTCAGCCTCGGTCCAGACGATGGGCTCCCAGTCGGGAGCAAGGATCAGCCGCGCTCCTGCATTGGCCAGCTCCACCCGGTTGCCCGCCGGCTCCCAGACATAGAGAAAAAAGGTGTTCTGGATCGCATGCTTGTGCGGTCCGGTCTCGATATGCACCCCGTTCTCAAGAAAGATGTCGGCGGCACGCAGGATGTCCTCGCGGGTGTCGGTCGCATAGGTGACATGGTGTAGCCGACCATGTCCGCCGCCATGCTCCTCGGTACAGGCGAGGTCGTACGTCTTGTTGTTGACCGTGAACCAGCAGCCGCCGATCCGACCGTTGTCGAGGCGGATCATTTCTGTCACGCGGGAGCCGAGACAGGTTTCCATGAAGCGGCGAAACTCGGTCACATCCCCCGCCAGGAGGTTGATGTGATCAATCCGGCGCGGGGCGGCGCCCGTGCCGTGGAAACGGCTTGCGTTGTTCTTCAACGCCGGACGGTCATGATCATCGGGTTGGTACTTCACAGTGTCCCAGTAGATCTCGAACACATGGCCAAACGGGTCCTCAAACTGGAACGCACGGCCATGGCCCAGGTCGCCATCAGTCCAGCCGTGGGCCTTGTACCCTGAGGCTTCGATCACCTTGACACGTCGCGCCAGCGCCTCGGGGCTCGCGGCCCGGTAGGCGACATGGCCAATCCCGGTGGTGTGGTGACGCGTCAGCTTCAGGGTGTGGAACTCATAATCATCCCAGGCTCTGAGGTAGGCGCTGGTCTCGTCGCGACCCGAAAGGGTCAACCCATACACCCGGGTAAAAAAGTCGAGGCTTTCCTCGAAGCGATCTGTGTAGACCTCGACGTGCGCGAGATGTGCGATGTCGAAGGACGGGTTCGTGGGATGGCTCATGTATATCCTGACTCGTGTAGTCCCTATGGTACGGGGAAGAAGCAGCCTGGGTCCGGAGTGGGATGCTGCGACGCTATTCTGCCGCGATCATGCGGGCTCCATCCCATGCTGGCGTTTGGCCGCCTCTGCCTCAGGTGAGGTCAGGTAGGTGATCAATGCTCGCGTCTGCTCAGACTGGGTCGACACCGTAGCAACGCCTGCCGTGAACACAGTCATCGCCTGGATCTCAGAGGGCAAGGGACCGACTACTTCGATTCCGGGGACGTGCAGCAACTCGCTGAGCTGCTGGAACCCGAGGTCCGCCTCTCCTTGCGCCAGCATCGTGCCGACCGGCACACCAGGAGGGGCTTGGACGAGGCGCTGCGACACTGATCCGGTAAGGCCCCAGCGCTCAATGAGCTGCAGGAGGTGATCCCCGCTCGGCCCCGTCGAGTAGCAGATTCTGTCGGCTGCCAGGATGGCCTGCTTCACGCCGTCCTCATTGTCGATGCGGGGGTGCGCTGGGCCCGAGCGGATTGCCATCGCCATGCCGGAGCGCGCAAAGCTTGCGCGGGATCCTGGGACAATGTGCCCCTCGGCTTCCAGCTTCTCCATTACGCCCGACGCCAGAATGATCACGTCCGTTGCTTCGCCCGTCCGAACCAGGCGAGCCGCTTCCACCCCGCCCATCGATCTGATGTCTATCCGGGTTCCGGTCCGCTGCTCATACAATCCGGCAAGATCCACTAGGATCTGGCGGGTTGCCATGGACGAAAGGCCGGTGAGCTGCTGGGTCATGTCCTACTCCAGTTCATCGAATACACCTGACCGAACTCAGTCGATGTATTTCAGCCCGGCTTTGGCCAGCGGCTCGCGCATCTGGTACAGGTCAAGCCCAAGCACACCGGAGGCCAGTGTCTCGCGCTTGCTGCCCTCGTTCGCCTCGCGCGCCGCCGCCGCGTCTGCCGTCTTTCGCACCCAGGCGGCAGGCACGACAACCACGCCATCGTCATCCGCCACGATGGCATCGCCCGGTTCCACCGCCGCGCCTGCGCAGACGATCGGGATGTTCACCGAGCCCAGCGTCGCCTTGACCGTGCCCTTGGCCGAGACGCACTTGCTCCAGACCGGAAAGCCCATCTCGGTCAGCGTCTTCACGTCGCGCACCCCGGCATCGATGATGAGCGCCCTCGCCCCTCGCGCCTTGAAGCTGGTGGCCAGCAGATCGCCGAAGTAGCCGTCGGTAGCCTCAGCCGTGATTGCCGCTACGACGATGTCGCCGGACTGGATCTGCTCGGCCATCACATGCAGCATCCAGTTGTCGCCCGGGGGCAGCAGCACGGTCACAGCCGTGCCGGAGATCTGTGCGCCGGCATAGATCGGCCGCATGTACGGCTTCATGAGCCCCACGCGCCCATTGCCTCGTGTACGGTGGCGGCGCCGTATTGCGCCAGCCGGTCGACAGCCGCACGGTCGGCGCGGGTGATGGTCCGTCTGACGATTCCCAGTTCGGTCATGAGATTCTCCTTCAGAGTCCACGCACCTTCAGGGCACTGTCTAGGCGTGGGTAGACGCGGCGGGCATTGCCCTCGTAGACCTTGTAGCGGTCTTCCGAACTCAGAGTCTGCGTCGCCTCGATGTAGCGTTTGGTGTCATCGAAGTGATGCCCCGTCTCGGGATCGATTCCGCGCACGGCGCCGATCATCTCGCTAGCAAACAGGATGTTGTCGACCGGGATCGCCGTGGTCAGCAGGTCAATGCCCGGCTGGTGATAGACGCAGGTATCGAAGAAGACGTTCTTGAGCAGGTGCTCGCGCAGTTCCGGCTTCTTGAGGGCCTGGGCCAGGCCCCGGTACCTGCCCCAGTGGTAGGGGGCAGCACCGCCGCCATGCGGGATGACGAAGCGCAGGGACGGGAAGTCCTTGAACAGGTCACCCTCGATGAGCTGCATCACGGCGGTCGTGTCGGCGTTGATGTAGTGCGCGCCCGTGGTGTGAAAGCAGGCATTGCAGCTCGTCGATACGTGGATCATGGCGGGAATGTCGAACTCCACCATCTTCTCATAGATCGGATACCAGTGCCGGTCGGTTAGCGACGGGCTCTTCCAGTAGCCGCCGGTCGGATCGGGGTTGAGGTTGATGCCGACAAACCCGTATTCCTTCACGCACTTCTCAAGCTCGGGGAGGCAGGTCTTCGGATCGACGCCGGGGCTCTGCGGCAGCATGGCCGCGCCGATGAAGTTGTTCGGGAAGAGCTGTGAGACCCGGAAGCAGAGCTCGTTGCAGATCGCGGCCCATTCCGAGGAGATGGAGAAGTCGCCGATGTGATGCGCCATGAAGCTAGCGCGCGGACTGAAGATCGTCAGGTCGAGCCCCCGCTCCCGCATCAGTCGGAGCTGGTTGGTCTCGATCGACTGGCGCAGTTCGTCGTCGCTGATCTTGAGCTCGGAGGGCTCAGGTCTCTCGGCCGAACGGTGGATGTTGGCGACCTGGCGGTTGCGCCAGTCCTCCAGCGCCTTCGGGGCCGTCGTGTAGTGACCGTGGCAGTCGATGATCATCAGGCCCCTCCATCGGGAATGCTTAAGGTATCGCGTGAAGTCTGGTCGCAATTCTGAGCTACAAGTGATTGGCCTAAACCTTTGATCAACATACGCGGCTTAGGGGTGACGATGTTGCTTCGCGTACAGCGCATTCTCTTGTGTCCACTGGACTGGCTGGGCAACCGCACTCCCAGGCTTACGATCGTTCGAGACAATGCATCTGGTGCGATTGCAGAGAACGGTTCTCCTGCGCTGATCCGAGCTTTCCAAGGCGTACAGGAGTCAATTCGACCGATATCGGCGTTTCCTGTATGCCCTACGCTGCGGGTACGGTCACATCGGCATGTCCATTTGCTGCGAGCGATCTGCTCACCATTCCCGACGCCTTCATTTCCTTGACAAAAGTTCTTACGAACCGAGCTGCAGTAGGTTTAAGCACGCTGACCCCCATGGCCTGCGGGATAGCCATGAAAGGCTCCGCCATCACCTCAAACCCTGGATGCTCCACCGCCACTTTCTGCATAGCCTGGCGTACCCCACCGAGGCCGTCGAGTTCACCTGCGTCGAGAGATGAAACCGCATCTCCAAAGCTGGAGAAGCGGATGAGTTTGCCTCCCTGACCGGTACGGGTAAGATGCAACTCATATGCACTTCCTTTCACGACGCCGATCTTCAACTGCTGCACATCGACATCGCTCGGTGTTCGAGCAGCCGAGCCGCGGCGGAGGAGATAGGCTCCTTCTATCAGCACATATGGATCGCTATACGCAATTTGCTCGGCCCGTTTGGGATCGATGGCCAGAAAGCAGATGTCCCATTCACCAGATCCAGCACCGTCGGAGACCGCCTCTGCCTTATCGTAATGCCGAAATTCGATGGGAAGATCGAGCCGCCGAGCGAGCTCCCGCGCCAGATCTACCGATACGCCGCTCGGAGTGTCCTCCGAAAGGCCCCGGCGCACTAGAACCACGTTGCCGTGATTCAAAGCGCATCGCAACGTTCCCGATGGTGCGAGCTCCTGCCGCAGAAGATCGAGATCATTATCCTGCTGTGCCATTCCATTCCCCTCCGAGCACGTTGTGCATGATTAGATAGATTGCATCCAATCGTCTTCGCTCGGAAATTGCGTGACCATGACCTCGACGCCGCCGTCTCCCGCCAGCAGCATGGGAGCCTCATCCGTCGAACGCACGAAGACCAACGAGTACGGAGTGTAGGTTTGCCCGTCGAGGAGGAGAGATCCATTGAGGACGATAAGATACTGCCCTCCGGATTTGCTTGGGTCCGGGGCCTGAACGGTCATGGAAGGGCCAAGGCGTATAACCTTGACGTTCATTCCATCGTCGCCTGGCTGTTCCTCAATAATGGTATCGATAGAGACGGTCGTGCGATCACGAAGGACTGGCTCGATGGAGAGCGCGACCGGCGGCGAAACACGGTGCCGCCGTTTTGTGGGCTTCAGTTTCTCGCGAACGTTCGGCGTCGTGAGGTACACCAGACCCGCATCCGTCTTGCTGCGCAGCGTCAGATAGGACAGCCCTTGCTCTCCGGCGATCAATGGGCCGTAGCCGGTGTGGTGATCAGCGTAGTGGACGGTGATCAGATGCACTTGGTCCCGCCCGATAGTGCCGCTGCCTGCGATGAAGACCTGGAACTGATCGACGATATGGAAATGCGAATCCAGCTTCTGATGCGCATTCAAGTCCAGGCGAAACGCTTGTGGGTCCGGTGTCGCGATATCCGAATTCTTGCCGAAGAGGTTGATTTTCCAGGATTGCCCCCTGCGAAAGCGTTTTAGCTCGTTTTCGGCATATGAACTCGCCTGCATGTTCTTTCTCCCATTGAATAATGCGCCGCCTCACCTCAGTGACGAGGCGGAGGGAATTCCACGTTCAATGCGGTTGCAAGCCCATCGCGATCCGTCCCGATCAGATCCTGCAGCATCATGAACTGACGTGCGGCGTTGACGGATTGCACGGATACGAGCCGACCATCCTTCAGACCGAGGACTGAGAAGGCACCGCTCGTGGGGCCTTTCAGGACGGCCTCGGCTTCGGATTTGTGAACGTCGCCTGCCATCTGGATCTGGATCTCGGCCTGATGAGACCAGTATCGCGGCGCGCGCCGTGTCGGCATGGGGGCGCCCGTAATCGAGGCCGCGACGATCTTGGCCTGGTCCTGGCCCGGATTGACAGCTTCGTAACGGACATGGTGACCGAGGTCCACATTGAACCATGAAGCACAATCGCCAATCGCATAGATCGCGCGGTCTTCGATCTGTCCCTGGTGAGAGGTCAGAATGCCACTCTCCACCGACAAGCCCGCTCGGCGTGCAAGTTGATCGTTCGGGACAATGCCGATCGCCGCAACAACCAGATCTGCCTCGATCGTTTCGCCATGGCCGAAGGAGACAATATTCGTATTGCGGTCGTCGTTCCGCCGGATGGACGCGACGGGTGAAGCCAACTTCACTTCCAAGCCTCTCGCCCGATGGCGGTCAAGGAGATAACCGGCGATCGAGCGGCTCACCGTCCGCTCCATCAGCCGTTCGCCTGCCTCAACCAGAGTGGTGCGTATTCCCTTGCTGACGGCCAAGGCCGCAACCTCAAGGCCGATCAGTCCGCCGCCGATGACGGCGAGCGTCCGTGCACGCGACATACGCGAGCTCAGCTGGATGAAATCGTCGTGCGTTCTCAGGTAGAATGCCGCACCCTGAGGATCGACCTCCAGCGGCAGCCGTCGCGGCTCGGCGCCACAGGCGAATATCAGCGTGTCGTACTCATACCGCCGGCCGTCCGTTGCAACTGCATTCCGGTTCTCGGTATCGACATTGGCGATCGTCATTCCTCGCTCAAGATCGATCCGGTTTGTCCTGTAGAAAGTCTCCGGGCGCAGGAGTGCCGGCGAATACTCTTCAGCTGACAACGCTTCTTTCGACAGCGGCGGGCGATGGTAGGGCAGTGCCTCCTCACGGCTGACGACCGTGAGCGCGCCCTCGTAGCCGAATCCGCGTAAGGCAGCTGCCGCAGCGATACCAGAATGGGACGCACCAAGGATCAAAACGCCTGACATTGCAATCACCCAGTCGTTGTCGACAATCAGCCCACGACGATCATGTCGAACTCGCTCTTGCGCGCTCCGCATTCCGGGCACATCCAATCATCCGGCACGTCTTCCCAGCGTGTCCCCGGCGCCACGCCGCCATCGGGATCGCCCAGCGACTCGTCATATCGAAAGCCGCACAGAACGCATTCCCAGATCCGAAAGCCGTCCTTGCGCGCAATATCCTCCGACGCGTCAATCATCTGCACCTCCCGGGATGAATTTAGTTGAACGGAGGCTATGGCATATGCTCTGTTATCGCCAGATGTTCTGCATGACTATCAGACATAGCAAACCGGCATATCGGAATAGGAAACGCGATGGACATACGCCAGCTGAGTTATTTCGTCCGTGTTGCTGAGCTTGGCAGTTTCAGCCGTGCGTCCACCTTCCTTCACGTTGCTCAGCCCGCCCTGAGCCGGCAGATCCACAATCTCGAAGTCGAGCTGAAGGAACGGCTTCTGATCCGTAACGGCAGAGGGGTTGAGCCAACCGAGGCTGGCGAGCGACTTTTAAGCAACGCGCGCGGCATTCTTCGGCAAATCGAGCGCACTTATGAGGATATCGAGAATGCGCGAACCGGCAAGTCTGGCAGGGTAGCAATCGGTCTGCCGGCGACAATCTCCGTCGCGATCGCGACCGCGCTCATTCGCCGTCTTCGTGAGGAGTTATCGGACGCCCAAGTCACATTGGTCCACGGACGCTCCAGCCAGTTGCAGGAGTGGTTGCTATCGGGACGTCTCGACATGGTCATTATGTTCGACGCGCCCTCCTCGCCAATGCTCGAGGTCACGGATCTGGTGGAGGAGGAGTTGTATATCGTCGGCGCGGAGGGAGCCTTCGACGATAGCGGACCAGTTCGGCTCGAAGCCCTGGCCTCCCTGCCGATGATCGTTGCCTGCCGGCCCAACAGCACAAGAGTCTTGCTCGATTCCGAACTGGCGCGCCTTGGTCAGAAGCTGAACCTTGTCTTTGAGCTTGATCCCCTCGACACGATGTTCGACCTTGTCCGAGACGGTTACGGATTTACCGTGGCGTCGATCCGCACCATGGAGTCAAAAGGCGCAGGAGCAGGCCTGGCCGTACGGAAAATCGTCGGGCCGGAACTGGTCCTTGCGATTCAGCTCGTCCAACCCGCGCGCCGGGTCAACAACAGACTGCAGGAGGCTGCCTTCCGCATCCTTAAGGATCTCAGCCTCAAGCTTCTGCGTAAATAGGAGCGGATCGGCTAGAGACCGGATCCGAACCGCTTCGCCGAGGGTAGGAACACCAATGCCACCAGCAACATGATGCTGCCGCTCGCGATGGCCGGCACGGTCAGATTAAACAGGTCTGAGGCGAAGCCGAGCATCAGGGCACCGAGTGAAGGGCTAGCCCTGAAAAGCAGGCCATGGGCACTGAGTGCCCGCCCCCGCATAGCCGGCGGAGCCCGGAGCTGGACGAAGGTCTGCGTTCCAATAAGGGCAAGTGAGGTGAAGAATCCCATTGCCATCGCGCAGGACGACAGAAGCCAGACGTGAGGAGCAAGGGCGAAGGCGATGACGGCAATCGCCGAGAGCAGCCAGGACAGGATGATCTGCTGAGGGAGCCGGCTCGCGACAAGGTACATCCCCATGCTGAACCCCGCCAGAATCGATCCCAGAGCCATCGTCGATGTCAGAACTGCAAGCCCCGTGGCAGCCTGAGAGAACTGCTCGGCGGCGAAGGCTGGAAGCATTTCCGCCACAGAACGGATCGTAACGCCCCCGACCAGCAACAGGAACAGCATGACACGCATGCCGGGATCGGCGAGCAGATAGCGAAAGCCGGCAATGATGTCGGCGAGCATGTTTCGGCCAAAGGCTTGCTCGGTGCTCCGAACCGTCGCGATGATGCCGAGTGTCGCGACGAAAATCGCGGTGACGATCGCGTTCAGAAGGAAGACCCAGGCGACGTCGAAACGCACGACCATCAAGCCGGCAATGGCGGGCCCAACGAGCCTAGCGAGATTGACATTCATCGAATTGATCGCGACTGCGGCGGGAATATCTTCCCGCGCCACAAGATCCTGGACGAGCGCCAGACGTGCCGGCTGGCTCAACGCAATCACGCATCCCTGCAGCGCAACGAGGGCGATCAGCACGGGGAGGCTTAGAAAGCCGCAGACGATCAGAATTGTCATCAGGACTGCAATCCCCGTGAGAATGGCCTGACAGATCCGGTTGAGTCTCAGCGGATCCCATCGGTCCGCAGCCGCACCGGCGAACGGCCCGATAAAGACGGTCGGCAGAAGATCGGCGGCAGCCAGAATTCCGAGCCAGAAGGTCGACTCCGTCATGTTCCAGACCAGGAGGCTGCAGCCGATCCGCTGCATCCAAGTACCGAGGAGCGACACGCAATTGCCTGCCGAATAGATCGCGAACTGCCCTCTCGTCAAAAGCCGGACGATCGGCGAAGCACCGATACGGGAACCCAGCCTTCGCAGGAGCTTTCTAAGGCGTGGCATCGACAGGCATGTTGACGACCCGCTCGGGCCTGCCGTCGAGAAAAGCCTCGATCAGACGAATAGCATCCCCGTAATAGGTGCCCAACATCTCCCTGGTGAAATAGCCGAGATGCGGCGTGATCACGACGTTGGGCAAGCTGCGGAAAGGATGGTCTACGGGCAACGGCTCCTGCTCGTAGACGTCGAGACCTGCTCCGGCGATCGATCCTGCCCTCAGAACATCGACGAGGGCCTTCTCATCGACGATCGCGCCGCGTGCCGTGTTGACGAGAAAAGCGGTCGGCTTCATGGCGCGCAGTTCCGGAGCGCCCACGATGCCGCGCGTACGATCGCTCAAAGCGAGATGGATCGTCACCACATCGCTCGTGGCGAAGAGTTCCTCCTTCGAGACGCGGCGGGCGCCGGCAGCTGCGGCCTGCTCGTCTGTCATGTTCTGGCTCCAGGCCTGAACCGTCATGCCGAACACTTTTCCAATCTCGGCGACCCGGCGGCCGAGGCCGCCGAGGCCCAGGATGCCGAGAGTCTTTCCGCCGAGCGCGGTTCCCGCTTGATGCTGCCACTCCCCTTGCCTCATCATCCGGTCCTCGGAGGAGATGTGACGGGCAAGAGACAGGATAAGTCCCCAGACGAGCTCGGCGACACCCCCGCTCCCGGCTCCACTAACGGGGGTGTTGGAAACCGTGACGCCATGGGCAGCCGCCGCGGCGACATCGACCGTGTCGTATCGCTTGCCCGTTACCACGATGTACTTCAGACGCGGAAGGCGTTCGATCAGCGAAGCCGGTATCGGCATCCGCTCCCGCAGGGTGCAGATGATGTCGAAGTCGGCAAGTTCCCTCGCCGCCTCCTCCGGCACGGAGAGCGGCCTGCTGAACACGACCACATTGGCGCGGGCCTTCAGAGGTTCCCAGTCGGCGACCGTTTGAGAGACGCCGATATAATCGTCGAGAACGGCGATATTCAACCTCATCGAACTTCATCCAGCTCCAACACTTGGCCGATCGTCAGCAGGCATGCCGTGAGTTTTCTACCCTACTTGCGCTCCCACTCCTCAGCCCAGATCTGCAACGGGTCGAGTGTCCCCTGCCGGAAATTGACCAGGTCGGGCACCGCAACATAGGCGCGCGGGTAGAAGTACAGCGGCAGCATCGGCAGATCCTCCGCAAAGATCTGCTGCACCGTTCCCCATGCCTTCTTGGCGGCAACGGGATCGAGAGACATTTCCAGCTCTCCGAGCGCCTTGTCCATGGCCGGGCTTGCATAGGCGGAGAAGTTGTTACCGACACCGTTGTTCTCTGCCTTCGGAATGGCATCGGAACCGAGCGCAATGCGGGGAGAGACGGACGGCGAGAAATCGATCGACGACATGATCAGTGCCTTGAACTTCCTCTTGCGCGCCATTTCGCCATTGAATTCCTGCAGCGGCACAAAGTTGTTCTTGATCTCGACGCAGACCTCTTTCATCTGGCTCTGGATGACCTGAGCGATCTGTTCTCGTGTCTGGTTGCCCGCAGTCGACACCAGCTCAAGCGAAAGGCGATCACCCTTTCCGTTGACGCAGATCCCGTCACGGCCCGGCTTCCAGCCTGCCTTCGCAAGCAGATCCTTGGCCTTGGCCGCATCGTACTTATAGATCGTCATGTCCTTGTTGTAGAACGCATTCTGATCACTCAGGATGCCGTGCGCCACCGGCTGCAACCCGCCGAACAGCTCGTCGCTGATCGCCTTCCGGTCGATGGCATAGAGCAGGGCCTGACGCACCGACTTGTCCTTCAGGATCGGGTTGTCGAAGTTGGCCGCGATGCGCTCCAGATTTGTTCCGTAGGCGAGGTGGTAGGTGAATTTCTTCGGTTGCTGTGTCCGTAGATCGAGCATCTGCGAGAAGCTGATGCCGCCGGGGCTCACCGGCACCGCATCGACCGCACCGGCAAGAAGGTTCTGAAGCAATGCCGAGGAGTTGTCGCGATAGCTCAGCACGATGCGCTGCAAATGCGGCTTGTTGCCCGACCACTTCGGATTGGGCGTGAACACGATGCGCGTACCGATTTGGTAGTCGCTCAGAAGGTAGGAGCCATTCCAGAGACCGGGATTGGTCGGCTGCGTGTTGTAGAGTGACTGTTTCACGTATGTGTCGAGGGTCGGATTGGCCGCATAGACTGGTCCCTCTAGATGCGCTGGCAGAACCTGATCCCACGAATTGTAGCTCGAAAGGATCTGGGGAAGCGTCAGAACGACGGTCCGGTCGTCGACGACTTCCAGCTCCGAGGCGCGGTCCCATGCATTGTAGTTGGAGAAACCGATCTTCGGATCGCGCCCCATCTTCCAGGTGAACTCAATGTCCTTGGACGAGACCGGAATGCCGTCGCCCCATGCCAGCCCCTTCTTCAGAACGAGCGTCACCTTCATGCCCTTTTTCCCATCGGGAAGGTCGACGATCTTCGCAAGGCCGTTCTCGATCGTCGGAAGCGTCTCGCAGAGGATGCACTGGTTCTCGACATTCTCGTCGAAGGCCGTGATCGGCCTCAGCGAATAGTTGATGACCAAGCGCTTGGTGTTGTTGACCTGGACCAGTGGATGAAAATTCGTCAGGAACTGTAGCTGGCCCACGACGAGCTGGTTTTTGTTGGGCTGCGCCGTCGCCGCGGACGACCCGGCAGCGGCGATGAGGGATCCCGCCAAGACGGCTCTGGCGAATGACAATGAAACTAACTGCATCGACTTCATTTTTTCCTCCCTGAAGTTCTGTTTATCGCACGTGATCAATGCGAACCTGAACCTGTCTCCGCGCGCGGGTCGAAGGCAGATCTCACCCCGTCGCCAACGAAATTCACCGCCATGACGGTGGTGAAGATGAGAAAGCCGGGGTAGACGGCGAGCATCGGGGCCGAGATAATCAGCTGCTGCGCATTGGTCAGCATGTTGCCCCAGGTCGGCGTCGGCGGAACGATGCCGAACCCGAGAAAGCTCAGTGTCGACTCGAACAGAATGATGCGGCCGACCGAGAGGGTCATCGCAACGATCAGCGGCGTCGCAATGTTCGGCAGGATATGAACCAGGACATTGTAGCGGGCCCGGGCACCACTCACGGTCGCAGCCCGCACGTAGTCGACATTGCGAACCGTTATGGTGCCTGCGCGTGCGATCCTGGCAATCGTGGTCCAGTCCACGAGCGCGATGATGATCACGATCCTCAGAAAGACCACCGTCGGCGAGGAGGCAGAATCCTGACTCAGACCAATTTTCGTGAGGTCCACGGCCCCAAGGACGATCAGAACCGGGATCAGCGGCAGAGCGATGATGCAATCGGTCATGCGCATGAGAATGTTGTCGAACCGCCCTCCGACGTAGCCGGCAATCACACCGATCGCGATCCCGATGACCGCCGTGATGAACGTGGCCAGCAGGCCGACCGCAATCGAGACTTGACCGCCGTAGAGCAGGCGCAGAAGGACATCCCGGCCGAGATCATCGGTGCCGAGCCAGTGCTGGGCGGATGGCGGGCGAAACCGCCGCAGCAGGCTGGTCGCGTTGGCATCGAGGCCCATCAGATACTCAATCGGCCCCGCCATCGCACAGGCGGACGCCAGAAGCAGAATGAACACCAGCGACACCATCGCAAGCTTGTTGTGGCGGAACCTCTCCCAACGCTTCCTCCAGACCGAGTTGTCACGGGTGAGTGTCGAGACGTTTGACAGGGTCGCGGTGCTCATTTCAGGACAATCCTTGGATCGAGCCAGGCATAGGCAAGGTCGGCCAAGAGGCTCGACAGCAGGGTGACGATGGTCGCCAGCAGGAGACCGACGAGTGCCAGGTTGAAATCGATGTTGCTGACGGCGTCGTAGATGATCTTGCCCATGCCAAGCATGCCGAAGATCGTTTCGACCACCAGGGCACCTGAGAACAGGGACCCAAAGCCGAGCGCCAGCACCGTCACCATTGGGATGAGCGCGTTGCGCAGCGCATGTCGGATAATGACCGCGCTTTCAGACAGGCCCTTCGCGCGTGCCGTTCGGACGAAGTCGGAGTTCAGCGTCTCGATCATCGAGGCGCGGACGTAGCGCACCAACGGACCGACATGAAAGAATGTTAGGACGGTCACGGGCAGTATCATATGGACGATCTGCTCACTCAGCGAGGCATCGCCCATCAGCGGCGTGCCGCTGGCGGGGAGCCATCCCAGTTTGACCGAAAACACGATGATGAGGATGAGGGACGTCCAGAAGCCGGGAAGGGAAATGCTCGCGAAGGCGAACAGGCTGATCAAGCTGTCCGTCCAGCCGCCGGGCCTGCGCGCCGCGAGCGCCCCGAGCAGCATGGCCAGCGGAATGCTGATAATCTCGGTCGCCACGAGGAGCTTCGCCGTCTGTACGATCGCGGGCCCCAGAACCTCGAGGACGGGGCGGAAATAAACGCTGGAATAGCCGAGATCGCCATGCAGCGCCGAATAGAGCCAGTGTCCGTAGCGAACGTAGACCGGCTGGTCGAGCCCGTAGAGGGCCCGCATCTGCGCCATGGTGTCCGGCGTGAGCGACGGATTGCCTTCGAGCATGTTCTCCACTGGGTCGCCCGGCATTAGCCCGATCAGCATGAAGAGCAGCAGCGACATCACGAGAATGACGAGGACGGCTTGGAGAAGACGCGATACTGTGTATCTCAACATCGGCTCAATCCTTGAAATGACAGGCAGACAGCTGCGTCGGGCGGCCCGGCGCCGGCAACAGCTGGGGTCTCGTCTCGCGGCAAATGGCCTGGGCGCGCGGGCAGCGGGTGTGAAAGACGCAGCCGGAAGGCGGAGCAAGCGGCGACGGCATCTCGCCTCTCAGGATCTGCTCCTTCTTCCGACGCCCTTTCCCAATCCGCGGTACAGCGGCGAGCAGAGCCTGCGTATAGGGGTGGCTTGGTGTGGCGAAGAGATCATCGCGCGATGCGACCTCCATCAGCCGCCCCAGATAAAGCACGGCGACCCGATCAGCCAGATGGCGAACAACGCCGAGATCGTGGCTGATGAAGAGGTAGCTGATCCCGTGCTGCTGCTTGATGTCGTCCAGGAGGTTGAGAACCTGACTCTGGATCGAGACATCGAGGGCTGACAGAGGCTCGCCGGCGACGATCATCTCCGGTTCTGCGATCAACGCCCGCGCGATCGCGATCCGCTGGCGCTGGCCGCCGGAGAACTGGTGGGGATAGCGGCCAGCCGCTTCCGGGGGAAGTCCGACCTGGCCCAAAACTTCGGCGGCCCTGGCCAATCTCTCCTTCGCTGACACGCCCTTCAGCCGTAGGGGCTCGGCGACGATCTCGCCCACGATCATGCGCGGATCCAGGGCGGAGAAAGGGTCCTGAAAGATCACCTGCACCGGAGGAGATCCATCGGCATTTCGTTGACTGCTGCCGAACGTGACAGTGCCGGCCGTTTGCTTCCGCAGGCCTGCCACGACATACCCCAACGTGGTCTTTCCGCTTCCGCTCTCCCCGACGAGGGCCAGGGTCTCGCCCTTCGAGACCGTGAGCGACACGTCATTGACGGCCTGCAGGATGGTCTTGGGCTTCAGAAACCCGCCATCCAGAGGAATATCGACACTGATACGATCGAGCGTCAGAAGTTCGGTCATGATCCAACCTTGTGGCAGGCTACGTGATGACCCGGCGCGACCTCGACGAACTCCGGCTCCGTCCGGCGGCATCCCTCGTCCGCGCGCGGGCAGCGCGAAGCGAAGCGGCAGCCGACCGTGATGCCGGAGGTTACGCGGCCGGGAATGACGTACAAGCGCTTCACCTGCTTGTCAGGATCGGGCAGGGTCGCGATCAGGCCCTGCGTGTAGGGATGCAGCGGATTGGCAAACAGGTCGTCGGAGGGTGCATATTCGACAGCCTTACCGGCATACATCACCATGATCGAATGGGCGACCTCGGACACGACCGCCAGATTATGGCTGATGAATTGTATCGACATCTTCGCCTCGTCCTGAAGGGTCAGCATCAGGTCGAGGATCTGCGCCTGGATCGTGACGTCGAGAGCCGTGGTCGGCTCGTCGGCGATCAGAAGCCTAGGCCGGCAGGCGAGCGCCATGGCGATCATGGCACGTTGGCGCATGCCGCCGGAAAGCTGATGCGGATAGTCCTGGGCCCGCCGTGCCGGCGACGGAATTCCGACCGACGCGAGAAGCTCGACGGCCCGCTTCTCCGCCTGTCGCCGGGAGAGCTTCTGGTGCTTGATGAGAACCTCCCCGATCTGACGGCCCACCGGCATGACCGGATTCATGGCAGTCATCGGTTCCTGGAAGATCATCGCGATATCGCGGCCTCTCAGCTGCTGCCATTGCCGCTGGGAGAACGAGACGAGATTGCTGCCATTGAAATCGATCGTGCCATCGACCTTCCCGCCACCTGAAACCAGACCGAGAAGCGCAAGAGAGGTCATCGTCTTGCCGCAGCCGCTCTCGCCGACGATGCCGAGCGTTTCCCCACGGGCAATGGAGTAGTTCAGACCTCTGACAATCTGGACAGGACCCGCTGCGCCGGGAAACGTGACGGTGAGATCGCGGACATCCAGCAACGGCGACGGACTTGTGGCACTCGCGACGGTGCGCGCACCGGCAACTAATTGCTCAGCGTGCTGCATGCGTCACCTCCCTTTTCTACGATGTCCTTGGCACAAAACCGCGTCAGGCCATCTGTTTTGATTGTGCGGCTTGTGGGGGAGAAGATCCGCCACAAGCCGCCGTTTCAGGACTTAAAGCTCGACGATTCCGACGCCGTTCCGGATCTCGATATAGGTTCCAAACGGTTCCGACAGGCGACGGTAGCGTTCAAGGATGCGCACGGCGTCCTCGCCCTTCGCCGCCATCGGACGCCCTTCGGTGAGATGATGCTCGCCCTTGCCCGTCCGGCGGGTCTGATTGGCTTGACCGGAGGAGTCGCGTCCCATCTCCACCGGATGCAGGAGGATGCGCTTCACTCTCTGGGCGTCCATCTCCAGCTGAACGATGGCGGAGCTCCACCAAGTATCAGACGGCGTATCGAGTCCCGGATGGAGCGGGTGGGCAGCCGGCGTGAGCATCGGCAGCCGGTCCACGTCGTGTCCCCAGGCATCGTAGCTGTCGTAGGGAACGCGCTGAATGAACTCGGACTGGGCGAAGAAGTTTCCGAGGCCGTAGAAGATCGGCTTGCCGTTGTAAATCTCGATGCCGAGCGTGCGATGCCAGCCGTGACCGACATAGATGTCGGCACCACCATCAATGGCGGCACGAGCGAACTGCTGCACGAATTTCGGCGGCGTGTCGCCGCGCGGGCCATCCGAGACGCTGAAATGATGCGCGACGATGACGAGGTCCGCCATCGATTGAGCCTCATCGATGGAACGCAGGTTGCGCTCGAGGTCCCTCTGATGGCAGCGGCTGATGATCTCGCAGCGGTCGCCGACGAAGAAGGAGTCGGGATCGCCCCATTGCTGCGCCCCGGGGATCTGAATACCGAAGGAGCCTTCCCTGCCATGCTTCGGCGGTTTCGCGATGTTGAGCTTCTGCGCGAAATCCTTGAGGTTTCTGGCCGTCTGCTCGTCGATCATGAATTCGAAGCTCAGGCGAAGTGGGTTGACGCCGGGCCGGCCGCGCAGCGCACCTTTCGGATGGCTGGCCCACATGAAGTGCTGGTTGCCGGAGCTGGCGGAGACGAGCGCAACGCGGCCGTTTTTCTTCTCGACATAGCCAGGCTCGCTCGCCGTTTCGAGATCGGCGCCGGTTCCCGCCGTGACGATGCCGGCGGCCTTCATATGCTTCTTCGTGGCCAGGAGTCCCTCGGCGCCAAAGTCGAAGCTGTGGTTATGGGCCGTCGACATGATGTCGAAGCCGGCCCACCTCAGATCCTTGGCGATCTCGGGATCCGCCATCATGAAGCTGCCGATGCCCTGGCCGCGCGCCGGCCATTTGAGCTCGTCGTAATCGGCAAAATTCATCTCGAGATGGCCGTAGGTAACGTCGGCATCCTTCAGCAACTCGCCTACCTTGAGAAAGTCGGGCTCGTCGTGCATGGCGAACGGGCGGTTCAGCATGCATTCGCCCGCCAGCGTCACTTTCCAATTGCGCGGTGTCGTCATAAATCCTCCCTGGCCCGGCGCGTTGCGCGTCACTGCGCGACGCGATGCCTTGCCGCATTCGCCGATGATGTCTTGAGTTCAAAACACGTCTCAACGAGACCCGCCGATCCGGTTCCCGTGCAGTTCGAACGTAACATGCAGGGGGGGTATTACTAGGTTTGCAATTTGCCTTTCAGATATATCAATTTGATATAAGAGCCTGGACCGGTTGGCGTCACTTCGCATCAGGTCGGTCTGCCATTGCTAGGTGCCTTGGCGGGTGTGGAGATCCACTCTTGCCCTCGCCCCAGTCGAAGCACGTGGACCCAAGCGGCAAGCCAATCCACAGCGGATGGGAGACCATATTCTTCCATGAAACGGCCGGAGAGCAGTCAGGCGATCGCGGATTTTTCCCGCAATTTAGCCTCATGCGCAGCAACGACATGCGCGCGGGCGGTCGCCCTCGCCCCATCGGCATCTCCGCGCTCGATGGCCTCGACGATGCGGCAATGTTCGTCATGGGCCGCCCTGGCCCGGGTCGGGCTGTGAAGATTGGTCGATGAAATAAGCATCATTCCGTCGCGCAACACATTCAGAGATGTTACAAGATAACGGTTCTGCGCGGCGCCCGGGATTGTCTGATGCAAGGTATGGTCAGTCGGCCCAGAAGGGACGGGCTGTCCAGAAGCTCCGCCTCCTCATCCACGATCAGCCGCATCAGCCTCACCTCGGCCATCGATGCGTTGCGGGCTGCCAGCCACGCGGCGGTTCCTTCCAACTCCTGCCGCATGAAATACAGCTCGTCGATCATCTGCGGATCCAGCTCCGCCACCCGCAGCCCTTTCTGGATGGAAGCTCAGGAGCCCCTCGACCTCCAGCCGCCGCAAAGCCTTGCGCACCCGCGTGCGGCTGACACTCCGCCGCGTCGCTACATGACGCTCGCGCTGGCGGCGCCGGGTATGAAATGCCCCGAGCGAATAGCTTCGCGGATCTGGGAATAAACCCAGTCCGGCAACGACTTATCCGGATCGCGAGAGCGAATGACTTTTGATGGCTCAGCTTCCATCCTGACCCGATGCCGGGCCACCACGGCCGCGTTGAAGAACACGTACGCCGCATCGGTCGTCGCGGTGGCCAGCACGACGCCCAAGGCAATCAGCGGATCAATCTGGAAGCTCATTGCCAGTCCTCCTGGCCGGGATCATGTTGGATCCTGCCAATGCGATCGACCGGCCCATTCGCAGCATCGCATGCGAGCGATTGGGATGCCGTCCCAGGGAACATCGCCTGGTGCAGGTTCGAACCGTCAGTTCAAGCGCTTGATGCGATCTAGAGGCCCTGGCGCAATCGGGCTGTTGCCGGCGAAGTAAGCGCTGAATGCGTCCATGTCGGAGGGGCCGTACTGCAGGTTCTCGCCCTGCTTCAGCCCTGAAAACCCATCACCGCCATCGGCCAGGAAACTGTTGACCGTCACGCGGTAGGTCATGTCCATCGCGACGGGGCGGCCATTGAGCGTGATGCTGTCCGCGAGAACACGATCCCCTACGGATCGAGCATTGTCCCACGTGTAAGTGAAACCCTTCGAGACCTGCAGAATGCGAGGCTTGGACTGGTCTGTCCACTGCTGCTCCAGCAAGGCTTTGATCTGGGTGCCGGAGAGATCCATCGTCACCAGCGCGTTGCTGAAGGGCTGGACGGCGAAGAGTTCAGCATAGGTCACCTTGCCACCCTCCTTCTTGAGGAGATCCGTTCGAATGCCGCCCGGGTTCATGAAGGCGATCACGGCCTTTCCGTCTCGTTCCGTCGAGGTCGCGGCCAGCTGAGTGTCGGCGATCACGTCGCCGAGTGGCGTTTCGCCAGTCGGGGTATCGACCTTGCTGAGGGAGGCCGCCAAGACACCGACAACCCGGTTGGCCAGGGGCGCGACAAGCTTCTGGTAATCCTGCAGCAATGCCGTTTGCTCGGGATCCCTGGCATACATGTCAGTTCGGACGATGACGTTGTCCGCCTTGGAGACCACGACATCGCGCGTGGCCCGGTCGATCTTCAGGCTGATGCTGGTCACGAGCGTGCCGAATTTGTCCCCGCTCGTGACCAGGCGGTCATCGATCCGGCAATTGTAGGCTCGATGCGTATGGCCGCTGATGACGAGATCAACTGCCCTGTCGATCTTCTTGACGATCTCGACGATGGGGCCGGAGATGCCAGGGCACTCGTTGTAATCGCCCGTGGGAAAGCCGCCTTCGTGGATCAGCACCACGATGGCCTCGATCCCCTTGGCGCGCAGTTCCGGTACGAGGGCATTCACGGTCTCTGCTTCGTCCTGGAATGTGAGGCCGGCCACGCCTGAGGGCATCACGATGCTGGGCGTGGCCTTCAGGGTCAGACCAATGAAGGCGACAGGAATGCCCTCAAACTCCTTGACGGAGTAGGCCGGCAAGATCGTCTTGCCGGTGGCCGTCTCGACGGTGCTCGCAGCCAGATACTGGTACCCCGCTCCTTTGAAGGGGTGCGGTCCGCGGCACCCATCCTTCGGATGGCAGCCGCCGTTCTGCATGCGCAGCAACTCATCCTTGCCCTCATCAAACTCATGGTTGCCGACCGCCGAGGCCTCAAGACCCATCAGGGACAGAGATTCCACGGTTGGCTCGTCATGGAAGAGGGCGGAGAGTAGCGGACTGGCGCCGATCAGGTCGCCGGCGGCCACAAAGATCGAGTTCCGGTTGGCGCCCTTCAGCTGCTTAACGAGGGTCGCCATGGCTTCCGATCCTCCAGCAGGTACCGCAACCTGCTTAGCGGAGTCGTTGGGATCGCGGATTCTAATGCCGCCAGTGGGCGGCTCGAGATTGCCGTGGAAGTCATTGATCGCCAGGATCGAGACATCCAGAGGGACGCTCACGCTCTGAGCGAAGGCCACCCCGGAGCCCAGGAGAACGAGGTGGGCTGCCACGGCGAGAAGCGAGAACGGTTTCATGAGGGAGCCCTCGAAGCCTTGTTGTCAACGGGGGAACACTGGCCCCAAACCGGTCACGATCACGACGCCGCTAATGACCTGCCGCGTATAGTCCGGCACGTTCGACAGGCTCATAATACTGCCGATGATGGCAAGCGTAAGGGCGCCGAGCAGGGTATTGAACCGCCCACCATAAGGCTGGCGCTGCCGATCACCACGGCGTCAATCGCCTGGAGTACTGCGCCGACACCGCCGTTCGGCGCGCCCATGCCGGTGCGCCAGGCCGCGATGAGGCTCGGCACGGCTGCGAACCTGCCCGAGATCGCGTAGACCAAGAAGACGTACAGGCCCGTTGGAACGCCCGACAACCGCACCGGCCTCGCTATGTGAGCCGACGGCTTTGATAAGCCGCCCAAAGCTGGTGAAGTAGAGGACGAAGGATGCCGCGAGCCACGCGCCTGCGTCATGAACTCCACCTATGGCGACGATTGCCACATCAAACCCGACGGCGAAGTGTTGGCGACCGGCCTGACGCCATTGGGCTGTTCGCTGCCCAATTGGCCCGCGCGGGCAGCGTTACACGGTGCGGGTACGGCGCTGCCCGCGATCGCGTCCGCCTTGATCTCGCGGAACGTCTCGGCTCCGTTGTTGCTGAGGCACGAACTACGGACGCGGGCGGACCCTACGATCGCGTGATCGAGTGCTCGGGTTCTTCCTTCGGCGCGGCCGACGCAATGTGTGACCTCACCAAGGGTGGCCGCCTGCTGCAGATGGGCATCCTGGGATATGACGCCGAATGGCCTTACGACCTCGTGATTTATAAGGAACTGCGCATCTCGGTGGCTTCGCCACGACACCGGACGCATGACAACGAGGCATGACGCCAAGGTGGAAGCGAGCCGTCGAACTGGCCCGCTCGTGACCGAGGTGGCCCCGTTTAAGGACTGGCGCCATGTTCGAGCGTAGCATCGCGGCCGAGGGCGGTAAGTTCGCATTTAACCCGCGACGAGGCTGAAGGCGCCGCGGGATCTCGGCAGCATCGCACCGCAGTATGGCATCAGGAAAATTCAGCTTGGCGTTGGCGTGACCTTGGCATGGAAGATACCCTTGCACCTCGCGCTGATGTACGAAAATAAAGGGTGTCTTAAGCCAATAACAATGGCCATCCCTACGGTCTTGAATCCGATCCGCCGAAGAGCCTTCAAGGACGGCTGATTGTGCACCTCAACGTAGCTCACCAGCCCCCTGTATTTTTTCTCCTCCATCAAGGCCTGAAAGGCACAGGTGACGCCAATGCCGTATAATCGTTGCCCACGAAACGCGGGAGCCGTGAAGGCCTTGTACATATAGATGTAATCAGGATGAAAGGTGGCAACCAAGCCATCCCGGAGCGGCGTCGGGACGGTCGAATACCACGTATAGGCCCCTAACGTTCCATCCTTGACATAGGCGTAGCACCGGTCACCGCGTGCGAACGCTTGATCCAAGAAAGCCTCACCAAGCAGAAGAAATGGATCGGCTTGGCTGAAGTACCTGAGTTGATCGTAGCTGAGGAAGCTCCAATAGCCGTTCCAGTCTGCAACCAGGCTCCACTCCACATCTTCCAAGAGTAAGACTTTTACCTCGAAGCACAACGCCAGGATGACATAATTGATTGCGCGATAGGCCAAATGCACTATGGTCTCGGTCAGACCATGATGCCGCAGATATCTGCGAGTACCGGCTCCGATGCTTCGCCCTTGCCTTCGCACGCCCGCGCCCTCACGACTTGTCATCCGTATCAACGTGGGCTAGCAACTGAGCCAGCGTGTCGTGACCAGCCCCACGAACTTGGCGCAATCTATCGCGCCTCAATGGCTCGATTGTTTCAGAAATGTTTCGCGTTCGTTTCTCCCATGGCATGCTGAGTAACGTGAGTGGTGACCTAAGAAAAAAGCATGAGCGCGCACGGCGCAGTTCCGTTGCTACTGAAGGTCTCGTAGTTGCTTTAACCCCGCGGTATGTCAGCTCCCACTACGAGCTTCAAGAGTCCGACTCCGAGGAGCAGCGGCCCCTGGTGCGCAAAGCAACATCGAATTTTTTGCTCAGGAAGTACTCCAGGACCGCCGACACACTTCATTCTTGCTCCCGCATCGTAAGCATTCCGCGATGGCCCTTACGCGAAACAATCACACCGTGGTTGCACGGAAACGCAACACGCGCCTGTAGGGGCGTTACTGCAGCGGGCGTAAGCCAGCCGAATGTAGCACCAAGTAGCCATCGACTGACAGTGGATATCCAAGTGCTGCAGCGCTCCAACGTGTTGCACGACTCACAACAAAGCCCTGGTTCTGGAGTTCTCAGCGATAGGCGCGCGCCCTGCAACACCTCGATTCGCTGAGAATGTGAGCCGTATTACCCGCAGATCCAGGACCTGCCTGGGCTGGAATATTCAGTGTCTTCACACGGACATAGACGCGAAACATTCCTGAAATCACCGAGCCAAACAATCATACTAAATGACGTAAGGACCACGCGCCCTGCCATGTCCGTGTGGTCTCTCGTTGTCCCAGTACCGACAACGTTGCCTCTTGAGCCTGCCCTTCCACGGCAGGGCTCCCTTTTCCGATTGAGTTGGATTGCATGGAAATGAGCGATTATGTCAGCGGCAAGAGGCATGTACCTCGAGCCAGGTTCTTTGGCCCTCGTCTGCTTCGGCCCATCCTAAGCCATGGAGCCGGACTACGCTCTTCTCCCGGACGCTTACGCGGATGGCGACCTCTACTTCGCAATGTCATCCTCGTCAGTGGACTTGTCGCGACGGGCGGAGGGACTGGCTGGGCACTTAGTGCGTACATGTCCAAGGACGACTTCAATGCCCGGGCCTATTCGCGCCTTCGAATCCCTGTCGTCAACGCCCAAATGCGTGACGTTGCCCCTGGGTTCATTCTGTTTGCAGGCGACAGTCACATCGACTTGTACCGGCAACCGAGCAAGCTTTGTGACAGAGACACGATCAACGCCGGGGTGAGCGGGGCAAATGCTGCTGTCTATACAGCTGCAATTAAGAAGCTGAAACTCCCTTCCAAGGCGGCAGCTGCGGTTCTGGTGATCGGAACCAATGATCTCCTTCGAAAGGCGACAGTCGACTCAATCAACTATGAGCGCAAGATTGAGACGCTTCTAGATGCCCTAAAAGTAAAGGCCGAGTTTGTCTTTGCAACCGCGATTCCTCCGGTTGCGGAAGAGAAAGCTACGGACTTCGATGTCGGCGGTATTGAGACTTACTCTAAAGTAATAGCTCGTGTATGTGGCCGCTTGGAGAAATGCAGCTTTCACGATCCCTACGAAGGTCTCCGGCGTGAAGGCACATTCGGCATTGCCAAGAACGGTGTCACGATCGATGGAGTGCATGCGCGATCATACCGCGAAATTTACGAACAGCTGCCACTTTGTGACGTCATTCCGCGTACGCGTTGAAGCAGAGGCGGAGCCTCTCGGGCCGCCTTTAGCAGCTAGCCGGAGTATTGGGTGCCGTTTGAGCCCTCAGGGCGGTATCACATCGATGATGAAGCGGAACTGATCGGCGGTCATGCGACCGATTGTGGCCAGATCGCACAGCGCATCAGAACAGGGCGGCATCATCGTCGTTAATCCACAAGTCGACTGTTACCCCTCGCGCAGGAAGTAGGATAGTCGTAGCTCTGACAGCTCTTGCGAGGTCAAGCGTTTGTCGCCTGTAGTAATCGGGCCCACGTTCCAGAGCCGAGATAGGAGCGTGCCTCCCTCCAGAGGCTCTCAGGGGAAAGACATTCGTGTCGTGTGCATCCGCTTGCTCACTCGAGCTGTAGACGGACCAATCACCTGTTTCTAGTTCAATGAGATGTCCCATATTCGCGATCTCGGCTGAATTGGGTCTGCAAACTGACTGCGCGGATCAGCGCTGATGTCTGGAGAGGGTTCTTCCCCTGATCAGAGGGATTCTCCTCCGGGGAAGCCTGTGCCTCTTCACGCGATGCGCGCTGGGGTCTATCGCCCTCAACGTGTTCTGAAGGCCCTGTCTATGATCGGAAGGACCGCCTCGACACAGGCTTTCGTGGAGTCATTGTCTTCGCACTTGATGTCAATGGCTACGTCACCCTTATGGAGTCGCAGCATCGCGCCCTTCGACAGAGGCGGCGGTGGAGGAAGATGTCCAGGCAATCCCAAGCCGTGTGGTAGGCGCGGCATGAACGGCCCAGACTTCTGATCCCTGTCAGGCCTCTGTTGCTCGGCTGAGGGCTCATCGGGTCCAGGGGGATCGGCCTGTGGGGTCTGGGCGAAGGCGAGACCGGATGCAAAGAATGCAAAAGCAGCGAAGGCAAGTGCGGGTTTCATGGTCAATCCTCTGGGGGTGATGTCAGTGGATACCGCTGATGCCGCCCAGCATGATGAACCGCTCGTTACGTTATTGTTTCAAAGTGTAACCGGCGGCATAGCCTCTACCGTCCAACGGTGCTCTCAGCGATATGCCGACGATGGACGCAAAAACGGCCAGGTCAATGATGCCATACCCTTAGCGGAGCTGAGGCTCCATATCAGGGGTCCCTTCTTCGCCTATGGCTCAACTTTGACGGCTGCAGGATTGTGGGTGCTTGCGGCCAATCCAACCTGAGCAACGCTACAGGCGGCATGGCAGCCCCAATTCTGTTTCTGATTGTTTCTGACGCCCGGAATGCAACCGTTCTGAAACAGAATGCGGAGATCGGGAGACAGTGGGGAAACGCCTATCGAGCATAGATCTTCCCGTATCGAAGGGAGATTGTAATGGTTCCGATAGACAAGCCCGTCAGGAAGGCGACATTCGCCGGACAGCCCTCGGACTTGCCCAGCAATCTTGCAGAACTGGTCAACCGAGCGGACCAATTGTCGACTGAGCGTGGCTCTCGGATTGGGGTGCACCACAGCCCAGGCTTGGTGACTGGGACGCTGCTTTTCGTCCTATTGCTTGCAGCTTTACTCGGTTTATTCGTCGGGCTTCGACTTGTCAGCGCGAGCTCGGCCATAACAATGGTCGGCCTTTCGCCGACACTGGCTCATCGAGCCAATACTCAGATCGCCTATGACACGGATCCTTGTTCGCGGACCATGGATAAAGACCCGCTCCCAGAGAGGGGCTGAGCATGTTAGTGAAGGAAAATAACCATATTTCTCAGAGAGTACCCATGGCGGCCCAGCCTCATATTCTGATCGTTGAGGATGACAGGGAGATCAGCGCCCTCGTCTCGCGCTACCTGCGCGCGAATGAATGCCGGACCTCATCTGCCACCGACGGTCGTGAGATGGACAAGATCCTGGCCGAAAGCCGGGTCGATCTGATCGTCCTTGATCTGAACCTGCCTGGTGAGGACGGCCTGAGCATCTGCCGACGTCTGCGCGCCGAATCGAACCTTCCGATCATCATGCTGACGGCAAAGGGTGAGGAGATCGATCGCATCATCGGCCTAGAGATGGGGGCCGATGACTATCTGCCTAAGCCGTTTAATCCCCGCGAGCTCCTGGCCCGCATCAAGGCCGTTCTCCGGCGTAAGTCAGCGGAGGTCGTGACTTCCAATCCGGCTAACTCCATTTTGACCTTTGCTGGCTGGCATCTCAATTTCGGTCTCCGGGAGCTGACTGACCCGAATGGCGTCAAGGTCACCGTGACGGGGGCTGAGTTCGACCTGCTCCATGCCTTTTGCGAGCGGCCGGGCCGCATCCTGTCTCGGGACCAACTGCTGGACTTGACCCAGGGCAGGTTCGCCGGACCTTACGAGCGCAGCATCGATGTTCTGGTCAGCCGCCTGCGTCAGAAAATAGAAGCGGACCCTCGAGAGCCTCAGATTATCAAGACGGTCCGCTCCAGCGGCTATCTCTTTACCCCTGAGGTCCAGCGTCGATGATGCGCTTGAAGAAGCTTGTCCCGGCCACCATCACGGGACAGATCACACTCCTCGTGATCATAGCCGTGGGGTTGATGCACCTGTCAGCGACCATTCTGTTTGCGCTTGATCAGAAGAGTGGTCCGATGCAAGGACCATCCGTTACCCGGTTCAAGAACTTTGTTCAGGTTCTTGACCAAGTCCCACGCGAGATGCGCCCCCAGATCATCGCAGCCATCGCGGCAGCTGATCCGGATCTTCACATCGGGGCCGGCAGGTCGACTGATCCGTTGGATGTGGCTCAGGATCACCCGCCTTTGTCTCTGCTTCGAGAAATGCTCGGCTCGCGCTATTCAGTCAGCGCCGCTCCAGGACACGAGGCTTCGCGCGGAGACGCTGAGCCTGCCAACGTCATCGTAAGATTGCCTGATGGAGATCTGGTAACCGCTCGCCTTACTCCGCCCGGTCGCCTTCTCTCCGGCCCATCCGGAGCAGTGATTGTCACGCTCTTGTTCATTGCCTGCAACGTCGGGCTTCTGTCCTTTTGGGCGGCACGGAGCCTGACGACGCCCCTCACCCGCTTTGTACGGGCAGCGGAGAGCTTCTCTGTGGACCAGGATCCTGCTCCTTTGCCCGACAGTGGCCCCCAGGAGATCCGCATGGCTGCACGGGCGCTGAACCGCCTGAGGGATCGCATTCGAGGTATGGTCGAGGATCGGACTCGGATGTTGGCAGCCGTCAGCCATGATCTGCGTACGCCGATCACGCGACTACGTCTGCGAGCCGAGTTCATCGAGGATGGGAGCATTCGTGAAGCGACCTTACGCGATCTCGACCAGATGGCCGCGATGGTCCATTCCTCGCTCTCCTACCTGAGAGACGGACAGGCGTCGCAGGACCGAGCAATCGTCGACCTTCCCAGCCTTCTTCAGACAAGCGTCAACCAGTTCACCGACGTCGGAAAGCAGGTCGTTTATGAGGGACCCAGACACCTCCCCGTCCGACTGGATGCGAGCGAGTTCGTGCGTGCCTTGACCAACCTTGTTGAGAATGCGGTGAAGTTTGGCACGCATACCGTGGTCCGGCTAACCAGGACGGGAGACGCTCATGTCCAAGTCGATGTGATCGACAATGGTCCCGGCATCCCCGAGTCCGAACGTGAAGCCATGCTGCAGCCCTTTGCGCGCGGAGACGCAGCCCGCTCTCTCAACAACGCCGAAGGCTTCGGCTTAGGCCTGTCCATCGCCCAGGCAGTAGCAGAGGCCCATGGAGGGACGCTATCGCTCCTCGACGCACACCCCACCGGTCTGATTGCGCGCATTCGTATTCCTGCCATCATGGATGGTTCTACCATCAGCGCATGACTTGGACCCCGGCAGCCTAATGATCTTCACGGAAGGCCTGCAACAGAGAGACCTGCGTGCCGAAAGAAGCGGACGATCATCTCGGGGTGACGTTTGAGGCGGCCGAACTCGCGACGGGCGAGCCGATGCAGGTCGTCGACTGATCCGGGCAGAGCGTTGGCCATGGCGCGCTTGATGAGGGCATTGCACGGCTCTTCCGGATTCAACTCGGGGGCATAGGCCGGCAGATAGGTCACCGCATAGTCGTGCGCATGCGACGCGATGAAGTCCGTTGTCGCCCGTGAGCGGTGCGCGTTGAGCCGGTCCCAGATCACCAGCAAAGGCGTGCCGATCTTGCGGCGGACATAGCGCAGGGCCTGGATCACACAGCAGCTTGAGATGGAGGTGCGGAAGTGGCGCGCATACAGACGTCCGTCGGGCGTGACCGCCACGATGCTCGACACCTCACGCTGTTTGCTCACCCGCCGCCGCACCGGGGTCAGCCCGCGCCGCGCCCAGGTCGTGCCCGGCCGGATCCGGAAGCTGTGGCCGGTCTCGTCCCAGAGGACAAGGGTCCGATGCTCTCGGCGCGCCTTTTTTCAACGCCACCCAGTCGCGCTTGGGCCAGAGCGCGATCACCCACTCATCGCGCTCCCTCGCCCGTGTGGCCGGGCGCTGCACGCTAAACCCATGCGCTTTGAGGGGCCGTTCCAGGTAACGGGGATGATAATGCACCCCGAACGCGCGCTCGATGAGAGCGGCGATGCGCCCAAGCGTCCACCGTTCGGTGGCAAAGCCCGCCGCCACGGCCCCCCGATCTAGCAGCCGGCCCAGCCGCGTCCAGGCTTTCTCATCGAGGCGGGGCGATGGTGCCGGGATGGGGCGCGCTGCCAGACCGTGCGGGCCCTCCTGGGCGAGGGTGGCGGCCCAGCGGCAGACGCTGGCACGGCTGACCCCCACATGTCGGGCAATGTCTGCTTGAGAGAGCTGTCCCTGGCGCAACAGCGTCGCGGCCACCAGGCGACGCTCCTCCATCTGCTCCGACGTCAAATGCGTCGGTCGCCACACGTTGCCTTCCATCGCGCACCTCACGATGATGGACACCGCCCTATGTTACACCTGTCACGTGAAGATCAATAGTTGGGATGGGCCTGTCCGGTACGTCGATCATGACGATCCTGGGACCCATGGGTGTGTCGCTGACGCTTTCCCACGCAGTAGTCGGTGACCCCTAACGAGCCAGATCCGCTCCACTGGGTTCAGCTGAGGTGACGCCGGCGGCAACGGCAACAGCGTGATTGTCTCTGGCACACGCAAGGCCCGCGCGTCGTG
>NZ_JAERQD010000249.1 GCF_016735695.1 Microvirga zambiensis WSM3693 | reverse complement strand
TTGTTGGGCCCATAGTGCTGGCGGAACCAGCCATGCACGTCGTCCAGGCTGGCGGCATCGAGATCGGCCATCGACCCAATCGGCGGATGACCGTAGGGATGATCGGCCGGGAACAGGGCTGCGGCTTGGGCATATTGGACGAGGCCGTATGGCTGATTGTCGCGCTGGCGCTTTTCATTCTGGACAACGCCGCGCTGGTTATCGAGCTTTGCCTGCGTGATTGCGCCAAGGAGGTGTCCCATCCGGTCGGACTCGAGATAGAGCGTTTTTTCGAGTGCGCCGGTTGGGACTGTCTCATAGTAGTTGGTGCGGTCGTACGAGGTCGAGCCGTTCAGGTTTGTCGCGCCGAGCTGCTGCATCGGCTCGAAGAAACTGGCGTCGGCATTCTCCGAGCCGCCGAACATCAGATGCTCGAACAGGTGCGCGAAGCCGGACTCGCCCTTGGGCTCGTGCTTGGAGCCGACGTTGTACCAGACCGACACGGCGACCACCGGCGCCTTGCGATCGGTGTGGACGAGGACGCGCAGCCCGTTGGCGAGGGT
>NZ_JAERQD010000248.1 GCF_016735695.1 Microvirga zambiensis WSM3693 | reverse complement strand
GCTTCGACCGCTCGCCGGCGCTGTCGGCGGCCGAGCGCGAGGCGCTGATCGCGCTCGGCTGGGACCTGCGCCGCGGCCGCTGCCATGATGCCGATAGACCCGAGTGGACCGTGGTCGCGCGCCTCGTGGCGCCGCTCGACGCTGCTCGGCTGGCGATGCGCGATCTGCCCGAGGTGCGCTTCCATGTCCGCTCGGCACTCGACGCGGTCGGCTTGGTGCTGCATCGCTGCGTCGATCGGGGGACGACGTTCTGGACATGGTCGGACGACGAGTGGGTCGCGCTGATCGGCAAAGACCGTGGTGCATTCCAGGCTCCGTGGCCAGACTGGCTCGATCCGTCCGTCCGGCCGTGCCTTGGCTCGTATGCCTACTTCCTGTGCGGCTTCGACGCCTTCCACCGCCTCGGTCCCTTCAAACGCCTCGCGCTCATCCGGCGCGTGTTCGGGCGCGCGGCGGTCAACGGGGCGCTGGCCGAGGTGATCGGCACGCTGACGCGGCAGGGCTACCGCTCCCATGCCTGCGACCTGCGCACACGGACCGTCGTC
>NZ_JAERQD010000247.1 GCF_016735695.1 Microvirga zambiensis WSM3693 | reverse complement strand
ACCCAGAAGCTGAAGGAGATGTACCTGTACGGCAATTTCGACTCCGAGACTGCCTCAAAGGCCTCCGTGTTCGGCGCTCTGACGCTCTATCTCGACTTCATCAACATGTTCCAGTTCCTCCTCGCACTGGTGGGCAACCGCAACCAGTGAGGATGAACGGAGCGAAGCTTCGCGAAGCCCCGACCGAAAGGCCGGGGCTTTTCTTTTGCCCGTTTGAGACGCTCGCCAAACGTCTTGCATTGGTGTCGCGCGCACGCCGCCAGCCAGCAACCAGCCGGCCCTCACCGCCATCAGTGGATTTTCAAGCCAACCAAAGGATCGACGTAGTCGGCGATGCCAAGCAGCAGGACGAACATTGTGCAGGTGAACCCGAGGAATAGAGCAACGATTGAAAGAGCTTGCATAGCACCACCCCAGCGTGTGGATTGGATGATGCCGTTCCCAATGCCTGGGGGCAATGGTTCCGGCGGTATTATTGATCCGGCTCGGGTGCTCTTGAAATCCGCGTTCGTCGGCCCAAGTCGGCGGGATGAAGCATATAGACATGCG
>NZ_JAERQD010000246.1 GCF_016735695.1 Microvirga zambiensis WSM3693 | reverse complement strand
GTGTGGGACCGCATTCTGGAGGCGGTCTCAGCTGCTTACGACGGCGATCTCATCATGATCGACTCTTCCTGCGTTCGTGTCCATCAGCATGGCGCGACGGGTAAAAAGGGGATCGAGATGGTGGCATGGGACGTTCCCGCGGCGGCCTGACGACGAAGATCCATGCCCTGGTCGATGCCGAAGGCCGCCCGATCCGCATTGCTCTCACACCGGGCCAGGCGCATGACGGCACCGCAGCCGAGGAACTGTTGGCCAGCCTGACGCCGGGCGCAACCCTGCTGGCCGACAAGGCTTACGACAGCAATGCTATTCGACAGCAGGTCCAGGAGCAGGATGTCTGGGCCAACATCCCGCCCAAGAGCAATCGCAAGGGCTCGTTTGTCTTCAGCGCCTTTGTGTATCGCTACAGAAACCTCGTGGAGCGTTTCTTCAACAAGCTTAAACAGTTCCGCGGCATTGCCACCCGCTACGACAAAAACCCAGACAACTTCCTGGCCGCCATCAAGCTGGTGTCAGCCCGCATTTGGATCCGCAGTTATGAGTCCACGACCTAG
>NZ_JAERQD010000245.1 GCF_016735695.1 Microvirga zambiensis WSM3693 | reverse complement strand
CGCTTAGTAGGTGCCGAACTTGAAGTTCAGCTTTGCGCGCGCCACGAAGAAGTCGTTGTCGTCGCTGCCGACGGCGGGGGCAAAGATATCGACCGGCGCTCCGCCGCCGGCCGGCGTGAACCGACCGACAAAGTTGTTGCCGAAGTCGTCATCCTCATCGAAGCTGAGCCACAGACCTTCGAGGCCGAACGTCACCGCCGAGGAACCAAACCAGTTCACCGGCAGAGCCCATTCGACGCCGCCGCCGACCACCCAACCGGTGGTGTCGTCGGTATAGGCCAGACCGCCTGTGGCGTAGATCAACACGCGATCGAACGCGACACCGGCGCGGGCACGAACCGTGCCGAACCAATCCGACAGATTGCTGCGGAACTCGCCGGGCACGAAGGTGCCGGGCACGCCAGCCGGAATGAACGCAACTGTTTCATCCTGGTCGGTGTCGGCCCACTGGATGTCGGTCTCGAGACCGATCACGAAGGAACCGATCTGGTAGTTGTAACCGATCTGACCGCCACCGGTGAAACCGCCATCCCCGCCGTTGTCGGGGAAGAACAGCGT
>NZ_JAERQD010000244.1 GCF_016735695.1 Microvirga zambiensis WSM3693 | reverse complement strand
CGTAAGCGCGCATTTCAATGCACGTCGTAGGGTGGGGTTCAGGCTGGCTGTTTGTTGAAGTTGAAGGGCAGCAGGTCCTCGATATCGGCATCGCCGGGACGCTGTGGCAGTTCGGTGAGGACGTGTCGCAACCACGCCAAGGGTTCGACGCGGCAGGCCCGGCAGGTCAGCATCAGGCTGTAGATGACGGCGCTGGCGTGGGCGCCCTGGACTGTATCGCTGAAGAGCCAGCTCTTTCTGCCGGTTGCAAAAATTCGGATGTCTCGCTCCAGAAGGTTGTTATCGATCGGCATCCGGCCGTCTTCGGTGTAGCGCGTCAGGTATTCCCATTGGTTGAGTGTATAGGAGACGGCATCTTCGAGCTTGGTGTCAGGCACAACCTTCGGCGCGATCGCGTCGAGCCATGCCTTGAGGGCGTTCAGGACCGGAACGGCATGTTTCTGGCGAAAGCGGCGCCTGGAGTCCCCCAGCGTTTCGCCGTCATCCGGCTCTTCGTCCCGCGCCTGCCGTTCAATCCGGTAGAGTTGGTCGAAGAACGTGAGGGCCTGCGCCGGCGGCC
>NZ_JAERQD010000243.1 GCF_016735695.1 Microvirga zambiensis WSM3693 | reverse complement strand
TCTTTCAGGCGCACCGCCTCCTCGACGGCGATCTCGTCGAACGGGTTCATCGACATCTTGACGTTGGCCAGTTCCACGCCCGACCCGTCCGGCTTCACCCCAATCTTTACGTTGGAGTCCACAACACGTTTGATTGAGACAAGGATTTTCATGAAGTCATTCCAGGTAGAATGCCACGGATAGGCGGGTCAGAGACTTTGCCGCTTGACTGCAGCCGCTTCGTCGCGGCCCTAAGATCTCTGTTGAATCCCAGACTTGGTCACCGAGGACAAGCGAAAAAAGTCGAAGGTTAATTTAGGAATATTCAATGTAATGCCTCCCGAGGGTTGTTGTCGTATGTTCGATCCCAGCATAGTTTAGCGACGATCATTCTTGTGTCATGCAACGTACTTCGGGAGGACGGTCGTACCTCGGCGGAGGAACTCAGGCGGCGGTTTTCACTCCGATAGTTGTAACGGACCGGAGTCCCTGGAACACGACCATCAATAGTCGTCCGTGAAGAATGTTCTGTCGGCTTGAGTCACGCGCGTTGCGTCGAGGGAGCATATCCGACCAGCAATAGG
>NZ_JAERQD010000242.1 GCF_016735695.1 Microvirga zambiensis WSM3693 | reverse complement strand
TCGATCCGACCGCCGCTTTCGAATGCTCATCGCAACCTCCTCCTTCAGGGTGTTGCGACGACCGTTTGAATCCGTCCTGGCTGCCGCGGTCCGCGTGGTAAGTGTCCGCCGAGGCTTGCAATTACCCATAGATTTGCGCTCCGATCCTGACGCCGAGTTCGATATCCATCAGGCGCGAAAGTCCTCTCCACATGACGGTATTGCCGGGTGGAGGGTCATGCCCACGCGCGAGGTAGCCGCCCATTCGAGCGACCTTGGTCAGGTAATGCGAGAGTGTCTTTCTCCGCCGCAACTTCTAGCCCTTGTCTCTCACCAACTCGTCGAGCAGGTCGATTTCCAGAGCCGTCAAGGCCAGCTGTGGCGGCACGTCCGGAACGACGCGGTTGAGCATCGTCAGCCAGAAGATGCGCCAGCTCAGGATGCAGTAGATGCTGAGTAGGTTCACCAGCCGCTCGGCCGTTCGCAGCTTGGTCTCCTCCGCCCGGCAGCCGGATTTCAGGATTTTATGGAACAGCTCGATAGTCTGAATGCAAATGACAAAAGCGGGTAGCTTCGCCATTTGAGCTGG
>NZ_JAERQD010000241.1 GCF_016735695.1 Microvirga zambiensis WSM3693 | reverse complement strand
CGCAGCGAGCTCTGGAACGTGGGGAACGCGTTTGCAGGGATTGGCTGGGATGATCGGGGCGATCGTGGCCCCGCCGTTCACGGCGACGCTGCCCGCGGCCGAGGGCTGAGAGCCCAAGCCAGACGCCGGAAGAGGTCGGCTTCGGGACAGCAGGACGCGTAGGCCAAGCGGATGCGGCTCGCCGTTTCCTGCACCCGCACGGCGATCTTGAGCAGGCGCAGCCGCAGCGTTGCGAACTCGGCCCGAGCGAGATCACGTGTCGCCGGGATCGCATCGCGCACGGACAGCATCAGCCAGTAGGCCGCCGTGTGCAGCACCAGGCGGACTTGGTTGGCCACCGCGCGCCGGCACGAGGTTCGGTCGGAGGCGAGTTGCGCCTTGTGGAACTTGATCCAGTTCTCCGCCTGACCCCTGGCGCAGTACAGGCTCTCGTAGACGACGCGCGGGCTGGTGCCGGTCAGGTTGGTGACCACAAAGCGGATATCGAGCCCGAGGCGGGTGGCCTCGATGCGGGCGATCACCCGGCGCTCGCGCGACCAGCTCTTGGCCCGGTGTGTCGTCTCGGCAAAGCCACGCACGA
>NZ_JAERQD010000240.1 GCF_016735695.1 Microvirga zambiensis WSM3693 | reverse complement strand
TGGTTTCGGTGGCAGGTAGCGGCCCGGCATCACGCGCTGACGGATGCGCTGGATCCGGCCATAGCATTCACACACTGTCTCCTCTAGACCAGCCCGGTCTGTCACCGTGATGCTCCCGCGTCCCTGCTGAATGAGCCCCGCTGTTTGCAAGGTTCGCAGGACCACGCTCACGGTCGAGCGCTGCACCCCCAGCATCTCGGCCAGGAACTCGTGCGTGAGCGATAAGGTGTCCTGCTCGGCCTGGTCATGCATCATCAGGATCCAGCGGCAGCAGCGTGCCTCCACCGGATGAACGGCATTGCAGCTAAGGAGCTGGAACGTCTGGGCGAGCAGGAGTTCGCCGTAGCTGGCGATTAACTGCCGCATCTTGGGGTGAGCGTTGCGCACCTCATGCAGGTGCTCAATCCTGATGCGCGAGGCGGTGCCGGCCATCTGGACCACGTACCGCCCGAAGGCCTCCCGGGTCACAAGGGCGCTGAGCAGGCCAACGACACCACCGCGCCCGAACAGGGCCACCTCGACGGTGGTGCCGTCTTCCAGCACGTTCACCAGCGACACCACGGCATGGTGAGGGAAATAGGCGTGG
>NZ_JAERQD010000023.1 GCF_016735695.1 Microvirga zambiensis WSM3693 | reverse complement strand
CACCCGATCCATCCGGACCGGCGCAAGGACACCGCCGCCTACGCTTCTCTTCCCCTCTCAACAATGTCAAAGAGCAAAAATCCCTCGTCCCGAAAGACAAAGAACCGGACCTCAAGCGCCCCGGCCGTCCTCGCGAACCGCCAGATCCCTTAAAGTCCCCGGCGCCAGCCCATCAGAACCGCGCCGCCGATGAAGAGGTTCTATCCGAAGCCCTTCCGTAGGTCAACACCAATTTCGAAGAAATTTTCCGAAATTTGCGTCGCCTCGACGCAGTCCTTCAGTATTCAAGCAAGCTTCTTCGTTCGCAAAAGCGTATTAGCCTTTGCGTTTATTTCTTTCAGATCGATAATCTCGATCCGAAAGCTTCTCATTGTCGTCAGAGGAACCAGGGATCGCTGCCATCTACTGGCATCCGTGGCTCGTGCCGTTGGTCAGAACATTTTCAGTTCTTGACCGCGACCCGGACAGACTGCGGGATCCGAGGATCTCGGCAGCGTCGGCGTCTTGTGAGAGTGAAGCTCGCCCGAACTGAATTCCGGCGGGGCTGCGGATATGTCGATTCCCGGATCGTTTGTCAACTCCGGAACCCTCACATTGATGCAGCCAACTGATGGAGCACCGCGCGCGAGCAAAGACGCGGGCCGAAGAACAGATTGCGCTTTAAGGGAAATCGTTGGAGCGGGCGATGGGAATCGAACCCACGACATTCAGCTTGGGAAGCTGACGTTCTACCTCTGAACTACACCCGCGTCTCTCTATTCATATCCGGCCTTCCCTCGATCCTGCAAGAGGGTTGCGGCTTTCGTCACCGAAAGTGCCAAGGTTATCGGAAGTGTTTTGAGAGCTTCAGCCCTTGCGCCTGATAGTTCGAACCTGCACCCGCGCCGTAGAGCACCTTCGGACGCTCGGCCATGCGCTCGTAGACGAGGCGGCCGACAATCTGCCCGTCTTCCAGGATGAAGGGCACGTCGCGGGAGCGCACCTCGAGCACGGCGCGGGCCCCCTCCCCTCCCGCTCCGGCATGGCCGAAGCCCGGATCGAAGAAGCCGGCGTAATGGACGCGGAACTCGCCCACCAGCGGATCGAAGGGCACCATCTCGGCGGCATAATCGGGGGGCACGTGCACCGCCTCCTTGGAGGCGAGGATGTAGAACTGGCCCGGATCGAGGATCAAGGTGCGGGAGGCATCGGCATAGAGCGGCTCCCAGAAATCCGCGATGCGGCAGGAGCCTGGCTTGTCCACGTCGACCAGCCCCGTATGGCGCTTGGCGCGATAGCCGATGAGGTTGTCGGCCCCGAAGCCCGCGAGATCGACGCTGACGGCGACGCCGTCCTGGATCGAGGGCTCGGCGGAGGTCACGACGCGCTCCTGCTCATGAACCTTCTGGAGCTCGGCGTCGCTCAGGCGCACATGGCCCTTGCGCAGGCGCAGCTGCGACAGGCGCGTGCCGGTGCGGACCAGCACAGGAAAGGTGCGCGGCGAGATCTCGGCATAGAGGCGGCCGCGATAGCCCGCACCGATGGTGTCGAATTCCTGGCTCCGGTCGGTGATCACGCGGGTGAACACGTCGATGCGGCCGGTCGAGCTCTTCGGGTTGGCGGCCGCCGACAGATCCTCCGGCAGGGCCAGGGACTCCTGCAGTTCGGCGATATAGACGCTGCCCGTCTCCAGAATGGCGCCGTTCGCGAGATCGATCTCGTGGAAGCTCAGCTGGTCGAGCCGGTCGCGGACCGTATGGTTGCGGCCCGGCAGGAAGCTGGCCCGCACCCGGTAGGCCCGGCGCCCGAGCCTGAGATCGAGGCTCGCCGGCTGGACCTGGTCGGAGGCAAAGGGCGTCTCCGGCGCGATGACGCCTGCTTCCGCGAGGCGCATGATGGCATCTGCCGACTGGATCCCGTCCTTCACCGCAACCATGTTCGTCTTCCGAGGGCCCCGCCCTCTTTCGCTATTGAGCCTGGCAGTATTCTCTAAGGGTTGTTACGCAATTCTCAAACGGAATTATCCCCCTGGGCATCCCTCCGACCCGGTGCTCCACCCCTCGATTGACGAGGCCTTCGGCCGGCCTTAACCAAGAGCGCATGGAATTCCTCTACCGGCCGAAGGCGTGCTCATGTATCAGGCTGTGACCCGCGGCATCAGCGTGACGGTGACGCCGCGCTACATGCCGGAAGAGTCCTCGCCCGAGCAGGGCCGCTACTTCTTCGCCTACACGGTCGAGATCATCAACGGGAGCCTGGACCGCGTGCAGCTGCGCTCGCGCCACTGGCTGATCACCGACGAGCACGGGCATGTGCAGGAGGTGCGCGGCACCGGCGTCGTCGGCGAGGAGCCGGTGCTCGGCCCGGGCGAAAGTTTTAGCTATACCAGCGGCTGCCCCCTCCCCACCCCGAGCGGCACCATGCAGGGCACCTACCTCATGGAGACCGCCGGCGGCGAAACCTTCGACGCCGAGATCCCCGCCTTCTCCCTCGACATTCCCCGCACGAACCGCGTGCTTCACTGAGGTTTTCATGTCTCTCAACGGTCAGCGGTTCACGCCGCTCGAAATGCTGGCGAAACTTGTCTCGTTCGACACCGTGAGTTCGAAGTCGAACTTAGCCCTGATCGCATTCGTCGAGAGCTATCTCCAGAGCTGGAACGTGCCTTATGTGCGGGTGCCCAATGAAGCCGGCGACAAGGCGGCGCTCTATGCCACCATCGGCCCGCAGGATCGCGGCGGCATCGTGCTCTCCGGCCACACCGACGTGGTGCCGGTCACGGGCCAGGCCTGGACGTCCGATCCGTTCACGCTGCGCGTGGAGAACGGGCGCGCCTATGGGCGCGGTGCGGTGGACATGAAGGCCTTCGATGCGCTCGCGCTCGCCCTGGTGCCGGAATTCCTGGCGGCCGATCTCACGACGCCGATCCACATCATGCTCTCATACGACGAGGAGACCACGTGTCTCGGCGTCGTCGATACGATCCGCCGCCTCGGGCATGACTTGCCCCTGCCGCAAGCTGCGATCGTCGGCGAACCGACGATGCTCGAAGTGGTGGATGCGCATAAAAGCGTCGTCACCTTCACCACCATTGTGCACGGCTTCGAGGCGCATTCCTCGAAGCCCTACCTCGGCGCGAGCGCCGTGATGACGGCAGCCGAACTGGTCACGGAACTCAACCAGATCGCGGATGAGATGATGTCGCGGGGCGACACGAGCGGGCGCTTCGATCCCCCCTACACGACCGTGCATGTGGGTACGATCGCAGGCGGTACGGCGCGCAATATCCTCTCCAAATCCTGCAGCTTCCACTGGGAATTCCGCGGCCTGCCGAGCCTCGATCCGCAGGAAATCCCGGCGCGCCTCGACCGGTTCGTCGAGGAGGTTGCTCTCAAGCGCCTTAACCGCTTCGGCGAGTTCGGCCGGATCGAGACGAATCTCGAAGTGGCCGTGCCGGGACTTGCGCCGGATCCAGGATCCTTTGCCGAAACCCTCACCTTACGTCTCGCCGGCAAGAACCACACGCAGACCGTGCCCTTCGGCACGGAGGCGGGACATTATCAGGCAGCGGGCATTCCGACTGTCGTCTGCGGCCCCGGCTCGATCGATCAGGCGCATCAGCCGGATGAATACATCACGCTGAACCAGCTCGAAGCGGGCGCCGCCTTCATGCGGCGGCTCGCGGCGACCTGCGCGAGTTCGTGATCTGATCAAACTGCTCTGACCTCATCCTGAGGAGGTCGCGCAGCGACCGTCTCGAAGGAGGATCCAGTGCACTCTGGAAGCTCCTTCGAGACGCAGCTTCGCTGCTCCTCAGGATGAGGTGCGTGTTTTTTGCAGTGTCGTTAGTGCTAGGTTTCCGACTTCGCGATCTCGGCCTCGACCTCGACCGGGTCGAGATCGTAGAAGCGCGAGCAGAACTCGCATGTGATGCCGATGCGGCCGTTGTCGCCGACCATGTCGCGGCGATCTTCCGGTGAGAAGCGACGCATCATGCCCATGATGCGCTCATGCGAGCAGGTGCATTCCTCATGCACGTGCTGGCCTTCGAACACGCGCACGCCGCGCTCGTGGAAAAGGCGGTAGAGCAGCCGCTCGCTCGACACCGCCGGGTCTATCAGTTCGTGATCTTCTACCGTCGCGACGAGCGACTTGGCTTCGACCCAGGCATCGTCCTCGGCGGGCTTCGACAGGTCGTTCGACGGATGTCCTTCCGGGATGTCGCCGGGATGGAGATCGGCCTGGCGCTGCCGCTCGGGAGACGACGGCAGGAACTGGATCATCAGGCCGCCGGCGCGATAGGTCTGGCGGCCCTCCTCGAACTGCTCCGCGACGGCCAGGCGCACCTGCGTCGGGATCTGCTCGGACTGGCGGAAATATTCGTGCGCCGCTTCCTCGAAGCCCTGGCCCTGCAGCGCCACGACACCCTGGTAACGGCTGCGCTCGGAGCCCTGATCGATGGTCATGGCGAGGTAGCCGGTGCCCAGGAGTTCGCCGGTCCCTGCAGCGGCCGAGCCGAGAGCCTCGAGCCTGTCCTTGTCGAACCGCGCCGTGGCGCGCAGGCGATCCGGCGCGTTGAAGTCGACGACGACCATGTCGATGATGCCGTCGGTCTTGGTCTGCAGCTGGAAGCGGCCTTCGAGCTTGAGCGAGGCGCCAAGCATGGCGGTGAGCGCGGCCGCCTCGCCGATGACGCGCGCGACGCGATCGGGATAGCCGTGGCGGGTAATAATGGTGTCGATGGAAGCCCCGAGACGCACGACACGCCCGCGCACGTCGAGCGGCTCGACCGAGAACGGCAGGACGACGTCGTCATGTCCTTCGAACGAAGCCTGGCTCATGCGTTTGCCGCTCCGAGACACCAGGCCAGGATCCCCTTCTGCGCGTGCAGCCGGTTCTCGGCCTCGTCGAAGACCACGGATTGCGGGCCGTCCATGACCTCGTCCGTGACCTCCTCGCCGCGATGGGCGGGAAGGCAATGCATGAAGAGTGCTTCCTTGTCGGCCACGCCCATCAGCCTGCCGTTGACCTGATAGGGCTTCAGCAGGTTCTGGCGGCGGAACTCGTCGTCGTCGCCCATGGACACCCAGCAATCGGTGACGACGGCATGGGCGCCTTCGACGGCTTCATAGGCATCGGTGGTCACGCTGATCCGGGCCCCTTCCTGTTTCGCCCAGGACAAAAGCTCGGGACGCGGGGCAAGTTCCGGCGGCGATGCGATCTTCAGGGAGAAATCCAGCCGCGCGGCCGCATGGACCCAGGAAGCGAGCACGTTGTTGGAATCGCCCGTCCAGGCCACGGTGCGCCCTTGAATGGAGCCGCGATGCTCCTCGAAGGTCATGATGTCGGCCATGATCTGGCACGGATGCGTCGTCTTGGTGAGGCCGTTGATCACAGGGATCGAGGCGTATTGGGCGAGCTCCGTCACCATGGCATGGTCGAGGGTGCGGATCATGATGGCGTCCACATAGCGCGAGAGAACCCGCGCCGTGTCGGCGATGCTCTCGCCGCGGCCGAGCTGCATCTCCTTGCCCGTGAGCATCAGGGTTTCGCCGCCAAGCTCGCGCATGCCCACATCGAAGGACACGCGGGTGCGGGTGGAGGGCTTGTCGAACACCATCGCCAGGACCTTGCCCTCGAGCGGGCGATCCTTGGCCTTCTCGCCGCGGCGGCGCTTGGCCTTCAGCTCGAGACCGATATTCAGGAGATGCCGGATCTCGGCGCCGGAAAAGTCGCTGAGATCGAGGAAGTGACGGGTCTTCATTGAACGGCTCCCTGCTGAGCATGGGCTTTCTGCTCAGCTTCGATGGCGAGGCACGCGGCATCGATACGATTGACGGCGTCAGAGATATCGGCATCGCCGACGATCAGAGGCGGCAGGAGACGGACCACGTTGTCGCCGGCGCCGATCAGAAGCAGCTTCTCGGCACGGGCAGCGGTGACGAATTCCGTATTGGGCACCACGGTGCGCAGGCCCATCATGAGACCCTGGCCGCGTACGTCGGCGATGACGCTCGGATGGCGGTCCTTCAGCTCGGCCAGGCGCTGCTTGAGCAGCAGGCCCTTGCGCTCGACCTCCTTCAGGAAGCCCGGCGCCAGGATGACGTCGAGCACCGCGTTGCCGACGGCCATGGCAAGCGGGTTGCCGCCGAAGGTGGTGCCGTGGGTGCCCACCGTCATGCCCTTGGCGGCGTCCGCCGTGGCGAGGCAGGCGCCCATCGGGAAGCCGCCGCCGATGCCCTTCGCCACGGACATGATGTCGGGCGTCACGCCGGTCGATTCATATGCGAAGAGCTTGCCGGTGCGGCCGACGCCGGTCTGGATCTCGTCGAAGATCAGGAGCAGACCGTGCTCGTCGCAGAGACTGCGCAGCTCGCGCATGAAGGCATTGGACACGGTGCGGACGCCGCCCTCGCCCTGGATCGGCTCGATCATGAGGGCAGCGGTCTCGGGACCGATGACGGCCTTGAGAGCCTTGAGATCGTCGACGGGCACCTGGTCGAAGCCTTCCACCTTCGGGCCGAAGCCCTCCAGATACTTGGCCTGGCCGCCGGCGGCGATGGTCGCGAGCGTGCGGCCATGGAAGGCGCCTTCGAAGGTGACAATGCGGAAGCGCTCCGGATGGCCCTTCGCGGCATGGTACTTGCGAGCCATCTTGATGGCCGCCTCGTTCGCCTCGGCGCCGGAATTGGAGAAGAAGACCACATCCGCGAAGGTGTTCTCCACCAACCGCTTGGCCAGCCGCTCGCCTTCCGGGATCTGGAAGAGGTTCGAGGTGTGCCAGACCTTGGTGGCCTGCTCGGTCAGTGCCTGCACCAAGTGCGGATGGGCGTGGCCCAGGGCATTGACGGCGATGCCGGCGCCGAAATCGAGATATCGCTCGCCATCTCGGCCGTAGAGCCAGGGCCCCTCCCCTTTCTCGAAGGAAAGCTCGGCGCGTGCGTAGGTCGGCAGCAATGGCGATGTCACAGGTCGTCTCCGCCTTGAGAGGCCCAAGGTCGCACCCGGGCCCCGAAAAAGAAAGCGCCGCCCCAGCGGGGGCGGCACAGCGGGGATTCTAATCAGGCACGAGACCCTGTCAATTCAAGAGAAATGAACTGACTCATCACAAGGAATTTTTGCCGCTTCCTGGAGCTTGGCGAGTTCCTTGGGGAAAACGACATGGCCTGTTCGGGGACTCTTGCGCCGGAGTCCACCCATCCTGTAACTTCGGGTCAGTCGAGTACGGACATTCGTGCGGCGGCTTTCACCCTCAGGAGCGACCCTCGCAAACGCGGTCGGACGTAAAAACCCTGTCCGCGAGGCATCCGGGATTCTGAGCTTGAAGGCTGCCAGCGATGGAGGCAGATTAAAAATGATGGATGCGGGCGCAACTTGGACGGATGAGCGGGTCGAGCTTCTCAAGAAGCTCTGGACCGACGGTTTGAGCGCGAGCCAGATCGCCGCCGAGCTTGGCAACGTGACCCGCAATGCGGTCATCGGGAAGGTTCACCGTCTCGGCCTGTCCGGCCGGGCCAAGGACGCGAAGCCTGCCGCCTCGGCGGCTGCGACCCGCGCCCGCAAGGCGACCCGCGCGCCCAGCGCTCCGGCTCCGATCACGGCCCAGGTGCACAGCAGCAACGTGGTGATCGCACCGATCCCGCTGCAGCCCGTGGCCGACGTGCCCGAGGTCTTCGCGGAAGACGACATCGCGATCCCCATGTCGGAGCGCGTGACCATCATGGATCTGCGCGAGTCCATGTGCCGCTGGCCCATGGGCGATCCGACCAAGCCGGAATTCCGCTTCTGCGGCGCGCGTTCCATCACCGGCCTGCCCTATTGCAACCATCACGCCCGCATCGCCTATCAGCCGGTGGCCGACCGCAAGCGCGAGCGGAAGCTGGCCAGGGCTTAAACTTAGAGAGCTTCAAAAAGGCCGCGCCGATGATACTCGGCGCGGCCTTTTTGTTTGTTCTCGGCCCTTGATCTCAAGCGTCCAGCGCCTGCTCCTCGCGGGCGAAAGTCTCGTCGAAGGAATAGCCGGCACCGCGCACGGTGCGGATGGGGTCGGGCCGGCGCGGCAGGTTGATCGCCTTGCGCAGGCGGCCGACATGCACGTCGACGGTACGCTCGTCGATATAGACGTCGTGGCCCCAGACCGCATTGAGCAGATGCTCGCGGGAGAAGACACGTCCGGGGCTCTGCATCAGGAATTCCAGCAGGCGGAACTCGGTCGGGCCAAGATGCAGCTCCTGGCCGGAGCGGCGCACACGGTGGGTCTCGCGGTCGAGCTCGATATCGCCCGATCTCAGCAGCGTTGCGATATGGGTCGGCTTCGTCCGGCGCAGGAGCGCGCGCACCCGCGCCAGCAGCTCCGGCACCGAGAACGGCTTGACGATGTAGTCGTCCGCGCCGGTGGACAGGCCGCGGATGCGGTCGCCCTCTTCGCCCCGCGCCGTGAGCATGATCACGGGCAGGCGCTCGGTTTCGGTGCGCGCGCGGATGCGCCGGCACAGCTCGATCCCGGATAGACCTGGCAGCATCCAGTCGAGCAGCACGATGTCGGGCACCTGCTCCCGCAGGCGGATCTCGGCCTCGTCACCGCGAGAGACGCCGTCCACCTCGTAGCCCTCGGCTTCGAGGTTGTAGCGCAGGAGGAGCATCAACGGCTCCTCGTCCTCCACGATCAGAACGCGCGGTCCCATGGTCAGGCTCCGATTCCAACCGTCGTATCGATGGAGCGGTCGTTCTTGGGCCGGTCGATGGCGAGCGTCTCGCCCGTGACGAGATAGTGGACCGTCTCGGCGATGTTGGTGGTGTGGTCGCCGATGCGCTCGATGTTCTTGGCGCAGAAGAGAAGATGCGTGCAGAACGAGATGTTGCGCGGGTCTTCCATCATATAGGTCAGGAGCTCCCGGAACAGCGAGGTGTAGAGCGCGTCGATGGCGCCGTCGCGCTTCCACACGTCGAGGGCCTTCGCGGTGTCCTTCTGCGCATAGGCGTCGAGAACGTCCTTGAGCTGCGCGAGGACGAGGTCGCCCATGTGCTGGAGACCGACGACGATCTTCTGCGGCTGAAAGTCGTCGCCGATGGCGAGCGCCCGCTTGCCGATGTTCTTCGCCATGTCGCCGATGCGCTCGACATCGCCGGAGATGCGGATCGCCGAGATGGTCTCGCGCAGGTCGATGGCGAGCGGCTGGCGCCGGGCGATGGTGAGAATGGCATTCTCCTCCACCTCGCGCTGCAGCACGTCGAGGCGCTTGTCGGAGGCAACGACCACCTGAGCGAGCGCCTTGTCATGGCGCACCAGCGCCGCGATGGAATCGACGAGCATCTTCTCGGCGATGCCGCCCATCTCGGAGATGCGCTGCCGCAATCCCTGCAGGTCGTTGTCGTAGGAGCTGACGATATGCTCCGCCATGGGAGACGCCTCCGTTGAAGTGCTTCGATCAGCCGAAGCGGCCCGTGATGTAATCCTGAGTCTGCTTCTTGACCGGGTTCATGAACATCCTGGTGGTCGGCCCGAATTCCACGAGCTCGCCGAGATACATGAAGGCCGTGAACTGCGAGATGCGCGCCGCCTGCTGCATGTTGTGCGTGACGATCACGATGGTGAATTCGGAACGGAGCTGCTCGATCAGCTCCTCGATCTTGCCGGTGGAGATCGGGTCGAGCGCCGAGGTCGGCTCGTCGAGCAGGATCACCTCGGGGCGCTGCGCGATGGTGCGCGCGATGCACAGGCGCTGCTGCTGGCCGCCCGACAGGCCCATGCCCGACTGGCGCAGCTTGTCCTTCGCCTCGTCCCACAAAGCCGCCTTGCGCAGGGCCTCCTCGACACGGTCGTCGAGCTCGGACTTCGACAGTTTCTCGTAGAGTTTGATGCCAAAGGCGATGTTGTCGTAGATCGACATGGGGAACGGCGTCGGCTTCTGGAACACCATGCCGACGCGGGCGCGCAGCTCGTTGACGTCGACGGAAGGCGAGAGCACGTTCTGCCCGTCGAGCAGGATCTGCCCCTCGGCGCGCTGCTCGGGATAAAGGCTGTAGATGCGGTTGAAGGTGCGCAGCAGCGTAGACTTCCCGCAGCCGGAAGGGCCGATGAGAGCCGTGACCTGCCGGTCGTAGAAATCGAGCGAGATGTCCTTCAGGCTGCGGAAGTCACCGTAATAGAAATTGAGGTCCTTGACGGCGATGCGCACCGGCGCACTGGCATCCGCAGCGGCCGCATTTCCGATGGCGCTGCTCGTGTTGAGGGCAATGGTGCTCATCGGGCTTTATCCTTCCTCAGGAGCAGGCGCGCGACGACCGACAGCGCCAGGATCGACATGGTGATGATGAGGGCGCCGGCCCAGGCGAGTTCGCGCCAGTTCTCGTAAGGCGACAGGGCGAACTGGAAGATCATGACCGGCAGGTTCGAGACACCGCCCATCAGGGTCGGGTTGAACCAGAAATTGTTGTTGAGGGCCGTGAAGAGCAGCGGAGCCGTCTCGCCGGCGATGCGGGCCGTGGCGAGCAGAATGCCGGTGACCATGCCGGCGCGGGCCGCCTTCCAGCTGATGTGGATGATCACTGTCGACATGGGCGCGCCGAGTGCCGCTCCGGCCTCGCGCAGGGAACCCGGCACGAGGCGCAGCATATCTTCGGTTGTGCGCACGATGACGGGCACCGCGATGATCGCCAGCGCCACGCCGCCGGCCCAGCCGGAATAGCCGCCCATGGGCTGCACCATGAGCATGTAGACGAAGAGGCCGATGAGAATGCTGGGCGCCGCGAGCAGGATATCGTTCACGAAGCGGATGATCTCGGCGAGCTTGGAGCCCTTGCCGTACTCTGCAAGATAAGTGCCGGCAAGAACGCCGACGGGTGTCGCCACGACGATGCCGAGGAACGTGAGGATGAGGCTGCCCACGAGGGCGTTGGCGATGCCGCCGCCCTGGCTTCCGGGCCCTGGCGTCGTCTCGGTGAACACCGCTGGCGAGAGCCCGCCGATGCCCTCGTAGAGAAGCATGAGCAGGATCCAGCCGAGCACGGTGGCGCCGAGGATCGTGAACAGGGTGCAGATGATCTTGAGAGCCTGATTGGCCACATGGCGGCTGCGGCGCACCCGGCCCCAGGGAGCAGGAGCGACGGTCGTCGGTGCGACGCGCGCTGGCAGTGCGGTATCCATGGTCATCTCCCTAACCGACCTTCACGCGCGACACGAGGAGCCGGGCGAGCACCAGCACGGCGAACGTGACCAGGAACAGGATGCAGCCCAGGGCCATCAGCGCGTTGAGCTGCAGGCCGATAGCCTCGTTGAACTCGTTGGCGATCCGCGAGGCGATGGTGGAGCCTGGATCGAAGATCGAGCCGGACAGGCGGTTGGCGTTGCCGACCACGAAGGTGACCGCCATCGTCTCGCCGAGCGCGCGGCCGAGGCCGAGCATGATCGCGCCGATGATGCTTACCCCGGCCTGCGGCAGCAGCACATTGCGCACCACTTCCCAGGTTGTGCAGCCGATGCCGTAGGCGCTCTCGCGCAGCACCGAGGGGATCTGATCGAGAATGTCGCGCGCGATCGAGGCGATGAAAGGAATGATCATGATCGCGAGAATGATGCCGGCCGTCAGGATGCCGACGCCGGAGGGCGTGCGTGCATAAAGAATGGTGCCGACGATGGGCATGCCCTCAACGATGTTCGAGACCGGGATCTGAACGTAGTTCGCGAAGAGGGGCGCGAAAACGAAGAGGCCCCACATGCCGTAGATGATGCTTGGCACGGCAGCGAGCAGCTCGATGGTGGTCGCCACAGGGCGCTTGAGCCAGGGCGGGCAGAGCTGCGTGAGGAAGATCGCGATGCCGAGGGAAAGAGGCACGCCGATGACGAGGGCGATCAGTGCCGTCGAGAGAGTGCCGACGATGGCGACCCAGGCGCCGTACTGATCCTCGTTGACGTTCCAGACGCTCGAGGTGATGAAGCCGAGGCCGAACTCGCGGAAGGCGGGCAGGCCGCCATAGATCATCGAGCCGAGGATGCCTGCGAGCACGATCAGCACCAGAAGGGCCGATCCAAGGCTCGCGAGGCGGAAGAGCCGGTCACGGCCCGGCGGCGGGGATCGGCGAGCGGGAGAAGCCGCGCTCGACACGAGACGTTCTTGCGAGAGAGCTACCATTCGCCGATCCGCTTTGTTGTTCGATCGAGATCAGATTACTGCGTGAAGACGGCCTGGCCCGAGGCGTTCTTGATCTCGCTCTTCCAGGTCGCGCGCACCTGATCCTTCAGCGGGGTCGGGAGCGGCACGTAGTCGAGCTCGACGGCCATCTTGTCGCCGTTCTTGAAGGACCAGTCGAAGAACTTCAGGGCCTCGGCCACCTGCTCGGGCTTCTCGGGATTCTTGGGAACCAGGATGAAGGTCGGTGCGGTGATCGGCCAGGCTTCGTCGCCGGGCTGGTTGGTCAGCGAGATGCCGTAGCCGGGCGCCGACTTCCAGTCGGCATTGGCGGCGGCAGCCTGGAAAGTCTTGGCTTCCGGCGACACGAACTTGCCGTTCTTGTTCTGAAGCTGGGCGAAGGGAATGCTGTTCTGCTTGGCGTAGGCGTATTCCACATAGCCGATGGAGTTCGGAACCTGCTTCACGAGAGCGGCGACGCCCTCGTTGCCCTTGCCGCCCTGGCCGACGGGCCACTGGACGGAGGCGCCGGCGCCGGGGCCGCTCTTCCAGCCTTCGGAAACCTGCGACAGGTAGGTGGTGAACACGCTGGTCGTGCCCGATCCGTCGGAGCGGTAGACCGGGGTGATCGCGGAATTGGGAAGCGTCACACCCTGATTGATCTGGGCGATCTTGGCATCGTTCCACTTGGCGATCTTGCCGTTGAAGATGTCGGCCAGAACCTCGCCCGTCAGCTTGAGCTGGCCGGCGGCAACGCCCTGGACGTTGTAGACGGCGACCACACCGCCCATGACGGCCGGGAACTGGACGAAGCCGTCCTTCTGAAGCTCCTCGCCCTTCAGCGGAGCATCGGTCGCACCGAAATCGACCGTCTTGGCGCGGATCTGGCGGATGCCGCCGCTGGAGCCGATGGACTGATAGTTCATGCGGTTCCCGGTCTCCTTGTTATAGGCCTCGGCCCATTTGGCATAGATCGGGAACGGGAAGGTTGCGCCTGCGCCGGTGATGTCGGCTGCAGATGCCGTGGTCGTCAGGCTCGCGACGGCAAGGCCGGCCGCAATGGCGTAGGACATGATCTTCACGGTAAGTCTCCTGTTCATGCAAGCGCGACAGGCAGCTCGAAAAGCCAGGGGCCGTGTCTCGCGATGGGACAGCTAGGCCCGACGGATGTCTCCTCTACGACAGTTGGATGACAATTACATGACACCCCGGATGGATCCCTTCAGGCGCTTGAATTCCCTCGTCTCACATGCCTGTGAACGCTCTTCAGCCGGGTTCAGCGACCGGCGCCGGCCTCAGGGAACGTGACCGTGAACCGGGCTCCCTGCCCCGGCTCGCTGGCGATGTCGAAATGGCCGCGGTGGCGGTTGACGATGTGCTTGACGATGGCAAGGCCAAGGCCGGTCCCGCCCTTGTCGCGACTCTGGACCACATCGACCCGGTAGAACCGCTCGGTCAGGCGCGGCAGGTGCTCAGGGGCGATGCCGGGGCCGTAATCCTGCACGGAGAAGGCCACCCGCCCCCCGGCGGACGTGTCGATACGAGACACCTCCACATCGACCTTCCCGCCGCTCTCGCCGTACTTGACCGCATTCTCGATCAGGTTCTCGGCAATGCGAAGAAGCTCGTCCCGGTCGCCCAGGATGAGCATGGGCTTCTCAGGCAACGCCGCCTTGATGACAACCCCCCTCTCCTTCGCGAGCGGCGAGAGGGTCTCGACCATCTGGGCGGCGATGGTGGCGAGGTCGACGGTCTGCGTCGGCGACAGATGAACCCGCATCTCGATGCGCGAGAGGGAGAGGAGGTCGTCGATCAGGCGCTTCATGCGCTGCGCCTGCCCCTTCATGATGTCGAGGAAGCGCTCCCGCGCCCTGGCATCGTCGCGGGCCGGGCCCTGCAGGGTCTCGATGAAGCCGAGCAGCGACGCCAGCGGGGTGCGCAGCTCATGGCTCGCATTGGCGACGAAGTCGGCCCGCATGGCCTCGAGCCGGCGGGCCGAGGTGAGGTCCCGGAAGAACAGCACGACGCCGGCCTGTACATCGGCACGATGGGCTGCGTCGGCCTGGAGGGGACCGATATGGACCTCGAAGGTCCGCTCGGTCGGGATCCGCTCGGAATACTCGACCTTCAGCGGTTCGCCCGTATCGAGGACCTCCTGGATGCCATCGAGCACATCCGGGCTGCGCAAGGCGAATGACAGAGGGTGCCCGGTCTTCAGCCCGGCCAGCAGGACATGGGCAGCCTTGTTGGCTTCGAGCACCACCGCTCGCGGACCGACCAGGATGACCGGGTCCGGGATCTGGGCCAGCACCGCCTCGGCGAGGCTGGGGCGGGGAGATGACTTCGGCTGCGTAGCCATCCCTGGTCCGAGGCCGAGGCTGCGCCTGGGTCCGGCGACGAGGAAGCCTGCGAGAACGGCAAAAACGGCCCAGAACAGGAGCCAGGCATCGCCGTAGCCCCTCGCCAAGGCGACGGCGACCAGCACGAAGCCGGTCACGACCGCGCCGCGCCAGGCGGCATCCCGCACAGGGCTGATGCTCTGCCGGCCGGAATCCGGCGTGAGGTCGTCGGGGTCGCTCATGAAGATGATGCGGGTTGGAGGGATTGCCGGCCCTGTTTAGGGCACGCGCCGGCAGGTGTCATCTGCCGCCAAGCTCCGCCTCGGCCGGGACGTCGCTCTCGTCGGGCTTGAAAGCGAGCCGGGCGGCCCTGATGCGGTTGCGGATCTCGTAGGCTCCCAGGATCGCAAGGGCGATCACGAAGGGGACGAGATAATAGCAGAGGCGGTAGAGCAGCAGCGCGCCCAGGACCGGTTCGCGGGGATAGTTCGAAAGGGCGAGCAGGATGGTGGCCTCGAAGACCCCGAGCCCGCCGGGGGCATGGCTCGCCACCCCGAGCATGACGGCGAAGATATAGACCGCAAGGAAGGTCTCGAAGCCGAGATTGTGCCCGCCGGGCAAGAGCACGAAGAGAACGCCCGCGCCCGCGCAGACATCGCCTGCGCCGATCAGGATCTGGGCGAGCGAGAGACGAAAGCCCGGCAGTTCCAGCTTCCAGCCCTGGATCTTCACGGCCCGACGCTTGATCGAGACCCAGACCATGTAGCCGATGACGAAGACGGCGGCGCCGAGACCCAGCAGCTGGTTCATCCAGATATGGGTATAGACGAGGCTCGCGAGCTCGTCGGCCATCCTGATCAGGCTCCAGGCGAGCACCAGGGCCATGCCGAGCCAGAAGGTCACCCCGGCGATCACGGTCAGGCTCGCCACCCGACCCGGGCTCACCCCCTTCGGGGCGTAGATCCAGTAGCGCACGGTTCCGGCGGTCAGGAGAGGGAAGCCGAGCGTGAAGCTCACCGCATAGCTCGTGAAGGACGCCAGGGCGGTCGTGCGATAGGGGATCTGCAGCTTGAGCTGTCGTAGCGCGATGGCGTCGTAACATGTCAGCAGGCTGTAACTGATGGCGGTCAAGAGCACCGCGAGGCCGATCTGGCGTGAGCTCGCCGCAGTGAAAGCGGATTTCAGTTCGTTGACATCGATTTCCGATACGATGTGCCAGAGAACTACCAGAGACGCGCCGAACAGAATGATGCTCGCCGCCATCCCGATCCACGCGAAGCGACGGGAGCGCCGCTCCTTGGGATGAAGCGCTTCGGCAGAAGACATCTCCGGCGGAGAGGCCGGCTGGGAACTCATATCATTCATGAAAACTGTCAATCAGCCTCAGCCTGAAAAGGTCGCGTCGAGGGTCGAGGGCTGCCCTGCATCTATGCGCTGGCGGGACGAAGCGCCAGAGCCGCCGGCCTTTTAATGGTTTCGCAAGGCTGGCGCTACTCTTTCGCGCCGGAAACCCGCTGCATCGAACCGATGTGGGTTGTCAGCCTCGAAAAAGGCCTACAACAATGCTCTCATCGAGCGACGAGACTTGGCCGCATATCTGGCCGCATATGCGGACCCGGGGGTTTTGAGTGGATTTCAAGGAAACGGAAACGCAATTCGCTGTCCTGGCGGAGTCTCTGCCCCAACTCGTGTGGTCTTCCCGTCCCGATGGATCCGTCGATTACGTCAATCGCCGGTGGCGCGAGTTCACCGGGCTCCAGCCCGAGCAATCCATGGGAGATGGCTGGCAGAGCGTGGTCTACCCCGACGATCTTCCCGAAGTTCTGCAACATTGGCGCCACTCGCTCGATACCGGCGAGCCCTATGAAAGGGAATATCGGATCCGAAACGCCGAAGGGCGCTATGAATGGTTCCTCAGCCGGGCGATTCCGATCCAGGATCTGACCGGCCACATCGCGCGCTGGTTCGGCACCAGCACCAACATTCATGACCAGAAAAGAGCCGAGGAAGCCGTTCGTCTGCTCGAGAGCCAATACCGGCTCGCACTTGAAGCCGCAGATCTCGGGACTTGGCAGATCGACCTGGACAAGAATCTGATCACCTGGGACGAGGGCACGTGCTCGCTCTATCACCTTCCGCACAACGGGCTATACAGCCTTACACTCGAAGAAGCCTGGGCAATGATCCATCCGGATGACCGCGAGGGCGTGAAGGCACGCATCGCCGCCGCGGCGGATCCGAATGCCAGTAGCGAATACGACAGCGAGTACCGCGCCATCCTGCCGGACGGAAAGCTCCGCTGGTTCCGCTCGCACGGGCAGACGCTCTATTCGGATGACGGCGGCACCCGGCGCGCGATCAGCCTCTACGGCGTCGTTAGCGACATCACGGAGCGGCATGGCCTGGAGGAGGCACAGAAGCTTCTTACGCGGGAGCTCAACCACCGTGTGAAGAACCTGTTCGCCATCGCCAACGGGATGGTCTCCATGACCGCCCGCACGGCCAAGGATCCCAAGGATATGGCGAATGCCCTGCGCGGGCGGCTCAGCGCGCTCTCACGGGCACATGAGCTCGTCCAGCCCGTCTCGACGAATGCTCCAGGCAACGGCGCTGAGGTCGAACTCGCACGGCTGATCGAGGCTGTCCTCGAACCCTATCGGCAAGCCGGCGAGAATACGATAGCGATCGAGGGACCCGCCGTGACTGTCGGCTCCAACACAACCACGAGCCTTGCGCTGGTCCTGCATGAATTGGCGACCAATGCCGCCAAATATGGCTGTCTGTCCTGCCCGGAAGGGGCGCTCACGATCCGCTGGACGATGCAGGACGGCAATGTCGACCTGCTTTGGATCGAGAGCGGCGGCCCCCCCATCGAGAGCCCTCCAACCTTCGAGGGCTTCGGCACGCAGCTGACCCAGAGAAGCATCACGGGACAGCTCGGCGGCACCCTCGACCGCGAATGGCTGCCGGAGGGTCTGCGCGTCCGCATGATCCTGCCGCTCGACCGGCTGACGGCCTGACCGATCATGACGACCTACCGCCGTGTCCTAGTGCTGGGGGGAGCGCGCTCCGGAAAAAGCCGCCTTGCCCTCCAGCTCGCCGAGAGCACGTCGGCCGAGCGCACCTACATCGCGACGGCGCAGGCTTTCGATGATGAGATGCGCGAGCGCATTTCTCTTCATCGTCGGGAGCGCGATACCTCCTGGCAGACGTTCGATGCACCCTTGGAACTTTCCGCCGCAATTCGCGACCTGACCGTCCCGGGAAAAGCCGTTCTGGTCGATTGCCTGACGCTCTGGCTCTCCAATATCGTCATGGCCAAGCGCGACTCTGAGCAGGAAGGGGATCGCTTGGTTCGATCGATCCGGGAGGCACGAGGGCCTCTCATCCTGGTCTCGAACGAAGTCGGCCAGGGCATCGTGCCCCCGACCCCTCTCGGGCGGAGCTTTCGGGACGCGCAGGGTCGCCTGAATCAGCGGGTTGCGGAGGCTTGCGAAGCGGTCGTCTTCGTGGCGGCCGGCTGCCCGATCCTGCTCAAGCCCGCCCCTGCCCTGCAGCTGCGGCTGGAATGACCGGACTTTCCCTCATCGTACCTTGGCGATGACCTCAGCCCTCAAAGCATCGATTGCCTCGGGCGTCGACGGCCCGCCGCAAATCGTGAGCCGGCCGGAGAGTGCCAAGCGGCGCTCCGGCGGCACCGCATCCGCGAGTGCCGGATGAGCAAACAAAGCGGTCCCGTTGTCGCGAACCTCGGCGGAGCCGGCATCGACGAGCAGAAAGTCGGGCGGCGCCACGACAATCGTCTCCAGGCGAACAGCGCCGCCCGTCGGCAATCCAAGGGCCTCCTGATGGAGAGAGAAGCCCATATGGGTCAAGACTTCATTGAGTGGCGAATGGGCGGCGGCAACCCAGCCACCGCGCTCGTAGACCAGAATGCTCCGTTTGCCCGGGACGATCCCTCGCGCTCGCGCCAAAGCCGCTTCGATCTGGGCGATCAGAGCCTCTCCCCGTTCCGACTGTCCCAATCGGTGAGCCAGGCTGCGGATCTGCGTGCGCCCGTCCTCAAGGCTTGACCAAGATCCCAGGTCAAGGACGTCCAAACCCTGGCGCCTGAGAAGGGCCGCCTGCTCTTGCTGGCCATAGGTGCCGGCGAGGACGAGATCGGGTCTTTCAAACAGCAATGTCTCGGCACCGCCGTCGTTCTGAGGAACGCTGGCCGCTTCGGCCGCCATGAAGGAGAGAGATGGATCGCGGGCGAGCCGGCTCAGGGAAGCGATCTGGGAGCGATCCGCGAGGGCAAGCAGCAGTTGATCGGTGCAGAGATTGAGCGACGCGACCCGCCGCGGCACGGGCTGAGCCTGGACTGCGCCTGCAACCAGCAGCGCCGTGCCCGTCAGAAGAAGCCCCTCCGCCAGGCGGCGGCGACTGCTCCGCAGCATTGCGCCTGTCCCCCCGCTTTTCCACCGAGCCGCGCAGTCCGTCATGAGACCTCCTTTGCCCGGCGTCAACCGCTTCAGCTCTGCAGTATTACGATAGGTCAAACAAGGACAAAAAAGACTACCTGGGACAGATAATCGTATTACTTGTCCTGCGTCATCTCGTCCCTCGGTCAAATTGGCTCAAACGAAAGACTTGGCTACCGTTAATCGGCCCGTTTGAGCCGAAACCTCTATGATTGAGGGGTAGCAAAAGGTCGCAGATCGGAACAAATTCGAAATTATACCGCCACGCTGACCCATTCTAGACATATGAGGTCATCACAGTTTTGCCCTCGAACGAAGAACCCGCACACCTGCCTCGGCGGCGAAGCGGCATATCCTGGGGGCCTTACCCGCATGCAAATTGCACTGACAGCGTCCGCGGACGCATGCCAGCCGACGACCATTTGCCTCGAGCCATCGAGGAAAAGGAGATATTCCTTCCGTTGGGCGTCTCGGCGCTGCTCGCCTCTGCAGGGAGGCAGGACTCTGCTGAATCTGACGAAGTGCTTCGGCTTGGGCGCCTGCCTTACCCTCGCCGTCAGCGCCACGTCGGACGCCCAGGCAACCTCGTCGTCCGAGCCGCTTCAGCTGCCTCCCATCACGATCGTCGCCGATCCCGGGTCAGCCGATACGACGGCCACGGAGTCGATCACTCCGGCGGATCCTCTTGAGACCGTCATGCCCGTCGAGGCTGTCGAGATCACGCATGCCGATCTGCAGCGACAGATCATCCTTTCTCTTCCCCTCACGGAGGTCCCTGCCGACCGCCGCGCGGATGAGGAGCCGGTCTCGCGGGAACTGACCGAATACATGGAATTCGAGGAGATGCGTGTTCCGGTCTGGATCGTCGACACGATCATGCGCGCCTCCAAGCTGACCGGCGCCGATCCGGTCTACATGATGGCATTGGCGGACAAGGAATCGAGCTTCCTGCCCGGCAACAAGGCCTCGACCTCCTCCGCCGTCGGCCTGTTCCAGTTCATTTCGAGCACCTGGCTCGAAGCCGTGCGCTCCTTTGGGCCGATGCATGGCCTTATCGCGGAGGCGGAGTCGATCGAAGGCGCCGGCGCCAAGATCGCCGTCGAGAACGAGGCGATGCGCGAGCATATTCTCGGTCTTCGCCGCAATCCTTACATCTCGTCCCTGATGGCCGCCGAGATGATGAAGCGCGACAAGACGAAGATCGAGGGCAAGCTCGGGCGCAAGCTCAGCCGCTCCGAGTTCTACCTGTCCCACTTCTTCGGTGTCGACAGCGCGAGCAAGTTCATCGCGCTCGTGGACGACACGCCTAAGAAGAGCGCCCGCGACGCCTTCCCGGCGGCTGCGAAGTCAAACAAATCCCTGTTCTTCACCAAGGACGGCAAGAAGACCCGCCAGCTCAGCGTCGCCGAGGTCTATGACAAGATCGACGACATGATCGACAAGCGGCTCAACCGCTACGAGGCCGTATCAGCGCGGGCCACGGCGGACGCCTCGACCTTCTGACCGGACGGCTCTGCCTCGGGCTCATCGGCTGAGGGAGAAACTTCGGACTCCGCGCGCGGCGACAACGTGGCGGAAGCCGAACTGGTTGGTGCAATATCCGCAAAGCCGCCCTTGGCCGGTGTGCGCTGCACACGCATGATCCGCATGACGATGAAGGCAACGAGCCCCAGCGACGCCAGCGCGGAATAAATGAAGAGACCCTGTGGCCCGATCAGCTGCATCGCGCCCGCGCCGAACAGAGGCCCGACGGTCACACCGGCGGCCCAGGAAAACAGAAGCGTGCCGACGGTCGACACGATCTGTCCCGGTTCCACGATATCGCAGGCATGGGCCACGCAGACGGAATAGATGCACAAGGCAAGACCGCCCCAGATCGCGAAGGACCACAGGACCAGGAGGCTCGCTCCCTGCGCACTCGCCCAGAGAATGAGGAGCGAGACCAAGCTCGTGCCGGCAGCGAGGCCTGCGATCACGTAGCGCCGGTCCGCCCGATCGGAGAGCCAGCCGAGCGGCCATTGCATCGCGAGGCTGCCGGCCTGGAGCGCGAACAGCAGAGCCGCGGCCTGATCCTGACTCAAGCCGATGCTGATGCCGAAGACCGGCGTGATGGCGACCACGGGGCCGTTGACCAGACCGACGACGAAGGCTCCCACGACCGCGGAGGGTGCCGTCGCAAAGAGCTTCCGAACCTCGATCCGTACGCCTTGCGGCGCCGGCGGCTCCTTCGTCGTCGTCGCCGCGATCGGCAGAAGCGAGAGCGTGATCAGCGCACTCACCATCATGAACAGACCGTCCGTTCGAATGTCGCCGAAGCTGATGCCGAGCGGCGACAGCATCAGAGCGACCTTGGTGCAGATCATGTAGATCGACAGGATGCGCCCGCGATGGCTGGATGTGGCGCGGGCACTGATCCAGCCGTCCGTCACCGTGAAGATGCAGGCCAGCGTGACGCCCGTCAGACCGCGCAGGAGGATCCAGGCAAGCGTCGAATGGGCTTGCGTCATCACGAGGATTAAAACGGAAACCACGGCCGCGAGGCTCGCGAAGGCCCGGATGTAGCCGACATGCCGGATGAAACTCGGAGCCAGGAAGCAGCCGGTCGAGAAGCCGAGCCCGTAGGCGGCGGCGACCACGCCGATGGAGGCGACGGAAATGCCCTCCGCCTGCATGCGTAGAGGCATCAAAGCCTGCAGCAATCCATTGCCGGCCTGAAGCAGCGTGGTTGCGGCCGTGATGGTCCAGATGAGGGCGAGGGAGGAATTCACGATCGAATCGGTGAGGTGAAACGGCAGGCGAGAATATCAGCCAGATAGAAAGCAGGTGCCGCTCAAGATCAAGGGTCGATCCGGCCCGTGCGAATTTTCTTTAGTCGGGTCACGCATGCGGGGAGATCGGCCGGGCGCTAACCGCCCGACCGGTCCTTCTGGAAGGTCGCAAAGAGATAGAACCCGTTGAATCTGACGCTTTCCATGGCCGCCTTCCGGTCGAATCCAAGCGGGGCATCCGCCCCGTCGAGCCGGCCGCCGAACTCCCAATTCGGCTCCACGACGAAAGCAGGAACCGACCTTTGCTCCGGAACGGCGCAAACCAGCCCATCCGGTTGAGTACTCCGGAACAGATTATATGAATACATGTCCTGCTCCATCGCTCGCCTTACGAATCGCACCATGCGGGAAAAGAGTGACAGGAGTGTGATATTGCAGCGCAACAAAATCAGAATTTCTTCTCACCCGTCCCTCGATCAATGTGGCGCGAAGGGATAGTCTTTTGATAGGCTCTTCCAAAATAACCAGTCGAACGACAATGAGGGAGCCTATCAGCATGATCACGCAGAGCGCTCTTCGCCGGAGTTTTTGGAGCCTCGGACTTCTTGCCGGCATTTCCCTTTCTACCGCAGTTCTCGCCCAGGCCGTCGCTCCGGCACCTGAGGCTTCCACGGGCCGCACGGCCAAATCCGCCGGCTCTGCAACGAAGGACATGGTCGCAGCGGCCAATCCGCTGGCGGCCCAGGCCGGTCGGGAGATTCTAGCCACCGGAGGCAGCGCCGTCGATGCGGCGGTTGCCGTTCAGCTGGTTCTGAATCTCGTCGAGCCGCAGAGTTCGGGCATCGGCGGCGGTGCCTTCATGGTGTTCTGGGACGGAACGACCATGACGACGCTCGATGGCCGTGAAATGGCACCTGCCGCCGCAAAGCCGGAACGTTTCCTTGGCCCTGACGGCAAGCCGATGAAATTCTACGATGCCGTGGTCGGAGGCCGCTCGGTCGGCGTGCCCGGCACGCTGCGCCTCCTCGAGGCGGCGCACAGGAACTGGGGCAAGCTCTCCTGGCCGCAGGTGATCGAACCGGCCGCCCGCCTCGCGGAGGAAGGTTTTACGATCTCCCCGCGTCTCAACGGGCTTCTGACCCAGGAGAAGTTCCTGCAGAACGATCCGGTCGCCCGCGCCTATTTCTACGAGGCCGACGGCAAACCGAAGGCCGTCGGCACCGTTCTCAAGAACCCGGCCTTCGCCAAAACCCTGCGCATCATCGCCGATAAGGGCGCGGACGCCTTCTATACCGGCGAGATCGCCCAGGACATCGTGGCGACCGTTACCGGTCATCCGACCAATCCGGGCGACATGACCCTGGAGGATCTCAAGGCCTACAAGGTCCAGGAGCGGGACGCGGTCTGCGGCGGCTACCGGGTCTACCGCATCTGCGGCATGGGTCCGCCGAGCTCCGGCCAAGTCGCCGTGCAGCAGATCATGGGCGTGCTCGAAACGCAGAATATGGCCTCCATGAAGCCCGGCCCCGATGCGGTCCACTGGATCGCAGAAGCGGGCCGCCTCGCCTATGCCGACCGGGCGCTCTTCCTCGCCGACCCCGCCTTCGTGAACGTGCCGGTGAAAGGCCTGACCGATCCGGGCTACATCAAGAGCCGCGCCGCGCTGGTCGATCCCAACAAGTCCATGGGCAAGGCGAAGCCCGGCGATCCGCCCTTCCAGAAGACCTTCCTCTGGGGACCGTCTCAAGGGATCGAGTTCGGCACGAGCCACATGTCCATCGTGGATCGCAACGGCAATGCCGTGTCGATGACGACCACCATCGAGGATGGGTTCGGGGCGCGCCTGATGACGAAGAGCGGCTTTCTGCTCAACAACGAGCTGACCGACTTCTCCTTCGCCACGACGGAGGACGACAAGCCCATCGCCAACCGCGTCGAGGCCGGCAAGCGCCCGCGCTCGTCCATGGCGCCGACCATCGTGCTCGACGGCAGCGGCAAGCTCTATGCGGTGGTGGGCTCGCCGGGCGGCAGCCTGATCATCAACTACGTCGCCAAGACCCTGGTCGGCATTCTCGACTGGCAGCTCGATCCGCAAGTCGCCGCCGATCTCCCCAATGTGGGAAGCCGCAACGGCCCGACGGAGCTGGAAGCAGGAACCGAAGCCGAAGCCTGGAAAGCCGGCCTCGAGGCGAAGGGCCATGAGGTCAAGCTGATCGAACAGAATTCCGGCATCCATGCTATCGTCGTCACGCCGGCAGGCCTCATCGGCGGCGCCGACAGCCGCCGCGAAGGCGTCGCCATCGGCAATTGACGGAATTCGAAGCGGCCCCGTCGGGGCCGCTTCACGTTGAAGAGGGTTTTGGGTCTCCATGCGTATCATCGTCGTCGGCAAGGAAGGTCAGGTCGCGCGGGCTCTGGCGGAGCGTGCGCGGGCCCATGGTGCACAGGCCGTTCTGGTCGGCCGCCCGAAGCTGGATCTCGCCGACCCTTCCGGCATCGAGGACGCCTTGATCGAAACCGGCGGCGATGTGATCGTGAATGCCGCCGCCTATACGGCGGTGGATCAGGCCGAGTCCGATCCAGAGCTTGCCGAGGCGATCAACGGCATCGGAGCCGGCGCGCTCGCCGGTGCGGCGGCTGCGATGAACGTGCCGATCGTTCACCTTTCCACCGACTACGTCTTCGACGGCACCGCCGACCGCCCCTACCGGGAGGACGATCCGGTCTCTCCGCTTGGAGTCTATGGCGCCTCGAAGCTTCTGGGCGAGGAAGCCGTGGCGGCCGAGGCGGAGAATTACGCCATTCTTCGCACGGCCTGGGTCTACAGCCCCTTCGGCAAGAACTTCGTGAAGACGATGCTGCGTCTTGCCGGCGAGCGTGACGAGCTCGGCGTGGTGGCCGATCAGTTCGGTTCGCCGACGAGCGCCCTCGACATCGCCGACGGCGTCATCGCGGTCAGCCGTAACCTGCTCGAGCGACCGGACGACGGGAGCCTGCGCGGATTGTTCCACATGACGGGAACGGGTTTCACCAGCTGGGCCGATTTTGCCGCCGAGGTCTTTGCCCTCTCCGCGAAGTTCGGCGGCCCCTCCGCGAAGGTCCGCCCCATCGCCTCCGTCGACTATCCGACCCCAGCGAAGCGCCCGGCCAATTCCAGGCTCGACTGCACCAAGCTGAAGGATGTGCACGGAGTCGTGCTTCCGCCCTGGCGCCAGTCCCTTGAGCCTTGCGTGAAGCGTCTCCTCCAGGAGACGAGGAAAGAAGTCGCCCGATGAAGGGCAGCGCGCAGAAGAACCTGGGCGGCTTTCCGCGAAAAGAAGACGATTGTTCTTTTTAAAGAACGATCATAGGATCGGCTCATGACCTCGCCGAAAAAAGACGATCACCACATCGAAACCCGCCTCGTTCACGAGGGGCATGACCGAACGCCACACGGCGAAACGGCGGAAGCCCTCTTCCTGACTCAGGGCTTCGTCTATGAGAGTGCCGAGAGCGCCGAACGGCGCTTCCTGAACGAGGAGCCGGGCTACAGCTACAGCCGGTATTCCAACCCCACCATCGATGCCTTCGAGCAGCGCATGGCGGCGTTCGAAGGCGCCGAAGCGGCGCGTGCGACGGCGAGCGGCATGGCCGCCGTCACGGCCGCCATGGTCAGCCAGGTTCAGGCCGGCGACCACGTGGTGGCGGCACGGGCGCTGTTCGGCTCATGCCGATGGGTCGTGGAGGACCTCCTGCCCCGCTTCGGGGTCGGCTGCACCCTGGTCGATGGGAAGAACCTGGATCAATGGCGCGCCGCCGTGCGACCGGAGACGAAAGCGTTCTTTCTCGAAACGCCGACCAATCCGGGCCTCGAGATCGTCGACATCGCCGCCGTCGCCGACATTGCCCATCGGGCCGGCGCAACGCTGACCGTCGACAATGTCTTCGCGACACCGCTTTTCCAGAAGCCCCTCGCGCTCGGTGCCGATTGCGTCGTGTATTCCGCCACCAAGCACATCGACGGCCAGGGACGATGTCTCGGCGGCGTGATCCTGGGCTCGACGGAGTTCATCGAGACGAAGGTTCAGCAGTTCCTGCGCATGACCGGACCGTCGATCTCGCCGTTCAACGCCTGGGTCCTGCTGAAGGGGCTGGAGACTCTGCCCCTGCGGGTGGAGCGGCAGACGGCGACGGCCGGCTATCTCGCGGATGCTCTTTACGGTCACCAGAAGCTGCAGCGCCTGACTTACCCTGGACGCCCAGACCATCCGCAGGCGGATCTGATCAGGCGGCAGATGAGCGGCGCCTCGACGATGATCGCCCTCGAGGTAAAGGGCGGCAAGGCAGAGACCTTCCGCTTCCTGAACGCTCTCCGATTGATCCGGATCTCGAACAACTTGGGCGATGCGAAAAGCCTCGTGACCCATCCGTCGACGACGACCCATCAGCGCTTTGCGCCGGAATTGCGCGAAGAGATGGGGATCTCAGACGGACTCGTGCGCCTATCCGTCGGACTGGAGCATCGGGACGACCTGCTGGCGGATCTCACCAACGCGCTCGATCGGATCTGATGCGTTCAGCCTGCCGCTACTGAGGCGGCTGAGCGGGCGCAGTCGGCGGCCTCGCGCTCGTCCCCTGCTGCGATTGCATCCGGTCGAACAGGCGCAGGGCGGAATCGACACAGGATTGAGTCGACTCCCGATTGCCGCAGACCACGCGCAGCTGCGTGTCGCCGCTGCGCAGGAAGAACCGCGCTCCACGCTCCCACCGGCTGGATTCGTCCCTGTCCTCACGCGTCATGGGCATCATAGGACCGCGCCGTTGATCCCGGTCGCGATCCCACCCGTCGCGCCTCTCGCGCCAGCCGCCGCGATCGAAGTCATCACGATCCCGCGAGGATTCCTGCGCCCACGCGCCTGTCGCAAGAACCGCAAGCCCTGCGGCGAGAAGAAGAGCTTTTCGCATCTGGATCTCCCATCGAAGAAGCTCGAAGAGGAAGCGCAATTGTCTCTCTATCCCTTCGAGGCGCCTTGGCGTTCGTGCGCCATGACGCACGAGGGTGAACAGGTCACGGGGCCCCTGGTTCCGGCCATGGCGGCCGGAGCATCGTCTTATCTCGCTCCGGGCCTATACTGATCAGGCACGAGCCCATCGACGGGCGCGAAACGTACACGACAGGCTTGGCCGTCCCTCAGCCACCGTAAAGGTAGTTCGGAAGCCACAGCGTCATTCCGGGCCAGAGATACATGATGATCATGCAGATGATGACGATCAGCATGTACGGCATCATGCCGGCGAAGATCTGGCTCAGCGTGACATGTGGCGGCGAGACGCCCTTGAGATAATAGGCCGACATCGCCACGGGAGGCGACAGGAAGGCCGCTTGAAGGTTCACGAAGACGAGGACGCCCCAGAGGACCGGATCGATGCTGAAGTGTTTCAGCAACGGCAGGAAGATCGGCACGAAGATGATGATGATCTCGGTCCATTCGAGCGGCCAGCCGAGGATGAAGATGATCGCTTGCGAGAGGATCATGAACTGCACAGGCGACAGATCGAGAGACAGCACCCAGCGCTCGACCAGGGCCTGTCCGCCAAGGATCGCGAAGACGGCCGAGAACAATGCCGAGCCGACGAAAAGCCAGCACACCATGGCCGTGGTCTTGGCCGTGAGAAAAACCGCTTCCTTGGTGCGCTTCCAGTTGAGAGTTCGGGCCTGAAATGCAAGCAGGAAGGCGCCAGCCGCACCGACCGCCGCGGATTCCGTCGCTGTCGTCACCCCGAACAGGATCACGCCAAGCACGATGACCGTGAGGACCGCCAGCGGCATGACGGACGACGAGAGGAGTTTTACGACCTCGAGGCGCTCGGCGTTCATTTTCCGATAGTACCGGAACAGCATCAGCGCGGTGACGACAGCGATGACGCCGAAGACGATGTAGAAGGTGGTCGAGGGCCCCGCCTCGGTAGGCGCCGCCGGCGCTGCGCTGACCGTCGGCGAGCCGAGTTGTTCCAGTTCGGCGGGGACCTCCTCGGCGGTTGCCTGAGGATGGATGACCACATACCACCACAGAAGCCAGAGAGTGCCCGCTGACAATGCAAGGGGGATCAAGGCAGCGCCGAAATTCTTGACCAGGGCCCAATAATTCAGCTGCCCATCCTCGGTCCTGATCGCTCTCGCCTTGAAGGGAGACAACAGGGCCTTGCCAAGTCCGACCAGCATGTTGCTTGAATAGGCTGCCTGGAACTCCCGCATCCAAGCCGGCACGGGGACCCTTGTCTGCTCCTCCGGCAGAGGCGGAGCGATCTTCGGATTGATCATCGCCCAGCCGACGATGTAAACGAGATAAAGGAAGGCGAGAAAAAAGCCAGGAAACATCGCTGCCGCATAGAGCTTGACGACGGATTGCCCGGCGACCGCCGCGTAGACGATGATCATGACGGAGGGCGGAATCAGGATGCCGAGCGTTCCGCCTGCGGTGATGACGCCGGAGGAGAGTTTTACGTCATAGCCGGCGCGCAGCATCGGATTGAAGGCGATCACGCCCATCAGGACCACGACCGCACCAACGAGACCGCTGGCAATCCCCCAGAACGTGCAGACAATCAGCGTCGCGACGGCAAGCGATGCGGGTACGCGCCGGAACGAAAGCTGGATGCTGTAGAACATCTTGTCCACCAGCGCCCCGCGCTCCATCACGTATCCCATGAGCACGAACAGGGGAATCGAGATGAGAACATCGTTGGTCATCGCCCCATAGGTGCGTTGAACCATCAGATCGAAGACCCTGTTGTCGAGCCAGTGCTGCGCCGGATCGTAGAAGGCGTAGAAGCCGAAAAATATGCCGAGCCCCATCAGGGTGAAGGCGGTCGGAAAGCCCATCATGATCACAACCACGATGAGCATCAGCATCAGGAGTCCCAGCGCCGGATCGCTCATGTCTGCAAGTCTCCCCCCATCCCACGCTGGCGTGCCGCTTCATCGATTTGTTGTGCACGCGCAATCGCGGCCTTGCGCGTTTCCTCATCCACATACTCGCTGTGAGCGAGTTGCTCCTCCACGACATCGATCTCCGCGACGTCCTTGAGGCGGCTCGGCCATGCGCCCGTCTTGAGACAGACGATGCAGCGCAGGATCTCGCTCAATCCCTGCAGCATCACCAGAATGCCGGCGATCGGGATGATCGTCTTGAAGTGATAGATCGGTGGCCCATTCGCCGTTACCGTGGAATGCTCACCGATACGCCATGACAACGCCGCGTAATCGTAGCCCGCGTAGATGAGGGCCATGATCCCCGGCAGGAAAAAGACGACGTACAGGATAAGGTCGAAGGTGGCCTGCGTTCGCGGCCGCATCGAGCTGTAGAGAAAGTCACCACGGACATGAGCATCCTGCGCCAGAGCATAGGCCCCGGCGAGCATGAACAACGTGCCATAGAGCATGTTGCTGGCGTCGAAGATCCACGCCGTCGGCATGTTCATCAAGTAGCGCTTGAACACCTCGACGCAGATCAGGACCATCAGCCCGATGATGAGCCACGCCGCGGCCTTGCCGACCCAGGTGCTGATACCGTCGACCGTATGCAGAAGTTTTTGAACGTTCATGCGAAGAAGCCGGCTGGCAAAGGGTTATCTGACCAGGCAAAGCGCCATTCGGATTTTCCGAACGACGCCTTGCCGCTTCAGCGGAGCATCAGATCTTCTTTGCCGCCGCGTTCGCTCCGAAATAGTGATCGAACGCCATGCGGCGGTTGACGACGGTGTCCTGCTCCCATCGCGTCGCCCGCTGAGCGAACTCGATCTGCGATTGCAGAATTTCCTTGAACAGAGGATTTTCCCCTGCCTTCTTCTTCACGACTTCGTCATAGACTTCGAGCTGCTTCTTCAGGATTGCGTCCGGAGTCTTATAGAACTTCACATTATCCTTCGCCTGAAGCTCCGTGTAATCCTTGGAGTAACGGTCGATCGCCTTCCAAGCCATGTCTTGCGAGGCCGCCTCGACGGCGTTGGTGATGATCGCCTTCATCTTGCCCGGAAGCGCGTCGTACTTGGTCTTGTTGAACAGGATCTCGAATTGCTCCGCGTTCTGATGAAAGCTCTGGAGCATGCAGATCTTGGACACGTCGGCGAAGCCCAAAGCCCGATCGGACGACGCGTTGTTGAACTCGGCAGCCTCGAGCAGACCGCGATCCAGGGCGGAGACGATTTCACCACCCGGCAGGGCGTTGACCGCGGCGCCGAGGCCGGTGAACACGTCGATCGAAATGCCGACGGTTCGGAACTTCAGGCCATTGAAATCCTCGAGCTTGGCCATCGGCTTCTTGAACCAGCCGAGCGGCTGCGTCGGCATCGGCCCATAAAGGAAGGAAACGACATTGGCGCCGATCGAGGAGTAAAGCTTTTCGAGCAGCTCCTTGCCGCCGCCGTATTTGTGCCAGGCGAGCAGCATGTTGGCGTCCATCCCGAAGCCCGGACCTGACCCCCAGAGCGCCAGGGCCGGCTGCTTGCCGTAGTGATAGGCGCTCACGCCATGGCCGCCGTCGAGCGTGCCTTTGGAGACGGCGTCGAGCAGGCCGAAGGCGGGCACGACGGCGCCCGCCGGCAGCACCTCGATCGTGAGCTCGCCACCGGTCATGTCGTTGACTTTTTTGGAGAAGTCGATCGCGAATTCGTGAAAGATATCCTTAGCAGGCCAAGTACTCTGCCAACGCATGTTGATAGGGCCTTGCGCCCTGACAACATTCGGGGCGGCAACGGTCGCGGCAGCTGTAATGGCCGCGCCGCCCAGGAACTTACGACGCGAAGTCTTCTCCCCAAGAGGGGACTTTCCTTTGGTCATTATCTTTCCTCCCGAAATTACGGGCTCTTATGGCCCGTTTAAGTAACGTACAGATAATCGTCTAAATAAGCTAACATGTTAAGCTAGGCTTTAGTTTGGGATTGTCTAGCGGGAAGACAGATTTGCCGTTGAGCATGGCCGCCTCTCACTGGCTCTTGGATCTGCGGCCGCGTTTCCGATCGCTCCTGCTCTACAAGTGTCGGGTTAGATCGATAGGGGTCATCCCGAGATCCGCTTGAGGCTCCTTTGACTCCCGTCCACATAGAAACTATATAACACATGAGAACGACGGGAGTTCGAGAATACGACGCCTCCACATCTTTGCCCTCGGTACTCGGACTGGCACGGAACCCTCCCTTCGCCTCCACGTTGGCCTCCCATTCAGCCGAAGGAGACCATCATGAAATGCCAGTTCTGCCAGCAGGATATCGAGAACCCCTGCCACAATACGCAGGAGATGGAGCAGCGCGCGGAAAACCACGTGGAGCGCTGCGAGGATGCCCTTCATGACCGGCAGGACTCGGAGCGGAACGACGGCTGAAGCCGTTCCCAGCAAAGTCGAAACGGCTCCATTCTCGCATCTCGCTTCGCCGCGCTTCTTAGCAGCGAACTTATCGTCTTTTCCCGACGACACCGGATGCGGCGCAGGCTTCATCGCCTGCGCCGCATTCTCGATTCGGATCAGAGCACGAACCACGCCTTTTGCAGGTCCATCGCTCCTTTGAGCTTGATCACGCCTTCGGCGGCCTTGTCGCTGTCGGTGTTGAGATAGATGAACGTCTCCTTGCTCGTCTTCTCGTAGCGGACCTGCCCCGCCTTGGTGAAGGCGTTCTTGCCGATGAAGCTGAAAGCCTGATCGCCCTGTTTCTTGACGTCGGCATCGATCGCCTTGAGGTCGATCTTGTCGCCGCCCCTGCCGGAGAAGTCGGTGATATAGTCGGCCGTTCCCTTGCTCGTTCCGGTATCCTTGGTGCCGAAGGCGAACACGTCCTTGCCGGCACCGCCCGTCAGCGTGTCTTGACCGCCTCCGCCGATGATCCGGTCGTTGCCGGTTCCGCCATCGACCTTGTCCTTGCCGCCGCCCGCGTTGAGAACGTCGTTTCCTCCGCCGCCCGCGAGCGTATCCGCATTCGCGCCTCCGGACACGGTGTCGCCGCCGGCGGTGCCGGTTGTGCTCTCCTTGTCCACATCCTTGAGAACGACGGTCAGGGTCTGGTCGACCACCTTGCCGAACTGGTCCTTGGCCCGCACCGCGATGGTGTGGGTCGTCGCCTGCTCATAGTCGAGCAGGAGGCCGTTCTTCACGGTGATCTTGCCGCTGGAATCGATCTGGAAGCGTCCGCCGGCATCATTGACCAGCTCGAATCCATGCACGCTGAGCGCGTCAGGATTGGCCACGGAGAGCGTGCCCACCGTCTCGCCCACCTTGCTGTTCTCGAAAACCATTCCCCCAGTGAGATTGACCGCAGAGCCGTGGTTGATCACCTCGGCGACGTTCAACAGCGTGCCGTTGAAATTGAAGAACTCGACATCGATGACGGTATCCGTCCCGTCGCCTCCGCCGCGCTGGTCGACGATCGTCAGCTCGGTGCCCGAATGGATCACGTGATAGCTCGACCGGCCGGCGCTGAAGATCGCGGTGTCGCCACCGGCGCCACCATTGAGTGTGTCGTTGCCGCCGCGGCCCATGAGCGTATCGTTGCCGGCATCACCACGCAGGAGGTTGCTCATACTGTCGCCGGAGATCGTATCGGCATTCTCGGTCCCCCGAATTCGCTCGATAGCCCTCAGCGTGTCGGTGAAGCCTCTATAGGTCGCTATTCCCGTGCTGAGATCGACATTCACGCCGCTCGTCGACTGCGCCGCCCTCGCTTCAGCCCGATAGTCGATCTCGTTGACGCCCAGAGATCCATCGAAGGTGTCGTTGCCCTCGTATCCGATGAACCGCTGTACTCCCGCGCTGTCGCCGCCGATGAATTTGTCGGCCTCTTCGGTTCCGCGAACGGCGTCGATGCTGGTGAAGGTATCGGTGCCGGCATCACCGAGCTTCCGGACCGTTCCGGACCTCGACGTCGAGCCGAATGTCACTTCGATTCCCGAGATGCCTTTCTTGTAGTAGCTGATCTCGTTCCAATGGTTCTGGTTGGGATCGTCGTCTTCGCCCTCAAGACCGCCATGGATCGTGTCGTCGCCTTTGCTTCCCTCGAACCAATCCTCTTCTCCAGCGCCACCGATCCCGCCGATGAGAAGGTCGTTGCCCGATCCTCCGTCTAGGGTGTCGTTGCCGACACCGCCATCGAGCGTGTCGTTGCCGGCATCTCCTTTAAGCGTATCACTGCCGTCACCGCCGCTGATATCGTCGTTGTCCGCGCCGCCTTCGAGAGTGTCGTTGCCGACGCCGCCATCGAGCGTGTCGTTGCCGGCGTCGCCGTTAAGCGTGTCATTGCCGGTATCGCCGATGAGAAGGTCGTTGCCATCCCCACCATCGAGGGTATCGAAGCCCGCACCGCCATCGAGCGTATCGTTGCCATCCTTGCCTCTGAGAGTATCGTTGCCCGCATCGCCTCGCAGGCGGTTGTGGAGCCCATTGCCGGAGATCTGATCGTTGGACTCCGTGCCGCGGATGTTCTCGATAGAGATCAGCGTATCCTCGTCGCCCGTCGCATCGGTGACTTTTCCGGTCCCGAGATCGATGATCATCCCGCTCGTAAGGCCCGCAGCTCTCGCATCGGCGCGATAGTCGATCTCATTGATGCCGTTCGACCCATCGAAGGTGTCGTTGCCGCCATAGCCGATGAAGCGCTGGGTGATTGCATCATCCGCTCCCTCGAAGCTGTCGGCTCCCATCGTCCCTCGAATAAGGTTGATGTCGTAAAAATGGTCCGTTCCGATGATCTCTCCGTCACCGCCCTTCTTCACGACCGTGCCGACACCATAGCGCCCGTCGGAGGCGGCGAATTTAACGACGATGCCCGAGAAAGCCCCTACGTTATAGTTGATCTCGTTCCAGTTTACCGTGCCGTCGTCAGCCTCTTCGACATCGCCACCATAAATGGTGTCGTTGCCCGTGCCGCCGATGAAGACATCTTCATCCTCCGGTTCGCCGATGCCTCCGATGAGGAGGTCGTTTCCGGCCCCGCCGTCCAGAGTGTCCCAGCCGGCGCCACCATTCAGGGTGTCATTGCCGGCATCACCGTATAGCATGTCGTTGCCGGCGCCACCCAGCACGGTATCGTTGCCGTTGCCGCCTTCGAGCCTGTCGTCTCCGCCCCGGCCGTTGAGCTCGTCGTCACCGGCATCCCCACGCAACCTGTTGTTGGCGTTCGTTCCTGCGATGGCATCATTGTTCCGGGTCCCGCGGATCTGCTCGATGCTGATGAGGGTGTCGACATCGCGGTTGGCGCCTTCAACGGTAACCCTTCCCTCCCCGTCCACGTTCGAGAGATCAACGATGATGCCCACCCCTCCGGGAACTTCGGTCGTATCGCTGCGATAATCGACCTCGTCATCGTCGGCGCCGCCATCGAAGGTGTCGTTGCCGGCAAAGCCGCGGAAGCGCTGGAAGCCGGCCGCTCCGGTGAACCTGTCCGCTTGGGCCGTGCCGTAGACCGCCTCGACCCCGGTGAAGATGTCCTGCTCGCCGCCCTTCTCGTCCGACGTGACCTTGCCGACACCTTGGGCGGTGAACGTCACGGTGATCCCCTGGGCGCGGCCATCCGGCCGGTAACTCAGCACGTCGAGATTGCCGTTCGGTCCGCCGCCGCCGTGAATCGTGTCGTTGCCGAAGCCGGCATAGAATTCGTTGTCGCGATTGTCGCCGATCAGGAGATCGTCATGGGCCGTCGCATAGATGCCATTGATGGAGTGCAGGATATCGGTCTCCGCCGGACCGCCCCTGCTCGTGACCTTTCCGATATCGTCATCCGCGTCGCCGTCGACGAGATCGACCGTTATGCCATGCTCACGGTTATCGGCCGAGTAATCGACATAATCGAAAAATTCGGGGCTGTTGTTGCCACCGTAGATCGTGTCGTTGCCGAGACCTGGAAGGAAGATGTTTTCTCCCTCATTGCCGATCACCTCGTCGTCGAGCGAAAAAATGGTCGTGAACACCTGTGTAGAGGTAACGGCGGTTTCGAACCAGAGCTCCTCGAAGTCGTCAACATTCATCGAGACGCCGCTGATCCCGGCTAGCAACGCGTTATCCGCACCAAAAAGCTGGATAGTGTCGATCAGGAAATTGTCGCCCCAGTGAATCCGGACGAAGCGAACTTCCCCGTCGATCGTGAACGGGTAATCCCTGCCATTGCTGCCGTTGTCGACGGGATCGATTTCGATTCCGACCGGAAAAAAGCCGCCGGGAGACAGGCTGACGCCCTCGAATATTTCGTATTTTGCCATGACCGCCCCTCCTTGAAATATTTCTCCCATCGTAGCCGGAGCTACGGTGCGGTGAATACTCAAGTCATATGATCGGCAGGTCGATTTTCTGTGTTTTTACAATTCGTGCCCTTTTAGCAACATAAGTAAAACTAAAGATAATTCAAAAGCTACGAAAATAAATTATCAATATCGTTCGCGCCTAACGCATTGATACGAGAAAACACAGTTTAAACTAAACCAAATTATCATTCGACAGAATATATACTTGGGATATTCCACTCCTCATTTGAGATAGATTAATAGCTAAACAATCTTAAATTTCGTAATCGTCAGATTTTCGATAGGTTTTCTCACTATCAAAATTATAAACATTATAACATATAAATTTCGATATTGTATAAATTGTTGTGATTTTACGCACATCGGTCATTGTAGCCACGGTTGTAATAAAAATCAGAAAATCGACCAGAGAATACTATTTGGAGGGCCTCACCATGACTGCATCTGCACTGAGTTTTAGACTTGCCGTCCTCTTCGTCATCGCCGGCATGGCCATGGGCATCGGCATGGCCATGTCACAGGACCACTCGATCATGCCGGCCCATGCGCATCTGAACCTGCTCGGCTGGGTCTCCCTGTTCCTCTTCGGGATCTATTACGAGCGCCGCCCAGCCCTCGATGCGAGCAGGCTGGCGAAGATCCAGGTCGCCATCTGGTCTATCGGCACCGTCGTGCTCACCATTGCCGTTGCAGCCCTCCATCTCGGCTATATGGCCTTCGATCCGGTGGCCGCGATCGCCTCGCTGACCGTGCTGGCGGCCATGGTGATGTTCGCCTATTTCGTCTTCCGCCCTTCCCGTTACCTCAACCCGACGCCGACGGGCCGCCTGACGCCGGCAGAGTGATCGCGGGTCGGGGCGGCGCACGCCGCCCCTTGTCGCTCCCTCAAAGGACGAAGTAGCTGCGCAGAAGATCGACGGGATCGTCGAGATGGATCGCGAAATCCGCGACCTTGTCTCCGTTGACGTCACCGTAGATGTAGGTGTCGCTGGCTTTCTTCTCGTAGCGCAATTCGCCTGCCTGCCCGCTGAAGGCTTGCGTGCCGATGAACGCAAAGGCCTGATTGCCGCCCTTCAGCGTGTTCGCATCGATCGACGACAGATGGATCTTGTCCTTCTGCGCGGCGGAGAAGTCGAAGATCGTGTCGCGGCCGGACGTCTTGACCGTCGACTCGGCGACCGTCTTGAAGATGAAGCTGTCGGCACCCGCACCTCCCCAGAGATCGTCGGCGCCCACACCGCCCGTCAGGCTGTCGTTGCCGGCATTTCCTTTGATACGGTCGCTGAATCGGGTTCCCGTATAGCTGTCGCTGCCGGAGGACCCGATCAGGTTATGGGCCTCGTCGGCCAGGGCCGCGTTGAGAACGGCTGGATTCGCCTTGCGGGACGTGCTGACGCCACCCATCAGCCCGGACACGAGCGAGTGGAATTCGGTGCCTGCAATGGCGAGGCCCGAAACCTGCACCTGCGCAGAGATGTTGGTGATCCGCCCGGCCGAGTCCTCCGTGAATGCGCCGGAATCCTTGTAGCTGTTGCCGAGCGTGCCGAGCCGCACTGTCGTCAGCGATCCGCTGATCTCGTGTTTACCGAGATCGTAGGCGATGGAGCGGCCGTCGAGCACGATGGTCTTGGTGTTGCGGCCGTTCATGTTGTCGAGCAGGACGATCTGCGTTCCCTTGAACTCTCCCGACCCGCCGAGAATGTAGGGCCAACCCTCGAACGAAAAGTCTTTAAAATAGCTTTTCATATAGCTGTTGAAGCTGACGCCCTTGTTGGAGCTGCTCGCGGTCAATTTGATGGTGATCGTCATGCCTGCCTCCTCATTGCGGCGTGCGTGCCCGCCTGCGGAATAATGTCTTGATCAGAATAATTTGACCGACAGCGATGCCTTGGCATTGAAGCCAGGGCTCGGCTGGCCGTTCAGATATTCGGTGTATTGGCGATTAAAGAGGTTATCGACCACGAGACCCGCCGTGACGCGCTCGTTGACCTGCCATGAGGCGAAGAGGTCGACAACCGTGTAGGGATCGCCGACGAAGCCGAAATCCTCGGCCCCCTCTTTACCGCCGACGAAGGACACGCGCGTGCCGAATTCGAGTTTTCCGTCGAGAGCACGGAACCCGAGAGTGCCGATCAGGCGGTTCGGTGGAACCTTCACGAGTTCCTCGCCGGTGCGGCTGTTCTTGCCCTGAAGGATATGGCCGGAAATGCCGACGAAGTACGAGCCGGCATCATAGATGCCCTCGGCTTCGAAGCCTTCGATCACGCCCTCCGCAATGTTCTGATACTGATAGCCGCCGGGAATTGGGAAACGGACGAAGACCTGCTCGATGTAATCGTCAACCCGGTTGTGAAAGACGCCGAGCTTCATGCGCAGGCGGTCGTCCTCGACAAGAAGATTGTCGAACCGCAGGTTGACGCCGCCTTCGATGTTATGGGCGATCTCGGGCTTCAGGTTGGGATTCGGGAAGAAACGTCCTGCACTGAGCGGCGGGGGATGGAAACCATCGATCAGGGTCTCGGTCAAGGCGGGAGCGCGATAGCCTTCCGCATAGCTGGCATAGAAGGAAACCGGCTGCCAGGGCGTGATCCCGACGGTGATCTTGGGCGAAAGCCTCGTGCCTTCGTTCTCGGTCCCGTCGCCGGTCAGCCGATAGGAATCGAACCGAAGGGCGCCGATGACCTCGAGCCATTCCGAGAACTGGGCGCGGTCCTGCACGAAGGCCCCATAGACGAGCCGCTCGCCGGAGGGGGTGAGCTGATCGCTGCTGCCGATCGGGTCCTTCGTCTCGACATTGTCCTGGAACAGATCGCCGCCATAGGTCAGCTCATGCCGCAGCGGACCAGTCTCGAACCGAGACGTGTTGAAGAGATCGAAACCGACCGTGCCGATGTCGAAGGTTTTCGCGGCACCCGCGATCAGGCCTTCCAGCGTGGTCTGCTCCACGTTGGTGCCGCTGTAATAGACTTTGGCGCTCAGATCCCAGATGGGAGAATCCGGTGTCCAGCGATAGCCCGCCGTAAAGGTGTCTGCGACGGCGCGCGTTCGGTAGAGGGTCGACAGGCCGTTCTCGAATTCGTTCCCGATCCGCAGCGCGGACAGAGTCACTTCCTGGTCGGAGCCGGGACGGATGCTCGTCTTGATGAGGCCTGAGAGCAGATCCTGAGCCGTGAAGTCGACAATCGATCCATCGCCGGAACGATAGTCTCCGGCCGAGCGCCAGGTGGCCGCGCCCAGAATATCGAACGTCTCGCTTGGACGCGCCGCCACGGCGCCATGGAGAAGGGGCGAGGTGCCATTCGTTTCGAATGTGCCCTTCAGCCTGCCGCCCACATGCGTGCCGTCGGGAAGAATGTCCCCGGCATCGATGGTCGTGAAGCTGACGACGCCGCCGATGGCACCCGATCCATAGATCGACGAGGCTGGACCGCGGGTCACGTCGACCGATTTCATCATTTCGGGATCGAAGTAAAAGGTGCCCTTCGCGGAATGACCCTCCCGCTGAAAATTCTGGCGTGCACCGTCGACGAGGACATTGACACGACCGAAATCCTGCAAGCCGCGGACATTGACGCCCACGCCCGGATCGCCCGGCGCCGTCTGGGTCGTCACGCTGGGGATCAGGTTGAGAATGTCGGCGGTGCTGTTGGGCTGCACCTGTGTCTCGATCCGATCGCGGTCGATGACGCTCGATGGCGACAGGGAATCGTAGACGCGCTCGCCGGCCTTCGTCGCAGTGACCGTGATGGCATCGAGATCGATAGCCGTTTCGTCGCCGGCGTCCTGGGCCTCGACCGGCGCTGCAAGAGAAATCAGGCTGGTGGCAGCGACGGCAATTCCAAGGCGGCTGGGGCGAGACCGGGACACGTACGATGACCTTGAACAGGAAGCATGAGGCAAGGGAGCGGGCCGGAGACCTTGCCGGTCTCCGGTCCGCGCGTAGCTCAGAGGAGGAAGTAGCTCTTCGAGAGCGACACGCGATCGTCGAGATGGATCGTGAAATCCGCGATCTTGTCGCCGTTCACATCGCCGTGGATGTATGTGTCGCTCTTCGCCTTCTCATACCGCAGCTCGCCGGCCTTGCCGCCGAAGTCTTTCGTCCCGATGAAGGAGAACGCCTGGTTCCCACCCTTCGTGGTATTGGCGTCGATGGCCGAAAGGTCGATCTTGTCCTTCTGGCGTGTCGAGAAGTCGAAGATCGTGTCGCGGCCGGAACCCGAAACAGCCGTCTCCTTGATCGACTTGAAGATGAAGGTGTCCGCACCCGAGCCGCCCCAGAGATCGTCGCCCCCCATGCCGCCGGTCAGCTTGTCGTTGCCGCTGCCGCCATAGAGGTAGTCGTTGCCGCCATTGCCGACGAGCTTGTCGTTGCCGGCGCCGCCGGACAGCTTGTCCCGGCCGATATTGCCGGTCATCACGTCGTTGCGACCGGTGCCCGATCTCGACTCCACCACATCGCCGACGTCGATGGTAATCTTCTGTGACGTCGTCTGGCCCGTGGAGTCGGTGGCTGCGACTGTGATCGTGTGGCTCTGGTTCTTCTCGTAATCGAGCGCCTTGGCCACGGTGAGCTTGCCATCTGTCAGCTTGAAGTATCCGCCCGGATTGCCGGTGAGCTTGTAGGTGACGGTCCCTCCCTCCGGATCGACAGCGGACAGCATCCCGACACGGGATCCTACCTCCGCGGTCTCGGAAATGATGGACTTCGAGATGGAGATGTTCTCCGGTCCCTCGTCGACGTTGCCGACGGCAATCGAGAACTCCTTGAAGACGATGTGCCCGTCGGCGTCGCTGACCTTCACTCTGATCTTATGGGATTTCTCCGTCTCGTAATCGAGCTTGCTCTTGACCTTCAGCGCCGTGCCAACGACCTCGAAGAGCCCACCGGCATCGCTCACGAGGCTGAATGCGAGAGCCTTGCCTTCAACGTCGGTCGCCGAGAAATTGGCGATGGTCTCGCCGACCTGAGCGCTCTCCAGAGCAGAATCCTTGGAAAGAGCGATGTTCTTTGGGGGAGTTCCTGGGAGTTCGACGTTGCGGACCGTATCGAGAGTTACATCCGAGAACGTTGCAGCCTCGACATTCTTGAGAGTCGTGGTTCCGCTGCCGTCATTCAGAGCAACGGTGTAGCTGCCGTCCAACAGCCGAGTTACGGTGTAGTCGGCCCTTGCGCCACTGAAGACGACCTGATCGTAGTCGTCGCCCCCATCGATGGCATCGTTGCCTTTGGTGGCACCGAACACATCGTCACCGCCGCCGCCACTGATCGTATCGGCGAAGATCGTTCCGGCGTAAAAGTCCGTCTTTGCTGACCCGATGAACTTCTGGGCGTACTTGTCGAGAGCGTCGGCATACAGGCCAAGCGCTGCCGCGTTGCTGAAGTCGGCGAAGTTGTGCACCGGGCCGTTCGCTTTGATCTCAGCAACTTCCTCAGGGGTCGTGGCGCCCGTCACCTTGGTGTTGAATAAGTCGAGACCGGTAATTTTCAGCTGAGCGCTGCCACCGACAAAGTATCCATTGCTGTCGAAGGCACCGGCCCCTCGCACACCATATTCGATGGTGTTGATCGTTCCCCCGACAACGTGGTGAGGCATAAAGCTGTATGCGAGGTCGCCATGAGCGAGAACATATTTCGAGGCCGCGCTCGTGCCGAGGCTTAGGAGCATTTCCTCGCCCGCGAACGCGCTTGAATTATCGAATGCGAACCTCGTTCCAGCCGGCGCACCGGCAACGAATCCTCCACGGATGAACGCCTCGAAATCCATGCCGTCGGCGCCGCTGGCATCGATGGTGATGGCACCCTGCTGGGCCGTGAGATTGCCGGAGGTGATCGCCGTGTCCGAGAACTGGAAGTTCTCGACGTGGCTGACCGTATCGGCACCATCTGAATCCTCCGTGCGCTTGTCGGTAATCGTGAAACTGCCATCACCGTTCTCGACGACGGTGTAATCCGAGCGGCGGCCGGAGAAAACGGCGAAATCGTTGCCGTCGCCGCCATCGATCACGTCGTTGCCGCCACCGCCAAAAATGGTGTCGTCATTCACGGTAGCGACGAAGGTATCGGCGAAGTCCGATCCGAGGATGTTCTGGGCGTAGGTGTCGAGGACCGCGTTGATGGTGGTGATATGCGTCGCGTCCGTCCCAGCCCTACGCACAGCATTGTAGAGGTTGTAGACGGGATTTGCCGAAGTGTTGCCGGCACCTGGATCGGAGCTGATGTCCCATCCGGAAATCGTCAGATCGGCGATGACGCCGGTCAGCTCTGTCGGTCCGGCAGGCACGTGCGCTTCGCGTGTGCCGAACGTGATCGACTCTATCGTGCCCGAGATCCCGTGCCCTTTGTCGGAACCATAGTGAGCAAAGTCATAAGCCAGATTCTCGCCCTCGATAAGAACCTGCTTGTTCGTCGCGGCATTGGCCGGGTCTGTGTAACGGAAACCGACTTGTGTTCCGTTTTGATACCCGTAGGGAGCGGGATCTTCGACACCACCGTAGTAACTTGATGACCCTATCTTCAACCCCTGGAAATACGTCGCGAAGTAAGTGTCGAGATCGACGCCGCCTGCGGCATTCGATGCGTCGATGGTGATGGTCTTAGGTGTAGCCACGTCAGCTCCCCTTCCCTGCCTCTTACGCCCGCGCGAGGCGGGACTAAGGAAAAATTCTGCGCGCGAGTCGACAATCCCGACCCCGATGGGGAGCGGCTTTACTTATACTTTGAAGCAGAGTCCATAGTTTCCTAAAATATTGGAATCTATCTAATTTGTTTCCATGAGTAGATTTAAATTGGAATGATTAAAAACTGGCCACGATTCGAGTCTTTATCCACGAATTACAAAGAATAGAACTTTTCAAAAGTAAATCATTCCTATTGACGACTTGGATACAAAGCATCAACAACTCGGCACGACATACAGCATCGCCGCCGATCGATCGGTCGGGATAGCATGCAGGGGGCAAGAATGACTTTATCGAATGCCGTGCGGGTCCAGACGCCGGAACCCTTCTATGCCAGCGGCAAGCGCAGTCGCGACCTCGCGAAGGAACTCGGGATTTCCGAGGCCGAACTTCTGGCGTCGCATGACGGGCCCGAGGTGGTGCGGCTCGGCAGCGACACGGCCGGTCTGCTCCAGGCCCTCCCGGACCTCGGCGAGGTGATGGCCCTCACCCGGAACGAAGCCGCCGTCCATGAAAAGGTTGGCACCTTCGGCAGGATCACGGTGGCGGGACAGACCGGGCTCGTCCTCAACGATGCCATCGATCTACGGCTGTTCTTTCAGCACTGGCGCACCGCCTTCGCCGTCGAGATCCCGGATGAGAAGGGGTCGCGGCGCAGCCTCCAGATCTTCGACGAGACGGGCGATGCCGTCATCAAGATCCATCTGAAGCCTGCGTCCGATGTCGCGGCCTTCGAGGCCATCCGTAACCGCTTTGCCGATTCTTCACTACAGCCTCTTGAGATCGAGGCACTGGCGCCGGAAGACGCTTCCAGCCGGGACGTCGACGCCCAAGGCTTCCGCGAGGCGTTCCGCGCGATGCGCGACATTCACGAATTCTTCCCGCTGCTGAAGCGCTTCGGGCTCAGCCGGCACGGCAGCCTCGACATCATTGAGGCCGAGTTCGTCCGCCGGCTAGACCATTCAGCGACGCGCAACCTTCTGGAGAAGGCGTCTGCCGATGCCGTGCCGATCATGTGCTTCGTCGGCAACCGGGGCTGCATCCAGATCCATCATGGTCTCGTATCGACGATCAAGATCATGGGGCCCTGGCTCAACGTTCTCGATCCAGGCTTCAACCTTCATCTGCGCCAGGATCTCGTCGCAGAGACCTGGCTCGTCCGCAAGCCGACCCGACACGGGCTGATCACCTCGGTCGAGCTCTATGCGGAGGATCGCAGTCTCATTGCGCAGTTCTTCGGCGTGCGCGAGGAACAGAGCCCGGAAGACCCGGCCTGGCGGCAGCTCGCCGAAGGCCTCTGAGGCGTTGAAACCGCGTCAGAAGCGTTGCGGCGAATAAGGCCTCAAGTCGATCTCGCCGGGTTGCCCATCGACCAGATCGGTCACGAGGCGCGAAGTCACGGCTGCCTGGGTCAATCCATGGTGGCCATGACCGAACGCATAGACGACGCGGGCATCCCGTCGCGACGGCCCGATCACCGGGAGCGAGTCCGGCACCGAGGGGCGAAAGCCCATCCAGCGCTTGGCAGGCTGGCCAGCATCGAAATCGGGCAGGAAACGCTTGAGCCGCGCGATCATGGCTTCAGTCCGCGCGTGATTGGGCGGGGCTTCGACGCCGCCGAACTCGACGGCGCCGCCGACCCTGTCACCGGCCGCGAGGGGTGAGGTCACGAATCCCTCGCCCTCGAACATGATCGGGCGATTGAGTCCGAACGAACCCTCCGGGTAGGTAGCGTTGTAGCCGCGTTCGGTGTCGAGCGGGATGCTGTCATCCAGACCTTTCGCGAGCGTGCGCGACCATATTCCCGCAGCGAGCACGACCTTGTCCGCGACAAGCTCGTGCACAGCACCATCGATTTGAAGATGGATGCCGTCGCTCTCGGGGCGGATGGACAGCACGCGTCCGGGCACGAGCTGCGCGCCACGCTCGCCGGCAAGCCTGTGCAGATCGGAGGCCAGGGTCGCCGGATCGGAAACGTGGCAGGCATCAGGATAGAGCGCGCCTGCTTCGACATTGCGAAGAGCAGGCTCCAGAGCGGCAAGATCGCCGGGCTTCAGGATATCCACTGCGATTCCGTAATCGCGCTGCCGGGCGAACAGATCGGCTGCCTGCGCGAAGGCGCTCTGCTTTCGCCAGACCGACAGGATGCCCTTCTCGCGCAGATGACCGCTCAGGCCCAGGGAGGAAAGAAGCGTCTGCCATGCGGGCAGTGCCTGCGCGTTGATGGCGCGGATAGCCTTCATGCTCGTCTTGATGCGTGCCGGTGACGACGCCAGCACGAAGCGGATGAGCCAGGGCGCCAGGGACGGCAGATAAGCTGGCCGGATGGTCAGTGGTCCGAGGGGATCCATCAGCCAATGCGGCAGGTTCCGCCAGACCTTGGGCGAGGCCAGCGGCATGATGTCGACGTGCGCGATCCAGCCCGCGTTGCCGTCCGTCGGGCGCCCCTGCAGGCCGCCGGGATCAATGAGCGTCACTCGATGCCCGCGCTCGAGGAGAGCGTGAGCTGTCGCGAGACCTACGATTCCTGCACCGACAACCGCTATCTGCATCGTGGACCCTGTTCAAGAGAGCGGGATCGTGGGCGGATTGCGTCAACCTGCCCGCGGGAGCGAGGTTACGAGCGCGTGCCGCGATCCACGACCTGGAAGCCGTGGGCGAAGGGGTCGCGGTCGTCGATGATGATCGTGTTGAAGCCGGTCACCCGCGCCCATCCCTCGATCGAAGGAATGATGGCATCGCGGTCGCCGACCTTCGCCCGCCCCTCGATGCGCCCGGTGAAGGTCGACCCGATGATGCTTTCATGAACGAAGGCATCGCCCTCCTTCAGTTCGCCGCGGGCCGCAAGATGGGCCATGCGCGCCGAAGTTCCGGTGCCGCACGGCGAGCGATCGATCGCCTTGTCGCCGTAGAACACCGCATTGCGCGCCGTGCCCTCCGCGCTTTGCGCCCTCCCCGTCCACAGAACGTGGGTCAGGCGGTTGATGTCCGGGTTCTCCGGATGAGCGATCCGGTAGCGCGCATTGAAGGCCTCCCGCAGCTTGGGGCTCCAGCGCAGGATATCGGAAGGGTCGACATCGGCGAGATCGGAATAGAGCGCCTGCGGCTCGACGATGGCGTAGAAATTGCCGCCATAGGCGACGTCGACGGTGAGATGCCCCAGGCCCTCGACCTCCACTTCGTAACCGGTGCCATAGAGGAAGGACGGGATATTGGTGATGCGCACGCGCTCGATATAGGGACCGTTCTGCTCGTAGCGCGCCTCCACGACGCCGGCCGGCGTATCGAGCCGCAAGAGGCCCGGCGTCTTCGGATGGATCAACCCGTTCTCGAGCGCGATCGTGACCGTGCCGATGGTGCCATGGCCGCACATGGGCAGGCAGCCCGAGGTCTCGATGAACAGGATGCCGACATCGCAATCGGCGCGGGTCGGCGGATAGAGAATCGAGCCCGACATCATGTCATGGCCGCGGGGCTCGAACATCAGGCCGGTGCGGATCCAGTCGTATTCCGCCAGGAAGTGCTGGCGGCGCTCGAACATGGTCTCGCCCTTCAGCTGCGGTATGCTGCCGCCGGTCACTACGCGGACTGGATTTCCGCAGGTGTGACCGTCGATGCAGAAGAACGTATCGCGCGCCATGACTTCACTCGCTGCTCTGAAACGATGCGATTTGCATATCGGGAAGCGGAGGGTGCCGTCACCCTCCGCTTCGATGGTATCAGGCGGCGGATTTCAGCCCGACCTCCGGAAGCGCGGGACGCGTCTTGAGCGCCTTGCCCATGACCGCTTCCACTGCGGCCCGTTCCTCCGGGCCAAGAGCGAGACGCGGCGGACGGGTCAACTCGGAGCCGCGGCCCATGATGTGCTCGCACAGCTTGATGCATTGCACGAGGTCGGGGCGGGCATCGAGGTGCAGCAGCGGCATGAACCATTCATAGAGTGCGCGAGCCTCCTCGTAGCGCCCGGCCTTCGCCAGACGGAAGAGCGTCTCGCCTTCCTGCGGGAAGGCATTCGACATGCCGGAAACCCAGCCGGCGGCGCCCAGCATCACGCTCTCGACCACCACGTCGTCGAGACCTGCGAACAGAACGAAACGATCGCCGACCATGTTCTTCGTATCCGTGAAGCGGCGGGTATCGCCGGACGAATCCTTGAAGCAGACGACGTTCTCGCAATCCGCCAGGGAAACGAGAATGTCCGGCGTCACGTCGTTCTTGTAGATGGGCGGGTTGTTGTAGACCATGATCGGCAGGCTGGTCGCCTTCGCGACCCCGCGGAAATGGGCCGCCGTCTCATGGGGCTTCGAGGAATAGACCAGCGCCGGCATGACCATGACGCCGTCGAGCCCGACACGCTCGGCCTCCTTCGCGACTTCGGAGGCGAAGGCCGTGGTGAACTCGGCGACGCCGGCAATCACCGGCACCCTGCCGCGCGCGACGTCCTTGGCGGCCTCCATGACCGCCACCTTCTCCGAACGGCTGAGCGAGGTGTTCTCTCCCACCGTGCCGCAGACGATGAGCCCGGAGACGCCGTCGCGGATCAGGCCATCCATCACCTTGGCCGTCGCATCGATGTCCAGGTCGAAATTGGGCTTGAACTGAGTGGTCACCGCGGGAAAGACCCCTTCCCAGCCGATCTTCGCCATGTCGCATGCTCCTCGCCAAAGATGTTGAATGTCGATATTGTAGATTGTATAAAATCTATCCTGTCAAGCGGATCCGGCTGCCGGGCATCGCCCTCGACCGGAACGATGGACACAACGAGTGCAGGATTCCATGACCGCGCAAGCCAAGCCCGCCGCCCGAACTGCGCAGAAAACCCTCCAGCATCGGACCATTGCGGCTGCCGTGGCCGAGGATCTACGACAAAGGATCCTCGATGGGGATTTCAAGGCTGGATCCCCCCTGCGGCAGGACGCGCTTGCCAGCGAGTTCGGAGTGAGCCGCATCCCGGTCCGAGAGGCCCTGATGCAGCTCGAGGCGGAAGGATTGGTGAAAATCCACCCTCACCGCGGCGCCATCGTCTCGGAGCTTTCGACCGAAGAGGTTCAGGAACTGTTCGAACTCAGAGCCCTGCTCGAGCCCCGGCTCCTGAAGGCGTCAGCGCGTCATCTCACGGCTGCGGACTATGCCGAACTCAACGGGATTCTGCAGGAATACAGCGCGGAGCTGCGCGCCAACCACATCAGGCGCTGGGGCGAATTGAACACCGCATTCCACACCCTTCTCTACCGCCATGCCGGGCAAACCCGCACGCTGGCAATCGTCACCGGTCTGCTCCAGGAATGCGACCGGCACACCCGGCTTCAGCTGTCCCTGACGGGCGGCATGGAGCGCGCTGAAACCGAACATGCGGAGCTCCTGCACCTGTGCGAAGGCGGCCAGATCACTGCGGCCTGTACGCTTCTCAAAAGGCATATCGAGGAAGTCGGCAAATCGTTACAGAATTTCCTTATGGATCATCAGAGAAGCGACGCGGGCGGATAGTTTCTGCCGAGGTTTCAGATCCCATGCCCGCGACCCGAAATGTCAAGCGACTGTCCCTTTCTATCAAGCGTGGCGCTTGCATGCGCATAGAGTGAAACTTCAATCTCTGGTGCGCGGCGGCCGGGGCGTCCCGTCTTCAAGGGAGATCGCGATGGGAATAGCAGGAATGGCCGGCGCCGCCGGGCTCGGAATGGGAATTGCGTATCTCGCTCTGTCGAGTGCGGCATTCGCCCAAGGCAGCCCTTCAACAATCCAGGGCGCGTGGCTCGCACAGGGCTCTTCCTGTGCGGAGGTCTATGCATCTTCGGGTACGCGGACCTCGTTCAAGCGACCGGTCGATATTTTCGCGCCCGCATTCATCGTCTCGGGCAATAGCCTGCGGACGCCCATGGCGTCCTGCCGCATCCGGTCGGTCAGGCCTGCCGGAGACCGCCATTCCGTTCACCTTTCCTGCGCCAACGCCGTCGCCGGCAGCGATGTGCGCGTGCTCATGGCGTTGACGCCGGACGGATCCCTCAAGCGATATTTCAACGAACAGGATACGACCGGAACGTCCTATCAGCGCTGCACGCGCTGAGGCCCGCAGTTGACGCGAAAACTGTCAAGTTTCCATCGCGATCATCATGCCGGCCTCAACATCGGGCACGGCGACAAAGTGTGGCGCTCGACCGCACCCTAAATCCCCTGCCCGTCCCCGCAATTTCCCGCGCTGTCTCCGCCGGGTGACCTATAATCTCAAGGAACGGATCCGCGACCAAAGCCTGATCTTTTGAGACAACCAAAGGGGCGATGCGGAGGGGTCCATGGCGACCTTCCTTGGAGACGATTGGCCGAACCTGATCGACGGCACGGCCAGCCGCGATATCATCTACGGCTTCGGCAGCGATGACGACCTCTACGGCTTCAGCGGCGACGACGATATCTTTGGCGGCTGGGGCTACGACATCATTCTCGGCGAAAACGGTAACGACTACCTGAACGGCGGCGATGGCCCCGATGACATCTATGGTGGATCGGGCAACGACACGCTTGTCGGCGGCTACGGCTTCGATTTTCTCTTCGGCGAAAGCGGAAACGACTTTCTCTCGGGTGGCGCGAACTACGACAATCTGTATGGAGGTTCGGGCAGGGATTCCCTCTCCGGCGGATCGAGCGACGATCTGCTCGACGGTGGCACCGGACGCGACCGTCTCACCGGCGGAACCGGCGATGACGCCTTCGTCTTCACAAGAGGCTCCTCCGGCATCACGACGGCAAGCGCCGACACGATCACCGACTGGAGTGCCGCCACCGACTGGATCGGCATGCGCATCGCGGGAACATCCGCCAACTACAGGGAAGCCAGCACGAGTGCCACGTCGATCGAGGCTGCCGCATCTCAGGCCGAGGCGACATTCACCAGCGGCAGCATCGCGCACGTCTTCCTGTACAACCCGACGACGGACACGGGGTATCTCCTCTCCGATCTCAACAACGACAACCTTTTCGAGACCGGAATCATCCTCACCGGCGCCGGCAGCGCCGCCGACATGAACTACCGGTACATCATCAACATCTGAGTGGGGCGCGAGACGACGTTTGGGAGATTGTCATGCGCAAGATCGCGACTCTCACTGCCGCCGCCCTGATGGTGGCCGGCAGCACCGGAGCGGCCAACGCACAATACTGGCGTGGAGGAGGCTGGGGCTATCATGGCGGCTGGGGCTGGGGCGGCGGCGGTGCCGTCGCGGCGGGACTGATCGGAGGTGCGATCCTCGGAGGCCTGATCACCGCGGCTGCGACACCTGCCTATGGCTATGGATATGGCTATTACGGCCCATGGCCGGGCTATGCCTACCCATATTATGCACCGCGCTACTACCCGCGACCGGTCTATTACGGCCCACGCGTTTATGCCCGGCCGGTCTATTACGCGCCTCGCTACTACGGAGCGTATCGAGGCTATTACGGTCGCGGATATCTGCGTCCTCGCGTTGCGTACCGCAGATACTATTGAGCCGTTTTAAGGCTCTCCGCCGAAGCGTGGCCATTGGCTTAAAATGTCAAGAGAATGTCCTCATCGATCAAGCAGCTTTCATCGGTCGATGTAGCATCGCGTCAGAAGGAGAGAGGAATCTTTCCTTAGATAGAACGAGGGCAGAGCCGCCTCGCATTCGTGCCGCGTCTCCGATCCTCGAACAGGAGGACGCGCACATGACTCGCTCCAGCAGGGACGCCGAGCTTCATTCCGTATTGCCTGAACCAGGCGACGCCCCCGCGGGAATAGACCGTCGGGCGTTCCTCATCCGCAATGCCGCCATCGGCGCGGCAGCGGTGATGACTGGCACAACCTGGGCGCCCGAGGCTCGTGCGCAACAGGCCGCGACGGAGGCCGCCGCCCAGCAGACGGCAAAGGCGGCCGCAGGCGGCGATGCCGGTCTCAAGATGAGCTCAGCCCTCTCGCCCGACCTCGGTGTCGTCAAGACGGCCAAAGGGCCGGTCATGACGGTTGCGGACGAGTTCTACAAGGTCGGCCCCGGCCCCTCGAGCTCGCACACGATCGGGCCGATGCGCATCACCTACGACTTCTACCAGCGCTGCGCCAAGCTGCCCGCGGATCAGATCGCTCAAGCCACCGGCCTCAAGGTCCACCTCTTCGGCAGTCTGAGTGCGACGGGAAAAGGCCACGGCACCGAGCGCGCCGCGCTTGCCGGCCTCGTCGGCAAGGAGCCGGCGACAGTCGATCCGCGCTTCCTCGACGAAATGATCGCCAAGCCTCAGCAGACCTATCCCGTGAAGATTGGAGACAAGACGTTCAACCTGTCCCTCGCCGATATCGTCTATGATGCGACGAAGGGCGATTTCCCGCATCCGAACACCATGACGGCCCGCCTCATGGCTGGCGACAAGGTCCTTTACGAGCAGGAATACTATTCCGTCGGCGGCGGCTTCATCGAATGGAAAGGCTACGAGCCGCCCAAGAAGGGGCAGCCGAAATATCCCTATGCGACGATGAAGGAGCTGCGCGAGCACGCGGAGAAGAACAACCTGTCGGTTGCCGATGTGGTGATGGCGAACGAGATGGCCGTGTCCGGCAAGAGCGAGGAGCAGGTCAACGCCTTTCTGGACAAGATCGCCAATGCGATGATCGCCACGGTGAAGACCGGCCTGTCCTACAAGGATGACGTGCTGCCTGGACCGATCAAGCTTCAGTCAAAGGCGGCAACCGTGTTCGAGCGCGCTCAGGACGACACCTATATGAGCGACCGGGCGATCGGGCTCGTCTCTGCCTTTGCCTTGGCCGCCTCGGAGGAAAACGCCCGCGGCCATCTGGTCATCACGGCGCCGACGGGAGGCTCGGCAGGTGTCATGCCGGCCATCGTCTATGCCCTGACCCAGAGCGGTCGGGCGGTGCCCATGGACAAGATCCGGCAAGGCCTCCTGGCCGGCTTGGCTGTCGGCTATCTGTGCAAGCACAACGCGACCCTTGCTGCGGCGGAAGGCGGATGCCAAGCCGAGATCGGTGTCGCCTCCTCGATGGCCGCCGCTCTGATCACGCAGGTCTTGAACCAGCCGCCGCGCGTGATCGAGAACGCGGCGGAATCCGCGCTTGAGCATCACCTCGGCATGACCTGCGATCCCGTCGCCGGCTACGTGCAGGTTCCCTGCATCGAGCGCTGTGCCTTCGGCGCCGTGAAGGCCTGGGTCGCCGCCATGATCGCCACCAACGAGATCGCGAGCCGGCACCGGGTCGACCTGGACACGACGATCAAGACGCTCTCCGACACCGCGCGGGATATGAACTCGAAGTACAAGGAGACGAGCGAGGCAGGGCTGGCGCAGAACCTGACTCTCTGCTGAGCCGACCGATGGCCGCGCCTGCGCGGCCATCATCGCACCGATGAAATCCCGCAAGCATGTGGGAGGAGGCCGCCATGCCGGATGAAGCCATTGCTGCTCAACGATCCGCGGAGACATCCAAGCAGCAGTCGGGACAAAAGAAGCCACGACCCGATGGATCTGGCGAACAGCCCCTATCGGCAGCCGAAGACGCGATGAACGAGTGGGAAGGCTTCACGCCGGGCCGCTGGCAGAACGCCGTCGACGTCCGCGATTTCATTCAGCGCAACGTCGTGCCCTATGATGGCGACGAGTCATTTCTGGCCGGCCCCAGCGAGAAGACGAAAGCCGTCTGGGCGAAGCTCCAACCCTACTTCAAGGAGGAGATCAGAAAGGGCGTTCTGGACGTCGACACCAAGACCCCCTCCTCCATGACCTCCCACGCGGCCGGCTATATCGACCGAGACAACGAGTTGATCGTCGGGCTGCAGACCGACGCGCCATTCCGCCGGGCCATCATGCCCTATGGCGGGTTGCGCATGGTCGAAGCCGGGCTGAAGGCGGCCGGCTTCGAGCCGGATCCCATCGTGCACGATGTCTTCACCAAGTACCGAAAGACTCACAACGACGGGGTCTTCGATGCCTATACGCCGGAGATCATGGCCTGCCGGCGCAGTCACATCATCACGGGTCTGCCCGATGCCTATGGCCGCGGCCGGATCATCGGCGATTATCGCCGGGTCGCCCTCTACGGGACCGACAAGCTGCTGGCAGCGAAGCGCATCGACCGTGCACTGCTCGATGCCAAATGGCCGAGCGATGACGTGATCCGCGAGCGCGAGGAACTTTCCGAGCAGATGCGGGCCCTGGCCGATCTGGCGGAGATGGGCAAGGAATACGGCTTGGACATCACGCGTCCAGCGGCTGACGCACGCGAAGCCGTGCAATGGACTTATTTCGGCTATCTCGGTGCCATCAAGGAGGCCAACGGCGCGGCCATGTCCATCGGCCGCATCTCGTCCTTCCTCGACATCTATATCGAGCGTGATCTGAAGAGCGGTGCGCTCGATGAAGCGGGCGCCCAGGAACTCATCGATCAGCTCGTCCAGAAACTGCGCATCGTGCGCTTCCTGCGCACACCTGATTACGACGCCCTGTTCTCCGGCGATCCCTACTGGGCGACCGAATGCGTCGGCGGCATGGACCTCAACGGGCGCCCCCTGGTCACGCGTACCAGTTTCCGGATGCTGCACACGCTGACCAATCTCGGCCCGGCGCCGGAGCCCAACATGACGGTGCTCTGGTCGAAGCAGCTCCCAGAGCCCTTCAAGCGCTATTGCATCAAGGTCTCGGCCGAGACTTCGTCCATCCAGTACGAGAACGACGATCTGATGCGACCCTATTGGGGTGACGATTACGGCATCGCCTGCTGCGTCTCGGCCATGCGCATCGGCAGCCAGATGCAGTTCTTCGGAGCAAGGGTCAATCTCGGCAAGTGCCTTCTCTACGCCATCAACGGCGGGCGGGACGAGGTGAGCGGCGATCAGGTCGGGCCGGCGGCATCACCTGTCTCCGGTGACGTTCTCGAGTACGACGACGTCGTGGCGAAGTTCGATGTCATGATGGAGTGGCTCGCACGGACCTACGTCCATGCCATGAACTGCATCCACTACATGCATGACAAGTATTACTACGAGCGCCTGGAAATGGCGCTCCACGATCAGCAGATCCTGCGTACGATGGCCTTCGGCATCGCAGGATTGTCGGTGGTGGCCGACTCGCTGTCGGCAATCAAGTATGCCCAGGTGAAGCCCGTACGGCGCGATGACGGGCTGATCGTCGACTACGAGATCACGGGCGACTTCCCGAAATACGGCAACAACGACGACCGTGTCGACACCATTGCCGCCGATCTCGTCTCGACCTTCATGCGCAAGATCAGGAAGCATCCGACCTACCGCAATGCCGTCCATACGCAGTCGGTGCTGACCATCACGAGCAATGTCGTCTACGGCAAGAATACTGGCAACACGCCGGATGGCCGCAAAGCCGGCGAGCCGTTCGCTCCCGGTGCGAATCCGATGCATGGCCGAGACAGCCATGGATGGCTCGCCTCGTGCTTGTCGGTGGCAAAGCTGCCTTATGCGGATGCACAGGACGGCATCAGCTACACCGTGTCCATCACGCCGAGCCTCAATCGCCTGGACCAGGGGGAAAAGATCAAGCAGGCCGTGAAGGTACTCGATACCTATTGCGGTCAGGGCGGCTTCCACATGAACCTCAACGTCCTCAACCGCGACACCTTGCTCGATGCGATGGAGCACCCGGACAAATATCCGCAGCTGACGATCCGTGTCTCGGGCTATGCGGTCAATTTCGTCCGCCTGACCCGAGAACAGCAGATGGATGTCATCAGCCGTACGTTCCACGGAGATGGGTGAGGTCATGGCCGACGAGCCCTGGGCCCACAGCCGGTACGACCTGCAACAGGCGCGATCTCCCGACGCCCCGGAGACGGCGGGGTTCAACGATCCCCGCGGCGATTCCGGATGGATCCATTCCTACGAGACGGGGTCTACCCTCGACGGCCCTGGAATCCGGGTCGTCGTGTTCATGAGCGGCTGCCTGCTGCGATGCCTCTATTGCCACAACCCGGACACGTGGCATCTCAAGGACGGCACGCGCGTTTCATTCGAGCGTGCAAAAACCGCTTTGCAGGCCTACGCCGCACCTTTGCGCGCCATGGATGGCGGTTTGACGATCTCTGGTGGTGAACCGCTGGTTCAGCTGCATTTCACCAAGCGGCTCTTCGCGGCCGCCAAGGGAATGGGTCTCCACACGGCGTTGGATACATCCGGCTTCCTCGGCGCGCGCGCCGACGATGAGTACCTGCGTCAAGTCGATCTCGTGCTGCTCGATATCAAATCTTGGGACCCGGCGACCTATCGCCGTGCCGTGGGGCAGGACATACGCCCGACGATTCAATTCGCGGAGCGCCTCGCGGCACTCGGCAAGCCGGTCTGGGTGCGGTTCGTGCTGGTTCCGGGCTTGACCGACGACCCGGCCAATGTCGAGGGCATCGCCCGCTTCGTCGCTCCAATGAAGAATGTGGAGTGGGTCGAGGTTCTCCCGTTCCATCAGATGGGAACGTTCAAGTGGAAGGCGATGGGTCTCGACTACGAGCTGTCCGACACCCCGACGCCATCCTCTGAGCTGGTGGCGCGGGTGATCGGTCAGTTCCGGGAAGCCGGTTGCCGTGCAAGATGAGGGGGATCGATGCTCGATATCGTTCGTACGCTGCTTGAATCCTCCCCTCTTCTGGCATTGTTCATCGCCATCGCCACCGGTTATGCAATCGGACAGATCTCGCTTGCGGGCGTCTCGTTCGGCGCCGGCGCCGTCCTGTTCACCGGCCTCATTATCGGCGCCATCGCACCGAAAGCGGCACCTCCGGGATTGGTCGGAACGCTCGGCCTCGTGATGTTCGTCTATGGCGTCGGCATTCAATATGGGCCGCAATTCTTCGCGAGCCTGAAAGGGCCGGGCCTCAAGTACATCGCGCTCGCGGCCGTGGCCGTGATCGCCTCGCTCATGGTTGCGATGTCGCTTGCCGCACCGCTCGGAATTTCCATGGCGACGGCGGCCGGGTTGTTCGCCGGATCGGGCACGAGCACGCCCACTCTGCAGGCGGCACTGGCGGCGGCGGGCAATCAGGATCCAGCGATCGGCTACTCGGTTTCCTATCCCTTCGGTGTCGTTGGGCCGATCGTTCTGATGACCATGATGGCCGCATGGGTCAGGCCGGTCTTCAAGGCCCCTTCGCAGAACGTTCGCGTTGCGGAGCTCACCCTCGAGTCGACCTGCGAGGACCGGACTGTCGAGCAGATCTCCGCGATCCTGCCGACCGACATCAAGATCGTCGCAGTCCGCCAGCATCATGTGAATGCGCCGCCGGATGCAGGCACCGTCCTGCACGAAGGCGACGGCTTGCTGCTGGTCGGCAGTCCGGCGAGCATCGAGCGGGCGAAGGTCGCCATGGGGCATGAGGATCCAGGCCGCATCAGCCGTGATCGCGCGAACTACGATGTGGTTCGCGTCTACGTCTCGAAAGCCACCTTCGTCGGCCGGAGCATCAGCGAAATCCCGCTTCCCGATTTTCCCGTCGTGATTTCGCACATTCGCAGGGGTGATCTCGACGTCATCGCCTCCCCCGATCTGACAATCGAGTACGGCGACCTGCTCGTGGCCGCCGTTCCCACTGACCGCAAGGCCGAAGTTCAGCGCCATTTCGGCGACAGCATCAAGGGCAATGCCGAATTATCCTTCGTATCCATCGGCGTCGGGATCGCGCTCGGGCTCCTGCTCGGCATGATTCCCGTGCCTCTGCCTGGAGGAGGCACATTCAGCCTCGGCGTCGCCGGCGGGCCGCTCACGATGGCGCTCATCCTGGGCTGGCTCGGCCGCACCGGGCCGCTCGGCTGGAGGATTCCGGTGGTCGCCAATCTGGTTCTGCGCAATCTCGGCCTGGCGGTGTTCATCGGCTCGGTCGCCATTGGCGCGGGCGCTCCCTTCGTTCAGACCGTCGCTTCCAATGGGATCCAAATCCTTCTCGGCGGTGCGGCAGTTCTGCTCACTCTGGTTCTGATCGTTCTGGTGGTCGGATATTTTCTGCGCATTCCGTTCGACGACCTGCTCGGCGTCTGTGCCGGTTCGACCGGCAATCCCGCCATCATAGTTGCGGCCGGGCGCCTGGCGCCAACGGAGAGGACAGATATCGGTTATGCGATCTGTTTTCCTAGCATGACGATCGTCAAGATCATCGCCGTTCAGGTTCTCCTGACCTGAGTGATGCGAACCCGCAACACGGGGTGATCTTCAGCTTGGATCGACACGCATTCCCGCGACAGATGCTTGACGGCCAATCGCGTGTCTGCACAACTTTTCGCCAGCGTGATCAAGACCTTGTCATGGAGTTAGTCCGATGAGGACGGTTCGTACTTTGTTGCTTGCAAGCGTCGCATTGATCGGAGGCGGAGCACAGGCCGCCGATCTTCCCGCCAAAACGGCGACGCCCGTCGAGTATGTCCGCATCTGCTCGACCCACGGCAACGGCTTTTTCTACATTCCCGGCACGGAAACATGCTTGCGTGTCGGCGGACGGGTTCGTGCGGAGTATCTGTATCTCGAGCCGACCAATCGTCTGCAGGACACGATCGGCTTCCGCGGCCGCGGCCGCATCAACATCGATGCACGAACCTCCACCGCCTATGGCATGCTGCGTACCTACATCCGCATGGAGATGACGCGGAACACGGGCGCCTATGGATTCAGCTCCACGACACCTGAGATTTCCCAGGCTTTCGTCCAGTTCGCCGGCCTCACCGCCGGTCGTGCGATCTCGTTCTTCACGGATCCGGACCTGCCGGCCCCGAACTTCGGCGATCTGAAGTTCGACGATCCTTCGAATGCGGAAACGAACCTGTTCGCTTATACCTTCTCGTTCGGCAACGGTTTCTCGGCCACCCTGTCGCTCGAGGACGGTAAGGAGCGCGGGATCAATAACGAACTGGACTTCCCGCTGTTCGGTCTCGCCAGCACGTCTCCTGTCTTTGCTCCGATCGCCTCCACCTATGCGGGCGAGCGGATGCCGGATGTCGTGGCAAATGTCCGCTATACCGGCACCTGGGGCGGAGCGCAGCTGTCCGCGGCCCTGCACCAGATCCGCGACGTATCCGCCGGCATCACCACGGTGAACGGCGTCTCCGTTCCCGTCATCAACCCGATCACCGGCTTGCCGAACCCGACCTACGCGGACACTGATTATGGTTTCGCCCTGGCCGCCCTCGGCTATGCCAACGTACCCGCTCTCGGGGTCGGCGATACCGTTTGGATGATGGCGACCTATACGGACGGCGCGATCGGCTATCTCAATTCCGGCCAGGTGGACCCGATCAGCAATGGGTTCATCGGCGCTGGCGCCCTCTCCATGGCCATCACCGATGCCTTCGTCGACCCGCTCACGGGGGACTTCAAGACAAACAAGGCCTATGCCATCGCAGGCGGCCTCAATCACAACTGGAATCCAACCTGGCAGACCAACGTCTTCGGGTCCTGGATGCGCTTCGATGCTCCGGGTATTGCGCAGTACGCCGTGCCGATAACGGTGGCGACGCTCGCCAATGGCTCGGCTGGCACGACCACGGGCCTCGTCGATTTCGACGAATATCGTCTCGGCGCCAACGTGATCTGGACGCCGGTGAAGGAATTCCTCATCGGCGTGGAAGCGCTCTATATCCGGGTCGATTCCCGCCAGCGCGTTGCGGTTCCGATCACGACCGCGACCGGGGACCCGACCGGCCTATACAGGTCGACGGGATCGGAAGACACGTGGGAAGGACGCCTGCGCGTCCAGCGCGACTTCTGACCGCTTTCGTTCGGACGAAAGGCGTCACTGTCGCGATATGGAATGTATCAGAGCTGCTTCCACATGATGTGGAAGCAGCTCTCTTTGATATGCCACATGCCTGATGGGATTCGGAGCACCAGTTTCGCCGGCACGATGGTCTAGCGGCGCCCTCCCCGGAAGCCCCCTCCACCGCGTCCACCGAACCCGCCTCCTCCGCCTCCAAAGCCGCCGCGCGGCCCCATGCTCCGGGACGGTCCGAACGATCCCGCGCCGGAGAACTGCGCCGGCGGCCTGAACTCCCGGCCCGCCATCTGGCGCTGGTTGCCGATATTGCGCGCCTGCATGTCGCGCATGACGTTCGACGGAAGCGGCTGGCGAGCAGCAGCCGGGCGTTGAGCGCCCGGACGTTGCTGAGCGGCCCGCGGCTGCGACGCTGCTCGCTGTTGCGCAGCCGGGCGATCCTGCGTCGCGCGACGCTGCTGTTGAGCAGCAGGTCGCTGCGGGTTGGCCTGACGCTGCTGCGCCCTTTCCCTGACGGCGTCCGCATTGGCGGCGTCGCGCCGGATCGGCTCGCCGCCGCTCAGGCGCTGCCCGAGGGCAGCGCCCGCCGCCCCCGCTGCACCGGCGCCGGCGAGATTTCTAAGCGCCTCGCCTCCCCCACGCTCCTGAAAGCGTTCGCGGGCTTCCGGCGAAAGGCCCTCGCGTCCTTCTCCCCGCTGGAGCAGGTCGCGCGGCTCCGGCCGCTGCACATCCTGCCAGCCACCATCGAAGCGCTGCCAACCGTTACCGGTATTGCGATACACGTTCCCGTCCCGACCGGCATAGAGATCCCCGCGACGGCCTTCGCGGACGAAGCCCTGTCCGTTCGATGTGTTCCAGCGCAGGGACGAGCCTCCGGCGGCATTGTCTCGCGCCGTCACGCGCGCCCATTCGGACCCGCGCTTGACGCCGGCCGATTTCCAGGCGCCATAGACGTTGCGCCCGCCGGCCGCGAAGGCTGCGCCATCGGTGCGCGGATTGTACGCGCCGACGAATCCGGCCGAACCGCGCGGTCCCCAGGCCGCCCCGGCACGGACATAGGTTCCGGTGCTCGGATTCCAGGCCCGTACTCCCGCGATCCCTCGATAGGGACCGTAGGCAAAGCCATAGCGACCATACATGCCTCGCACGGGGTTGTAATAGGCCCCGAGGCCCCAGGTGGCGGGACGCGGATAGTAAATCGGGTATCCGTAGCCGGCCCAGTTGTACCAATAGGGCGGATAGGCCCAGCCGGTCCCGTAGACATAGGTGCCCCAGGCCAGGAAGTTGTAAAGATAACCCATGGTGTAGCCGTACCAGACCGCATCGGGCTCGGTCTCGTACACGCGCACATAGGTGACGTTGTAGAGAGGCGAAGATGGCGGGATCTGATAGATCGCATCAGGCACTTCGCGAGCCAGTTGCCACGGCCCGTTCGGGCTGTCGGCTATGAACCAGACGCCGTCCTGCAATAGAAAATAACGATCCCCGACCTTTATGACCGTCTCGGTGGTGTTCGTCGCGTAGGACAGGCTGGTCGTTTCAATCGGCGCGAATTGGGCATCGCCGGTATAGGCGACCGTCGGCGTGATCGAGCCCGCCTCGACGCGCGCCGTCGTGGGAATGCTGGCCTTGAGCCGAGCTTCCGCACTCTCGGAGGTTCCCGGCACGGAGGCGCGTACCGCGTAATAGGGTGCCTCCTCCGGGATGTTGCGGAAATCCGCCGGCAGATCGGGCGTCGCGAATGTCCATGGCCCCTCGAGCGTCGCGGATCGGAACCAGCGGCCGGACAGCAGAACGTAAAATTGCTTACCGGTCTTGTCGAAGAAGACATCGGACTCGGAATTGGAAGCCCATTGGAGCGCCGTTCCAGGAACATCCTGGAATGCGGGCTCACGCTCGAACAGGATCAGCTCGGAGGGTTTCTCGGTGACAACGACCTTGGGCACGGCAGCGCTGCCATAGGCCTCGGGCGGCATGGCGGCACGTGCATCCGCCCAACTCGTCTCCTCCGGCAGTTCCTTCAGCAAGACCGGCAATTCAGTGACGGGAGCCCAAGGTCCCGTTATTGCGCTGCCGGTGAGCCAGTGGGTGTCGTCCCGAAGATAGAGGGCCCCGCCTTCATCGATGCGGAAGAGATCCCAGTTGGTGTTGACCAAGAAGGACAGACCGGCCTTGCCCTTCACCGGCGCATAGGCGGGCGGGCCGTCGGTCTGCAGCAGGATCGCAGGAGATTTCGATACGAAGATCGGCGGCGGATCCGACTTGAGACCTTGCACGTCGGTCATGCGCTTCTGCTCGGCAAGGCTCGCCGTTACACGCGCCTCGGAGACGGTGATCGGGCCGGTGGGAAGAAGCTTGCCTGTCTCGACCGCCAAGGCTGTCAGATCCTCCCGGCCGAGGCCGGAGAAGTTCAGATCAGTGACCGCAATATCGGTGATCACCACCTCGTCTGAATCTTCGTCATAGGAGGTGTTGCCCTTGAGCCCGATTACTCCGAACACCGGGTTGGCTTTTGGCGTCTTGAGGAACTCGGCCGCGACGAGCGCCTCAATCGATTTGAAGTTGGTCCATTCGGTGAATTGCGGCTGAAACAGGATCATGCGTCCTTTGCCGGTCTCATAGGTACGCGGCCACCCTTCGGCTTCCTTGTTCTCCTGAACGTAACGGCCGCTGACGAAACCGCTGCGGCCCTGGACGGTCACCGCGCACCAGCTGCCGGAATCCTCGCATTCTCTGACATCGATGGCGGTACCCTCAGGCAGCGTGCGAATGGAGGAGAACTGCGTTCCCGGGCCTGAGCGGAAATTGACGCTCGCTGTGGTAACACCCGGTGCAGCGAAGCTTGGCGCCGCCGAGACGATCGGGACAAGCGCGTACGCGATGAACCTACGCATCGTTAGTTAGTCCTCCCAATAAAGCCGGCTTCTGCCAACCGCCGCGAAAGCGATCACGACCGGACGAATTCAGTAGTTGCAGACCTGTTCCCGACGGATGAAGACCCGCCCATTCACGCCGACCACCCGGCGGCGGACCCAGTAGCATTCCTGGCCATATGCGACGTTGTATGGGGAATAGCCGTAATACGGATAGTCGTAGCCATAACCATAGCCGTAATAGGGATAGGACAGAGCGCCGAGTGCAAGACCAGCCGCCAACGCACCACCATAATAGGGATAGCCGCGATAATAATTGCCGTAATACGGATAACGTCCGTAGCCACGGTAGTAAGGCCGATAACCGCCCGCGACGCGGCCGTAATAGGGAGCGCGGAAGCCATAGCCCGGCCGACCGATCGCCGCTGCGCGGAAATCCCCTCTTCCGGGTCTGGCGGCAGCAATTGCCCCGCCACGAAAACCGCCGGCGCCGATTCCAACTCCGCCCATACCGCCACGCGGGATGAACATTCTTGAGCCCCCACCGAAGCCGCCGCCGAAACCGCCGCCGAAACCGCCGCCGCGGAAACCACCGCCACCAAATCCACCGCCGCCCATACGGATCCCGCCTCCACCGCCACGGCCGCCGAACCGTTGGGCGAAAGCATCACCCGGAACGAGAAGAGCGCTCGCCAGAAGGACACCGAGACCTAAGAGAAGCTTCCTCATTGTCACCTCCCTTTTCGCCAGCAGATAAACCCCGGGCATGGGGCAGGCTGCAAGGGAATTTCATTGTAGTCACATGCGGAGAACTTGCTTGATCATTTGGGACAGATGCGCAGTATTTCGGCAAGCGAAGCTTTGGCGGTGACAGTTTGCCCTGTCACCGCCAGGCTAATCGCTGCTTACGAAAGTCCGGTCATAACGCCTATTGCGTGCGGTATGGCCGTCATTGGCGTTGGATCTGCCAGCGAAGTGCGAACGGGACTATTTCTTCTGTCCGGCCGCACCGTTAGCGGAACTGGTATAAATGGCCATGAGTTTAGCCATTTCGGCATTGTAGTCGCGGAGGGTCTCCTCCATCCATCGCGACTGCACGGCAGAAATATCCGCCGGGCTCTTGCAGTCCAGAACGTCGCGGAGGGTTTGCGCGCTCTTGTCGAGGCGCATGGACATGAAGCCCATCATTTCCCGGTGACACTCGGCGGTTGCAGAAAGCCAAGTTTCGGCGGCATTTGCCAAAGCACGGCTGTTGTCACCCGCCAATGCGCTTCCACTCATACTGCGCAAAGTGTCGGATACCGACGATCTTTTCGGCATGGTGGTCATGGATCATCCTCCTCAATGAGATCCGTCATCAATATTGTCTGATATTGAAGCGTAAACGCTACTCAGGCGGCGGTTGTCCCGATGGGCTTCTTCACCATCAAAACACCTCGATGAGGCCGCCCTTAATGCCCGCCGAACACCAGCGACTGGATGGGCAGCACAAGCGCCTGGATGCGCAAAAGCATCGCGTGAACGAGCCCGACCGCATCCACCGCATGCAAAGCAAATCCACGAACAGCGCCGACCTTGCCGGAGGCGAGCAGCTCGTGATTGCTCGTATAGGCATTGGCGATACAGCTACTGCCGGGTGTCACGCCGTCAAGCCCCCCGTCGTAGAGCGGCTCGAGAAAAACCAGAATCGTGCCTGGTCGTGTTACCTGCTGGGCCTCGAGAAGCTGCTCGCCGGCGCGGAACTGACCAGCGGCGATGTAGTCCTGCACCCCAGTCACGACCATCGGGATGATAGTCCAGGGCCGGGAGATGCACGTCACCTCCGCTACCATGCCGACCTTCATGACCTGAGCCTCGACCTGATCGAACCCGGCTTGCAGGCGGCCCCGGCCGGAATCCTCCGGGATCAAGACCCCTGCCGCGCGAATGAGCGGATTGACGATATCGCCAACGCGGAGCGTGAACTGCTCCACCCGACCGTCGACGCCAGCACGGACAACGGTCTTCTGCAAGTCGACCTCCGCCTGCGCCAACTCGGCTTCGGCACTGGCTTTCTGGGCAGGAAGAAGGCTTGCAAGTTGCGCCTCCGCCTGTGCCTTCGCAGCGGTTGCGGCGTCAATGCTTCCTTGGCGTCCCTCCACGGCCACTCGGAGTTTTTCGATATCGCGCACAGCAACTGCGCCAGGATTGCGCCGGTAGATCTCTTCCTTGGTCTCCAATTCGTCGACTGCCTGCTGATGGGCGCTCCTAGCCTCCTGGATCTTGCCTTCAGCCTCGAGAATCTGGGCTTCCGAGACAACCATGGCGGCTTGGGTTTCGGCGATCTTGCGACGAGCTGTCTCTACGGCGGCCTGCTGCCTCGCGCTGTCAAGCCGGAAGATCGGTTGACCTTGCTTGAACGAACCGCTCACACCATCAATGTACACTTCTGCGACACGCCCGTTGGTTTCCGGAAGGATCGGCACGGTTCTAAAGAAGGCCGTGACGTTCGTCGTCGACGGGTGATTATAGAATATTACGGTGATCAAGCCGACTGTCAGCATGAGGCAGGTGATGATGCCCCAGCGCAGCTCGAACCAGACCGAGAACAGCGTGATCTCCTTGCCGATCCTCTTTCCCTGGCCATAGCGGCGGTAGAGATAGTCCGGCAGAATCGTCAGCATCGAGCAGAGAAGAAGCTCAAGCATGGACCTTCTCCTTCGCGAGCCGGGATGGAGTGACCGTCCTTGGCACTTCCACCGTTCCCTCGCCGGCCTCATCCGCCGGCGCCGCAGGTATCCCAAGCTCTTCAGGTGTCTCTGTCGCCCCCTCACCCGGCTTCAACCCGGCAATCTTTTCCAGCGACCCCGCGATCCTGCGAAGCGGATTGCCGAAGTCGGGAAGATCGATCAACGCCAGCAGCAGGCCGGCAACCCAGAATGCATGAATGTGCGTGAACAGGGCCAGCAAACCCAGTACGGCGACGATCTCGAACTGCAGTTTGTGCGACCGGTGGGCGATGCGCTCGGGCAGCGTATGCAGACGAAGGAAGAGCAGACCGACGGCGAGGACGGCGAGTATGAGGAAGATCGCCATGATGACCATCAGGACATCGGTCCCGCCAGGCGCGGCGATGAAAATCGGAAGGTTATGAGGTGCCGCAGGATTAAGCGATGGTGTCATACCTGCTCTCCGATCGAGGCCTCGTCGACGTGCAAATCATGGAAATCTCCCATCCTTCATCAGGCCATAATGCTCAGTCCGCCATCGACATAGGTCGTTGTGCCGGTCAGACGCCGCGCGAAGGGCGTTGTCAGATAAGCTGTCGTAAGGCCCACATCGTCGATATCGACCAACTCGCCGATGGGAGCGCGCTCGATGGCTTCGGAGAGAAGGACGTCGAAATCCTTCAGGCCCGAGGCTGCCCGGGTTTTGAGCGGCCCCGGAGAAATGGCATGCACCCTGATGTGCTTGTCGCCCAGCTCATAAGCGAGATAACGGACCGCGCTCTCCAGTGCCGCCTTCACGGGGCCCATGAGATTGTAGTTCGGCACGACCTTGTTTGCGCCGTGGTAGCTCATGGCGAGGAGAGTGCCGCCATCGGTCATCAGCGGCTCGGCGAGGCGTGCCATACGGATGAACGAGTGGCAGGAAATGTCCATCGCGACCTTGAACCCGTCTGCGGACGAGTCGACGACCCGCCCATGCAGGTCGTCCTTCGGAGCGAATGCGATGGAATGCAGCGCGACATCGAGCCCGCCCCAGGTGTCACGGATCTGCTGGAACACGGCTTCCAGTTCGCCCTCCCGCGCCACGTCGCAGGGGGCGAGGATCGACGCCTCAAGTTCCTGCGCGAGGGGTTCGACATAGGCCCGGGATTTCTCGTTGAGATAGGTAACCGCCAGCTCCGCCCCGAGCTGACGGAACACCCGCGCGCAGCCATAGGCAATCGAATGCTCGTTGGCGATGCCAATGATAAGTGCGCGCTTGCCCTGCAGGATCTTGGACTGCAGGGCGGCGTTGCGCAGATCCGTGGAATGGTCACTCATGAGCTTGGCCCCATACCTCTGATGACGCGTGTCCGCGGAGCAGATCGCCGTTTCGTGTCAGCCTCGGATGACTTCTCCACCAGCGTCACCGTGATCGGCTCCGCTTTTGCAGCCTCCCCCTTCTCATCGGCGAGCAGCTGCCGGATTTCGCCGAGCACGGAGAGCTGCTTGGCATTGGCCTCGATCCGGCCCTCGAGTCGGTCGAGCAGGGCAAGCACCGTATGCCGGTCGTGCGACGTCCGCAGAAGCTTCGGAAGTGCTTTCAGCGCCTTCACCGGCTCGAAGTCGACGATGTAGGACTGCTCGCGGATGATCTGGCGGGCCGCCTCGGCCGACATATCGACGAGGCCGATATCCCTGCCGACGAGATCGCGCGCCCGTTTCATGGCGGAGAGACGACGCCGACCGGTGCCCGCCTTCATCAGCAGGAGCGCGGCACGAACGATGGCTTTCGTCCGATCTCCCTCTTCGATATGCGACAGCGCCGCGCTGACAACAGGCAGGTCTCGCGCATCGATAGGTTGATCGGCCTTAACCTCCTCGTCGCTAGCCATGCCGAATCCGGCGGGGCCATAGGTACGGAAGAACGTATTCTCCACGGCCGCATCGCGCAGATCGCGATAGAGATCTAACGAGGCGGAGGTGATGGCAGCCATCGATGCCTCCATGCGGGCCATGGGGCCATCCCGATCGCGTGGCGACCGGTTTGCCCTTGCCATATCGGCCATTCCTTTCAGCGGCCACATGAGAGGATTGCTATCCGACATTGCCCAGCGCTGCGACCGCTGCGGGTTGAGCGCCATGGCGGCCTTTGCGACAACCGGATTGACCATCGTCGCAATGACCGGGCGGGCGAACGTCTCGTAGGCGGAGGCCAGCATCTCCGACGTCGTCTCAACCGCCTTGAACGGCACCTCGTCCTTGCGGCTGTATTTCTGCAGGATCTGCAGTTCCTCGACCCGCCGTTCTGTCAGCAGCACGTCGTATTGCACGCTCCCGTCGATCTTTTTCTCTTCGACCTGCATGCCATAGAGACCGGGCGGAAGATGCTCGATATACTCGATCAGGTCGACGATCTGCGTGTGCTCGCGCTTGGCGACCGCACCGGAGACGAAGATTCCGAGATGGCCGACGCTTTGGTGCATCAGGCCGATGATTACCTGGCCATTCGCCTTGAGCGCTTCCGTGGTCGGATAGAGATCGGCCACCCAATTGAAGGCCTGCTGCGGCGGTGTGATGTTGTCGCCGAGAGACGCGAACACGATGATCGGAGACTTGATCGCCCGGAGATCGAAGGCACGTCCCTCCGACCATTCCGCATCCCCGGCGGCAAGGTTATTGCCGACGAACAGGTTCTCGACGATCCACTTGATCTCCTGTCGATCCATCCGGAAGAAGCCGCCCCACCAGCGTTCGAATTCGAGAAAGCGCTCGGGCTCGGTATCGATCTTTGCGAAGAGGTTGTAGTACTTGTCGAAATAGGTGTTGGCCGGATTGAGATACTCGAAATTCTCGACAAGATAGGCTCCGTCGAACTGTCCGCCACCGAGATCGGCGGCAAAAAGGGCCGGCCATACCCCCCCGAGCATGCCGCCCGCATAGCGCATCGGATTCTCGCCGTCATTGCCGGCCCAATAGGACATCGGCGCGCCATTGATCACGATCGGCCCGGGAAGTTCGGGATCGAAGGCGCCCAGCAGCATCGCGGCCCACCCGCCCTGGCAATTGCCGACCACAACCGGCTTGCGCGTGTTTGGATGACGCTCGCCGACGATGCGGAGAAACTCGGCCTCCGCCCGCGAAACATCCGCAAGGGTTTGTCCCTGCACCGGCTCCGGAAAGAAGATCACAAAATAGACGGGATGGCCCGCCTTGAGCGCCACTCCGACCTGCGAATCCTGCTTGAAGCCGCCGATGCCCGGCCCATGGCCCGCTCGCGGATCGATGATCACGAAGGGCCGGCTATCCGGATCTGTTACGACACCCGCCGGCGGAATGATGCGCACGAGAGCATAATTCGCGGGGCGCTCAAAGGTGCGGGCATCCGCGACGATTTCCCATTTGAAATCGAGGAGCGGCGGCTTGCCTGCCTTCTCGTGTTCGATCCAGTTGTTGCCGCGCTGGCGCAACGTGTCCCAGAACAGTGTGGACCGCTGTGCGAAGTCGACCCAATAGGTGCCGGCATCGCGCCAGAAATCGAGCGGAGTTGCCGCGCGGGATGAGCCGCCAAGCCAGGGCTCGCTCGCCGCCTTGACAGCTTTCGCGTAACTCTGGAAGGCGTTCGAGCACCGCTCCTGGTAGACCTGGGCAATCTTCATCTGCATGGTGGCGAACTCGGACAGATGAAGCCCTTGCTCCGCCTGTCCGCTCTCGCCCAGTCGATCAGTCCGTCGCGTTCCTGTCATACGCCTTGCCCCATCTTCAGCTATCGCTTGGTGTCGCCCCATTTAAGGAAGAAACCGACATCACCTGGCAGCCCGCCCGGCCATTCGATGATCATCGCATTGAGTCTGAATCCTGCATCCCGAAGCTGGTCACGCCAGAGCTCATAGGCCTGCCGTGGACGCCCTGTCAGAGTATCAGGCCAAGCAGGATCCGCGTTGTTGATCGCGCGGCCATGGTCCGTGCAAATGGCGTTGGGAAAGCGCATGACCATCAGCTCGGTCGCGCCGCGTTGCGCCGCGGTACGAAGCTTCATTTGCAGGTTCTGCACAATTTCCGCGTGGACTTCGGGCGTAAGCTCAAGCGGCTCGGCCATGCGCTTGATCATTTCCTGGCGCGCCTTCTCGGCACGGTCCATGCCATCGACCGACTTCACGGCCTTCGCCATCTGCATCTCGGTCATGTAGTTCCGCAGGTCGGCGGCCGACATGAACGTCTCGTCCCCGAGCTCATTCTGCGTCTTCTCGTCCGTCTTGGTTTGCGACGTTGTCATGCCATCAATCTCCCTTTCAGGATGCTATCCGAGCGGAGGCCGCGCCAAGTACGCCCTGCGTCTGTCGCGCGATCACCAGTTCCTCATTGGTGGGGATGATCCACGCGGTCGGTCCGGCGCCCGACGAGATCTGCCGTCCGCCCGCTTGGTTGGCCGCTTCATCGAGGGCAAATCCCGCCCAGTTTAGGCCGGCGATCACCTCTGCGCGCGTCGCCACGTCGTTCTCGCCAATCCCTGCGGTGAAGACGAGTCCATCGATTCCTCCGAGCGCCGCCATGAGCGAGCCGATTTCGCGAACGATTCGATAGACGAAGAGATCAATGGCGCTCTTGGCGTCGGAATCCGTTGCCGCCTTCGATCTCAGGGTTCGCATATCGTTCGAAAGGCCGGAAACGCCGAGAAGGCCGGACTTGGTGTAAAGCATACGCTCAGCCTGTTCCGGACTGAGCTTCATCTCCCGCAGCATGTAGAAGACCACGGCGGCATCGAGCGCGCCGCAGCGCGTGCCCATCGGAAGGCCGTCGAGGGCGGAAAACCCCATGGTCGTCGCAACGCTGGCGCCATCTTTGAGAGCACACAGGCTCGCGCCGTTCCCGAGATGCGCGACGACCACCCGCCCCTTGGCCAGTTTAGGATCGTAATCTTTCAGGACGGATGCGATGTAGTCATAGGACAGGCCGTGGAAGCCATAACGACGGACGCCACGCTCGCGCATCTCGCGCGGCAGGGCGAACATTGTCGCGATGTCCGACTGGCCCTGGTGGAAGGCTGTGTCGAAGCAGGCGACTTGCGGCATGCCAGGAATCCGCCGGCGGACGATTCGGATCGGCTCCAGATTGTGAGGCTGATGCAGAGGGGCGAGCGGTACCAGCGTCTCGAGCGACTGAAGAACTGCCTCGTCCACCAGAACCGGGCGGGAGAAGGCCTCCCCGCCATGAACAACGCGGTGGCCGATCGCCACCAGCTTGCGGTCTTCCTGATGCTGGCGCAGCCATGTAACGAGGTGCATCAGGGCTTCTTCATGCCCAAGCTTATCGCCAGCGCTCCAGGTCATTTCGTCGAGAATTGCGCCATCGGTGCCCTTAACGACGAAATGTGCCGGTCCCCCAAGTCCCTCGAACAATCCCTTGAAGACCATGCACGGCTGCCCTTCATCACGGGCTTCGAAAACCTGGAACTTGAGGCTCGATGATCCGGCATTGAGCACCACGAAAACAGGAGTCATGGGTCAGACCTCCGGGAGGCCGAGCCGCTGGCGCTGAGCATCGGCAACGAGCGAGGCGACGGCGCAGGACGCCAGTCGGGTGATCGTCGAGTCGGCCCGGCTCGTGAGGATGATGGGAACCCGCGCACCGAGAACGATGCCTGCAGCGTCGGCGTCGGCAAGGAAAGTCAGGCTCTTCGCAAGCATATTACCGGCTTCGAGATCGGGCACCACGAGCACGTTGGCTTGGCCCGCGACAGGGGACGCAATCTTCTTGATTTTCGCCGCGCCCAGATCGATCGCATTGTCGAGAGCGAGAGGACCGTCAAGAATTCCGCCTGTGATCTGGCCGCGATCGGCCATCTTGCACAAGGCCGCGGCTTCTATGGTCGAAGGCACTTTCGGATTGACCGTTTCCATCGCGGAAAGGATCGCGACCTTTACCGGATCCACCTTCAGCGCAAGAGCGAGATCGATCGCGTTCTGAACGATATGGACCTTATCTTCCAATGTCGGAGCGATATTGACTGCCGCATCGGTGATGATGAGCGCCGTCTCGTGACCGGGAACGTCCATCACGAAGCAATGGCTGATCCGGCGGGCAGTGCGCAGCCCCCCTTCGCGTCGGACGACGGCCGCCATCAGCTCGTCCGTGTGCAGACTTCCTTTCATCAGCGCTTCGGCTTGCCCGTTTCGCACCTGGTCGACGGCAGCCTCTGCCGCGGCATGACTATGCGCCGCTTCGACGATCTGAAAGTCGTCCAGGCCTTTGCCTAAAACCTCCGCGGCAGCCGCGATCTTGGCTTTCGGCCCGACAAGGATGGGATCGATCAGCCCAAGTTCGACAGCCTCGAACACTGCGCCGAGAGATGCCTGATCGCATGGGTGTGCGACGGCAACCTTCAGCCTCGGGGCCGCTTGGGCAGCCGCGACGAGCCGGTCATATTTTTCATGGGTTCTCAGACCGTGCTGAGTCGAGCCCTGAACCGTCATCGCTGCCGTCATGATCGGTCTCCATGCGGTTGTCCGAAAGCGACCGTCGCCTTAACCGCTGCGACCGCCGCCAGAATCTCGGTCATCGTGTCGATAGACTGCCGGAGAGGCCAGGGCTCAAGTCCGCGATCGTCCGGCTTGTATGCCAGAGAAAGTATGGTCCGTTCACGCTCCGGTGCTTGACCTATTGGGTCAAGGATTTGACATTTTAGGACTGGCAAGAGGGAAACGATTGCATCAGCTGCCAGGCAGTCGCACGGTCGGCCAACAGGCTGAAGGATGTCAAGGCGATGCTCCGACACGTATCCCAATCTTTTGCCGGCGTTCTCTCCCAAGCCTCCCGCTCATGTGCCATCGGGCCTGCCGCCGGAGAGGGTTTGCGGTGGATGGCGTGATGTCGGAGACCATGGCGATTTACGAACGTGGGAATGCCGAATGCGCCATTCTGAAGGCGTGTGACCGGACCAACGCCGGAAAGCGCGGGTGAAGGCGCTCAGCTCCGAATACTTCAATGCCGCCGCGACTTGGTTGAGAGCCATATCCGTGTTGGCCAGCATCTCGCAGGCGATCTCGAAGCGAACCTCATCGGCAATTCGCCGGAACGCCTGACCTTCCATATGCAGGTGCCGGTGCAATGTGCGTCGATGCATGGAGAAGAGGCGCGCGATGCTGGCTGCGGAGCATGCCTCCCTAAGCAGTTCGGTTCGAAGAACCCGACGGAGAGTCTCAGTGAGCGGATCCGATCCGCCCTGTGAGCGAGCTTCGTCTCCCCTGTGGATTGATGGCATTTCCATCGCTCCTCTCTCCATCTCGGCAAGCCTGCCGCGGCGGAATCAACTCACCATAACCATCGCCAAAGTGCTTGCTTGACCGGTTGGGACTTCCTCTTAACAGTTGATCGCCGAAGACGGCATCAACCTCCGCCTTACATGGAAGTCATGCTTCGTTCGCGTACAAGGCAGCGTTACGGGCAGCGGTACACGATCTGCCCATAAGAATTTACGACCTGTCGGCAGCCCGGAGCGGCATAGTAATACGTTCCCGCCGCGACCGCTCCCGCGGTTGCGCCGTAAGCCACGGCACGCCGGGTCGTCCGGCGAGCGACGCCCGCATAGCTGAGCGGTGTTGCGGGACGCCCGATCCTGGCCTCCGCCTTCCCGACGATAGATCCGAACCGCATCGGCCCGGCGTCGTTCAGGGCCAGGGCCGTGCTGCCGATTATCAAAGCCAGAAGGGTGCGACGCACTTGTTTAAGAGTCATCATTTTGTACCTCCGGGAACGACGCCATCAGGGATCTCGTCAATATCCTTAAGGAGCGAAATCGAAACGCCGCTACTCCCATCCGGCGGCTTGAATGCAAATGCATCCGATGCAGGGCTAACTCCGGTCTTCCAGTCCCTGAGCCGCAACGAATATTGCGGAGCGCCACCCACCGCCTTGCTCGTGATGACGTATTTCCGTGGAACCGGACGATCCCCGACTTCGACCCATATCTGCCAATCCGTATCGAGGTTGCGGAAGGCAAGGTGCTCGCATTCCACGCCTTCCACGACACCGCGGCCGATATGCTTGGCCTCCAGGACGCCGGCTATCAGTTCATCGTAGGGTTTCGACAAAAGTAGGTCGGCACCGGGCAACTCGAGTGAAGCATCGGTGCGAAGCCTGTCGACGACCTGATCCAAAGTCTCTGTACTCGTGACCTGAGCGAACCGGTTGCCGCCGCGATCGAATATGGTCACGGTCGCACCATCGGAAATGAGCTCGACATCTGCGTAGCCGCCAGTACGGCTGACCCGGAATTTATTCGGACGACTTACGATGATGTCGCCTGACGCGCTGAACTGGATCTTCTCGACCGCCGGGGTCACAACCTCGATATCAGCGTCGTATTTCAGGGAGAGGTTCTCCTGCCGGCTCACATAATCTGCCATTGCTTTCAGGATGGCCTGCGGTGACGTCTCCTCCGCCGCAGCCGTCGTCACGCTCAGACAGGCAATGACGACGACCGTCGCAAAGCGCAGTGATCCGCGCGTAAGCGACGTTGCCGTATCCGGATAGATCCCTCGATGCATCACATGAGCCTCCCCGGTTTGATTTCAGGAGCAGAAGATGGTGGATCGACTTTCGGCAAAAATGTTACGCCGCCTGGACGATCACTCTAGGCCAGCCCTGGCAGTCTGCTTGATCGGAGGGGACACTTGCTTGACAGTTTGAGCCGGGCAGGATCACTCCCCATGGCTTTCCGTTCGCCAGGCCGTCGGGGTTTGGCCCGACCAGCGCCGGAAGGCACGGGTAAAGGCGCTTGCCTCCGAGTAGCCCAACGCCGCCGCGATCTGGCCGAGCGGCACCTCGGTATCTTCGAGCAATTGCCGCGCGATCTCGAAACGGATCTCGTTCGAGATCGATCGATAGCCCATCCCATCACTTTTCAGACGCCGGCTGAGGGTCCGGCGGTGCATCGCCAGCAGGGCGGCGATTTCGTCCGCCGAACAGCGATGGTTCGTCAAACGTGTACGCAGAAGCCGCCGGATATCGTCTGAAAACTCGGAATGCTGATCGCCCTTCGCCCGCCTGATCTGCTCTTCCAGCATGGTTCGCAGCAAGGGATCGGCCCCGACGATACGTCGATTCAGGTCACCTGCCGAAAGCACAATCGCTGCGACTTCCTGGTTAAACCTGATAGGTGCCCGGAAATGCTGCCGGTAAGGTCCTTGATCCGCCGGCGCAGACCGAGGCAGCAGGATTTCGAGCGGATTCCATCCGCCTCCCAGAAGGGTGCGCAAAGAATTGACCGAGACCGCCATTGCGCCATCCGAGATCTGGTTAGCGCTTTCGACCTCGGGCTGATAGACCGCATAGCTGAACAGGGCGATGTCGCCGTTGACTGCAAATGCCGGGACAGCGCCGCGGTTTTGAATGCTCAGGTTCGATACCAGAGCGTGAATGGCATCGCCGACGGTCTCGGAATGCAGCATCAGGCGCCCGACCATTCCAAGCGAGAGGATACTGGCGCGCTGACCGACGAGAAGTCCGAAATGGGGGCATTTGGTGCGGGACACGCAGAGATATAGCAGCCGACCCAACGCTGCATGCTGGATCACATTCGCCCCGTCGTCGAAGAGGCACGGATCGAGCCCGGCTTCTCGTATGAGCGGATCGGGTTCGATGCCGAAATCGCGTAACGTTGGCACGATTTCCTTGGCTACGCCGAGGTGGATATAGCCAGGGGGAAGCGTCCGTCCAGGTTTGGGAATTCCTATCGGCGCAGCTGAGGACCCGATATCTTGCCTGCCGCCGAAGGGCGGCACCACGATATGATTGGTTTTCATGGCCGCCTCGCAGGCATTCAAGGTCGATCGCGAAACTGCACACTTGGCACCGTTCTCGGCAATGGCTTTAGACCAGCTCTAAACTAACATAGGTTTATCCCGAATTGCGGCAATTCGACGAAAATTGCCGGCATGTTCCCGCTTCACCGTCCCATTGGGTCAATTGGCTGTCCCAAAAGATCAAGTGGCTTGGGTGAATTCGCGCGACGATTGATCGTTGTCTGACAGTCGGATTGCCCGATGCGGGTCCTTGATGAAGCTCTCAGAAACGAAGCAGCCGGGTCCCGACTACTTGTCTATCCGACGACGCCGGCCGAATCCGCATCGTGACGGCCGCCGAAAATGGGACGACCCTGCCGGACGAAATGGAGGGCGTCCGGGCTTGCGACATCCGCCAAGGTGAGGGAGCGTGAGATGAGCCGACAAGATGTGCTGACGAAACAAAAAGACAAAGCCGATGCATCAAACCACTCTCACACACCGATGAAGCGAAAGGAGTTCGAGAAGAAGCTGGAAAAGCTGCAGGTCGAGCTCGTGCGCCTTCAAACCTGGGCGAAGGCCACAGGCGCAAGGATCGTAGTGGTGTTCGAGGGGCGCGACACGGCCGGCAAGGGCGGAGTGATCAGCCGCATCACCCAGCGTGTGAGCCCGAGGGTGTTTCGGCATGTGGCCCTCCCGGCGCCGACGGAGCGCGAGAAGAGCCAGCTCTACATCCAGCGTTACCTCGCCCATTTCCCGGCTGCAGGCGAGATCGTCTTGTTCGACCGCTCCTGGTACAACCGGGCCGGGGTCGAGCGGGTGATGGGGTTTTGCACGGAGGACGAGTATGAGCGCTTCATGCGCCTTGTCCCATCGGTTGAAAAAGAGATCGTGGCGAACGGCATCATCCTGCTCAAGTATTTTCTCGACGTGAGCCAGGACGAGCAACGCAAAAGATTCGCCGACCGGATCGACAATCCGATCAAGCATTGGAAGCTCAGCCCCATGGACACCGAGTCGGTACGCCGCTGGTGGGACTACACCCTCGCCTATCAGGACATGCTGCGCGGCACCGACATCCCTGAAGCACCGTGGTTTATCGTGCCTTCAGACGACAAGCGCCGGGCACGGCTCAATCTCATCTCTCATATGCTGGACCAGATCCCATACGAAAAGGTCAAAGTCGATCTGCCGAAGGTGCCCAAAGCCGACCCGCGCCCCAAAGGCGCCGAGGCCGGGTTACCTGCGAAGCATGTGGTTCCGGCCATTTATTGAAGCCCGCACGGCTTCAGGCCGGCGGCAGTTGCCTGCTTTTAATTCGGCCGCCGAGCCGCAACTCGCGCTGAGGCATACTCAGTCGGCACCCGTCAGAAGACCTTCTTCTTTCGCCAGCGTTTGGGCCGATCCGAAGGGAACATCAATCCGCTGGCATCAACCCCAAGATCGACCATCATCTTGGCGAGCGTGATGGCTGTCTTGTATCCGTGAAGCACGGGAACCTCCCACCCCATCTCGTCGAGGCGCCTCTGAACGAACGGCTGCAGCCAGAAGGCTCCCGAGCAGCCGATCGTGATGACTTCGGCGCCATCCTCCTCGATTGCCGCCACGGCCGCCTCGACCGCCTCTTCCACGGCCTCGGATCGTTCCCCCCGCCGTGCCTTGTCGCGCTGAACATGCAAGGGTCGCTCGGTCTCGCAACCAGGGCGCTCATGCGGGAAGTTGATCATGCGGATGGAAGCGCATCGTTCGGTCATGCGATGCTGAACGACGAGATTGTAGTAATACATGTTGTGACTCTCGGCCACGTCCAGGATGCTGAACTTATTGCCCAGCATCGTCGCCACATGCATCTGCGAGAAAGCGCAGGAAGTCACCGGGATCCTGTACCGGCGGCCGATTTCGCGCGCTTCAAGAAAGCCGGGCTCCCCCCCACCCAACAGGACGATGGCATTGTATTTCCCGCTCTCGCAGGCCTCCTTCACGAGCGGAAGGCGGGCCACGCCGGAATGAGAGAATTCCTGACGGTTTTCGACAGCCCAGTTGCCGTAGGTCGTCGGAGCACCGGCGTGAAGATCCCAGTCGATGTCCTCCAACAGAGGCGCAAGCGATTGATAGTCCATCAGGGTCTGCTCCTTCGGACCTGTCAGCTTGCGATGCAGGTACGGAGAATCCTCGGGGAGGCGAAAGCCCTGTATCATGAGGAAGCGATACTTGCTGGCAGGTCTGGACTCTGACTGACTCATCTTTTTATTTTCCCTTTACCGCCGTTATCGTCACTGCACAGTGAGGCCGCCGTCAAGAACGAGAACTTGGCCGGTTATGAATTCCGCACGCGGGCTGGCCAGATAGGCAATCGCTTCAGCCATATCCTCGGGTTTACCGAACCGGCGCAGGGGAAATCGCGACAGCAGCTCTTCGCGGCGTGCCGGATCCGACAGGCCAGTGCGCGTTGGAGTTTCCGTGGACGCTGGCGCAATCGCGTTGACTCGGATCTTGTGAGGCGCCCACTCGATCGCCAGCATTCGCGTCATGTGGGCGACGCCCGCCTTTGAAATGCCGTAGGTAGAGCTTCCTGGAACGCCGAGAAGGCCATGAGTGGACGCGACGCTTACGATAGCGCCAGACTGCCCGTTCTCGATCCAATGGCGTCCGACGGCTTGGCTCATGAAGAAACTGCCGCCCAGATTGACGTCCATCACCTGCATCCAATCGGCCCGGGTCACATCGAGCGCGGCTTTGCGAAGTGGAACGCCAGCGTTGTTCACAAGCACATCGAGGCGCTCAAAGGAGCCGAGCGCTGTTGCAACAGCGGACTCGATGCTGTCCTGATTGCGGAGATCGAGCCTGATCGGCACCGCCCGCCGTCCGAGTTCGCGAACCTTCGCGGCCGTTTCAGCCAGCATTTCTACCGATAGATCGGCGAGCACGAGATCGCAGCCGTCGCGAGCCAGGGCAAGCGCTGCGGCCGCACCGATGCCATAGGCCGCTCCCGTGATGAATGCCGTACCGCTCTGATTTTGCGCACTTTCGTTTCTCATGGGCTTTTGTATCTATCCTCCCGGGATATCCGATGGCGACGGCGACCGTTGTACTTCATTAGGCTGAAGTTCCACACGCACGAAGTCTCAGTGCGTCCGACTCGAAGCTACCATACGCTCCGCTGTAGAACACAAGGGGCTCTCCATCTCGCTGCCAGCATTCCACCACATCTCCAATCACGATATCATGGTCTCCGCTGGGCAAAATATCGCTGACGCGGCAGACAAGGTAAGCCAACGCTCCCTCGACAAGCGGCAAGCCGGCGACGCTCGTCGTGCATGCGGTACAGTCGAAGCGCTTTGCATCGCGACCGACGAAGCTGCGCGCCACATCCTGTTGATCGCGGTCGAGAAGGTTCACGGCAAAGCGGCCACTCGACCTGATGGCGTTTCCGGTCGCACTGCCCTGGTTGAGGCAAACGAGGATTTGATGAGGATCGAGCGATACGGACGTCAGAGAATTGATCGTCATGCCGAAGCGCTGCCCTTCGTGAAGGCTGGTCAGCACCGCCACGCCAGTGGCGAACTTCGACATTGTCGTGCGGAATGAGTGACTGTTGATGAACCGGGGCTCACATACGATCTCCACCTGGGCCATTCGCTCTCTCCTGTGCGTAGGAGGAATCTAAGGGAACTCAATGCCCTCTAGAAGTGCAGAAATAAGCAATGGATTTGTGAATTCTGTTCCGAGATAGAGAAGGTAATTTGGCGCCTCGGGAGCAGCTTTGATCGCTACACCGCCGATAATGCGATATGGGAGTCGGCCGATAGTCAGTTCCGGACTAAGGAACGCTCCCGCTGGCCTGCCGGCTCAGGAGCACAGCATCGATCCAACGCTACACAAGCCCGCATGTCGGACAGGCGGGCTCGCTGAGACGGCTGACATGCGGCAGCGAGGGCTGAGATCGCTGCAGCGCAAGGCTTTAGTGTATTGGATTGCAGGGTGCGAGGCGGCCCGGCACGTGGCATGCCAGAGCGCCGAACGCCGAAATAATCGTCACAGCATGACTTCGATGAGCCGTGGACCGGGCTCGCGCAGGTCCCGCCTCATTGCCGCGACCAGTTCCTCGCAAGTCGTCACCCGGCTGGCCGGTACGCCCATGCCTTTGGCAAGGGCCACGAAATCGAGCGGAGGATTGTCGAGGCTCATCATCTCGGCGGCCTTCTTGCCGGGGGCACCGGCGCCAACGCCGGCGAATTCCACGCGCAATATCTGATAAGCGCGGTTCGAGAAGACCAACGTCGTGACGTTGAGGCCTTCACGTGCCTGCGTCCAAAGGGATTGCAGAGTGTACATGGCGCACCCGTCACCCGAGAGCGAAATGACCCTCCGGTCAGGACAGGCGACCGCGGCACCTGTTGCGACCGGTAGGCCGAAGCCGATCGACCCTCCCATGTTCTGAAGCCAGTCGTGCGGTGCGGCCCCGGCGGTGAGGGCAAATGACTCACGTCCGGTTGTCACCGACTCGTCGACCACGATCGCGTTCTCGGGGATCAGTGCCGACAGGATTTGGGCGATTGTCTGTTGGTTCAGAGCCCCGGATGGCAGCGGCGTGTCAGTGCGCTCTTGGTAACGTGCATGGGACGGGCGCGCTCCGAGCGCCTCGGCAAGGGCTTCGAGGACGGCGAGCCCGTCCGAACGCGGACCGCAGGCTTGATAGACTTCAGCGTCTGGAGATTTCAGCAGGCTAGGCTTGTCGGGATAAGCGAAGAAAGCAACCGGCTCCCTCGTCTCAACCGTTACGATATGCTTGAACCCCTTCAGCGCGGCCAGCGCCGGATCGACAAAGTATGGGATTCGAAACGCCGAAACGCGGCCGGCACCACGCTCAACCCGCGCGGTGAAAAACTGTGTCGCGAGCGTAGCCCCGGTTTTCCCGCAAATGCGGCCGGCGAGTTCCAGAGCTTTTCCTCGAGTGGCCTTTCCACCAATGATGAGCATGGCCTGATCGCCATTCATCAACGCACGCGCAGCTGCCTCCACGGCGGTGATGTCAACAGGAGGAGCCGAGGGCGTGATGGGAGAAGCGATGATACCTCCCTCCTCCCATGCCGTGTCGCCGGGCAGGATGAGCGAGGCGATGCGAGACAGGCGTGCCTCCGCGACCGCCTGCGCCGCATCCGCGCCGATGGTCGACGAACGCGGCGAGGTTTTCACCCAGTCGGATAAGGGCCGCGCCAGTCCTTCGATATCGGAAGCCAAAGGCGCATCGTAGGCAAGGTGCCAGCTGGCATGCTCTCCGATGATATTGACCATCCCCGACGCGGCTTTCCGCGCGTTGTGGATGTTAGACAGCCCGTTCGCCAGGCCAGGCCCTAGGTGGAGGAGAGTCGAAGCCGGCCTGTCGGCCATCCGCCAGTAACCGTCGGCAGCACCCGTCGCCACGCCCTCGTAGAGAACGAGGATCGACCGCATGCCGTCGACCTTGTCGAGCGCCGAGACGAAGTGCATCTCCGACGTACCAGGATTTGCAAAGCACGTATCGACGCCTGCCGCCACAAGCGTCCGAACTAGGCTCTCAGCACCGTTCATCGTTCTTTCCTGTCATTCCAAGCCGTCTGAAGATTGCGCAAGCGACATGGTGAGAAGGCGACGCGATGCGCCATCGCCGTCCACAGCGCTCGGGTATAGCACACTTTCGTTGGGGGCTGCCGCAGGAAATTAGGCTTGCGCAGCAACCTTCCGCCGAACTGAGTTGGATTGCGCAATGGCGGCGTTTACTCTCGGCATGACTTCGGTTGCCATGAGTTCCATTGACCGCTTCGCGAGCTTGGGATCGACCCAATCCATGCCGGCATAGACCAGCTCGCCACAATCACCCGTGACCTCGCGCATGGCGAGAATCTGGTCAACCACGCTATTGACCGAGCCGGACAGAACGAGGCTGTTCATCACATAGTCGAGCGTGATCTCGCTGTCCGGCTGATCGATACGATCCTTGAAGACAGCCAAGCGCCCGATGCGCGAGAACTTCGTCATGATCTGATTGTAGTAGAACCGATATGGGCTTCCTGGATCACCACCAGCGTAGCGCTTGGCAGTGGCATCGTCATCGGCGACGAAAATGGTGCGCGCAACACGCCAGTCGGCAGGGTCCGCCTGCAGCCCGACCGATGCCTTGCCTTCGGCATAGTTGGTCCAGTGTGTCCTGGCCCATTTCGCTTGCAGGAAGTTTGCGGAGATAGGGTGGAAGTCGCGCTGGCCCATGAGCACCACGCCCTTGGAATACGGCGCGACAACCGTGCCCACGACCTCGGGCCTCGGGCTCTGATAGGGTTTTCCAAGGTAACCCAGCCCGATCTCCAGTGCTGCGGTCGTCTCTGTCGTTACCTTGAAACGGTTGTCCGGAAGGTCGATCCTGTAAGGCGCCTCGCGACTCCAGATTTCCAGGATCACGTCGATCGCCTCCGCGAAAAGCTTGCCTCGGTCTTCATCGAGCCGGCCAAGCGCTTCGGCGTCCGAACGCAGGTTGCCGGGACTGATGCCGAAGATGAAGCGTCCTTTAGCCAACTGGTCGAACATCGCCGCATGTGATGCGATCAGCGTAGGATGCGTCTGGGACAGGTTCGTCGTTCCCGTGGCCAGCTTGATCGTCTTGGTCGCATGGATCAGCGTGGCCAGGAAAAGCATGCTGTTTGTGATATTTTCCACCCGGTCCGTCAGATGCTCACCAATGAACGCATCGTAAAATCCTAGCTTGTCACACAGGATGACGGCTTCACGGTCTTCGTCCAGTGTTTCGTGCCAGGGCCGGTGCATCGGGTGCATCGGCATGGCAAAATATCCGAGTCTCATCGCTTCCTCCTGATCCTTATGCCGATACTTCATGCTCGATGATCGCAACGAACCGCTCCGGGTCGTCGACCATCGGAAAATGACCGCAATTGTCGATGACGTGCACGCTCGGTGCCTTCAGAACGGCCTTGAACTGATCGAGTTTACCGACTGTCGGGCTTCTATCGCCAAAGACCAGAACCGCATTTGCCGGAATTTTTGCCAGGTCCGCCCCGATGTCGTATTCACGCAGCGCCCACATCACGCTGAGACAGGTCTTCGTCCCTGCCTTCGACCGGTCGATATTCCAGCGCGTCAGCAGTTCCGGCGTTACCGCGCGCAAGCGAGGCGCGACCCGCTCCAATGACTGGGTCACCGGCGCGTAATTCGCTTCCGTATTGGCCCAGTTCTTCTGCCATTCCTGCGCCGACCGATAAGGACATTCGACGATGAACAGCTGCTCGATCCGGGCGGAATGATGGGCGCCTAACGCCACGCAGATCGCCCCTCCGATCGAGGCTCCCAGCACATGGGCCTTGGCAATCCCGAGGGCGTCCATGAATTCGATTACGGCGCCTGCATAATCATGAACCCCGATATGATGGGCCAAGGGATCGGAATCGCCTTGACCTGGCATGTCCCAAGCGATCACGCGGAAGCTGCGCGCCAAATCCTCGATGACGTGCTCGTATTCGTAAGCCGAGCCTCCGTTGCTGTGCAGCAGGATCAGCGGCTCGCCGCTGCCCGCTGCAAGCGCATGAATACGCCCATATGTTGTCTGGACGAACAAATCCTCTGCTAACAACTGGTCCGCCTCCTCATTTTCCTGAATGACGATAGCCGATCCCCTTGCGCGCAAAAATCGCAGTAATTAGAATGGTACCTATGAAAATTGTTCTGAGATCGGACGCTTGCCATGAACAAATTCGCGGCCTTCCAGACCTTCGTCACCGTGTGTGAGCAGGGTAACTTCACTGCCGCTGCTCAGAAGCTCGGCACGTCTGCATCAACGGTTACGAAGATCATCGGTCGTCTCGAGGACGATCTCGGCACACGCCTCTTCAATCGCACAACGCGGCGTCTGGTCCTCACGGATCAGGGGCAGGAGTTGTTTGAGCGGGCACAGCGGATTCTGTCTGATCTCAGCGAAGCGGAAAGCCTGCTGCGCCAGGCAACGAGCTCGACACAGGGTACCGTCCGTGTTGTCGTTCCGAATCTCTTCGGGCGTCTGACACTGGTCCCGGCGCTACCGGAATTTTTCGAGCGCTATCCGCAGGTCAAGCTGCAGGTTCACTTCAGCGATCGTCCTGTCGATCTCATCGAGTCCGGTTTCGATGTGGGCGTTCATACGGGCGAGCTCGCGGATTCCGCCTCCATCCGCAGGCAGTTGACGCGCGGTCCGATGATCACGGCGGCGTCCCCCACCTATCTCGACCGATCTGGAACACCTGACACCCCGGAAGATCTCCTCGACCATAACTGCATCTATGGCCGCTTCGGGAACGATTGGACCTTCCGGTCCGCGCAGGGCGGCCGGCAACGCGTCCGCGTCAGCGGCAATCTAGCCGTCTACAACGGTGACGCGCTGCGTGAGGCAGCCGTAAAGGGGCTTGGCATCGTGCATTCGTCATGGTGGGCTCTGCACCGCGATTTGGAGCAAGGAACCCTCCTCCCCATCCTGCAGGGCTACGAGGTTGACGGCCCTCCGGTTTCGGCGATCTATCCTGCCGGTCGCCACCTGCCGGCGCGTGTGAGGGCCGTATTCGACTATCTCGTTGAGATCACCGCAGCCAAGCGGCACTATCAGAAGTCGGAACCGTCAACTCCCGATAAAGTCCCTTCCTAAGGCTGGTCAGGACCATATCCGGGTATCGAAGCGACGCGCGCTTGCATGGGTCGAGCAAGCGAAATGGCGGGGTTTCGACCCCGCCATTTCTGCCTAATGAAATTGCCCTGTCGGGATTTAGATGAGTTCCCTCGGCGTTTTGCTAAGCAGCTCGACACCGCGATCCGTGATCAGAAGATTATCCTCGAAGCGGATCGTGAACGTCTTCTGGCGCACGGATGGCTGGAAGGAAATAATCATTCCAGGCTCAAAGATCGTTTCGCGATGCGTCGGGTGCGGGAAGTCATGGAATGGACCGAGGCCGACACCGTGGATCGCAAACTGCTGACACGGGAATGCCGTCTTGGTGGCAGGATAGCCCATTTCGATCATCTGACCGCGAATGTAGTCGAAGACCTCCGCGAATGTCATGCCGGGCTTCGTGAAGGTGCAGAATTTCTCGTAGGTGGCGTAGAGATCGTTGGCGATCTTCTTGTGCTCGGCACTGGGTGTCCCCACAACCCACGTGCGCGCGATGTCGCAACCGTAACCTTTGTAGAGGCAGCCCAGATCGATAGTGACCGGCTCGTCCTTCTCGATCTTCTTCCAGTCTGCGGCAAAAGCTCTGTAATTGGCAGTTTTCACCCCCGACTGGCACATCGTCTCGACTTCACGGAACGCGCCAAGCCGCTTCATCTCGATTTCCATGGCGAGCTGCACTTCCATCTCGGTGACGCCGGGCTTCGCAACGTCTTTCGCAACCTGGATTGCAGATTCCGAAATCGCGATGGCCTGCTTGATCAGCTCGATCTCTTCCGGCTCCTTGACGGCCCGCGCCTTATACAGGAGATCGCCGGCAAACTTCAGTTCGGCATTGGGAAGCGCCTTTGCCAGATTATATTGGGTACTCGCGGTGCAGCATTTCTCTTCGATACCGATCTTCCCTGCATCCAGTCCCCTTTCCTTGAGAACTTTTGCGATGCCCTCATAGGCGCTCGGTGCAAAGCCTTGATCGATGGCCCGAACGTCTTTGATCCACGTGCCCTCTCTAACGGCGTTCAGCGTGATAAATGCGCACAGGAAAACCGGATCGTGATCCTTGAAGATCATCAGCGGTGATTCCGTGATGTGCGTGTGCGAAACGGGATACCAGGGCAAATGCTGGTAGTGTCCGGACAGGTAGTATTGATTTGTCCAGTTGTGGACGATGAGACAGTCCAGATCGTTCGCAGCCATGACCTTCTTGATCTTGGCCAGGCGTCCTTCGAAGTTGAATGTGGTACCGAAGATATTCATGCTTCTCCCCTTAAAGATTATTGGCTTTCACGGCGGGCGAATTGTTCTGCTGCCTCAGCTTTTTTAGATCCCCGCGGCGGTTCCACAGCCAGCTCACGATCGGGAACAGCAGGATCAGGACAATGAGGGCCATGAGGGTTCCCGAGATCGGCCGCGAGAAGAAGATTCTCAGATCACCCATGCCCAGAACCATCGACTGCTGGAAGGAGGCCTCGAGGTTCGGCACAAGCACCATCGACAGGACAATTGGTGAAATCGGGAAACCGAATTTTCTGAGCCCGTAGCCGACGACGCCGAAGAGAGCCATCGTCGTGATATCATACGCCGACAGATTGACGCTGTAGGCTCCCATCACGCAGACCGTGATGATCACCAGCACGAGATACTTGTACGGGACGGTCAGCATCTTCGCCCACATGCCGACAAGCGGCAGGTTGAGCAGAAGGAGCATCAGATTTCCTGTCACCATCGACGCAATCACACCCCAGAACATCTCAGGATGCTCCGTCATCAACAGCGGGCCCGGTCGGATGCCATGGATCATCATAGCCATGAAGATCAGGGCATGGGCCGTGTGGGTCGGAATGCCGAGGGTCAGCAGCGGGACGAAGGCAGTTGTCGCCGATGCATTGTTTGCCGTCTCCGGGGCAGCAACACCTTCGATTGCGCCATTCCCGAACCGCTCGGGCGTCTTCGAAAGGCGCTTCTCAATCGTATAGGACCCGAAGGTCGCCATGACGGTTCCACCGCCTGGAAGAACCCCGAGCAGCGAGCCCAACGCGCCACCACGGAGAATCGGCGCCCACGAGGCCTTCCAGTCTGCCCGCGTAGGCCATAGGCCTTTCAAATCCGTCTTGAAAACCTCACGTGTCTCCTGCTTCTCCATGTTCAGCATCACTTCGGAAATGCCATAGAGACCCATAGCCACCGGCACGAAGTTGAGGCCCGACAGGAGATAGTCACTGCCGAAGGTGAAACGATCCAAGCCGTAGGTGACATCCCGACCAACCATGCCGAGCAGGCACCCGATGCTCATGGCCATGAGACCCTTGAGAACCGATTCCGATGAGAGATAGACCACCATGAAGAGACCGAGCAGAAGCATGGCCGTGTATTCGGGCGGACCGAAGCTTAGAGCCAAATCGGACAGCGCGGGCGCGATCAGGATCAATATCAGGACACTGATGAGACCGCCGATGAACGAGCCGATGGCGCACATCCCAAGAGCGGCTCCCGCGCGACCCTTTCGAGCCATCTGATAGCCGTCGATACAGGTGACGACCGACGAGTTCTCTCCGGGAATGTTGAGAAGAATGGATGTGGTCGAACCGCCGAACATCGCACCGTAGTAGATGCCGGCCAGCATGATGATGGCGCCGACAGGGTCCAACTTGTACGTGAGCGGCAGCAGCAAAGCGATGGTTGCGGAAGGCCCAAGTCCGGGCAACACACCAACCGCCGTGCCGAGAACCGCCCCGATGAATCCGAGCAGTAGATTTGTCGGTATCAGCGCGACGCTGAATCCCTCAATGAGATTTGAGAAGAGGTCCATGATGACTCCGGCGACTAGAGCAGGCCACGCAAAAGGCCGTCAGGAAGATTCACTTCAAGCAGGCGGTCGAACAGAACATAGCTGAAAACCGAAACCGCGATCGCGATGACCAGTGGCCTGAGCCACCCCTGTGGTTCGAAGATGCGGATGATCAGCAGCGACAAGCCTGTTGTCGCGATGATGTATCCAAGAAAGTCGAGAGTGATGCTGTACACGATCAGGCCGACCACAATGCTGGCCGGCTGCTTCCATTGCTCCCCAAGCACCGCCTTGGAATTCCCCGCGGTCCGGAATGCCGTAGCGAATTGCGCAAGTGAAACGAACAGGAGGAAAAGGCTCACGATGAGCGGGATAAAGCCCGGCATAGGCTCCAGCGGCGTTCCGAGCGGCAGCTGCAAGGAAGCGGCGATGCAGCCGAACGCGAAGAGTACGAAGAAGGCGCTCATGACGAGTTCGGAGGATTTGGCCATTCTTGCAGTCCTCACCCATGTTGTTGTTGCTTGGAGCGGAGACTCGACACGGAGGCCTTCCTGGAAGGATCTGTTGTCGGGCCTCCGCCATGGCTTACCGGCGTGAGACGAGTGCCTCTGCCTCGATTGCAGGCTGCTAATTTGCCGGCTTCGCCTCGTCGACGATGCCCTTGATGCTGTAGGCACCCTTCATGTCCGCGTAGAAATCATAGGTCTCACGCCAGACCTTGCGATACTCGTCGGGACCGAGGAAGGTGACATGCTCGCCCGCCTGCTTGTAGGCTTCCTTGACGGCGGGATCGTCGAGCATCTTGCGAATGGCCTCCGCAAGCTTGTCGATTACGGGACGGGGCGTTCCCTTGGGTGCTGCGTATCCGTTCCAGATCTCAAGCGCGATGTCGAAACCCTCTTCCCGCGCAGTCGGCACATCCGGATATTCCGGATGGCGCTTCTCGCCATAATACACGAGAGGTTTGATCTTCCCCGCGCGGGCCTGTTCCGACACCGAAAGTGGAGATCCGCCAAACACGTCGACATGCCCACCGAGACCCGCGAGCATCATCTGCGATCCGCCACCGAACTTGACCAGTCGAACCGAGGCTCCCTGCGTCTTGGTCATCCATCTCCAGAACGTTTCGCTCGTCGTGTAGGGACCGCCGATACCGACGGTGACCTTTCCGGGATTGGCTTTGACGTAAGTGACGAGATCCTTCAGCGTCTTGTAAGGCGAGTCTGCGCGAACCGTCAGAAACGTCGATTCCTCGCTGAGCATGACAACGGGCTCCAGCTGGTCCGGCCCGTAGGAGCGCCCCTCGATTGCGGGCAGCGCGGCATTCCAGCCGACACCTGTGGCAAGCAGAGTGTAGCCATCCGGCGCGCTCTTGGCGGCATGTTCCGTCCCAATGATGCCCTGACCACCCGGCTTCATCTCAACAACGAGTGGCTGCCCGAGATACTTTTGTGCGACGGCTGAGAGCGGCCTCGTGACCAGGTCGGAATGACCGCCGGGACCGAAGGGAATGATGACGGTGATGGGTTTCGCCGGGAAGTCCTGGGCTTGCGCCCTCTGGACACTGCAAAGGGCGAGGGGCACGGCCAGGGTGAAGAATATGCGAGCCTTATTCTGCCGATACCATGTTACTGCTTTGTCCATAGGCGTTTCCTCCGCGTGAGACGGTAGCTTCATGTGCTGAGATTTCGGGCCAAGCGATGCCAATCTGTGCGGCGAGGGCCGGCCAGAGCCAAAAGCTTCGTTTGGGTCATCAACATCGCGACCTCTCGAAATCTTTTGCAGATCCCTGCGTCGGGATAATCGGGCATGACAGCCCAGGTCATCCCTGAACCGGGTCGAGGTTCTAGCGCCCCGATCAAGGTTCATTAACAGTGATAGTAATAGAGCCGGTTACGGACGGAAGGACATAAATTAGAAGCACATATGTGAAGAAAAATACGAGATGCCTTGGCGGATCGTGTCCACGCCACCCCCTACGCGAAACCCTCGCCGAGGCTGCAACCGACGTCGGCGCAAGGCTTCGCAAAGAGTCGGAAAACGCCGCGCCATAGGTCCATCTGCGCGGTAGCGTCCTACCGGTATCACGAGTCGCGTCGAGTGTATGGCGAACAGAGTGAATGTCGCGGTTGATCCAACCCGTCGCCACGGAGGAAAATCGAAACTAGTGTGACTTCTTGGCAAGCGCTGCCTCGCGCAGGCCGGTGAGAGTCGCCTGGGGTGTAATGACCTCCGGATCCATGCGCAGCTCGATGACGGAAGGACCGTTGAAGCGCTGCGCACGCGTGAAGGCAGCGGCGAAGTAGGCCGTCCTCTCCACGGTTTCCCCGTGTGCTCCGAAAGAGCGGGCGTAAGCGGCAAAGTCAGGATTGACCAGATCGGTGCTGATGACGCGGCCGGGATAGTGGTTTTCCTGATGCATGCGAATGGTGCCGTACATCCCGTTATTCACGATGATGACGGTGAACTTGGCTTTCTGCGCCATTGCCGTCGCGAGTTCCTGCCCCGTCATCATGAAGTCGCCGTCGCCGGCGACGCAGAGCACAGGCGTCTGAGGACGGGTGATCGCGGCTGCCACGGCTGCGGGCAGGCCGTAGCCCATCGAGCCGCTGGTGGGGGCGAGTTCCGTACCGAGCCGCCGGTATTGGTGAAAGCGGTGAACCCAGACGGAAAAGTTGCCGGCGCCGTTCGTATAGATGGTTTCCGGCGGCATGTTTTCCTCAAGCCATGCCATGATGTCGCCCATGTGGATCGTGCCGGGCGCAGGCGGGCATTTCTGCCAGGAAAGGTATTCGCTGTGAGCGATCGACGGGGTCTCGGCCCAGACAGGGTCTTCGATCGGCGCCAGGTCTCGCAGCGAGCGTGCAAATTCCCGAGGCGTGGCATTGATCGCCAATGTCGGCTGATAGACCCTTCCAAGCTCCTCGGGATCGGGGTGGACATGAACCAGCCGCTGGCGCGGCTTCGGAATGTCGAAGAGGGTATATCCGACGGTCGTCATTTCCGTGAGACGAGCCCCGACCACGATCAGCAGATCCGCCTGGCGGAGTTGCTCGCGCAGCTTGGGGTTTGATCCGATGCCGAGGTCTCCCGCATAGCAGGCATGGGCGTTGTCGAAGCGGTCCGCACGCCGGAAACTGGTGCAGACGGGGAGCCTGTTGGCCGCCGCGAAGGCTTCGAACGTGGCAACTGCCTCTTCATCCCATGGAGAGCCACCAAGAATGGCGAAGGGCCGCTCTGCCTCGGTGAGCAGATTCCGCAGAGCCTGGATCTCACCGACGCCCGGCCAGCTCTTGAGCGGCTTATAAGCCAGCGCATCGGCGACAGCGGCGGTCTCAGTCAGCATGTCTTCAGGCAAGGCGATGACGACCGGGCCGGGACGGCCGCTGGTGGCCACCGCAAAAGCACGAGCAATGAGTTCGGGCAGGCGAGCGGAATCGTTGACCTCGGTGACCCACTTCGCCACCTGTCCCAGCATGCGTCTGTAATCGATCTCCTGGAAGGCTTCCCGCTCGATCTGGCCCCGCGCCACCTGTCCGACGAAAAGGATCATCGGCGTTGCATCCTGCATCGCGACGTGAAGGCCTGCGCTGGCATTGGTGGCGCCCGGCCCGCGCGTCACCATGCAGATGCCGGGCTTGTTGGTGAGTTTACCATAGGCGTCCGCCATCATGGCCGCGCCGCCTTCATGCCGGCACGAGACGACGCGGAGGGTCGAGGCATCGTGCAGCGCGTCGAGCACAGCCAAATAGCTCTCGCCCGGCACGCAAAAGACCGTATCCACGCCGTGGATACGCAACTGATCCACCAGGATCTGGCCTCCGGTACGAGTCTTGGCACGATCTTGCACGACGATGCTCTCCCTTCCGTGATCTCAACCGCGCCCGACGAGGTCAAGCGCTTTCTCCATGAACGCGAAGCTGCGGCGCGGAGGCGTGATGAGGATCCGATAGCCTTCCTCGATCACCCGCTCGATGTTCTCCGGCTCGACATGCGGATGCCCGACCGGGATGTTGTGCTGCTTGCAGATGGCGCGGATCTCGGCCATCGCTGCCAGCAGTTCGGGATGCTCGTACTGACGCGGGATGCCCAGCTCCTGGCCAAGATCCCCCTCCCCGATGAGCACACCGCCGATGCCCGGCACGTTCTTGAGCATATCGGGAAGGTTGCTGATCCCCTTGGTGTCCTCGATCATCAACAGGACGAGGATCTCGCCGTCGGAAGCCAGAGGCCAGACATCGGCTTTCTTGTAATACTCCTGGTTGGTGACGCCCCAGTAGCGGCAAGCAGTATGCGGACCATCGCCGCGCAAGCCGGCAGGCTCATAGAGCGGCGACGACTTCAGCCGAGGATAGCGGCATGCGGAGACCGCATTGTAAGCCTCTTCAACCGTGCTGATATGCGGCCAGACCACGCCGTAGGCGCCGAGATCCAGCGCCTGTTTGGCGAACCACTGGTTCATCTCGCCGCCGTTGGGCGGAATGCGCACGATCGGCGTTACCGCCGGCGCGATGGTTCCGGACGAGGCGATCTGGCGGCGGTTAAGCAAGTACTGCATCGCGTCGCGCAGCCCCTTGCCGTCCCAGACATTGTGCTCTTTCTCGATGATGATGCCGTCATATTTCGACGTCGAGAAAACGATGGATTCTTCGATATCCGCTTTGGCGAAGGACATCACCACGTGCTGGCCCTTTTCGAGGGCGCGAATGACGCCGTTGAGGCGCGGTAGATCAGGCATGGTCATGAGCCTTCTTTGCGATGCGGTCGAGAATTGGATTGACGCGCGGATAGACCTTGCGGGCGTTGCCTTCGAAGATCTTGTAGCGATCCTCGTCGGTCAGCCAGCTCACGTTGTCGATATAGCGCTTGGTGTCGTCGAAGTAGTAACCGGTTTCCGGGTCGATGCCGCGCACGGCGCCGACCATCTCGGTGGCGAACAGCACGTTGTCGACGGGAATCACCTTGGCCAGAAGATCGATGCCGGGCTGGTGGTAGACGCAGGTATCGAAGAAGATGTTGCCGAGCAGATGTTCCTGGAGCGGTGGCCGCTTCATATCCTGCGCCAGGCCCCGATAGCGTCCCCAGTGATAAGGAACCGCACCGCCGCCATGGGGGATGACGAATTTGAGAGTGGGGAAATCCTTGAACACGTCCGAGGTCAGGAACTGCATGAAGGCCGTGGTGTCGCCGTTCAGGTAATGGGCGCCTGTGTGGTGGATACCCGGATTGCAGGTGCCGCTGACATGGATCATGGCGGGCACGTCGAGTTCCACCATCTTCTCATAGAGCGGGTACCACTGGCGGTCGCTCAAGGGCAGATCCTTCCAATACCCGCCGGACGGATCGGGATTGAGGTTGCAGCCCACGAAGCCTAGCTCGTTGATGCAGCGCTCGAGCTCGGGAATGACGCTCTTCGGCGGAACGCCGCTCGACTGGGGCAGCTGGCACACCCCGATATAATTGTCGGGATAGAGCTGGGTGACCCGGTAGATCAGGTCGTTGCACGCCTCCGACCATACCTGGCTGGTCACCGCATTGCCGATGTGATGGGCCATTTGGCCGGCGATGGGCGAAAACAGAGTTACATCGATGCCACGGTCGCGCTGCAGCTTGAGCTGGGCACCCTCCAGGCTCTCGCGGATCTCGTCATCGCTGATCTTGATCGAATGTTTGCTGGGATTGCGCGAGGGATCTTCCAAGGCCTCGATCTGAAGCTGGCGGAAGGTCTTAAGGCCGTTGGGTGCGGTGGTATAATGCCCATGGCAGTCGACGATCATGGATGATCTTCTCCGATATGTGCCGAGGTGGAATTCCGGTGGGTATCAACGAATGTCACGCGCTGCTCCTCACCACAGCAGTTCCGGGCCATCCCAAACTGCCTCGACGTGCTCTGATCCCGCATGTTCCCGAAGGTGGGGGTAGCGGTCGGTGAGTTCAGACAAATACCCCGAGGCCAGGAACCTCAAATTCGAATCGTGAACGGGATCATTAGATTTTGCTAATCGAGCCCGGCCGCCAAGGCCCGCCTCCCCTGGGAACCGGTTCTCCGAAAGGCGAATTTGTGTATCAGCGGGCCTGTGCCATAAGGGCTCGATCCGCAGGAGCTTAAGAACAGGATCGGCACCAGGGTACCGCTTTGAGCGACAAGCAGACGAAAGCCCAGGACGACCGCGCTTTTCTGCCCAGTTTGACGCAGTTGCGCGCCTTCGCGGAGGTGGCCCGCATCGACAGCATCACCCGCGCGGCCGACGAGCTTCATCGGTCGCAGTCCGCGGTCACCCAGGCGATCCAGAGCCTTGAGAGCGAATTGGGTGTGAGCCTCTTTGCCCGGACCAGCACCGGGTCCTACCTGACCAATTTTGGGCGTATTCTCCATTACCGGGCCGAGAAGTGCTTCGAGCGCATCGAAGCGGTTCTGGCCGAAATCCTCGGAGGTGACGCCGACAACCCCGCCCAGATCGGGTCGATCGCCCGGCGTATCACCCGCGCTCAGATCCTGGCCCTCACGGCCGTCGATGAATACAGCTCCTTCGCGCAGGCGGCCCGCCATGTGAAGGTGTCACTGGCGTCCCTTCACCGCGCAGCGAGAACCCTCGAGAAACAGGTCAGTCGCAAACTGTTCGTGAAAACGGCGCAGGGCATCGCGACCAGTCCCGATGGCGCGAAGCTGGCGGTCGGCCTGAACCTGGCTGTCCGTGAGCTCGAATGGGCGCACGAGGAAATCCAGTCCGAAACGGGTGCGATACGCGGACGTCTGCTGGTCGGTGCGCTGCTCCTGGCCGGCAGCAATTACGTTTCGGCCGGCCTGGATCGCTTCGTCGTCGCCCATCCCGACGTGACCGTACGCCTGATCAGCGGCCCTTATGACCAGCTTCTTTCCAAGCTGCGCAGTGGCTCCATCGATTTTCTCGTCGGCGCGCTCAAGAACCCTCCTCCCGTCGATGATGTCGCCGAGCTGGAACTGGGATCCGACCCCTATACGGTTGGGGTCAGTCGCCATCATCCTCTGGTAGGCAGGGACAAGGTCACGTTGGACGACCTGCGCGAATGGGAGTGGATTTCTCCTGGTCCAGGGGCTCAGCGGCGCTTCGTCTTTGAGGGGATTTTCGGCAACGGTCCAATGCCGCGCTTTCGCGTCGAGACGTACTCGCTCCTGACCATTTTCATCCTCCTGGCGGAGAGTCACAGGATAGCTGTGCTGACGGCCTCCGAGATGGCCCTCAACCGACGGCTGGGAAACCAGCTCACGTCGCTACCCTTCACCATCGACCATGCTCCGGCCAAGATGGGCGTCACGGTGCGAAAGAACTGGGAACCGACCAAGCTTCAGCAGATCTTCCTGAGTTCACTTAGGCAAAGCTAATTCCCCCTCGCGGGCCATGTTCGGCATCATCGTTGCCAGCGTCCCTGGCCATGTCCGGTCAAAAGCCTCCGCGCTGTTCTCGCGCCAGCAAGAGGGCCTATCTGGTGACCTTAACCCGGCAAATTCAGGCCAAGCTGCCATCCCGACGCATTCTGCCTGTCCGTTCTGACAAGCTCCCTTCGGTCGATCCCTCACCTCAACCAAGCCGCGCGACGACCTGATTCCCACAAGCGATCAGAAAAAACTTATGGCACCCACCGGCTTTCAAATGAGGCTCAGGGTAAACAATCACATACATTGCTCCCGAAAAGCTGGATCGCCGCACCGCAAACGCGGCGTCCGATCACCAGCAGAAAAAGGTGTCTTGGGCGGCGGAAGGACAGGGCGAGAGGCCTCGCCGGATCGCCGCGCCCCGACCTGAGATCAGGGAGATTCGAATGGACAACGTGTCATCCGGCAAAGTCAAGCTGCGGACCAACCTCGCCGACTATCCGAATACGGTGGCGCTCAAGACCGGCGCCCTCAACTCGCCTCTGGTGGAGTTCGATTTCTGCGGTCCCAAGACTGCGCATGACGGCTTCAAGCCGATGCTGCGCGAGAACGCATTCGACGCCGGCGAACTTGCCATCGTCACCTTTCTACAGGCCTTTGCATACGGCAAACCCTATATTCTCCTGCCGGCTCCGATCTCCGGGCGCACGCAGCATCACTGCATCGGCTACAACAGTGAATTCGGCGATCTCAACCCCAAGGACATCGAAGGCAAGAAGGTCGGCGTACGCTCCTATGCCCAGACGACGGGCCTTTGGGTCAGAGGCATCCTGCAGCATGAATATGGAGTCGATCTCGACAAGGTGACGTGGCTGACCCTCGATGAAAGCCACCTCGCCGAATATGAGGATCCATCCAATTGCCAGCGTCTGCCCAAGGGGTCCAAGCTGGCCGAGCTGCTCTACGCGGGCGAAATCTCCGCCGCCATCCTCGGCAACGACATGCCCGATGATCCCAGGATCCGCACGCTGATTCCGGATGCGATCGCGGAAGGAAAGAAGTGGTCGGCGCGCGAACAGGTCGTCCCGATCAACCACATGTTCGTGGTTCATCGTGATCTCGCGAAAAACCGTCCCGACGTTGTCGCAGAGATATTCCGGCTGCTCGTGGAAAGCCGCGCGGTGTCGACCAGCAATGCCCTGCAGCCGCCTTTCGGCCTGGAAGCCAACCGCAAGGGCATCGGCCTGGCCATCGAGTGGGCGTTCGAACAAAAGATCATTCCGCGGCGGTTCAGCGTCGACGAACTCTTCGACGAGACGACAGCAGGGCTCGTCCCATAGGGCCGAGGTGGTTGTATCGACGCCCGCGACAACATCAGGACGCGGGCCGGCAGGTCTTTCAGGGAGAAACAGCTGATGTTGAATTTGAAGATCGCGCTCGGGGACACGAGCACGACGCGGGGCCTCAAGTCTGGCGACATCCCGATCAAGGGCGTGAAACCGGAATTCGTTCAGGTCAATCCGATCATCGCCGCTTTCCGCCACATGGTTCGCGATCTCGCATATGATGTCTGCGAATTGGCGCCTACGACTTATCTGATTGCGCGTGCCCACGGAGTGCGGTTCACGGCACTTCCGATCGTGCTCATGCGGCGCTTTCACCATCACGGTCTCGTCAAGCGGCCCGATGCACAGATCAACGAGCCTAAGGACCTCGAAGGCAAGATCGTCGGCGTGCGCGCATATTCGGTCACCACGGGCGTCTGGACGCGCGGCATCCTGCAGAACGAGTACGGCGTTGATCCGGACCGCGTCAAATGGATGGTCGATGACGAAGAGCACGTCACGACAATGAAGCTGCCGTCGAACGTGATCCGTGTGCCCGAGGGGCGCTCACTGGCCGAACTCTTCGCGAAAGGCGAGATCCAGGCTGGCTTTACCGGCAATGCCGGCATCGGCCGCGCAGGTGCACCGACCGAGGGCTGGCAAGGCGGCGGCATCGCAGCCGATGAATATCCCGAAGTCATCGCCGATACCGCCAAGGCCGAGGCGGAATGGTACGGCCGCACCGGCATCTATCCCATCCATGGCATCGTGGTCGTGAAGGATGACGTCCTCGCCGACAACCCGTGGCTGCCCGAAGCGCTGATGGACGCGTTCCAGGCCTCGAAGCAGCTCCAGCTCGACCGGCTTGCCAGAGGCGAGGCCGAGGACGCGACCGACAAGCGCTATATCCGCGACATGAAAGTCGTCGGCCCCGATCCGCTGGTCTTCGGCCTCAAGGCCAATGCGCCCTCGATCGATGCGCTCATCCAATACGCTCACCAGCAGCGGCTCATCGATGAGCGGCCGACGCGCGAGTCCGTGTTCGTCGATATCTGATGCATCCCTCTTAAACGAACGGCTTTCCCCACATGTCCTATCCACGCGTCGACATTCACCCCCATATCGTTTCGCCCGACACCGAGCGCTATCCGATGGCGCCGCTCGGCGGCAAGCGGTCCGACTGGTCCAAGTCGGCCCATTCGCTGACGGCTGAAGAACTGATCGCAGCGATGGACGAAAGCGGCGTTGCGAAGGCAGCGCTCGTTCATTCGTCCACGACCTACGGCTTCGACAACAGCCTGGTTGCCGACGCCGTCGCTCAGTATCCCGACCGTTTGACGGCAGTTTGTTCGATCGACGCCCTTGCGCCCGACGCCGTCGAGACATTGAAGTCCTGGCTGGCGAAAGGATGCACGGGCCTGCGCTTCTTCACCACCGGCAGCACGATGCCAGGCCAAGCCGAATGGCTGAACGATCCCAAGACCTATCCGGTCTGGGACTATGCCTCCCAGATCCGCCTGCCCATCTGCATCCAGGCCACCGTAGGCGGCCTCGGCATGCTCCGCGACATGATGGACCGGTTCCCGGATGTGCCGGTCCTGCTCGATCATATGGCGAAGCCCGACCTTTCGACGGGAGAGCCCTACCCGAACGCCCAGGTCGTTCTGGATCTCGCCGCGCGCTATCCGCAGCTTGTCATCAAGTACACTCCCTCGGCCCTCAAGGTCATGAACGAAGGCAAGGCCTCGCCCGCCACCTTCCTGCCGAAGCTGGTGGATGCCTTCGGTCCCGAACGCATCGCATGGGGTTCGAATTATCCTGCATCGCCCGGGACTTTGGGGGAGATCGTCGAGCGGTGTGAGGGAGCTCTCGCCTTCCTTTCCGAAGCCGATCGCGCCCAGATCATGGGTGGAACTGCCCTCAGGCTTTACCCGGTGCTCAAGTGATTGCACCCTGTCTCAGAGAGAGTGGCCAGAAGGCCAAGGCTACGCTGAGGAGGGCCTGACGAATACGCCGCCGACCGGATCCGAGCGGACCGGTCGGCGGCAGGAACGCTGTGCAATTTTTGGGAGGAACAAAACAATGAACGCTTCAAGTCAGTTTAGCCGCAGACGCTTCACCGCCGTCGTCGTCGCCATGTCTGTCGCCGCCCTCGCCGGATTCAGCGCTCCCGCCATGGCGCAGAGCAAATATCCGACTCGTCCCGTCACGATCATCCTGCCGTTCGGCACCGGAGGCGTGTCCGACATCGCGGCGCGCCTCATCTCAGAGAAGCTCGAAGATTCCCTTGGACAGCGCTTCCTGGTCGACAACCAACCCGGCGCCGGCGGCGCAGTCGCAACTCAAAAGGCCTTCAAGGGCGACAAGGAAGGCTACACCCTGCTCAACATGGGCAACTCGGCCACGATCCGACGCACGCTCATGCCCAATCAGAAGCCCGATCAGATCACCGATTTCCAGCCGATTTCACCGGTCGCCGAGTTCGGTCTCGTCGTTGTCGCCTCCCCTCAATCGGGCATCGAGTCCGTGCAGGACCTCGTCAAGAAGGCGAAGGCCAATCCGGGAAAGATCAATATCGGTTCGGTCGCAGTGGGAAGCACGCAGCATCTCTCCTCACTGCTGTTTGCGACAGTGGCAGGCATCAAGGTCGAGATCGTGACCTACAACAGCACGCCTGAACTCATGGGCGCGGTGGCGCGCGGAGAGGTCGACGTCGCCCTTGAGATCGTCTCCGGCGCCATGAGCCCTATCAAGACGAAGCAGGTCAAGCTCATTGCGACCACCAGGAGCAAGCGCTCGCCCGTGTATCCCGACACTCCGACGGTTGAGGAAAGCGGCGTAGCGCCCTTCGACGTTTCGAGCTGGAACTCGTACGTCGCGCCCAAAGGTGTACCGGATCAGGTCAAGCAGAAGCTCAATGCGGAGATTCAGCGCATCATCGACCAGCCTGACATTCGCGAAAAGATGCTTTCATTCGGCATGGAGCCGTTCCACGGTGGTCCGGACGTCGTGTCCCAGCGGATCCAAGCGGACGTTGCAAAGTGGGAATCCGTGATTAAAGCCTCGGGAATGCCGATTGAACAATAAGTGCAACCTATAGCTCCCACCAAAACGACCTGCATGCCGTTAATGTCGGGTTGGGATCATGCCAGCGGGCATCAGGATGCAGCTCTCAAAAGCTGCTCCTGGCGCCTGCTCGGCCGTTCAGGAGGAGAACCATGAATCTTCTACGGAGCCCCGATGGGCAATCCGGTCTATTTTTCACCGCCTTCGGACTTATCGTTGCAACGCTGGCACTGCAGTATCCGCTCGGCACGCCTGCCAGAATGGGACCTGGTTTCTTCCCCTTCTGGCTCGGCATCCTGCTCACCGTCACCGGCAGCCTCGTGATCGTGCAGTCGCTGCGCGCTGAATCGGAACGAATTGCCCCGCTGGAATGGCGATCCGCCGCCATCATCACGCTGGCCATCGTCATATCCGCGAGCCTGTTGCTGACGGCAGGACTTCTGATCGCCATCCCTGCCCTGGTGATCATCTCTGCCTTTGCCGGACGGAATGTCAAAATCCTGCCGGTCGTCATCACTGCTGCAGTGCTTACTGCCATGGCATACGCCATTTTCATCCTGGGCCTGGACCTGCGCATACCGTTGCTCTGGGGGCTATGACATGGATCTGATCGCCAATCCGAGTCTCGGTTTCTCACACGCGTTAGAGATCAAGAACATCCTCTTCTGCTTTGTCGGGGTGCTTCTCGGCACTGCGATCGGCGTCTTGCCCGGGCTGGGGCCTCTCGCCACCATTTCGATGCTGCTGCCGCTGACCTATGCGCTCGATCCCATCTCGTCGCTGATCATGCTGGCAGGCATTTATTACGGTGCCCAGTATGGCGGCTCGACAGCGGCAATCCTGGTCAATCTCCCCGGCGAATCGTCTTCCGTGGTCACCGCAATCGACGGTTACAAGATGGCTCAGCAGGGCCGCGCCGGTGCAGCCCTGGCCATCGCCGCCCTCGCCTCCGTGTTCGCGGGAACGGTCTCGACTGGCGTCGTCGCCGCCTTCTCGCCGATCCTGTCCAATGTCGCATCGTCATTCGGCTCGACGGAGTATTTCTCTTTGATGGTGCTGGGATTGGTCGCAGCGGTCATCCTTGCTCACGGGTCTCTGCTCAAAGCCATCTGCATGGTGCTGGTCGGATTGATCCTGGGCTGCATCGGCGTCGATGCCAGCAGTGGCTCTTATCGGTTTACGTTCGGCTTTCTCGAGCTGAGCTCGGGACTCGAGTTCGTGGCCTTGGCGATGGGCATGTTCGCCTTCGCCGACATCATCAGCACGGTTGCGGAAAAGACGGGCAGCGGGCCGGCCATTCACAAGATCACCTCGCTCTGGCCCAACAAAAAGGAGTTCGATGCCGCGGCTCCCGCTGCTGTACGCGGTACGCTCATCGGCTCGGTCCTCGGCGTTCTGCCTGGCGGAGGAGCCGCTCTGGCGTCGTTCGCCGCCTACACCTTGGAGAAGCGGGTTTCGCGCGAGCCACGGAAATTCGGCAACGGTGCGGTGGAAGGCGTGGCGGGTCCCGAGGCCGCGAACAATGCGGCCGCTCAGACTTCGTTCATCCCGATGCTGACTCTGGGCCTGCCCTCCAACGGCGTCATGGCGCTGATGATGGGCGCGATGATGATCAACAACATCTCGCCCGGCCCGCAGGTAATGACGACCAACCCGGATCTTTTCTGGGCCCTGATCGCTTCGATGTGGGTCGGCAATGTGCTGCTGGTCGTGCTCAACCTGCCGATGGTGGGGTTATGGGTCAAGCTGATCACCATTCCCTACAAGGTGCTCTATCCTGCAATCCTGATGTTCTGCGTCGTCGGTCTCTATTCGATCCAGAACCAGACTTTCGAGATCTATATCGCAGCGATCTTCGGCTTCGTCGGATACCTGCTGGTCCGCATGAAATGCGAGCCGGCACCTTTGCTGCTCGGCTTCATCCTTGGGCCGATGCTGGAGGAAAACCTGCGCCGGACGCTGCAGCTGTCTCGTGGCGATCCGTGGATCTTCGTGACGCATCCGATCTCGGCGGGAATTCTCCTCGTCGCTCTCGCCCTGCTGCTCGTGACCGTTCTTCCCCAGATCCGGAACAAGAGAGAAGAGGTGTTCTCCGAAGCCGAGTAGTTTCGGCAAGTCATCGGATGCCCTTCGATCGATGATACTTTCAGCGTGCTCCGAGACAGGGTTAGCCAACCCTGTCTCGGCTCGGTTTGAGATCGGCTTTTAATCTTAAGGGCCAGCTTGGCTTTTCCCTGGCGCGTAATTCAACGAATTGCGCCTCAGGCTTGGAGAAGCCCGGGATGCGCATAGCGCCGGTCCGTCCCGTTTGACGAGCGTCAAGATATTTATGGGTGAGGTTAAGGCGTTCAAAGGCCTTATCGAACCTTTGGCGCTCCCTAGGGGACTCGAACCCCTGTTTTCGCCGTGAGAGGGCGACGTCCTAGACCGCTAGACGAAGGGAGCTAGCAAGGTGGAGGCCGCTCGTATAACCACCCTTCTGATTTGCTTCAAGCCCTTTTGCCGAAAAAAGCGAGGGCGCAGGTTGGAATGAGGATGTGGTGAACGACGCGGTTCGACAGGAATGGCATTTGGACGACACTCTGGCGCCTGAGCGGCTCGACCGGGTGCTGGCGCGGCTGCAGGGCGATCTGTCGCGCAGCCGCCTGCAGGCGCTGATCCGGGACGGCCAGGTGGTTGTCGACGGGGTGCCGGTGCTCGACCCGAACCGCAAGGTGGCGGGCGGCGCGCGGATTGCGCTGACGGTGCCGCCGGCGGTGCCGGCTGAGCCGGCCGGAGAAGCGATGGAGCTCGTCATCGTCTACGAGGACGACGATGTGATCGTCATCGACAAGCCGCCCGGGCTCGTCGTCCATCCCGCGGCCGGGCATGATTCCGGCACCTTGGTGAATGCCCTCATCGCCCATTGCGGGGAGAGCCTCTCCGGCATCGGCGGCGTGAAGCGGCCGGGCATCGTGCATCGTCTCGACAAGGACACGTCAGGGCTTCTGGTGGTGGCCAAGAACGATCTCGCTCACCAGGCGCTGGCGGCGCAATTCGCCGATCACGGCCGCTCAGGGCCGCTGGAACGCTCCTATCTGGCGATCCTCTGGGGTGTGCCCGACCGACGGAAGGGCATCGTGGAGGCGGCGCTCGCCCGCTCCACGCATAACCGCGAGAAGATCGTCGTGGTCGGCGAGGAGCGAGGTCGCCACGCCATCACCCATTACGAGGTGCTGGAGGATCTGCCCCCGGCCCTGCCGTTGGCGAGCCTCGTGCGCTGCGAGTTGGAAACCGGGCGCACGCACCAGATCCGCGTGCACATGGCGCATATCGGCCATCCGCTGCTCGGCGATGCCAATTATGGCTCCGGGTTCAAGACCAAGGCGAACCGCCTTGGCGAGCCGCAGCGGGAGGCCCTGAACGCCCTGAACCGGCAGGCCCTGCATGCCGCGATCCTGGGCTTCGAACATCCGCGCAGCGGCGAATTCCTACGTTTCGAGAGCACCCTGCCCGCGGACATGGCCGCCCTCCTGCAGGCCCTGAGGGCGCCGATTTAGCGTCAATCGGCCGCAAAATGCGGCCACGCTGGCACCCTTGGGAGTCTGGAGCGTTCACCACGTCTTGAAGCCTGACGCCTCTATTCGGACACGGTTGAACCGCTTATATAGACACGTTCGGCGGCCGGCCATGGAGGGGGGCCGCCACAGGCTTGCCTCACCCTGAGGGAGCCAGAGGAGGAGAAACTATGGCTGCAGCGCTTCCGGTGCTTGCCAATGAAGGAGGCCTTTCGCGTTATCTCGACGAGATCCGTCGCTTCCCCATGCTCGAGCCGCATGAGGAATATATGCTCGCCAAAAGCTGGCGCGAGCATGGAGATCGCGAAGCCGCTCACAAGCTCGTCACGTCCCACCTGCGCCTGGTCGCCAAGATCGCCATGGGCTATCGCGGCTACGGCCTGCCGATCGGCGAAGTAGTGTCGGAAGGCAATGTCGGCCTGATGCAGGCCGTCAAGCGCTTCGAGCCCGACAAGGGCTTCCGCCTCGCCACTTATGCCATGTGGTGGATCAAGGCGGCGATTCAAGAATACATCCTGCGTTCGTGGTCCCTCGTGAAGATGGGCACCACCGCGAACCAGAAGAAGCTGTTCTTCAACCTGCGCAAGGCCAAGGGCCGCATCTCCGCCTTCGAGGAAGGCGACCTGCATCCCGACAACGTCAAGCAGATCGCGACCCAGCTCGGCGTAACCGAGCAGGATGTGGTCGACATGAACCGTCGTCTCGGCGGCGACGCCTCGCTCAACGCTCCCTTACGCGATGAGGGCGAGGGCGGCGGGGAATGGCAGGACTGGCTCGTCGATCAGGGCCAGAGCCAGGAGCAGACGCTCGTCGAGGAGGAAGAGGGCCAGAACCGGCTCAAGGCCCTGCGCAATGCGCTCTCGGTGCTCAACCCGCGCGAGCGGCGCATTTTCGAAGCCCGCCGTCTGTCGGACGATCCGATCACCCTGGAGGAACTCTCCACCGAGTTCGGGGTCTCCCGCGAGCGCGTTCGCCAGATCGAGGTGCGCGCCTTCGAGAAGATCCAGGAAGCGGTCAAGAAGAACCTGACCCAGATCGAGACGACCTCGGCCGACGCCTAAATCCCACCGACAATCGTCGACCAAGAGAAAAGCCGCGCTCTCGCGCGGCTTTTTGCTTTGAAACATTTTTTACGGCGAGCCGGATCCTCTTCGCCGAAAAACGTTCTAGCCTACTGCCACTGGCTGAAGGCGTTGTTGAGGATCTGGTTGCCGGAGGCGCCCTTCTCGAAGCTCAGGATCGCGCGCTGTCCGGAGGCCATGCGCACCGGCAGGTCGATCCAGTTGCGGCGCACGAACAGCTGCGTATTGCGCGCCACGTCGACCTGCAGGTTGGACAGGCCGATCAGAAAAAGGTTCTCGCGCACCGGCACCGGGAGACCTGCCACCGGCGTCCCGCGGGCCGCTTCCTCGTCCTTGAACTGCAGGAGGCCGACGTCGCGGATGACGCGGGTCAGGTCGCCCTCGCGGGTGGTGAAGGTGAGTTCCACCGTATGCGAGGCCGGCAGGGTCGTGTCGAGATTGCGCCGCAGGACCATCCGCATGTTGAGCCCCGCATCGGGAATCTCGATCATGGCGGTGACCGCCCGCTCGAGCGGCTGGCCCTGGCCTGGATTGACGTCCTCGAGGCGCCAGGTGACGCGCCCGACCTGCGCCTTCGGCGCCTGCGGATTGGCGGGATCCTCCTCGTAGAAGACCGCACGCTGAACCGCCGCGACCTCCTGACGGGGAGCGGGCGCGGGCGCCTGAGCCGGCGCGGCCTGCCCTCCGACCCGCTCGTTGATCTTGGAATCGGCGGGCGGCGCCTGCGGTGCCTCTGCGACGGGCGTCTCCGGCGGCAGATTCTCGGGCCTGTCGCGCCACAGGAAGGCGAAGGCGGCGATCGCCGCGATCACCAAGGCGAGGACCGATCCGAAGATGATCGTCCGCGTCCGTCCCTTGTTCTGCATGGCCGGATGCGGCCGGCTGTCGACCTTCGGCCGGGCGACGGCGGGCTCGGCGTAAGGAGTGTCGTCTTCCACCTCGTCGTCGGCCGCCATCGGCGGCGCCGGCGCGCGCAGGCCGTGCGCCGGCGGCGCGGCACGCGAACCTCCTGCGGCAGCGTGATCGCCGGAATGGGCCGTTGCGAAATCATCCGCGACGGCCCCGTCTGCCACTGCGTAATCAGCCTCGACGCGGGTGATGGCCTCGTCGAGGGAGCGGCCTTCCTGCTGGATCTCCGCCTCGGACAGAGGCGGATTCAGATTGCGCAGCTGCGCGATCAGTGCCGTACGGGCACGCTCGTACACAGCGTGCCGCTGGTCGCTGGATTGCTCGGGCAGGCCTTCGACGGCCCGCGCGATGAGAGGGTAATAATCTGCCATTTCTCACAGGGAATGACCCGCTGCGGCTCCGTCGTCAACCCTCAAAGGGGTTCTTCATCAGGATTGTGTCGTCACGCTCCGGCGAGGTGGAGAGAACGGCGACGGGTGCCCCGATCAGCTCCTCGACGCGGCGGACATATTTGATCGCCTGCGCCGGCAGGTCGGCCCAGGAGCGCGCTCCGGCGGTCGACCCGCTCCAGCCCTCGATCTCCTCGTAGATCGGCTCGACCCGCGCCTGAGCGCCCTGGCTCGCGGGGAAGTAGTCGATGATCTCACCGTCGAGCTTGTAGCCGACGCCGATCTTGATCGTCTCGAAGCCGTCGAGGATGTCGAGCTTGGTGAGCGCGATGCCGTCGATGCCGGAGGTGCTCACGGTCTGGCGCACGAGCGTCGCGTCGAACCAGCCGCAGCGGCGCTTCCGGCCCGTGACCACGCCGAATTCCTTGCCCTTCTGCCCGATCAGCTCGCCGGTCTCGTCGAACAGCTCGGTCGGGAACGGTCCCTCGCCGACGCGGGTCGTGTAGGCCTTGGCGATGCCGAGCACGTAGCCGACGCTGCCCGGGCCGAGGCCCGACCCGGTGGCAGCCTGCCCGGCGACCGTGTTGGAGGACGTGACGAAGGGATAGGTGCCGTGGTCGACATCGAGCAGCGCGCCCTGCGCACCCTCGAACAGGATGCGCTTGCCGGCCCTGCGCTCCTCGTCGAGGAGGCGCCACACGGCATCCATGTAGGGCAGCACCTTCGGGGCGACGGAGGCCAGCTCCTCGTAGATCGCGTCGGCGCCGAACTCCTCGAGGCCGAAGCCGCGGCGAAGCGCGTTGTGATGCGTGAGCAGCCGCTCGATCTTTTCCGGCAGTGCGGACAGATCGGCGAGATCCATCAGGCGGATGGCGCGGCGGCCCGCCTTGTCCTCGTAGGCCGGGCCGATGCCGCGCTTGGTAGTGCCGATCTTGGTGCCGGCGCTGCCGCTCTCGCGCAGGGCGTCGAGCTCGCGGTGGATGGACAGGATCAGCGTGGCGTTCTCGGCCACGCGCAGGTTCTCGCGGGAGATCGAAACGCCCTGCTCGGACAACCGCGCCACCTCGCCGGCGAGCGCATGCGGATCGAGCACGACGCCGTTGCCGATGACGGAGAGCTTGCCCGGGCGCACGACGCCGGAGGGCAGCAGCGACAGCTTGTAGACCTTTTCGCCGATCACGAGGGTATGGCCGGCATTGTGCCCGCCCTGGAACCGCACGACCACGTCCGCCTGTTCGGACAGCCAGTCGACGATCTTGCCCTTGCCTTCGTCGCCCCATTGGGCGCCCACGACAACCACGTTCGCCATCGCTTAAAGCCTCACATAAAAAAACCCCGGCGCAAGGCCAGGGTTGGGTAAAAACCTTGCAAACCCTCATGGTGGATCGCGCGCCGCAGGTCAAGGCGGAATGAACCTCGATTCCGAGATCATATAAGCCCCGATGGGCGGGAATGTGGTTTTTCGCCAGATGAAATATCGAGGCTGCATCATTCCCGTTCGGCGCGCTCCTCTACGTCCTCCCGGACGGAGCGTGAGCGACGATCCGGGATCGTATGCAGAACGACGCGCAGGAACCCTCGACCTTGTCATCCCCGCGCAGGCGGGGATCCGGAACCGCGTCGTCTCAGGACGAGACGATCCGCGTCGCGCATGGTTCTGCGGCGTCGGCGGTTCTGGATCCCGGGCTCGGCTGCGCCGCCCCGGGATGACAGCGCTTTATTCGGCTTGCGATCCCGGATCTTCGCTTTGCTTCGTCCGGGATGACAGCGCCACGCTCCTCCAGCGATCCCGGCTCGGCTGCGCCGTCCGGGATGACAGCGCCACGCTCCTCCCGGGATGACGTTTCCCTCGCCGTCATCTCACCCTGCG
>NZ_JAERQD010000239.1 GCF_016735695.1 Microvirga zambiensis WSM3693 | reverse complement strand
TATCGACGTCGATCGAGCCAGTGCTCTTCCAAATGCCCCAGTCCCACAAGGCGGCCCAGCTCGGATGCGTACTCCGCAGCGGCACGCCAGCCCAGTTCAAGCTGATGAAGCTGAAGAGCCGGTGCTCAATTGGGTTCCACTTCGAGCAGCCGGTGGGATAGTGACACACCGTGACCTCGAGCCCGCAGGCATCGCAGAGCTGTTCTTGCAACTGGGCTTTCCAAACTCGGGAGCGGCAACTGTTCGAGCCGCCCGCATCGGCCAGGACGAGGAGACGCCCGGCTTCTGGAAAGCGCTTCTGTCCTTCGCTCTCCCACCAGTCACTGATCGCCTCAACGGCAAAGCGCGGGGTGTCAAAGCAATCGCCGATGCACACATAGCCGCTGTTGGTTGTGATCTCGTAGATGCCGTAAGGAATGGCCTGACCGACTGCATCCTGCGGCCAGTCGTGCACCAAGACCGGCTCGGCTCTCCGGCACCACGTCTGGCCCGGGTTCTTGAAGTCACCGACCAATTCCTTTTTTTTTCGAATCCACGCTGATGATCGGCTCACCTGTGGCTGCAAACTGCGCGCGCTGTTCGGCGATGTGCTGGAA
>NZ_JAERQD010000238.1 GCF_016735695.1 Microvirga zambiensis WSM3693 | reverse complement strand
GGGTTCGCCAACCTGCTCGGGGTTGCCCTGGAGCGCCGCCGCAGCGAGGAGGGACTGCGCCTCGCGCACGCACGCAACGAGGAAATCCTCGAGAGCATCAGTGATGCCTTCTACGCCGTCGACCGGGGCTGGCGCTTCACCTACGTCAACCGCAGGGCCGAGGAATGGTGGGGCCGCAAGCGGGAGGACATGATCGGCAAGGTGTACTGGGACGAGTTCCCGGCCGCCGTGGGCAGCGAGGCCTACGCGGCCCACCAGCTCGCCCGGCGCGAGCGGCGGACGGTGCGCGTCGAGACCCTCTCGCCCCTGCTGGGGCACTGGGTGGACATCGACATCCATCCGACCGCCGGAGGGGGGCTGTCCGTGTACTTCCGGGACGCCACCGAACGGAAGCAGGGCGAGCTGGCGCTGCGCCAGACCGAGGAGCGCTACCGGCTGGCGGCCAAGGCCACCAATGACGTGATCTGGGATTGGGATCTCGTCGCCGACCGCATCCTGTGGAACGAGGCACTCACGGCGCTCTTCGGCCACACGGACCTGGAGACGGCGGGGGCGTGGTGGAAGGGCCACATCCATCCCGACGACCGCGAGCGCACGGTG
>NZ_JAERQD010000237.1 GCF_016735695.1 Microvirga zambiensis WSM3693 | reverse complement strand
ATCGGATGCGTCTTGAAGCGCTGGAACTCGTCGAAGGGCGACAGGGTCGGGTTCTTGTAGTTGAGATGCACCACGAATCCGACCGAGACGAGGTTGTCGTCGAAATGGTAGAGCCAGGAGCCGCCGCCCGAGTTGTTCGGCAGCGGCCAGCCCATGGAATGGCGCACGAGGCCGGGCTGGAAGTGCTCCGGCTTGACCTGCCACAGCTCCTTGATGCCGATGCCGTATTTCTGGTGGTCACGGCCTTCGTTCAGGCCGAAGCGCTCGACCATCTGCTTGGTGAGCGAGCCGCGGGCCCCCTCGCCGAAGATGGTGTACTTGGCGCGCAGCTCCATGCCGCGGGTGAAGTTGGCGTTGGGCTCGCCGTCGCGGCTGATGCCCATGTCGCCGGTGGCGATGCCCACCACCTTGCCGTCCTCGACCAGCACTTCGGACGCCGGGAAGCCGGGATAGATCTCGACGCCGAGTTCCTCCGCCTTGCGGCCGAGATAGCGGGCGACGTTGCCGAGCGAGCCGACGAAATTGCCGTGGTTGTTCATGAGCTTGGGCATGAACAGGTTGGGCAGCTTCACGCCCCCGGCATGGCCCAGATACATGAACTC
>NZ_JAERQD010000236.1 GCF_016735695.1 Microvirga zambiensis WSM3693 | reverse complement strand
GACGGCACCGAGGTCATTCCGATGCCGACAAACAGCGCCGCCTGATCGGCCCCATCACCTAAATTCCGTCATAGCTCCTTCCAAGGCGCTGAGACAGTCGTGGCATCGGATCGAGCGGGCTTTCGATCGCCACGTCATAAACCCGAGCCGCGAGGATCTTGCGAATATAGTCCTGCACGTCTGAGATGCCTTTCTGGTTCAGCACGGGAGACCGTGTGCTCCCTTATGTCCTTGTATCTCACCCGATCCATGCATGGCATCGGCTTCGCGAAGCCCGGTCTGCCTATGCGGATAGTGGCACGGCGTTGTGGAGGGTCTGGTCGGCGTTGTCGAAGAACTTGCGGATGTTGCGGGCCGCCTGGCGGATGCGCTGCTCGTTTTCCACCAGCGCAATGCGCACGTAGTCGTCGCCGTGCTCGCCGAACCCGATGCCGGGGGCGACCGCCACGTCGGCCTTCTCCACCATGAGTTTGGAGAACTCCAAGCTGCCCATCGAGCGGAACTTTTCCGGGATCTGCGCCCAGGCGAACATCGAGGCGGTCGGAACCGGCACCTGCCAGCCCGCCTTGGCGAAGGATTCGACCATCACGTCGCGGCGACGCTTATAGGTCGCGCGCAT
>NZ_JAERQD010000235.1 GCF_016735695.1 Microvirga zambiensis WSM3693 | reverse complement strand
CTCAGACGCGAGGAGCTCTGCGCCCTGCGGACCGACGACATCGATCCTGCACGCCGCATGCTGCGCGTGCGCGCCGAGACCACGAAGTCGCGCCGCGAGCGGATCGTGCCCTATTCGGCGCCGGCCGGCGAGCTCTTGCGCGCCTACCTCGCGCACCGCGCCAAGTGCAGTTCCGCCCGCGGTCCCTTGTTCCTGTCGGAGTCGCGCCGCAATCCGGCAGAGCCGATCACCGCCTGGACCTGGTCGAAGGTGGTGCGGCGCATCGCACTCGCCGCTGGCGAGCCCCGCTTCGGCACGCACACGCTGCGCCACCTCTGCCTCACCGACCTCGCTCGCGCCGGCTGGGAGATCCACGCCATCGCCACCTTCGCCGGTCACCGCTCGACCGAGACGACGCTTCGCTACATCCACCTGTCGGGCCGCGACCTCGCCGCCAGGCTCGCCGCCGGCATGGCGCAGCTCCACGAGCGGCGCATCGCGCTCTTGACCACCGCGCCGATGGGCACGGCATGAGCGCGCGTCCGCCGCTCCTCGACGTCTCCGGCTTCGACCGCTCGCCGGCGCTGTCGGCGGCCGAGCGCGAGGCGCTGATCGCGCTCGGCTGGGACCTGCGCCGCGGC
>NZ_JAERQD010000234.1 GCF_016735695.1 Microvirga zambiensis WSM3693 | reverse complement strand
CGCCCCACAGTAGCCGGGGCACTCGCTCTCGAACTCGCCGTGCGCGTCCTTCTCGGCCTTGGCCTTCTCCAGGGCTGCCACCTGGCTCTCCGTCAGGATCAGGCCTTCCTGCGCCACCTTGGCTTCCAGGGCTTTGAGCCGCTTCTTCATCGTCTCAAGATCATGTCGCTGCCACACCCCCCGTACGCCAGCCGGCGAGATCGAATGGCCGCGCATGCGCATCTGGTTGGCGAGGCGGATCTGGCCGAAGGCCGGCTGCTCCAGGGACAGCTCAACGATGACGGCCTCCACCTCCGGTGGCGTGCGGTTGGCCAGCAGTGGCTTGCGCCGGGTCAGCTCCTGCAGGGCCAGTTCGCCGCCGGTCTCATAGAGCTCTTTGAAGCGGTAGAAGCTGTCGCGGGAGTAGCCCATCATCTTGCAGGCCTGGCTGACGTTGCCGAGTTGCTTGGCCAGCTCCAGCAGGCCGACCTTGGCGCGGATAATCTTCTGCTCGTTGGTCATGACGGTGCTCCTTGTGAACGCCGAGGCCGGGCGCTACGCACCCCGACCACTCCGCGCCCAGCCTCGGCTCATGCCTCAGCCTAACGACACCGTCTGTCAGATTAAGTCCAAACTACTTCAC
>NZ_JAERQD010000233.1 GCF_016735695.1 Microvirga zambiensis WSM3693 | reverse complement strand
CGAGACGTCGTCGTCGTAGAGCTGCAGCACGTAGATCACCGTCACCGCGGCCCGCACCAGGCCGATCTCGGCCACGGCCTCGGTCCAGGCACTTTCGTTCGCCCCCAGCGAGGCCCGCAGATAGCGCCCCGCCGCCACCAGGCCGGCCAGGTCCTCAATGGGTTCGGGGTAATCGGTCAGGGTGGGGCAGGCCTCAAGGATCAATTCCGGTGATAGGTGCTCCGGCGGTTGTTCGGTTTGACGAACCGCCCCAGCTTTCTTCGGAAAGCCCTTGTTACAAGTCTCACTAGGAGAACCGTTGTTTGTTTCTAAGTGGCGGACTCCGAGTCCGGCATTGCCCGCTTCATAGAAGGTCTCTTCGGTGTCGGTTCTCAACAGCTGCCACGCGTCCAGGAGATCAGCCGGCAGCGTCATCTGCGAGCGGGTCGGCGTGCGGGCCTGAAGGGTCTTCAGCCGATCCTCGAGCTCACCGCGGTCGATGTCCGGGAACTGCTCCGCCAGCGCGCTCAGGGCCTCCTCTGCGGCCCTCCGGCAGATCGTGACCTCGTCGAACGCCCGTTTGCGCACCTCGCGCAGCTGCTTCTGCTCGAGAAGCATGACCGCCCAGTCGCCGCGCCGGGCATAGACCGGGGTCAGATCGAA
>NZ_JAERQD010000232.1 GCF_016735695.1 Microvirga zambiensis WSM3693 | reverse complement strand
CAGACTTTGGTTCGGCGGACTGTGACATCACCAAAGGCGTCGATCCGCTTCGTCACGACAACGCGGCACTCCTCGACTGGCACAGGGATGCCGACGACTCTCTCCCGGTATACAGGTGGACGCACGACCGGCTGCACAGAGACGATCGGGACATTCCGGGGAGGAACCAAGGCAGGCCCCTCATACCCTTCGCTCTCCTCCAGAGGCACAATCGGCAGAGGTCGCTGTGGGACAAGACCTGGCCCTTCATAGCCGTCGACAAAGCGGCGTTCGATCACGCGGCTCTCAATGAGCCTGTGCTCGACCGGCGGCGCAATATAGGTCTCCTCCACGGCGAGCCGAGGCGGGACGGGTGGGCGCTCCAGAACCGCTCCTTGATCCTCGAAATAGGGAGGGAGATCCGCGGCTACAGCGACCGTTGTGCTCATCAGAGTTGATCCGCCAAGCACCATTGCGACCAAAGCCGCTTGCGCAACGTTGCTCAGACCAATCGCCTGCATGTGAGCTCCTAACCTCGATCCAAGGAAACGTTGGCTTACGGTCAAGGTTCCGGCTTTTGGAGCATTCTGGCTCTAAGAGTCTGACTCAGAAAGACGGGTTTGATTTCAGGGTCTTGCGAGCCGCCTCGTCAGCATCCGAATATGGGCG
>NZ_JAERQD010000231.1 GCF_016735695.1 Microvirga zambiensis WSM3693 | reverse complement strand
CTAGTGTTGTGACTCTAACGCTTGTTTCGCACGGGCGACCTTTTGCAGGATAGCTGAGGCCGAGGCGGTCCAGACAAAGGGTTTGGGATCCGCATTGTGGTGCTCCAGGTAGTCCATGATCGCGCTTTCCAGATCGGGCACGCTCGTGAAGGCGCCCCGCCGGATCCGCTCCTGCGTGATCAGGGCAAAGAAGCGCTCGACCAAGTTGAGCCATGAGGCCGAGGTCGGCGTGAAGTGCAGATGAAAGCGCGGATGCTTTGCTAGCCAAGCCTTCACCTTCGGATGCTTGTGGGTGGCATAGTTGTCCACGATCAGGTGCAGGTCGAGACGCTTGTCGGTGGTGCGATGGATGACGCGCAGGAAGCGCAGAAACTCCTGATGGCGATGCCGCTTCATGCAGGTGCCCAGGACCGTGCCGGTCGCCACATCAAGAGCCGCAAACAAGGTCGTGGTGCCATGGCGCTTGTAGTCATGGGTCATCGTGCCGGCGCGGCCCTTCTTCAGCGGCAGGCCCGGCTGGGTGCGGTCGAGCGCCTGGATCTGGCTCTTCTCGTCAACCGCCAGAACCAGGGCTTTGTCCGGCGGATCCAGATACAGGCCGACCACGTCCTGAACCTTCTCGACAAAGTGCGTGTCGGTGGACAGCTTGAA
>NZ_JAERQD010000230.1 GCF_016735695.1 Microvirga zambiensis WSM3693 | reverse complement strand
CCAATTGTACAGTCTACCTTCACTGGTTAAACCGGGTGATCCTTCCGAAAGTCTGCACAACAGAGAGCATGGATGAGCCAGAGCCTGCCCGAGATCGTCATCAGCGAGACCCCTAGCCCTGCTGACCGCGAGGCAATCCTGCGTCCGCTCCTGGCGTACAATGATCGGAGGGGGCCGCCCTCTGGCTTCCAGCCACTTGCGATTTCGCTGCGGGATCCAACCACAGGGGAGACGGTTGGAGGGCTGTGGGGCAAGTCCTCTTATGATTGGGTTTTCATCGATCTTCTCTTCGTCCCTGAGCAGTGGCGGGGACAGAATGTTGGCACCTTACTCCTCCGGAAGGCCGAAGAAATCGGACGGGTACGGGATTGCATTGGCCTCTGGCTCGATACGTTCGGGTTTCAGGCTCGTGGCTTCTACGAGAAGAATGGGTTTGAGCTCTTTGGAACCCTCGATGATCATCCTCGTGGGTCGAAATGCTACTTCATGAGAAAGCTGCTGCAGCCGAAGGCGCCGAGCTCGTCTACAAGATCGTAATTTCGCATAAGCGTCAGTATGGAGCGCGAGTAGAAAAGTGCAGTAGCCAAGAAAAAAGCGCCCATCCGAAGAGGGCGCTTAAGGTGTCGGACCCGTAGGGGCAAAAAAGGGCTCC
>NZ_JAERQD010000022.1 GCF_016735695.1 Microvirga zambiensis WSM3693 | reverse complement strand
CCTCGGGGTTGACGGTCTGCTGCCCGCCGCCGCACCAGGAACTATACCCGATCCGGCAGCAGGGAAGTTACAAGGGGAGGGCGGCGCCGGATGAAGTGCAGCGGCGATGTGTGCAGCGGCGAGGGCGGTGCTAGACTGGTGAGATGTCCCGCCCTCACCCCTGCCCCTCTCCCACCCGGGAGAGGGGTGGCCGCCTCACGCCGCGCAGGCCAAAAAGCCTTGCCGGATCGCCTGCGCGTCCAGGTCGCGGCCGATGAAGACCACCTTGGAGGTGTGCTTCTCGCCGGGCTTCCATTCGCCCTGCACGTCGCCGTCGAGAATCATGTGGACGCCCTGGAAGACGAAGCGCTTGGGCTCGTCCGGGAACGCGACGATGCCCTTGCAGCGCAGGATGTTCGGCCCCTCGACCTGGGTCAGGTTCGAGATCCACGGCATGAATTTCTGAGGATCGACCTCGCCGTCGTGATGCACGGAAATCGACTGCATCTCCTCGTCATGATGGTGGTGATGGCCTTCCTCCAGGAAGTCGGGCTCGAGCGCGATGATGCGGTCGAGATCGAAGGCCTTGCGGTCGAGCACCTCGGAGATCGGAATGGCGCAGTTCTGGGTGCGATGGATCTTGGCATAGGGGTTGATGGCGCGGATGCGCGCCTCGACCTCCGCCAGCTCACCCTCCGAGACGAGATCGATCTTGTTGAGGATGATCACGTCGGCGAAGGCGATCTGGTTCTTCGCCTCGGGCGCATCCTTCAGCCGGTCGGAGAGCCACTTGGCATCGGCCACCGTCACCACCGCATCGAGGCGGGCAGTGTCGGAGACGTCCTGGTCCATGAAGAAGGTCTGGGCCACGGGGGCGGGATCGGCGAGGCCGGTGGTCTCGACGATGATGGCGTCGAATTTTCCCTTGCGCTTCATCAGCCCGTCGAGGATGCGGATCAGGTCGCCGCGCACGGTGCAGCAGATGCAGCCGTTGTTCATCTCGAACACTTCCTCGTCGGCGCCGACGACGAGTTCGTTGTCGATGCCGATCTCGCCGAACTCGTTGACGATCACGGCGTATTTCTTGCCGTGCTGCTCGGTGAGGATGCGGTTGAGAAGCGTGGTCTTGCCGGCGCCGAGATAGCCTGTGAGGACGGTGACGGGGATCTTGTCGGTCATCGCGATAATCCGCAACTTTCATCCTCCCCTCGAGGGGGAGGATCGGCCGAACAGGCCGAGGTGGGGTGGAAACACCAAACCGGGTGAGGTCGCGCTGCCACCCCACCCCGGAGCGCTTACGCGCTCCGACCCTCCCCCTCAAGGGGAGGATGGCTTTCAGCTCGACAGGGCCGCGCTGAAAGCCCTTATATTGTGTCTCATCATCTCAATGTAAGTGCCGGCCGGTCCGCCCGGCTCGGAGAGGGCGTCGGAATAGACCCTGGCGCCGATCTTCGCGCCGGTTTCTTTCGCGATCCGCTCCATGAGGCGGGTGTCGGAGACGTTCTCCACGAAGATTGCGGCGATCCTGTCGCGCCTGATCTGCTGGATGATCCGGGCCACGTCCTTGGCCGAGGCCTCGGCTTCCGTGGAGACGCCCTGGGGCGCCACGAAATCGATGCCATAGGCCTCCTCGAAATAGCGGAAGGCGTCGTGGGACGTGATGATCCGGCGGCGCTCGGCCGGGATGCCGCCGACGATGCCCTTGATCTCGGCCTCGACCGCATCGAGTTGATTGAGATAGGCCGCGGCATTCGCCTCGTAAGAAGTCTTGCCCGCCGCATCCGCCGCGATCAGGGCATCGCGGATATTCGCCACGTAGATCTTGGCATTGCCGATGCTCTGCCAGGCGTGGGGATCGGATCCGCCATGGCCGTGATCGTGCCCGTGGCCGCTCTCTTCCTCCTTCAGCAGCTTCACCCCTTTCGCCGCCTCGATCTTCGCGGCCCTGGTGCCTGAGGATTTGATGAGGCGGTCGATCCAGCCCTCGAACTTCAGGCCGTTGGTGAAGACGATTGCCGCTTCCGTCAGGCGTCGCCCGTCTGCCGGCGTCGGCGAATAGACATGGGCGTCGCCGTTCGGGCCGACGAGGGTCGTGACCTCGACGCGCTCGCCGCCCACATTGCGCACGATGTCACCGAGGATCGAGAAGGTGGCGACCACTTTCAACTTTTCGGCGTTCTGCGCGGCGGCGGGAAGCGCCGATGCGGCAAGGGTGAGGCATCCCGCCAGCAGGGAAACGGCAGCTCTTCTCGTCAGCATGGTTCGATCCTTTTGAGAGGTCAGGCTTCCAGATGCTTGCCGGGCCATGCCAGCCACAGCACGCCGCCCTCGCGCCCCAGCAGGAGCGAGAGCACATAGGCTGCCCCGGCGGAGAGGATGATCGCCGGTCCCGCGGGCAGTTCCGCATGGAAGGAGAGCAGCAGGCCGCATAGGCCCGAGGCGATGCCGATGACGACGGACAGCATCATCATCACGGTGATGTCATTGCTCCAGAATCGTGACGCTGCTGCCGGCAGCATCATCATGCCCACCGCCAGCAGGGTGCCGAGCGCATGGAAGCCGCCGACGAGGTTCATGACGACGAGGCCGACGAAGATCAGATGCGTCGGCGTTCCGGCGCGGCTGACGGAACGCAGGAAGACCGGATCCACGCATTCGAGCACCAGCGGGCGGTAGAGCGCTGCGAGCGCGAGCACGGTGATGGTGGAGATGGAGGCGATGAGCAGCAGCGTGTTGTCGTCGAGCGCCAGCACCGTGCCGAAGAGCACGTGCAGCAGATCCACGTTCGAGCCGCGCAGCGACACGATGGTGACGCCGAGCGCCAGGGAGAGCAGGTAGAAGGCCGCGAGCGATGCATCCTCCTTCAGCGCGGTGAAGCGCGAGACGAGGCCGGCGGCGACCGCGACCACGACGCCGGCGAACAAACCGCCGATGGTCATGGCCGGAAGCGAGAGGCCGGCGACGAGATAACCGACCGCCGCACCGGGCAGGATCGCGTGTGCCATGGCGTCGCCGGTCAGGCTCATGCGGCGCAGCATCAGGAACACGCCGACGGGGCCGCCGCCGAGCGCGATGGCGATCACGCCCACGAGAGCGCGCTGCATGAACTCGAATTCGGCAAATGGCGTATAGAACAGGTCGAGCATGAACAGGCGTCCCTATGCGACCTTGCGATGGCATATATCCGCATGCGGATCGTATGCCTCGACCATGCGCCGGGCCTTCAGCAGGTTCTCAGGCTGCAGCACCGTTTCCGTCTCGCCCCAGGCCACCGGCTCCCGGGCGATCAGGAGGGTTTGCGGGAAGGTGCGCCTGACCATGTCGAGATCGTGCAGGACGGCGACCACCGTGCGGGATTCGTCGTGCCAGCGGCGGACGAGATCGAGCAGGTCGGCGGTGGTCTTGGCGTCGATGGCGGTGAAGGGCTCGTCGAGCAGGATCACCGGAGCGTCCTGCAGGAGCAGGCGCGCGAAGAGCGCCCGCTGCATCTGGCCGCCGGACAGGGTCGAGATCGGGCGCCGCTCGAAGCCGAGCAGGCCCACGGCCGCCAGCGCCTGCTCGATCCGCGTGCGGTCGTGCCGGGAAATACCGCCGAAGAGACCGGAGCGCGACCACAGGCCCATCGCGACGAGGTCGTAGACCGAGAGCGGGAACGAGCGGTCGATCTCGGCGGCCTGCGGCAGATAGGCGATGCCGCAGGCACCGTCGAGGCGGATCCGGCCCTCGAGGGGCGTCAGGGTGCCGACGATGCCCTTGAGCAGGGTCGACTTGCCGGCCCCGTTCGGCCCGACCACGGCCATCAGGCTCCCCGACGGGATCTCGCCGTCGAGGTGGTGGACGGCCGGCCTGCGGTCATAGCCTAACGTGACCTCGTCGAAGCGGATGGCGGTCGAGATGGGTTTCATGGGCTACCTCATCACCGCGAAGACCAGCAGCCACAGGCCGGAGAGGACGATGGCGGCACCGATCAGACGCTGCCCGACCGACAGGCGCAGCAGCGAGAAGGTCGGAGCCGCGGCGATCGCCCGATGCTCATGGGCGTGCGTGTGGTCGTGAGTGTGATGGTGGTGGCCATGCGACATGGCCTTCTACATAGACCGGATCGGACGTGATTTCCAGGGGCGTATAGTATTTTATACGCCCCTATCAAACCTATGGTTTGCAAGATCAATCCCGGAATTGGCCGCGAGCGATTACAGGCCTTTCCCTCCCCCTTGCGGGGAGGGGTAGGGGTGGGGGTGGTTCGACCGGGCGAGCGGTCAGGTAAGAATGGCGCTGTATCGACTTCATGCTTCCATGACGAGGCGCAGCGTTTTGACTTTTCGACCCCCACCCTCGATCCCTCCCCGCAAGGGGGAGGGAGGCACGGGCCATGCTCGTCTCGGCCAGTCACTCAAAACGGAGGGTGGTATTGGTAGAGCCAGGTCTCGCTCAGGACCTCGTTCTCGTTGCGCAGGTAGCAGCGCATCTCCACCGGGTCGGTGCCTGTGACCGACAGGTCGAACTGAGTGCGCCAGTGGCCGGGCACGTTGTTGGGCACCGCCTCGGTGAGGATGTTCGAGAACTCGCCGCGGGAGGCGGTGAGCACGGGCTTCGGAAACACGCCGCTCGGAAGCTTGGTGAGGGGCGCTCCGAGGAACTCGATCATGAACTTGCGCACGCCCTTCGGACGGGCGGTGCCGGCCTGGCCGCCATTGCCGAGGCGGGTGGCCACCACGCGGGCGAGGGGTGTCGGATAGGGCTCTTCCGCCGACCAGTGCATGCGGTAGCGGAATTCCAGCGCCTGTCCGGCGCGCACCGGATCGGCCGGAACCCACATGGCGACGATGTTGTCGTGGATCTCGTCGTCGGTGGGGATCTCGACGAGCTGGATCGCGCCCCGGCCCCAGTTGCCCTGCGGCTCGATCCACAGCGACGGTCGGCGGTCGTAATAGACGCCGTCGAGATAATGGTCGAAGTTCCGGTCGCGCTGGAGCAGGCCGAAACCCTTGGGGTTCTCGTCGGTGAAGGCCGAGGTGATGATGCGCGGCGGATTGTTGAGGGGGCGCCAGATGCGCTCGCCGCTGCCGGTCCACAGCGCCAGCCCGTCCGAGTCGTGGATCTCCGGACGCCAGTCGATGGCGGTGGTCTTCGCCTTTTCCGAATACCAGTACATGGAGGTGAGCGGCGCGATGCCGAGACGGCTCACGTCCTGGCGCATGAAGACGTTGCTGTCGATGTCCATGACGATGGCGGCCGCCCGCTGCATGACGAAGCGGTAGGCGCCGGCGACGCTGGGGCCGTCGAGGAGCGCGTAGATCGTGACCGTGTCCGAACCCGCCTGAGGGGTCTCGAAATAGACGTGGGTGAAGTCGGGGAATTCCTCGTTCTTGCCGAAGACGGCCACGTCCACGGCGAGCCCGCGGGCGGACAGGCCGTATTGGAAGAGCTCGCCGATGGCGCGGAAATAGGAGGCGCCGAGGAAGGCGACCCAGTCGTTCTTCTTCCAGTCGAGCTTGCCGTTGCGGGCTTCCTGGAAGCGGAAGCCGGCAAAGCCGGAATTGGCCGGCAGGCCATGGGCCGGGGAATCCGCCGGCATGTCGAAATAATCGGGATCGTAGACGATCTCGCGTGCCTGGCCATTCTCGATCACATGCATGCGCACCGGCTTCTGAAAGAAGCGGCCGAGATGGAAGAACGTGACCGGGAACTCGCTCGGGCCGTTTGCCCAGAGCGCGAGGTCGGTCTTGAACCGGATCTTGCCGTGCGCGTCGTAGTCGATCCGCTGCAGGATTTCCGGAGAGGGGCTCGGCGGCGCCACGTAAGGCATGCGCGACATATCTTGCGCACGCCGCTTCAGTTCCTCGAAGGAGAAGGGGGCGGGGGCTGCCATCTTCAGGCCCTGCTGCGCCAGGGCCTGGCCGGCAAAGCCTTGCGCGGCAAGGGCGGCGGTGGCGGTTGCGGTTTGGAGGAAGCGGCGGCGATTGATCATGGATGAGCGCATGTGATTTCCGGGAGGGACGCACCCCTACCGACCAAGGTGGCAGGATTAAGTCCCTCTTAGCCTCTTGAGAAATTGCCGTCAGCGGTCAATGTAGGCCCACACACAGGTGTAGGAATAACTGCGCCGTAAAATAGGGAGTACGCCATGTATCGAAAAGTCATGCGCCGCGCGATCGGCGCCGCGGCCGCCGTTGTGCTTGCGGGGGCAAGCGTGCCGGCCCAGGCCCAGGACTTCATCAACGTCCTGACCGGCGGCACCTCGGGCGTCTATTATCCGCTCGGCGTCGCGCTTTCCAAGGTCTTCACCGACAAGGTGCAGGGCTCTCGCCCCTCCGTTCAGGCCACCAAGGCCTCGGTCGAAAACCTCACCCTCCTACAGCAGGGCAAGGGCGAGATCGGCTTCACCCTCGGCGACAGCCTCGCCATGGGCTGGGCGGGCGATGAGGAAGCCGGCTTCAAGGGTAAACTCGACAAGCTGCGCGGCATCACCGCGATCTATCCCAACTACATCCAGGTTGTCGCGACCCAGGAATCCGGCATCAAGTCGCTGGCGGACCTGAAGGGCAAGCGCCTCTCCGTCGGCGCGCCGAAATCCGGCACCGAGCTCAATGCCCGGGCGATTCTCCAGGGCGCGGGTCTGTCCTACAAGGATCTCGGCAAGGTCGAGTATCTGCCCTTCGGTGAATCCGTCGAACTGATGAAGAACCGCCAGCTCGATGCTACCCTGCAATCGGCAGGCCTCGGCGTCTCCTCGATCCGCGATCTCGCCACGTCCGTGCCGATCGTCGTGGTGGAGATCCCCGCCAGCGTCGTGGACAAGGTCGGATCCCCCTACGTGAAGGTTTCGATCCCGGCCAACACCTATCAGGGTCAGACCGCTCCCGTGCAGACGGCGGCCGTCGTGAACTACCTCGTGACGCATTCCGGCATGAAGGACGAGGCCGTCTACCAGATGACCAAGGCGATCTACGACAGCCTCCCGGATCTCGCGGCAGCGCATGCCGCCGCCAAGGACATCAAACTCGAAAGCGCGCTCTCCGGCATGCCCGTCCCGATGCATCCGGGCGCGCAGCGCTATTTCGACGAGAAGGGCGTGAAGAAGCAGGGTTCCTAAACCCTTCGGCCGATTTACATGCCAGCCGGGGCAGGTGAACTGCTCCGGCTTTTTCATGAGAACGGGTAATGACTTAAGTTTGAGCTCTGATGGGGGCCGGCACACTGTCATTCCGGGGCCGCGTAGCGGAACCCGGAACCCATAGCCGCCACTCTTGCCGAAAGCGGCGCAACGCCGCTCATCTCTATCGTGAGCCGTCGTGGCTATGGGTTCCGGGCTCGCCTGCGGCGCCCCGGAATGACGGTGCGGGGCCAAACTTAAGTCGCTACCTGAGAACGAAGACCGATGATCAAGGAGACGCTGCGCCATGAGCCAGGGTGTGAACAAGTCCGAACTCGCCCAAATGGAGGCGCCGGCTGAAACCGTGAATCCGGAGCACGGGCTGCCGGAAAGCTTCGGCGAGGGTTTCCTCGGCCGGCTCCTGTTCTGGATCGCGGTCTCTTTCTCGACCTTCCAGATCATCACCTCCTTCGGCATTCCCCTCGATCAGCCCTTCATCGCGTCCTTGAGCCTCACGCATCTCTGGGCCGTCACCATGGTGGCCTGGGCGGCCTGGATGATCGGGCTTGCCTTGCGCCGCCGCAGCGTTGTCGATGGTGTCCTGGCCTGGCTCGCCGTTGCCGGCGCCTTCGGGCTCGTCCTCTGGTTCGGCGGCAGCATGCCGAGCCAGGTCACGCGCACCATCCATGTGGGCTTCCTGTGCCTCGTCGCGGGAGCGATGATCGCCAACCACCGCTCCGGCTCGTCGTCCCTTCGAGTTGTCGGCTGGATCGTCGGCGTAGCCAGCTTTCTGGTCGGGCTGTACCATTGGGCGCTCTACGAGGAGCTGATCGTTCGCGCGGGCGAACTCACCACGCTCGATCTCGTCGTCGGCATCGCCGGGCTCGCGATCCTGATCTATCTCATCTGGCGCGTCATGGGGCCGGCGCTTCCCATCGTGGCTGGCCTGTTCCTGTCCTATTGCCTGTTCGGGCACCTCCTGCCCGCGCCCCTCGATCATCGCGGCTATTCGCTGGAGCAGGTGGTCGAGCACATGTCCTTCGGAACGGAGGGCATCTACGGCACGCCGACGCTGGTGTCCGCCACCTACATCTTCCTGTTCATCCTGTTCGGCGCCTTCATGGAGAAGGCCGGCGTCATCGATTTCTTCAACGATATCTCGATGGCGGTGTTCGGCGACAAGCAGGGCGGGCCCGGCAAGGTCTGCGTGGCCTCCTCCGCGCTCATGGGCACCGTTTCCGGTTCCGGCGTCGCCAATGTGGTGGCCTCGGGCCAGTTCACGATCCCGCTGATGAAGCGCTTCGGCTTCACCTCCGCCTTCGCCGGCGGCGTCGAGGCGACATCCTCCATGGGCGGCCAGATCATGCCGCCGGTCATGGGAGCGGTGGCCTTCATCATGGCCGAGACCATCGACGTGCCGTACTCGAAGATCGTCGAGGCGGCGATCATTCCGGCCATTCTCTATTTCGCGGCCTGCTATCTCGCGGTGCATCTCGACGCCGGCAAGCGCAACCTGCGCGGCCTGCCGAAAGCCGAACTGCCGAACGCCTGGACCGAGATGCGGAAGAAGTGGTTCCTCCTCGCGCCGCTCTGCGTGCTCGTCTACCTGCTCTTCACCGGCTACACGCCGCTCTTCGCCGGTGCGGTGGGTCTCTCGCTCACCGTGGCGCTGATTCTCGGCACGGCCATCGTCGCGGGTTTCGCCACGCCTGCTCTGCGCATCGCGTTCTGGATCGGGCTTGCCCTGCTCTCGGCCTATTCGCTGGCCTCGACCGTGACCCTCGTCGTGCTCGTCGTCGCCGCTCTGTCTCTGTGGAACGCCTTCTCCGGCCGCGGACGCACGACGTTGCAGGCCTGCGTCGAGGCCATGGCGGACGGCGCGCGCCAGGCGCTGCCGGTGGGCCTCGCCTGCGCGGTGGTCGGCATCGTGATCGGCACCATGACGCTCACGGGGCTCGGCACCATCGTCGGCACGTGGATGATCTCCATCGGCAAGGAGAACATCTTTGCCGCCCTCGTGCTCACCATGATCTTCAGCCTGATCCTCGGCATGGGCATTCCGACGATCCCGAACTACATCATCACCTCGTCGCTCGCAGCCCCCATCCTGCTGCAGCTCGACGTGCCGCTCATCGTCTCGCACATGTTCGTGTTCTACTTCGGCATCATGGCGGATCTGACCCCGCCGGTGGCGCTCGCCGCCTTTGCGGCAGCCCCCATGGCGAAGGAATCGGGCCTGAAGATCGGCATGCAGGCGGTGCGGATCGCGCTGCCGGGCTTCGTCATCCCCTACATGGCTGTCTATGACCCGACCCTGATGCTGCAGCCGGTTCCGGGTCTCGAAGGCGTGAGCTACTGGCTTGCGGTGGCCTACATCGTCATGAAGGCGACGCTCGCCATGACGCTCTGGGGAACCGCCGCCATCGGCTATTTCCTGAAGCCCCTGTCCTGGTGGGAGCGCCTCTGGGCGACGGTGGCGGCGGCCCTTCTCGTCGCGGCGATTCCGCTCACCGATGAGGTCGGCTTCGTGCTCTCGGCCCTCTTCGTCGGGTACCACGTCTGGCAGACGCGCCGGATCGCCACGCCCGCCGTCAGCCGATGATCTGCCTGCTCGCCGGCTCCACGGTCGCGCCCCTGATGGCGGGCGCGATCACGCTCGCCTGGACCCATTCGGTCGAGAAGATCGTCTGGGAGGAGGATTGGCGCTCGACGCCCGCCGGGCTCGAACTCGTCGAGGCGCGGGTGCGCGGCTCCGGGGCCGGCATGGAGCCGCCGCCTGAGGCCAAGTTCGCGCATGGGGTCTGGTCGTGGAAGCCGAACCTGCCGCCGCAGGCGCAGGTGACGATGCGCCGCTCAGGCGCGACGGCGGATTGGCGGATCTGCATCGCAGGCCTATGCCGCCCGATGGAAGCCTATGTGCCGCCTGAGGCCGATCCCGTCGTGATGAAGGCGTGCGAGGGCTCTTAAGCCCGTCCGGTCAGCGGCTCGACGGCGATGCAGCGGCGCCAGAGATGGACCAGGATATAGATGGCGAAGAGGCTGAACAGGACCATCAGCGCGTAGCCGACGTAATCCCCGAGCTCGAACAGGCCCGCGATGGCCCAGCCGGCGGCGATGGCCACGCCGAAGACTTCCGCGCCCACCAGGATCATGATGCTCATGATGGTGATCACGTTGCGCCAGTTGGTGCTTTTCGCCTGAGCCAAGGTTGCCTCACTTCTTTCCGTGGAGATGGGACTACCCTAAACGCCCCCCTCGGTGCAAGGTCTCCCCGAATCTCATTCTGTCGCGCCCCACATTCAAGGCCCATGCCCGAGACCCCCGTCTTCTCGACCGCCGCCGTTGCGGCCCCTCACATCCTGGCAGCCGAGACCGGGCAGATGATCCTGGCCGCCGGCGGCAATGCGGTCGAGGCCATGGTGGCGATGGCGGCAACCATTGCGGTGGTCTACCCGCACATGAACGGCATCGGCGGGGACGGGTTCTGGCTCGTCCGGGAGCCCCGAGGCCGCATCCACGCCCTCGATGCCTCGGGGCCCGCGGGCTCTCTCGCCACCATCCGCCGCTATCGCGACAAGGATTACGACTCCATTCCGCCGCGCGGGCCGGATGCTGCGCTGACCGTCGCCGGGGCGGTGAGCGGCTGGGGGCTGGCGCTGGAGCTCGCCCGGGCGCTCGGCGGACAGATGCCCCTCGACCTCCTGCTCGGTGATGCCGTCCGCTTCGCCCGCGAGGGCTATGCGATCGGTGCGGCGGAGGGGCGCAATGCGCCGTTGGAGCAGGAAGCCCTGTTTTCCGCCCCCGGCTTTGCCGAGGCCTTCCTCGTCGAGGACAAGCTCCCGGAGGCCGGCACGCAGCGAAAGAACCCCAAGCTCGCCGATGCCCTGGCCCAGCTCGCCCATGCGGGTCTGGCGGATTTCTACCGTGGCGATGTGGGCCGCGAGATCGCCGCCGATCTGGAGCGCATCGGCGCTCCGATCACCCGCAAGGACCTGGAAACCTATCGTGCCCGTGTTGTGCAGCCTCTCTCGGTCAGGCTGAGACATTCGACGGTCTACAACCTGCCGCCGCCGAGCCAGGGGCTCGCCTCGCTCCTGATCCTTGGGATGTTCGAGCGTTTGAACGTGACGCGCGGCGAGACCCCGGAGCATCACCATGGCCTGATCGAGGCGGTAAAGCGCGCCTTCGCCATCCGCGACCGGGTGGTGACCGATCCCCGAGAACTCACCCTCAATCCGGCCGACTTCCTCACTCCCGCCGCGCTGGAGCGGGAGGCGTCCATGATCGAGAGCCGCCGCGCCGCGCCCTATCCGCCACGATCCGCGGAGGGCGATACGGTCTGGCTGGGCTGCATCGACAAGGACGGGCTCGCGGTATCCTACATCCAGTCCGTCTTCTGGGCCTTCGGCTCCGGTTGCGTGCTGCCGGCGACCGGCATCCATTGGCACAACCGGGGCTTGGGCTTCTCGCTCGATCCCAAAAGCTTCAGAGCCCTGGAGCCGGGACGGAAGCCGTTTCATCTGCTCAATCCGGGCCTTGCCGTCTTCAATGACGGGCGCGTGCTGTCCTACGGCACCATGGGGGGCGACGGGCAGCCGCAGACCCTGGGTCAGATCTTCACCCGCTATGCCGATTTCGGCATGAGCCTCGCCGACGCGGTCGATGCGCCGCGCTGGCGCTTCGACAAATCCTGGGGCGCGTCCTCTGCGACCTTGAAGGTGGAGGATCGCTTCGATCCGAGCCTGCTGCGAGCGCTTTCGAGCCTGGGTCACCCGGTGCAGGAGCTGGGCAAGCCCTATGCCGATGCCATGGGCCATGCGGGCATGCTCGTGAAGCATCCGCGCAACGGACGCGTCGAGGCTGTGCACGATCCGCGCTCGGATGGCGGATCGCTGGGACTTTAGGAGCGAAGTTCGATACAGGGTGGCGCAGGGAGTTTTTGCATGCCCGAAACCGCAAGTCTCGTCGCCTTCGCCCTGATCGCTCTCGGAATGGTGCTGACGCCCGGACCGAACATGATCTACCTCGTATCGCGCTCGATCTCGCAGGGGCGCGTCGCCGGCCTGATCTCGCTCGCGGGCGTGGCTCTCGGCTTCGTCGTCTACATGCTCTGCGCGGCCTTCGGCATCACGGCGCTCGTGCTCGCCGTGCCCTATGCCTATGATGCGTTGCGCTTCGGCGGGGCTGCCTATCTGCTCTATCTCGCCTGGCAGGCGGTGAGGCCGGGCGGACGCTCGCCCTTTCAGGTCAAGGGCCTTCCCAAGGACAGCCCGCGCAAGCTGTTCATGATGGGGCTTCTTACGAACCTGCTGAACCCGAAGATCGCCGTGATGTATCTGTCGCTCCTGCCTCAGTTCATCGATCCTGAGCAGGGCAGCGTGCTGATGCAGTCCGTCGTTCTCGGCTTCACCCAGATCGTCATCAGCGTCAGCGTGAATTCCGTCATCGCCGTCATGGCGGGGTCGATCGCGGTCTTCCTGATGACCCGCCCCCGCTGGATGGTGATGCAGCGCTGGCTCATGGGCACCGTGCTGGGCGGCCTTGCCGTGCGGATGGCGTTCGAATCGCGGCGATAGCGGGTTCTATCCGGCCATCCAGAGGCCGTAGAGAAGGCTTGCTCCGAGCATCAGAACGAAGGCGGCTGCCAGAAGCTCGATCCCTGCGATGGCAATGGCGCCCGAGGCGCCGCGTCCGCCCGCCACCCTCAAAGCCATGGCCTTGAAGAACACCGCGAGCGCCGCAATCGCGCTGGTGGTCAGTGCCGTGCCGAGCGCCATGGCGAAGGTCGCGGCAATGCCGGCCGCAAAGACGCCCTGCGACAGGGCGAAGACCAGGACGATGAGGGCGCCCGCGCAGGGCCGGATGCCGGCGGCGATCGCGACGCCCGCCATGTCGCGCAGGCGCGTCATGCGGCTGAGCTCTTCCGGCGGCGGCATGTGGACATGATCGCAATCCTCCTGGACCGCCGCATGGGGATTTCGCGCGAGCGCCATGACGCCCAAAAGCTTGCCCGCCTTGCGCCAGGTGATGACGGCGCCGAGCAGCGCTACGGCGACGAAGCTCGCCAGTTCCACATTCATGGCGAGCTTGTTCATGGTGGAGGCGGTAGACCGCAGCGCGATGTTGACGAGGGAGACGAGGGCGATGGCGACGAGAGCCTGCACCAGGGCAGCCGCGAGGCTCAAGGCGAAACCTTTGCGCAGGGCCCTTTCGTCTGCCACGAGATAGGCCGAGATCACGCCCTTGCCGTGTCCGGGGCCCGCGGCATGGAAGATTCCGTAGGCGAAGCCGACGAGGAGCAGCGACCAGAGAGCCGAGCCGTTCTCCTTCATCGCGCGCACGCCCGCCTGCAGGCTGCCGTAGAAGCCGGACTGCACCGACAGGATCCAGACACCGAGGCTGCCCGAAGGCGACGCCTCGCGCAGGCCCATGCCGAAGGGGCTGCGCGGCGGCGGCTTGCTCAGCGGTCCGAGCCACAGGCCGATCAGCCCCGTCGCAAGCGCAATCACGGCGATGGCCGCCAGCATGACGGCGAGCCGTCGCCACAGCGAGGCCTGTCCGGCACCTGGAAGTGCAGCGGTATCGGATATCAGGGACATGCGATGATGGCCCTGTTCGAATATTCGATGCCGATGTCCTGGGTCTGGATGGCGCCCTCGTTCTGCAGGATCTGCTGCATGGAGGCATCGAGCGGCTTGGCCTTGGCGATGCTGGTGACGCAGCCCTGAGGAGCACCGGCGAGCGAAACGGCCGCCTGGCCCTCCGAGAGGCTGAAATAGACGAAGAAGGTCGGATCCTCGATCTCGATGGAGACGGCACCCGAGGAGGAGGCCGGTACTTTCAGCGGCAGGAAGAACGACATGGAAACTTGAGTCTTCTCCATGCTCATCCGGGCCTCGCGCGGCGAATCGAACGCTTGCGGCTTGCCGCGGGCTTTGAGCACCGTGAAATAGTCGAACTCGTTTAAGGAAGCGGCATTCTCGGTGGCGAGATCCTGGAGCTCTTCCGGGGAGAGCTTGCCGTCGTTGTTGGTGTCGAGGCCTTGCGTCACATAGGCCGTATAGGCCTCGTCGAAGGTCCAGTGGTGGCGAACGCCCGTCACTTTCCCGTCGGGCGCGAAGACGATTTCCGCCCTGGCTGTCACCCAGACATGGGGATGGGCCAAAGCTGGCGAGGCCAAGGCCAGACACAGGGCCGCCAGGACAGATTTCAGACCGAGATGGCGTATCATGCGTTGACCCTGGAAAAGCGATGCTTCCGGCGGAGGCCGGGCCATGGAGCGATATGGGGGTTTCATGGTTAACAGAGGCGAAACGAAGGCGTGAAGGGCTGCTCGATTGACGGGCGCCGGAAGATATGTCAGCAATACTGACATATTTCGCGACAAGAAGACCGGATCACCGGCGATGGACAAAAGCTCCAGGAGGATAACGGGTCATGGCCGACGGTCAGGTGGCACTCCGTAACGTTACGCTCGACGACAAATACGATATCTCCAAGGATCACGTTTTCATCACCGGCACCCAGGCGGTCATCCGCATGCTGCTGATGCAGCGCGAGCGGGACCGGCTGGCGGGCCTCAGCACGGCTGGCTTCGTCTCCGGCTATCGCGGATCCCCCATCGGCGGCCTCGACCAGAATCTCTGGCGCGCGCGGAAATGGCTGGAATCCTCCAACATCGTCTTCCAGCCCGGTCTCAACGAGGAGCTCGCCGCCACCGCCATCTGGGGCTCGCAGCAGGCGGAAGTGCGCGGCGACGGCAAGTATGACGGCGTTTTCGGCCTCTGGTACGGCAAGGGTCCCGGCGTCGACCGCTCCGGCGACGTGTTTCGACACGCCAACATGGCCGGCTCCTCGACGCATGGCGGCGTGCTGGCGCTGATGGGCGACGACCATACGGCGGAATCCTCCACCGTTGCGCACCAGTCCGAGTTCCACTTCGTCGACGTGATGATCCCGATCCTGAATCCGGCGGGCGTGCAGGAGATTCTCGATTACGGCCTCTACGGCTATGCCATGAGCCGCTTCTGCGGCACCTGGGTCGCCTTCAAATGCGTGAAGGACAACATCGAATCGACCGCCTCCGTCGATGCTTCGCTCGACCGGGTGAAGATCGTCATCCCCGACGATTTCACCATGCCGCCGGGCGGGCTCAACATCCGCAACCGCGATGGCGTGCTCGACCAGGAGGCGCGGCTGCAGGACTTCAAGCGCGACGCGATGCTGTCCTTCGTTCGCGCCAACAACCTCAACCGCATCGTCCTCTCCGGCGGGCGCAATCCGAAGATCGGCATCATCACCGTCGGCAAATCCTATCTCGACGTTCGCCAGGCCCTCGACGAGCTCGGCCTCGATGAGGTCAAGGCGAACGACATGGGGCTTCGCCTCTACAAGGTCGCCTGCCCCTGGCCGCTCTCGCAACGCGAGCTCGTCGATTTCGCGCGCGGCCTCGACAAGGTCATCGTCGTCGAGGAGAAGCGCTCCCTCATCGAAGTGCAGCTGCGCGAGGAACTCTACGGCACCGCCAATCAGCCGCTCTGCATCGGCAAGAAGGACGAGGAGGGCCGCTGGCTCTTCCCGGTGAAGGGTGCGCTCGACCCCAACGACATCGCCATCGTCATCGGCGAGCGGCTGCTCGCTTATCACAACAACGACGATCTGCGCGGCCGCGTGGCGCGGCTGCGCCATGCGCAGGACGTGCTTGTCACCACCCGCGACGTGGCCACCCGCACGCCGCATTTCTGCTCCGGCTGCCCGCACAATTCCTCGACCAAGGTGCCGGAGGGCATGCGTGCCTATGCGGGCATCGGCTGCCATTACATGGTGCAGTGGATGGACCGCTCGACCGAGGGCTTCACGCAGATGGGCGGCGAGGGCGCGAACTGGATCGGCGAGGCGCCGTTCTCGAAGCGCGGCCACGTGTTCCAGAATCTCGGCGACGGCACCTACAACCATTCCGGCGTGTTGGCCCTGCGCTGGTCGATCCACACCAAGACCAACGTCACGTATAAGATCCTGTTCAACGACGCGGTCGCCATGACCGGCGGGCAGCCGCATGAGGGCAAGCTCACCGTCGACATGATCGCGCGCCAGGTGCGCGAGGAGGGCGTCGAGCGCATCGCGCTGGTCACCGACGAGCCGCACAAATATCCCAAGGAGATGCGCTGGCCGTCGGGCATGACGATCCATCATCGCTCGGAGCTCGATTCCGTGCAGCGCCTTCTCGCCGAGATCCCCGGCGTCACGGTGATGATCTACGACCAGACCTGCGCCTCGGAAAAGCGTCGCCGCCGCAAGCGCGGCGAGTTCCCGGATCCGGACAAGCGCGTCATCATCAACGACCTCGTCTGCGAGGCCTGCGGCGATTGCTCGGTGCAATCGAACTGCGTCGCCGTGCAGCCGGTGGAGACCGAGTTCGGCCGCAAGCGCCAGATCGACCAGTCGAACTGCAACAAGGATTTTTCCTGCGTCAGCGGCTTCTGCCCGTCCTTTGTCACCGTGCACGGCGCCAAGATCAGGAAAGCTGTCCCTGAGACCGCCTCGACGGAAGGCATGACGTTCAAGCCGCTGCCCGATCCCATCGTCCCTGCCATCGACCGTACCTTCAATGTGATCGTGACCGGCGTCGGCGGCACGGGCGTCGTGACCATCGGCGCGATCCTCGGCATGGCGGCCCATCTCGAAGGCAAGGGGCTGGGCATGATCGACATGGCCGGCCTCGCCCAGAAGGGTGGGGCGGTCTACAGCCATGTGCGGCTCGCCAACAACCAGGACGACATCCACGCCATCCGCGTGAGCGCGGAATCGGCGCATCTCGTGCTCGGTTGCGATCTCGTTGTGACCGGCACGAAGAAGGTGCTCGCCTCCGTGAAGGAAGGGCAGACCGCGCTCGTGGTGAACACAGCGGAGGTGATGCCGGGCGAGTTCACCCGCAACGCCGATTTCTCGCTGCCGACCGAGCGCCTCAAGCGGGCCATCGCATCGGCGGCGGGCGCGGAAGGCGTCTCCTTCGTCGACGCGACGGCGGTTGCCACCGCGCTTCTCGGCAATGCGATCGCCGCCAACATGTTCATGCTCGGCTATGCCTACCAGACCGGCCGCGTGCCGCTTTCCGGCGCTGCCATCGAGAAGGCGATCGCGCTCAACGGCGAGGCGGTGAAGATGAATCTCGCCGCCTTCACCTGGGGCCGCCGCGCGGCTGCGGAGCCCGAGTTGATTGCATCGATGATGAGCGAACTGAAGGCGCCGACGGAATCGCGCAAGATTTCCGAGACCCTCGACGAGGCGGTCGAGCGGCGCGCGGCTTTTCTGTCGGAGTACCAGAGCCGGCGCTATGCCCGGCACTATCGCAGCATCGTCGAGCGCGTGCGCGCGGCGGAGGAGAAAGCTGTGCAAGGCTCGACCGCGCTTACCGACGCGGTGGCGCGCTCGCTGTTCAAGCTCATGGCCTACAAGGACGAGTACGAGGTGGCGCGGCTCTATACGAACGGCCATTTCGAGAAACAGGTGGCCTCGGCCTTCGAGGGCGAGAACCTGCGTTACGAATTCCACATGGCGCCGCCGGTCCTCGCCAGGAAGGATCCGGTTACCGGCCTGCCGCAGAAGATGAGCTTCGGGCCGTGGATGCTGAAAGCCATGGGCGCTCTGGCGAGGTTCAAGCGGCTTCGCGGCACGCCGCTCGATGTCTTCGGCTACAGCCACGAGCGCCGCACCGAACGCCAGCTCGTCCGCGACTTCGAAGGGCTGATCGAGGAGATCGTGACGAGGCTCGATGCCGGCAATCACGCTGTGGCGGTTGGTCTTGCCAGCATCCCGCAGAAGATCCGCGGCTACGGCCACGTGAAGGAGCGCAACCTTAAAAGCGCGAAGGCGGAGGAGGCGGATCTCCTCGCCAAGTTCCGCGCCGGGCCGCAGCCGATGGCGATCGCGGCGGAGTAAGTGAAACGCGTCATCCCGGACGAGCGAAGCGAGATCCGGGATCGCAAGACTAAAGTTTAGCGCGGGTGTTCCCTCCCCCCTTGTGGGGGAGGGTAGGGAGGGGGGTGCTGGCGCCGAACCCTCATAGGCTATCGCTCACACCCCCCCTCTCCAACTCTCCCCCACAAGGGGGGAGAGGGCCTGTTGCGCTCTGTCCTGAAGCCGATCCCGGATCGGCTCACGCCGTCCGGGATGACCGCTTCTGTTACTTCTGCGCCTGAATCGCCTCGACGAAGCTCTTCGCGACCTTCGGCACATTCGCCTCGTTGAGACCCGCGACGCACATGCGGCCGGAACCCACGAGATAGACGCCGTCGCGCTCGCGCATGGCGTCGACCTGCTCTGCGCTCAATCCCGTGTAGCTGAACATGCCGCGCTGGGTCGTGAGGAAATCCACGTCGATCTCGTTCGACAGGGCGCGGATCGCGTCGGCGAGACGCTTGCGCATCGCGTCCATGCGGTCGCGCATGATGCCGACCTCGCGGGCCCACTCGGCGCGCAGGCTGTCGTCGCCGAGAACGGTTGCGACCAGAAGGCCACCGGTCATCGGCGGGCTCGAATAGCTGCGGCGGACCGCAAGCTTCAACTGTCCCAGCACGCGCTCGGCCTCGTCCGCATTCCGGCAGACGATGCTCAAGCCGCCGCAGCGCTCGCCGTAGAGCGAAAAGTTTTTCGAGAAGGAATTGGCGACGACGCAGCTCGCCCGCTCCGCATAGCGGCGCACGAAGGCCGCGTCGGCATCGAGATCGGTGCCGAAGCCCTGATAGGCCATGTCGAACACCACGATGTGGCCCTTGGCGACGAGCACGTCGGTGATGGCCGCCTGCTGGCGCTCGTCGAGATCGACGCCGGTCGGGTTGTGGCAGACCGGCTGCAGCACCACGATGGAGCCGTTCTCGGCCGCTTCGAGCGCCTTGACCATGCCGTCGAAATCGACCGAGCGATTGACGCGGTCCCAATAGGGATAGGTCGCGGTCTTGAAGCCCGCGCGCTGGAACAGGCCGTGATGGTTCTCCCAGGTCGGATCGCTGACGAGAACGGTTCGCCCGGGGCAATGCTTGGCGAGGAAGTCGGCCGCGATGCCCACCGCTCCGGTGCCGCCGAGCGTCTGAATCGTCGCGATGCGCTTCTCGGTGCGGGCCGGATGCCTGTCGCCGAAGACGAGCTTCTGCACGCCCTCGCGGTAGAGCGCATGCCCCTCCATGGGCAGATAGGGCCGCTCCGCGAAGCCGGTCCGCTCATAGGCGGCCTTAACCGCGCCGAGCACGGGAATCCGGCCGTTCTCGTCGGTGTAGACGCCGATGCTGAGATTGACCTTCTCCGTGCGCGGGTCGGCCTTGAAGCTGTCGTTGAGGGAGAGGATCGGGTCGCCGGCAAAGGCCTCGACCTGTCCGAACAGGGATTCCGTCATGTTGATCTCCAAGGCCGTCGGCCGCATCGATTACGTGCCGGCAGACCTAGACCCGGAGGCGGCCGCTTCGCAAGGTTCTTCAGCGATCCAGCCGCCAATCCACCGGCTCCAGCCCCTTCTCCGAGAGCCAGGCATTCGTCCGGCTGAAGGGCTTCGTGCCGCGGAAGTCATTGAGGCGGTTGAGCGGGGAGGGGTGACCGGCCTCGATCACGAGATGCTTCGCCCGGTCGATGAGCAAAGCCCGCTTGCGGGCCGGGCCGCCCCAGAGCAGGAAGACGACGGCGGGCCGCTCGGCCGAGATCGCGGCGATGGCCTGATCGACCAGGGCAGACCAGCCGAATTTCATATGCGCGCCCGATCGCCTGGCTTCGACCGTCAGCGCCGTGTTCAAGAGGAGCACGCCCTGCCTGGCCCATTTCGACAGGTCGCCGGATTTCGGCATCGGGACGTCCAGGTCATCCGCCATCTCGGCAAGGATCGTGCGCAGGGAGGCCGGCAGCCGCGCGCCGCGATAGGAGAAAGCGAGCCCGTGGGCATCGCCAGGCGTCGGGTAGGGGTCCTGTCCGAGAACGACCACCTTGACCTCCTCCAGCGGGGTGAGACCGAGGCTGGCGAACACCGCTTCCGGTGGCGGCAGCACCTCGGTGCCCGAGGCGACGACCGCGTCGACCTTCGCCGCGACATTGTCGGCGCTGCCGTCCTGGAAAAAGGGCAGGCCGAGCCAGCCCTTGGCCTGGGGGGCGGAGCGGAACCTGGCAAGCGCCTGGCTGATGGGGCCGGTCATGGAACAGCATGCCTTTCGGTCATTCGGGTACGATCGGTGCGCCGGCTAAGGGATTTCGCGACGGCCGGTGAAAAAGGCGTCAGGAATGCCGCGATTCCGGGCGTGGAATCCGTCGACAGAGTGTTACTTCTGTGACACGTTGCCGGTCTAGGTTCCATGGCCTTCAACCACGGATCCAACCTTCTACGAGGACCTTCATGATGTTTCAGAGCCGCCCTTCCGCTGCGTTACGCGCCGGGTTCCTTGGATTGTCCATGCTGCTGTCGGGCACGGCCCTGGCGCAGGAGGCCGTCACGATCCGTTTCGTCCAGACCAACGACATCGACCGCATGAGCCCCGAGAAGGGCCGCGGCGGCTTCGCCAAGCTCGCCACCGTCATCAAGGAGGAGAAGGCGAAGGGCAATGCCTTCTTCATCCATGCCGGCGACACGATCTCGCCCTCGCTCCTGTCGGGCTTCGACAAGGGCGCCCACGTCATCGACATCCTGAACCGCATGGGCGTCGACGCCATGGCGCCGGGCAACCACGAGTTCGATCTCGGCGACGCAGCCTTCCGCGCCCGCATGGCGGAGGCCAAGTTCGATGTGCTGGCCACCAACATCGTCGATGGCGCCGGCCTGCCGGCCAACACCAAGCCCGACAAGACGATCGACGTGCAGGGCGTGAAGGTCGCCTTCTTCGGCCTCACCACGGAGGACACTCCGATCGCGTCGAGCCCGGGCACCATCAAGTTCTCCTCCACCATCGACACGGCGCGCGCCAAGGCCAAGGAGCTGCGCGAGAAGGGCGCCGACCTCGTCGTCGCCATCGCCCACACGCCGCTCGAAGTCGACATGATCATCGCCCGCTCCGCCGGGGTGGACCTGATCATCGGCGGCCATGACGAGCACCTGCTCGCCTTCTATGACGGCAAGGTCGCGCTGACGGAGTCGGAATCTCAGGCCAATTACGTGGTGATCACGGAACTGGCCGTCACCAAGGCGGTGAAGGACGGCAAGGCCACGGTCACCTGGTCGCCGAATTTCCGCATCGTCGACAGCGCCACCGTGAAGCCCGATCCGGATATCGAGGCGGTGGTGAAGGGCTATGAGGACAAGCTCTCCAAGGAGCTCGACGTCGAGATCGGCGTGACCGAGACGGCGCTCGACAGCCGCCGCGCCACCGTGCGCGGAGGCGAAGCGGCCATGGGCAACCTGATCGCCGATGCGCTGAAATCGGCCGTCGGCGCCGATGTGGCTCTCACCAACGGCGGCGGCATCCGCGCCGACAAGCAGTATCAGGCCGGCCAGAAGCTGACCCGCCGCGACATCCTCTCGGAAATGCCCTTCGGCAACACCACCGTGCTGATCGAGGTGAAGGGCTCGCAGATCAAGGACGCGCTCGAGAACGGCGTCAGCCAGATCCGCGAACTCGGCGGCCGCTTCCCGCAGGTCTCCGGCATCGTGGCCGAGGTCGAGGTGAAGGAGCCGGTCGGCAGCCGCGTGAAGTCGGTCATGATCAACGGCCAGCCGCTCGATCCGGCGAAGACCTACAAGCTTGCGACCAACGATTTCGTGTCCCGCGGCGGTGACGGCTATCGCTCGTTCATCGGTGCCAAGTCGCTCATCGACGTCGCGGCGAGCCAGCTCATGGCGAGCCAGGTGATCGAGTACGTCTCCAAGGCCGGAAAGGTCGCGCCCAAGGTCGAGGGTCGCGTCGTCCTTCGCTGAGCGGACGCGCCTTTTTCACGTCTTTGCGCCGGAACCTGCGAGGGCTCCGGCGTTTTTCATGGTAGATCGGACCGATGGAGATGCAATTTCCCTCTCCATCAACGGCCGTTGCTGTGCCATTCTTGGCGGTATCCGGCGAATCTGCATTTCAATACGGCCATATTTCTTGCAAATCTCATCGCGCTCGGACCACATCAGCCTGGCTCAAAAGCGCCGCCGCCGCTCCCTTGCGCGCGGGCGGCTGACCTTGTTCATGGGGCTGTTCGGCGTTGCGTTCATTCTCCTGACCTTCGGCTATATCGCCTGGGAGCAGCGCAACCGGCTGATCCAGCGTAACGAGGACGATCTCGGGAATGCGGCCTTCTTCCTGGCCGATCACACGGCGCGGCTTCTCGAGGTCACGGATCTGACGCTCAAGCAGACCACGGCCCTGGTGCAGGGCCGCAACTGGGACGAGATCGAAACATCGCGGCCGCTCTGGCAGCAGATCCACGCGATCCAGGATTCCCTGCCCTATATCGAGGATGTCTGGCTCAACGATGCGAGCGGTCGGCTGCGCCTGACATCCGCACAGTTTCCGCCTCCGTCCTCGAATATCTCCGGGCGCGATGTGTTCAGTGCACAGCTGGGCGGGGATCGCGGGTTGTTCGTCGGCGAGCCGATTCTCGGGCGGGCCACGAAGGTGCCGACCTTCATGATCAGCCGGCGCCTGTCGAGTGCGAATGCGGAATTCGGCGGCATTGCCTCCGTTACCGTTTCCCTGTCCTATTTCTACGATTACTGGTCGAAGGTCCGGCTGCCGAGGGGGAGCCGGGTCGTCCTGATGCGGGCCTCCGACGGAGCCGTCATCGCGCAATCTCCGCCGCCGCCCGACGCGCTCTCGTTCGCGCCCATCGACAAGGCAGCCTTCGACGGGGCGCTGAGGACGGCCGCTCAGGCAGGCCTGTACTCGTACATCGCCGAAGGCAGGGAGCGGACCGGCGCCTATCGGCAGGTGGGCACGATGCCCCTCTATATGAATGTGAGCATGCCGGCCGATGCCTATTGGACGCCCTGGTATGTCCAGACGCGGCTCTACGGCGCCTTCGCGCTCATCGCCCTTCTGGCCCTGCTGGCGCTGACCGCGCTCGCGTCCGAGCAGTTCCACGAGCAGGCCGCCAATGCGGCGCTGCTGGAGCGCCAGGTATCCTTGCGGACGAACGAGCTGCGCACCGAAACGGCGGCGCTGGAAATCCTCAACCGGACGGGCTCTGCTCTCGCGGCCGAACTCGATCTCGACCGCATCATCGAGAATGTCGTCCATGCCGGGATCGAGCTGACCGGAGCGCAGTTCGGAGCCTTCTTCTGCGGCCTGTCACAGGAGGGGAAGGAGCATTATGCGAAGTCCAATGCGGGTGGTCTGAGCGAGGCCTTTTCCGCCCTGAACGTGCGGGAGATCGCAGCTCCCGCCTTCAAGGACGGCGAAACGGTCCGCCTCGACAACATCGCAATCGAGCAAGGTTATGACGGAACGCCGTTCACAGTCGATGCCATGCCGGGCTCGCCCGTGATCCGCAGCCTCATGGCTGTTCCCGTGCTGCTGCGGACAGGCGATATCCACGGCATTCTCGTCTTCGGGCACGAAAGAGCGCAGATGTTCAACTCTCGCGCTGAACGTCTGCTCGCGGGCCTGACGGCTCAGGCCGCGATCGCGCTCGAGAACAGCCGCCTCTATCGCAATGCCCAGAGCGAGATCGAGGAGCGCAAGCAGGCCCAGACGCAGCAATCGCTGCTGATCCGCGAACTGCATCACCGGGTCAAGAACACCCTCGCCACCGTCCAGGCTGTGGTCGGCGCCACCGCCCGCTCGGCGTTGAGCATCGACGATTTCTACCAGGCCTTCGTCGGGCGCATCATCTCGCTCGCCAACACCCATTCGCTGCTCACCGAGGCGGTGTGGCAGACCGCATCCTTACGCGAGATCATGGAGAAGGAGCTGCGCCCCTACAACGACACCAGGGGCGAGCGCATCAGGCTGGAAGGTCCTGCGGTGGAACTGCCCTCGGAAGCTGCCGTTCCCATCGGCATGGCGATCCACGAACTGACCACCAATGCCGCCAAATACGGCGCCTTGTCGGTTCCTCGCGGAAAGGTGTCGGTGTCCTGGCAGGCCGAGCCGGCCGAGGAGGGCACGCGGCTCAAGCTCGTCTGGCAGGAGCGGGGCGGGCCCAAGGTCTCGCCTCCCGCCCGCCAGGGCTTCGGCTCCCGGCTGCTGCACCGGGTTCTGGCGACACAGCTCAACGCGAAGGTCGAGATGGATTTCGATCCGGAAGGATTGCGCGTCGCCATCGATACCGTCCTCAAGCAGGCCCAGTTCCCCGAGATGAGCGTCTGACGCGCTTTACCGGCCCAGCCAATGCGCTGAGGCGTCCTGTTGGCGGAACCGCCGCAACCTCTTATCTAGGCCCTATCCAAGAGCGGGATTCGCCGAGAATTCTGCGGCCAAGGGGCTTTTGATGAACGAGAGCGTGAAACTGACCGATCTGCGCCAGGGCGTCCGCCCGGTGGACCACCCGCCTGCGAGGTCTGGGCGGATCGGTGTGCTTCTGATGAACCTGGGAACGCCGGAAGGAACCGGCTACTGGCCCATGCGGCGGTACCTGAAGGAGTTCCTCTCCGACCGACGCGTCATCGAGACGCCGCGCCTCATCTGGTGGCCGATCCTCAACCTCATCATTCTCACCAAGCGCCCCGGCCCCAAAGGACGCGACTACGCGTCGATCTGGAACAACGAGCGCGATGAAGGCCCGCTCAAGACCATCACCCGCAACCAGGCCGAAAGGGTTGCCGAGCACCTGAAGGCCATCGCCGGCGACAGGGTCACGGTCGACTGGGCGATGCGTTACGGCAAGCCGGAGGTGCGCGAGCGCATCCAGGCGCTCCTCGACCAGGGCTGCGACCGCATTCTTCTGGTGCCGCTCTATCCGCAATATGCCGCCGCCACCTCGGCCACCGCCTGCGACCAGGCCTTCCGCGCATTGATGGACATGCGCTGGCAGCCGAGCGTGCGCGTCTCGCCGCCCTATCACGACGATCCGGTCTATATCGATGCTCTCGTCGCCTCGATGAAGAAGGAGCTGGCGAGGCTTACCTTCGAGCCGGAGGTGATCCTCGTCTCCTTCCACGGCGTGCCGAAGGAATACCTGCTGAAAGGCGATCCCTATCACTGCCAGTGCGTGAAGACCTGGCGCCTCATGCGCGAGGCCTTCGGCTGGTCCGAGGATAGGTTCCGCATGAGCTTCCAGTCCCGCTTCGGCAAGGCCGAATGGCTGCAGCCCTACACGGACAAGACGGTGGAAGCGCTGGCCTCCAGCGGCGTGAAGCGCTTGGCCATCGTGGCGCCGGGCTTCTCGGCCGATTGCCTGGAAACCCTCGAAGAGCTCAACGTCGAGAACCGCGAGATCTTCATGCATCACGGCGGCGAGGACTTCGCCTATCTGCCCTGCCTCAACGACAGCGACGACGGCATGCGCGTCATCAATCACGTCGTGGAGCGCGAGCTTCAGGGGTGGATTTGATTGTCCTGTTTGGACGAGTCTCGCGTGTCATGGCCGGGCTTGTCCCGGCCATCCCGATCAGGAAGAGCGCTGCCTCGATCGATCGGGATCACCGGCACAAGGCCGTTGATGACATAGGTGAATAGATCAGCCTCTCAGGATTAAGGTGGAGGGTTATCCAAGCCGCGAATGACCGGCCGATGAGGCCCCGCTCTAGGACTCCAAGCCTGTTTGCGTTAGCGTGAGCCCTCTGCAACGAGGTTGCCTTGAGGGGATCATGCCGCTGAGTGGTTTCGACATCTTCGTCATCGTTCTGGTGCTCGTCGTCGTCGTGACGATCGCCATGGGCATCCGGACGGTCCCGCAGGGCTATGCCTATACGGTGGAGCGGTTCGGGCGCTATGCGCGCACCCTCACGCCGGGCCTCGGCCTGATCGTGCCCTATATCGATCAGATCGGGAAAAAGGTGAACGTCATGGAGCAGGTGCTCGACGTTCCGAGCCAGGAGGCCTTCACCAGGGACAATGCGGGCGTCACCATCGACGCCGTCGCCTTCTTCCAGGTGCTCGATGCGGCCAAGGCGTCCTATGAAGTTTCGAACCTGAACCAGGCGCTCCTGGTGCTGACCATGACCAATATCCGCACGGTCGTCGGCTCCATGGATCTCGACCAGCTTCTCTCGCATCGCGACGAGATCAACGAGCGCCTTTTGCGCGTCGTCGACGCCGCCGCCTCGCCCTGGGGCGCCAAGGTCACGCGCGTCGAGATCAAGGACATCATCCCGCCGCAGGATCTCGCCGGCGCCATGGCGCGCCAGATGAAGGCCGAGCGCGAGAAACGCGCCGCCGTGCTCGAAGCGGAAGGAATGCGCCAATCCGAAATCCTGCGGGCGGAGGGCCAGAAGCAGGCGCAGATCCTGGCCGCCGAGGGCCGGAAGGAAGCGGCCTTCCGCGATGCGGAGGCGCGCGAGCGTCAGGCGGAGGCCGAGGCCAAGGCGACCGGCATGGTGAGCGATGCCATCACCAAGGGCGATCTCAACGCGGCGAATTTCATCGTGGCGGAAAAATACATCGACGCGATCCGCGCGCTCGCCTCGGCGCCGAACCAGAAGGTGGTGATCGTGCCCATCGAGGCGGCCGGTCTTGCCGGAACGCTCGGCGGCATCGCGGAGCTGACCAGGTCCGTATTCGGGGAGGGCGGAGCCGGCGTGAAGCCGTCGCGCAGCGTGCCCACCGTCACGAAAGGAACCGAGCGCCCATGATCGCCGATACATTCATCGGCCTCGGCGCCTGGGCCTGGATCATCCTCGGCGTCATCCTGATCGGCATCGAGCTGCTGGCCCCGGGCGCCTTCTTCGTCTGGCTCGGCCTCGCCGCCATCGTCACCGGATTGGTGGACGCACTGCTCGGCCTGTCCTGGCAGGCGGCGGCGCTGCTTTTCGCGCTTTTGTCCGTCGGGGCCGTGATCCTGGGGCGCTTCGTCACCCGCTCGAAGACGCAGCCCGATGCGGCAACCACGCCGCTCAATCAGCGCGGACAATCCCTCGTCGGACGGGTCTTCACCCTCGAGACGCCGATCAAGGACGGAGAGGGGCGCATCCGCGTCGACGACAGCTCCTGGCGCGTCACCGGTGCCGACCGCTTCGCCGGAGCCAAGGTCCGCGTCGTGCGGGTCGAGGGATCGACGCTGGTGGTGGATGATCCCTGAGCATGCCTCGGAGCCTGGCTCGTCAATCTCTCGCCTCATCCTGAGGAGCCACGAAGTGGCGTCTCGAAGGAGGCTCCAGAGAGCACTGGAGACGCCCTCGTCCTTCGAGACGCTTCGCTCCTCAGGATGAGGGCTAGGGGGCAAAAACCCTTTTCGAGCCAGACTTCTCAGGCGAAGATCTTCATGCAGCGCCGGCGCGCAGCAGGTCGAGGTAGTGCACGAGGCCGACGGGGCGGCTGTTCTCGACCACGATGAGGGCTGTAATCCGCGAGGCCTCTTCCATTTCCAGGGCGGAGGCGACCAGGGCATCCGGCGCGATGGTGCGCGGGGTCTTGGTCATGATCGCCGTCACCGGCAGGGTCATGAGGTCCGACGTCAGGTTGCGGCGAAGATCCCCGTCGGTGACGATGCCGGCGAGCGTGCCGTCCGGATTGATCACGATCACGGCGCCAAAGCCCTTGCGGCCGATCTCGACGATGGCCTCGTCCATGCGGGCCTCGACGCCGACGACGGGCAGGCGCTCAGCCGTATGCATGATGTCGCGCACGAGCTTGAGGCGCGCGCCGAGCTTGCCGCCCGGGTGGAACACCTTGAAGTGCTCCGCCGTGAAGCCGCGCTTTTCCAGCAGCGCAACCGCGAGAGCATCGCCGAGCGCCAGCTGGATCGTGGTGGACGTGGTGGGGGCAAGCCCGTTCGGGCAGGCTTCCTTGGCCTTCGGCAGCGTCAGGCAGATATCGGCCGCGCGGCCGAGGGTCGAGCCGGCATTAGAGGTCAGCGCGATCAGCGGCACCCGGAAGCGGCGGGAATAGGCGATGATGTCGGCGAGCTCCGCCGTCTCGCCCGACCAGGACAGGGCGATGATCACGTCGTCGGTCTGGATCATGCCCAGATCGCCGTGGCTCGCCTCCGCCGGGTGGACATAATGGGCGGGGGTGCCGGTCGAGGCGAAGGTGGCGGTGATCTTGCGGCCCACATGGCCCGACTTGCCCATGCCGGTCACGATGACACGGCCCTTGGCGGCGGCCAGGGTTTCGACCGCAGCCGTGAAATAGGAGCCGAGGCCGTTGCCGATGGCTTCCATCAGGATCGTCAGGCCGTCGCGCTCGGTTTCGAGGGTGCGCAGGGCCGATTCGACGGAAGCGTCGAGCGAATGGGGGGCTTGTTGTGCAAGTGCCATGACCGCCCCTCTAGCACGGAGAGGCGGCCACGAGGAACCCACTTTACTTCTGGGTAGTGACTCAGTTGAGTGCTGATGGCCCCGGCAGACTGTCATTCCGGGGCCGCGCAGCGGAACCCGGAACCCATAGCCACGACAGCTCAGGATAGAGATGAGCGGCGTTGCGCCTCTTTCTGCATCCTCAGCGGTTATGAGTTCCGGGCTCGCCTACGGCGCCCCGGAATGACAGCGTGGGGCCAAAACTTAAGTCGCTACCTACTTCTGCCGCAGCAGGGCTTCGAGCTCGCGGCGGAACTCGGCCGAAAGCTCCTCGCGCTCCAGGGCATAGGCCACGTTGGCCATGAGGAAGCCGATCTTGGAGCCGGTGTCGTAGGTCCTGCCCTCATATTTCATGCCGAAGAAGGGCTGGTCCTTCATCAGGCGGATCATCGAATCCGTCAGCTGGATCTCGTTGCCTGCGCCGCGCTCCTGGGTCGAGAGCAGGTCGAAGACCTCCGGCTGCAGGATGTAGCGGCCGGAGATGATGTAGTTCGAGGGCGCGGTGCCCTTCGGCGGCTTTTCGACCATGCCGGTGATTTCGAAGGTCTGGCCGAATTCCTGGCCCACCGAAACGATGCCGTATTGGTGCGTCTGGTCCGCGGGCACCTCTTCGACGGCGATGATGTTGCCGCCATGCTTGTCGTAAGCCGCGATCATCTGCTCCATGGAGCCGCGGCTGAGCATGTCGGGCAGGATCACGGCGAAGGGCTCGTCGCCGACCAGTTCCCGGGCGCACCAGACCGCGTGGCCGAGGCCGAGAGGCTCCTGCTGGCGCGTGAAGCTCGTCTGGCCGGCCTGGGGCTGGTCCTTGGCGAGCAGTTCCAGCTCCTTGGTCTTGTTGCGGCCCTCGAGCGTGCGGTTGAGCTCGTAGGCGATGTCGAAATGGTCCTCGATCACCGCCTTGTTACGGCCGGTGACGAAAATGAAATGCTCAATGCCGGCGGCGCGCGCCTCATCAACAACGTGCTGCACGACGGGGCGGTCGACGACGCACAGCATCTCCTTGGGAACGGCCTTGGTGGCCGGCAGGAACCGGGTGCCGAGACCGGCGACGGGCAGGACTGCTTTGCGGATACGCTTCATTGATGGGGCCATGATTGAGCATCGGAAGGGAAGGGTAATCTAAGCCAGGTCCGGGAAAAGGAAACCGATAACTGTCAAGCTTCGGTTTCCTGAACATCCCGCCCGGCCATTGCGGTTAAGCCGGGAACAACGGCAGTTTTGCGACACAGGCCGAATTCGAAACCGATCGATCGGGCGCGGCACATAACGACGCAGTAGCAACAAGGCTAGCTGTCAACCGCCTGTTAACCTGCATAGTGTCGCAATAGCAGAACAGATCTGTCCTGTTTCCGTGAGCGACTTCCATGCGCCAGAAGCTGTCCCTGGTGCGCCGCCTCTCCGGCGCACTCCTTCTCGGTTTGAGCCTCACAGCCGGCGTGGGGGCCATGCCCTCTCCCGCGCTGGCGCAGGAGGTGTCGCAGGCCGGGTTCCAGCGCTTCGTCCAGGGACTCTGGCCGGCGGCCAAGGCGCGGGGCGTGTCGCGGGCGACCTTCGAGGAAGCCTTCCGCGGCGTCGAGCCAGACGCCAAGATCATCGCGCTCACGAAAAAACAATCGGAATTCGTCCGGCCGATCTGGGACTACATCAACGGCGCCATCTCGGCCCAGCGCCTGAAGCGCGGCCAGGAGATGGCGGCGGAATGGTCGAAGACCCTGGCCTCGGTGGAGCGCACCTACGGGGTACCGCGATCCGTGGTGCTCGGCGTCTGGGGCATGGAGACCAATTTCGGCAGCTTCACCGGCTCGATCTATGCGGTGCGGGCCCTGGCGACGCTCGCCTATACCGGCTACCGCGGCGATTTCTTCAAAGAGGAGCTGCTGACCGCGCTGCAGATCCTGGAAGGGGAGCATATCGACCGCTCCAAGATGCTGGGCTCCTGGGCCGGCGCCATGGGGCAGACCCAGTTCATGCCCTCGAGCTTCATGAAATTCGCCGTCGACGGCAACCGCGACGGGGTGCGGGACATCTGGTCGTCGGTGCCGGATGCCATGGCATCGACGGCCAATTACCTGCGCCAGCATGGCTGGCAGCCGGGCCTGCCCTGGGGCTTCGAGGTGGCATTGCCGAAAGGCTTCGACTTCCGTCACCTGCGGCAGGATTTCGCCCGCTGGCAGGCGGTGGGCCTGCGCCGCGTCGATGGCGGGGCCATGCCGCGCTCCGGCGAGGCCAGCCTGTTCCTGCCCGGCGGCGCCGGCGGACCGGCCTTCCTGGTGACCCGCAACTACGACGTGATCAAGGCCTACAACTCCTCCGACGCCTATGCCATGGGCGTCGCCCATCTCGGCGACCGGCTCCTCGGCGGCATGCCGATCCAGGGGGCCTGGCCGAAGGATCAGCCGATGCTGGACAAGGATCAGCGCCAGGAGCTGCAGGAGCGCCTCGCCGGCCTCGGCTACTACGAGGGCACCACGGACGGCAAACTCGGCTCCAAGACCCGCGACGCCGTGCGGAACTTCCAGCTGCGCCGTGGCTTGATCCCCGACGGCTATGCCGATTATGCGGTCTTGCGCGAATTGCGTGCGACCCGCTGACGGAGCTTCCGCAAGGCTCTATAATCCAGGCTGGTCCGGATCTGCTTGGAACCGCCTATGACCCTGATGCCGAATATTCGCGGATTGACGCTGGCCGTGCTGCTCGCCGGCCTGGGAAGCGGTGCGGCCCTGGCTCAGTCGGGCTATTCCCCGCAGCAATACCAGCAACAGCAGCAGCCGCGGCGCGATCTGCGGGCCTATCCGCCTGGCTATTATCCCGGCAAGCTGGTGCAGCCGGCACCGCAGCAGCAGCAGGGCTTCAGCCTGAGGCGCTTCTTCGGCGTTCCGGACACTCCGCCGCCGCCCGCGCAGGTGCCGGTCGTGCGGCCGCGCCGGACCGCCCCGCCGGCGACGGCCGTCGCCAGGCAGGAGAAGCCGAAGGTCGACCCGAGCACGCATGTGGTGGTGTTCGGCGATTCGCTCGCAGGTTTCGCCCGCCAGGGGCTCGACGCCCATTTCGCCGAGAACCCGGACGTGGAAGTGGTTGCGAAGGTGAGAGGTGACGTCAACCTTGTGCGCGCCGACCCGGCCGATTGGCCGAATTTCGTGAAGACGTCCCTGGATGGCGGACAGAAGACCTCCGTTGCCGTCATGATGCTCGGGACGAGCGACCGTCAGTCGATCCGCGAGGGCGACGAGACGATCGAGCCCCTGTCCGACCGCTGGAAGGATCTCTATCGCAAGCGGGTCGATGCGATCACGGCCGTTTTCAAGGAACGCGGGGTGCCTCTGGTCTGGATCGGCCTGCCGCCCATGAAGAACAGCAAGATCTCCGACGACCTCGTCGCCATGAACGAGATCTACAAGGAGAGCGTCCAGCGCAACGGCGGCGCCTATGTGGATATCTGGCCGGGCTTCGTGGACGACGAGAACCGCTACACGCCCGACGGCCCCGATGTGGACGGCGAGCCCGCCAAGCTGCGCACCAACGAGGGCATCTTCTTCACGCGGGCCGGTTCACGGAAGGTCGCCTTCTTCGCCGACACCGAAATCAAACGCATCCTGGGTCAGGGCGGAACGGCCACGGCTGCCGCTCCCAGCCCCGCCAACATCACGCCCGCGGACGGGTCGGCCACACCCGCCGTCGAGGCGGCGATTCCGTCCCCGCCTGATGCCGCAGCCCCCATATCGCTGCCTTCGAAGCCGCTGATCGGGCCGGTCCTGCCGCTCACCCGCCAGGATGTGACACCGAGCGGGACGCTGGTCACCGCGCCGCCCAAGCTGACAGGTGAGAACGCCTATCCGATCCAGCGCGCCTTAAGGGTCGGGATCGCGCCCGGCTCGCGGCCCGGCCGGGCCGACGATTATCGCTGGCCCAATCCTTAGACCAAGCGCCAACCCAATGCCCGACCGGATGAGTGATCACCTGAAAAGATGATGCGCTGTTTAACCTCTCCTTGAGGGAAAGGTCGCGCCGGAGGCGCGGGTGAGGGGTTGCGCCCTCTCCGGATGGAACTGTGCCCCCTCACCCTCGCTGCGCTCGACCTCTCCCCGCCGGGGAGAGGCAATTACGCGCCACATCTTGACGGGCTATCGTCGTCCCTACGCCGGCAGGATGCTGGCGCCCGTCAGGAAGATGTCGATGGAGCGGGCGGCCTGACGGCCTTCGCGGATCGCCCAGACGACAAGCGACTGGCCGCGGCGCATGTCGCCCGCGACGAACACTTTTTCGCTCGACGTGCGGTAGCTCCTGTCGTCGGCGACCACGTTGCCGCGCCGGTCCATGGCAACGCCGGATTCCTCCAGCAGACCTGCCTTCACCGAGCCGGCAAAGCCGATGGCGAGGAAGACGAGATCGGCCTTGAGGACGAATTCGGATCCGGCAATCGGCTGCCGCTTCTCGTCGACGCGGGAGCACAGAACACCCGTGACGCGGCCCTTCTTGCCCTCCAGCCCGAGCGTCGCAGCCTGGAACTCGCGCTCGGCGCCTTCGGCCTGGGACGAGGAGGTGCGCATCTTGGTCGGCCAGTATGGCCACACGGTCAGCTTGTCCTCGCGCTCCGGCGGCTTCGGACGGATGTCGAGCTGGGTCACGGAGAGCGCACCCTGGCGGAAGGCCGTGCCGACGCAGTCGGAGGCCGTGTCGCCGCCGCCGATCACCACCACGTGCTTGCCGCTCGCGAGAATCGGATCAGCGGTGACCTCCTCGCTGCCCATGCGCTGGTTGGCCTGGGTGAGATAGGGCATCGCGTAATACACGCCCGCAAGGTCCTGTCCCGGCAGGTTCGGATTGCGCGGATCCTCGGCGCCGCCGGCAAAGAGCACCGCATCGAACTCGTTGTGGAGCGAGGCGAAGCTCTTGTCGACACCAACGTTGACGCCGCAATGGAAGACCACGCCCTCGGCCTCCATCTGCTTCACGCGCCGGTCGATGTGGTACTTCTCCATCTTGAAGTCCGGGATGCCGTAGCGCAGCAGCCCGCCGGGCTTCGCCTGGCGCTCGAACACATGCACCTCGTGGCCGGCGCGGGCGAGCTGCTGGGCGGCCGCCATGCCGGCAGGGCCGGAACCGATCACCGCAACCCGCTTGCCGGTCGAGACCTCGGCCGGCTCGGGCTTGATGAAGCCCATTTCCCAGGCCTTGTCGGCGATGGCCTGCTCGATGGTCTTGATCGTGACCGGCTGGTTCTCGAGGTTGAGCGTGCACGCTTCCTCGCACGGCGCCGGGCAGATGCGGCCGGTGAATTCCGGAAAGTTGTTGGTGGTGTGGAGATTGCGCGCAGCCTCCTCCCAGTCGTCGGACCAGACCAGATCGTTCCAATCGGGGATCTGGTTGTGCACGGGACAGCCCGTCGGACCGTGGCAGAAGGGGATGCCGCAATCCATGCAGCGTCCCGCCTGCTTCTTCAGGTCGTTGTCGTCGAGCGGCAGCGTGAACTCGCGGAAGTGGCGCACACGTTCTCCGGCGAGCTGATACTTCTGCTCCTGCCGGTCGTATTCGAGAAAGCCTGTGACCTTGCCCATGGGTTTGCCTTAAAATTCCTTATTCCGCTGCCTGCAGGGTCCGGAGACGATCCATCTCCTGGAGCGCACGGCGATACTCGACCGGCATGACCTTCACGAACTTCGTGCGGTAGGTCGTCCAGTTGTCGAGGATCTCCTTGGCGCGCGTCGAGCCCGTATAGGTGTGGTGATTGGTGATGAGCTGCATCAGGCGCTCTTCATCGGGGCCGGACATGTTGGCCATGATGTCGATGCGGCCCTTGGTCTCCAGATCGCCGCCGTGATGGTGGAGGCGGCGCATCAGGTCCTCCTCCTCCTCGACCGGTTCGAGATCGACCATGGACAGGTTGCAGCGCTTGGTGAAGGTGCCGTCCTCGTCGAGCACATAGGCGATGCCGCCCGACATGCCGGCCGCGAAGTTGCGCCCCGTCTGACCGAGCACGACCACGAGGCCGCCGGTCATGTATTCGCAGCCGTGATCGCCCGTGCCTTCGACCACTGCGATGGCGCCGGAGTTGCGCACGGCGAAGCGCTCGCCCGCAACGCCGCGGAAATAAGCTTCGCCCGCGATGGCGCCGTACATCACCGTATTGCCGACGACGATGGAGTGCTCAGGGGCGGCCTGCGAGTTCGGCGACGGCGCGATGATGATCTTGCCGCCCGACAAGCCCTTGCCGACATAGTCGTTGGCCTCGCCCTCGAGGTTGAGCGTGACGCCTGCCGCAAGCCACGCGCCGAAGCTCTGGCCCGCGGTGCCCTTCAGATTCACGGTGATCGTGTCGTCGGGAAGGCCCTCGTGGCCGTAGCGCTTGGCGACCTCGCCGGAGAGCATGGCGCCGACCGTGCGGTCGGAGCTTTTCACCTTCGATTCAATGGCGATGCTCTCGCCGTTCTCCAGCGCGGAACCAGCCTGCGCGATGAATTCGCGGTCGAGCACCTTATCGATCGGGTGGGCCTGTCGCTCCTGGTGGCGGATCGCCACGTTCGGGCCGGCCTCCGGCTTATGGAACAGCTTGGTGAAGTCGAGGCCCTTCGCCTTCCAGTGGTCGATAGCCGCGTTCTTGTCGAGAAGGTCGGACTGGCCGATCATCTCGTCGAAGGTACGGAAGCCCATCCGAGCCATCAGTTCGCGCACTTCCTCGGCGACGAAGAAGAAGTAGTTGACCACGTGCTCGGGCAGGCCCTTGAAGCGCTTGCGCAGCACCGGGTCCTGCGTGGCGACGCCGACAGGACAGGTGTTGAGATGGCACTTGCGCATCATGATGCAGCCGGCTGCGATCAACGGCGCGGTCGAGAAGCCGTATTCGTCGGCACCGAGCAAAGCTGCGATCACCACGTCGCGGCCCGTGCGCAGGCCACCGTCCGCCTGGAGCGCCACGCGGCCGCGCAGGCGGTTGAGCACGAGGGTCTGCTGCGTCTCGGCAAGGCCGATCTCCCAGGGCGAGCCCGCATGTTTCAGCGAGGTGAGGGGAGACGCACCCGTGCCGCCCTCGAAGCCCGAGATCGTGATGTGGTCGGCGCGCGCCTTGGCGACGCCTGCCGCAACAGTCCCGACGCCGACTTCCGCGACGAGCTTCACGGAGACATCGGCTCCCGGGTTCACGTTCTTCAGGTCGAAGATAAGCTGCGCCAGATCCTCGATGGAGTAGATGTCATGGTGCGGCGGCGGCGAGATGAGGCCGACGCCCGGAGTCGAGTGGCGCACGCGGGCGATCTTCGCGTCGACCTTGTGGCCCGGCAGCTGGCCGCCCTCGCCGGGCTTGGCGCCCTGCGCGACCTTGATCTGCATCATGTCGGCATTGACGAGATATTCCGTCGTCACGCCGAAGCGGCCGGAGGCCACCTGCTTGATGGCGGAGCGCTTCGACATGCCGTTCGGCAGAACGCGGAAGCGCTCAGGCTCCTCGCCGCCCTCACCGGTGTTGGACTTGCCGCCGATGGCGTTCATGGCGAGCGCCAGGGTCTCGTGCGCTTCCTTCGAGATCGAGCCGAAGGACATGGCGCCGGTGGAGAAGCGCTTCACGATCTCCTGCGCCGTCTCGACCTCGCTCAGATCGACGGGCGCACGTCCCGCTTCCTCGGCATTCTTGATGCGGAAGAGGCCGCGGATGGTCTTCAGCTCGTTGTCCTGCTCGTTCACGAGGCGCGCGAATTCGCGATAGCGCTCCTCGGCGTTGAGGCGCACGGCATGCTGCAGCGTCGCGACCGTGTCGGGGTTCCAGGCATGCACCTCGCCGCGCTGGCGATAGGCGTATTCGCCGCCGACATCGAGCGCGTTGCGGTAGATCGGCGCGTCGCCGAAGGCGTCGCGATGGCGGCGCACGTTCTCCTCCGCCACCTCGTCCATGCCGATGCCTTCGATGGTGGTCGCCGTGCCGAAGAAGTCGCGGGCCACGAACTCGGACTTGAGGCCGACAGCATCGAAGATCTGCGCACCGCAATAGGATTGGTAGGTGGAGATGCCCATCTTGGACATCACCTTGAGCAGGCCCTTGCCGATGGACTTGATGTAGCGCTTGATCGCCTCGTCCGCGTCGACTTCCTCCGGCAACTCGCCGTTTTCGAGCATCGCCTCGATGGTCTCGAAGGCGAGATAGGGATTGATCGCCTCGGCGCCATAGCCGGCAAGGCAGGCGAAATGATGGATCTCGCGCGGCTCGCCGCTCTCGACGACAAGACCGACCGAGGTGCGAAGCCCTTTGCGGATCAGGTAATTGTGCACAGCGGCAGTGGCGAGCAGCGCCGGGATCGGAATGCGGTCAGGTCCCACCATGCGGTCGGTCAGGATGATGATGTTGTAGCCGCCATGGACCGCCGCTTCCGCGCGATCGCAGAGGCGGTCGAGGGCGCCGTCGAGGGCTGAGGCGCCAAGTTCGGCATCATAGGTGATGTCGAGGGTCTTAGTGTCGAAGCGGTCCTCGAAATGGCCGATGCAGCGGATCTTTTCCAGATCCTCGTTGGTGAGGATCGGCTGGCGCACTTCGAGGCGCTTGCGGCGCGAGGTGCCTTCGAGATCGAGGATGTTCGGGCGCGGGCCGATGAACGACACGAGGCTCATGACGAGCTCTTCGCGGATCGGATCGATCGGCGGGTTCGTCACCTGGGCGAAGTTCTGCTTGAAATAGGTATAGAGCAGCTTCGACTTGTCGGAGAGCGCGGAGATCGGCGTGTCCGAACCCATGGAACCGACCGCCTCCTGGCCGGTCACGGCCATGGGCTGCATGAGCAGCTTGAGGTCCTCCGCCGAATAGCCGAAGGCCTGCTGGCGGTCGAGGAGCGATACGTCCGTGCGCGACTCGCGCGCCTGCACGGGCTTCAGATCCTCGAGCACGATCTGCGTGCGCTTCAGCCAATCCTTGTAGGGATGGGCGTTCGAGAGCTGCTGCTTGATCTCGTCGTCGGAAACGATGCGGCCTTCTTCCAAATCGATGAGCAGCATCTTGCCCGGCTGCAGGCGCCACTTCTCGACGATCTTCTCTTCCGGGATCGGCAGCACGCCCATTTCGGAGGCGAGCACCACGAGGCCGTCGTCGGTCACGAGATAGCGCGCGGGGCGCAGGCCGTTGCGGTCGAGCGTCGCGCCGATCTGCTTGCCGTCGGTGAAGCACACGGCGGCGGGGCCGTCCCACGGCTCCATGAGGGCGGCGTGATACTCGTAGAAAGCACGCCGGTCGTCGTTCATGAGCGGGTTGCCGGCCCAGGCCTCCGGGATCAGCATCATCATGGCATGCGACAGCGAATAGCCGCCGCGGACCAGGAATTCGAGCGCGTTGTCGAAGCAGGCGGTGTCGGACTGGCCCTCATAGGAGATCGGCCAGAGCTTCGAGATGTCGTTGCCGAAGAGTTCGGAATCGACGGAGGCCTGGCGCGCGGCCATCCAGTTCACGTTGCCGCGAAGCGTGTTGATCTCGCCGTTATGGGCGACCATGCGGTAGGGATGCGCGAGCTGCCAGGTCGGGAAGGTGTTGGTGGCGAAGCGCTGGTGCACGAGGGCGATGGCGCTCTCGAAGCGCTCGTCCTGCAGGTCGAGATAGTAGTCGCGCAGCTGGGTGACCAGCACCATGCCCTTGTAGACGATGGTGCGCGAGGAGAGACTCACCGGGTAATAGCCGGCGGTCCGCGCGTCCTTCATGTCGTAGACGGCGTTGGAGATCACCTTGCGGGCGATGAACAGGCGGCGCTCGAAGGTCTCAGGCTCGTCCATGCCCTTGCCCTTGCCGATGAAGATCTGGCGGTGCTGCGGCTCGGTCGCCTTCACGCTCTCGCCGAGATCGCTCGAATCCACCGGCACTTCGCGCCAGCCGAGAACCTGCAGGCCCTCGTCCGTGATCGCCTTGGTGACGATCTCCTCGACGAGCTGGAAGCCTTCCGGATCGCGGGGCATGAACAGATGGCCGACGCCGTACTGGCCTTCCTCGGGCAGCCAGATGCCGACCTTGGCGCACTCAGCCGCGAAGAACTTGTGCGGGATCTGAACCAGGATGCCACAGCCGTCGCCCATCTTCGGGTCCGCGCCCACGGCGCCGCGATGGTCGAGATTGTGCAGGATCGACAGGCCCTGCTCGACGATGTCGTGCGACTTGCGGTTCTTCATGTCGGCGATGAAGCCGACGCCGCAGGAATCCTGCTCGTTGCCTGGATCGTAGAGGCCCTGGGCGGCCGGCAGGCCTGGATCGCGCACGAAGCGGACTTTGTCAGCCATCGTGGCCGTGCGGCTCGGCACTTCGATTTCCAGGCTCTTGGTCGGCTCGTCGCTCATGGCAGATCCTCACATCCGAACGCGTATTCAGGTTCATTTGAGGCGGCTTTTGGGCCCGCCGGATGATCGGATCGTCCGGAGTGCCCGCCGCTTCTTTAAGGCTTTCGAGGGTTGGGTCCGGCAGGGGAGCCCGCACCTCGCGGGCACCTTGGGCTGTCGTCAGCCCAGAGTCGCCCGTCCCGCCCACGTTTTGCGGGCGGCTTTCGTGGTATCTCGTTTCGTTCGCGTCGCGCGAAGCATCAAGAAAACCCCAGGGCGTAGGACAGGGTGTAGGCACCCCAAAAGGGACAGCATCGCTGTCCTAATGAGGGCAAAGTGCCAGAGATCTCCGCACTGCACAAGAGGGTTTAGAAAAATTTTAGACAAAAGTTACAAGCCGGCGACTCCGAATGTAACAAAAGCAGCTTTTTTGCCTTAGGAACGAAAGTCTCCGCCGATGGGTCAATGATCTTGACATGTTGCCCGGCTCTCGCAACTGGCTCTTCCGATGCGGAAGCATGGCACCCGAGCCTGGGAGCCATTCCCCTTTCAGGGCCGATGGTCTACGAGACAGGGCATGAACTTCGCGAGCGACAACATCGTCGGGGGCAGCGCTCCCGTTCTCCAGGCTATCCTCGGCGCCAATGCCGGCGCGATGACGGCCTACGGCAACGACGAGATCTCGAACCGGGTCAGGGCGCGCTTCGACGAGCTCTTCGAGCGCGAGGTATCCGTTTTCTTCGTCACGACGGGAACGGCCGCCAATGCGCTCGCTCTCTCCGCCGCCGTGCCGCCCTACGGGCTCTGCGTCTGCCACCGGGAAGCGCACATCATCGACGATGAATGCGGCGCGCCGGAGTTCTTCATGCACGGGGCGAAGCTCGCGGGTCTCCCGGGCGTCGGCGCCAAGCTGAAACCCGAAGACGTCGATGCCTATCTGCGCGGCCTGCCCAAGGCGGTGAAGCAGATGCCGCCGAAGGCGCTCTCGATCTCGCAGGTCAGCGAGTGCGGCATGGTCTACGGGCTCGACGAGATCGAAGCCCTGGGCCAGGTCTGCAGTGATCACGGCATGGCCTTCCACATGGACGGCGCCCGCTTCGTCAATGCGCTGATGGCGCTCGGCTGCACGCCTGCGGAGATGACCTGGAAGCGGGGTGTCGACATCCTGTCCTTCGGCGCCACCAAGAACGGCGGCCTGATGGCCGAGGCCATCGTGGTGTTCCGGCCGGAACTGGCGGAATCGCTCGGCTATCGGGCAAAGCGCGCCGGCCAGATCATTTCGAAAGGCCGGCTCATCGCCGCGCAGTTCGAGGGCTATTTCGGCAGCGATCACTGGCTCGACAATGCGCGCCATGCCAACCGCATGGCAACGATGCTCTCGAACGGGCTCACGCAGCTTCCGGGCATCCGGCTCGCTTGGCCGACGGAAGCCAACGAGGTGTTCCCGATCATCCCCAAAGCTCTCGACCATGCCCTGAAAGCAGCCGGCATTCTCTACAGTCCCTGGACGGAACTGAGCTTGCCGGAGACCGAGCAGGTGGGGGATCACGAGATCTTGATCCGTCTCGTCACCTCCTGGGCGACCCGCGAGGACGATGTGCAGAGGCTGCTGCAGGCTGTCTCTTCGGGATTATCGCGCCAAGCGGCCGAGTGAATTGCCCTAACCCTGCCGCAATCACCCGCGATTGATCATCTCCAGAGACCCTTGACCCAACCAACGGGGCCCCTCCAGCCCCAGCGGGACCGACCAAGGACCAGGATCCAGAATTAAAAAAGCGCCCCGGCATGAACCGGGGCGCTCTTCGTTTGGGATAGGTTTTCAGAGACCGTTACGCAGCCTGCTTGGCTTCGATGGTCTGTACGCTGCTTGCGGAAATCGGGATGAGCTTCGGCTTCTTCGCCTCGGGGATCTCCCTCACGAGGTCGAGATGGAGCAGGCCGTTCTCGAGGGCTGCGCCCATCACCTGCACGCCGTCGGCCAGCTGGAAGCGCCGGTCGAAGCTGCGGGCAGCGATGCCCTGATGGAGAACGTCGACTTTGCGCTCGTCAGAGGGCTTGCGCTCACCGCGGACGGAGAGGGTGTTCTCCTTGACCTCGATGGTCAGGTCGCGATCGGTGAAGCCGGCAACCGCGATCGAGATGCGATAGGCATTCTCGCCGGTGCGCTCGATGTTGTAGGGCGGGTAGCTCGGGGCCGCATCGACGCTGACGAGCTGGTCGAGCATCGAGAAGAGACGGTCGAAACCGACCGTGTTGCGGTAGAGGGGAGCAAGATCGTACTGTCGCATGGCATATCCTCCGATAGAAGCAACATGCTTGAAGTGAGGATCCACCTGGAGAGGCTGGATCCCGGTTAGCGTGCCGCCGTCATGGCCGGCACGAACTCGATTTGGGAAGCGGCGCGGGACCTTTCAAGAGGGTCGTTCACAGCGTGGAATTTGCCCTATATTGAGTTGCAATTCTTCGACCCTGGACCGCTCCTGTGGAATTCATCACCACCCCCGACAACCCTGTGCCCGGCAATCCCACGTTGCTGAGCGTCACGACCCGCGACGGCATTCCGCTCCGGGCCGCCTATTGGATGCCCGAGACCGAGGCGCCGCTTGGCACCGTCTGCGTCCTGCAGGGGAGGGCGGAGTTCATCGAGAAGTATTTCGAGACGGTGGGCGAACTGCTGGACCGCGGCTTTGCCGTCGTTACCTTCGACTGGCGCGGGCAAGGGCTCTCGGGGCGGCAGGTGAGCAACCGGCGCAAGGGCCATGTCCGGCGCTTTTCCGATTTCCGGCACGATCTGGAGGCGATCCGCGACCGGATCCTGGTGCCGCATATGCCGGAGCCGCATTTCGGCCTCGCCCATTCCATGGGCGGCGCGATTGCCCTGAACGCCGCCTACGAGACCTGGCTGCCCTTCCGCCGGCTCGTGACGACCACGCCGATGATTGCGCTCTGCATCATCAAGCGCACGCGGGCCTCCGCCATTCTGGCGCGGATTCTGCGCTTTCTCGGGATGGGCGGCATGTTCGTCCCCGGCGGCGGGGAGACTTCCATTTCCACCATGCCGTTCAAGGGCAATCGTCTCACGAGCGACCCTAAGCGCTACGCCCGCAATGCCGAAGTCGCTCATGCCATCGGCGCCGGCGCGATCGGCGCTCCGACGGTCGCCTGGCTCGACGGCGCCTTCCGCATGATGAAGCGCTTCGCCGATCCGCGCTATGCGATCGAAATTCGCCTGCCGACGCTCATCGTGGCGGCCGGGGCCGATCCCGTCTGCGCGACGCCCGCAACCGAACGCTTCGCCTCCCGCCTGAAGGCCGGCTCGGTGATCGTCATCCCCGGCGCCCGGCACGAGATCCTGATGGAGCGCGATGCGATCCGGGAGCAGTTCTGGGCCGCCTTCGACGCCTTCATTCCCGGCACGCCCGATCCGGTGCCAGGGGCACGCAGGGATCTAGCGACTGAGCAGTTCGATGGCGGCGGCATGGACCCGGCGGTCGCCGGCGGCGACGATGCGCCCGCCATCGGCCGCTGAGCCGCCCTCCCAGGTGGTGACGATGCCTCCGGCCCCTTCGATGATCGGCACCAGGGCGGCGATATCGTAGGATTTGAGGCCGGACTCGACCACCAGGTCGATATGGCCCGCCGCCAGCATGCAATAGGCATAGCAATCGCAGCCGTAGCGGGCGAGCCGGGCGACGCTCTCGACCCGGTCATAGGCGCGCAGCTCGTCGCCGGCGAAGAGTCTCGGGCTCGTGGTGGAGATCACCGCTTCCTTGAGCGAGGTACAGCGGCGCGTCCTGAGCTTGCGCTCGCCGCCCGGTCCCCGGTAGGTCGCGCTGCCGCCGTCGCCGAAAAAGCGCTCGCTGGTGAAGGGCTGGTGCATCATCCCGAAGACCGGCTGGCGCTTGTAGGTCAGGCCGATCAGGGTGCCCCAGGTGGGCAGGCCGGCGATGAAGGCCCTGGTGCCGTCGATCGGATCGAGCACCCAGACGTAATCCGCATCCGGGTTCTCGGCGCCGAATTCCTCGCCCACGATCCCATGGGTGGGGAAGCTGCGCTTGATGAGGTGGCGCATGGTCGCCTCGCTCGCTCGGTCGGCCTCGGTGACGGGGTCGAAGGAGCCGCCGCGGGATTTGTCCTCGGTGGCGATGGCGGTGCGGAAGAAGGGTAGGATCGCCTGGCCTGACTGGGTTGCGAGCTCGTTGACGAAATGCGTGAAGTCGATGAGCCCCATGATGTGCGAATCCCCTGAAAGACTAATGCGGGCAGCCTTGGCCCGCGTGCCATGAGCTTTTATCAAGCGCTTCACGTGCGGCAAGAGAGCGGCGCCGGAATAGCGGTGGGTCGCAATTTTTCGAAGCGGCCCGTTCGACAGACTTCGAAGGACCATGAGCCGATGAACGTTGCGTCCAAGCTTGGCACCACCCGCTCCGAGGCGGCCCTCGTTCTCGTCGCGGCGCTGGTCGCGATCTATGCGGTCAGCCAGTTCCTGCGCAACTCCATCGGCGTCATCGCCAACGATCTCGCCCGCGAGCTCGGCCTCACCGCGACCCAGACGGGATTGTTGTCGAGCGCCTTCTTCTTCGCCTTCGCGGCGGTTCAGATCCCCATCGGCATCCTGATCGACCGCTACGGTCCCAAACGCACCATGCTGGGCACGGCGGTGCTGACGGTCCTCGGCACCGTTCTCTTCTCGCTGGCGTCGTCCGCCACCATGCTGATTGCCGCGCGGGCGCTGATGGGGCTCGGCTGCTCCACCTTCTTCATGGCGCCGCTGGTGATCTATGCCCGGCGCTTTCCGCCGGAGCGCTTCGCGAGCCTCACCAGCCTGCAGATGGGGCTCGCCAATATCGGCACGCTCGCCGCGACCGCGCCGCTTGCCGCCTCTGCCGCCGCCTTCGGCTGGCGGGCATCGTTCTTTGCCGTCGCCCTTCTGACGATCGTCGTCGCGCTCGCAATCGTCTTCGTGGTGCCGCGGGATCTGGGCTCGGGAAAGCCTAAGGAAACCTGGGCCGCCACATTCCAGGGCGTGGCAGAGGCCTTGCGCGTGCGGTCCTTCTGGCCGATCTTCTTCATGCACCTGACCACCTATGGCTGCTTCGCCTCGGTGATCGGGCTCTGGGGCGGACCATGGCTGTCCGACGTGCACGGGGCCGATATCGGAACGCGGGGACAGGTCCTACTGCTCGGGGCGACCGCCCAGATCTGCGGCATGTTGCTCTGGGGAGCGATGGACCGCTTCTTTCTCAGCTACAAGAAGCCTGTCCTGATCGGCAGCACGGCCACGATCCTGCTTCTGGTCATCATCGTCACCATGCCCATCGACCAGACCTCCGCCATGGTCTGGTTCCCCCTGTTCGGCCTGAGCGTCGCCTATACGCCGATCCTGACCAGCCACGGCAAGTCGCTCTTTCCAGCGGCGCTCACCGGGCGCGGGATCACGCTCATGAATATCGGCACCATGGGAGGCGCCTTCCTGTCGCAAAGCGTGACCGGGATGCTGATCGATCTTGCGGGACGCTCGGACCAGGGTCTCTACCGGCCGGAGGGCTATCGCCTCGTTTTTGCGGCCCTGGCCGGGTGGCTGCTCCTCAGCCTTGCGTTTTATGTCAGGGCTATCGACCCTCATCCGGGCAGGCATGCAACTAAAGCATAAGAAATTCGAACGAATGGTCTTGCAATTTGTGCGATGCGGTGTAATTATTGCATTGCGATATGGCGATGGCGTCGCCTTATCGCAGCCCTTCTTGGGCGTTTCCTCCCTAAACTTCGGGCCGCTGGCAACAGTGGCCTTTTTTCTTGCCTGAGGCCGATCGGGACAATGGCCCGGTCCCCGGCCATGTTTAAGGGTTGCTCTCATTCTAAGCAGAAAGCATCGGATTCATCCCAAAAGCGCAAGTCCACTTTTGGGTCCGATGCTTTAGGGCTTATTCCGCCGCGATCGGCCTCGTCACCCACTCGCCGTCGAGATCGGAGATCACCTGCGCGAAGGTGCGGGTCAGGTCCGCCGCCAGCACCGCAAAGGCGGGCTTTTTCTGCATGCTCCGCTCGTCCATGTAGAGCGAGCGATTGATCTCGATCTGGAGCGCATGCCGCCCGAAGGCAGGCTCGCCGTAATGCTCGGTGATGAAGCCGCCGGCATAGGGCTTGTTGCGGATCACCGTGTAACCGCGTCCGCGCAGGGCCGCTTCCACGAGATCGATCAGGAGGGGCGCGCAGCTTGTCCCGTAGCGGTCGCCCAAGACGATGTCCGCCTTGGTGCCATCTTCCCGGCTGACGCTCGTGGAGGGCATGGAATGGCAATCGATCAGGACCGCATGACCGAAGATCTGGGCCGTGCGGCGGACGAGAAGGCGAAGCGCCCGGTGGTAGGGCTTGTAGAGCCATTCGATCCGGTGGAGCGCCTCGTCGACGGGGAGGCGGGAGCGGTAGATCTCCTGCCCGTCGGCCACGATCCGCGGCACCGTGCCGAGCCCGCCGGCCACCCGCATGGAGCGGGTATTGGCGAAGGGCGGCAGGCGACCGTCGAACATGCGGGAATCGAGCTCATAGGGCTCCCGGTTCAGATCCAGATAGGCGCGCGGGAAGCGGGCGGTCATGAGTGGCGCGCCCAGATCCATCACGGAGCCGAAGAGCTCATCCACGAAGGCATCCTCGGAACGCCGGAGCGCGACGGCATCGAGCCGCGACGACGCCAGAAAGGAGGCTGGATAGACCGCTCCCGCATGCGGCACGTTGAAGACGAAGGGGATCGTCTGCGCCGAAGGTTCGGTGACGGTGAAGGGAGGGTCGAACTCATCGACGATGGCTGGCCGCATCAGGATATTGGCTGTCTTGGAAAAACGAAGCAGGTCTTCGGATCAGTGTAAGGATGGGCAGTTCACTGTCCATGACAATATCGTAGCAAAGCTGCGTCGTTCTTTCACGGCTTGTTTACCCCGATCCCTCATGAAGGTGTGAACACTTTCGCCACGATTCGGGGCTGGCAACCGATGAAGATCCTACTTGCCGAAGATGACAACGACATGCGCCGCTTCCTCGTGAAGGCGCTGGAGAACGCGGGCTACGACGTCGCCTCGTTCGACAACGGGCTTTCTGCCTATAACCGCCTGCGCGAGGAGCCGTTCGAGCTCCTCCTGACGGACATCGTCATGCCGGAAATGGACGGCATCGAGCTCGCCCGCAAGGCCACCGAGCTCGATCCGGACATCAAGGTGATGTTCATCACCGGCTTTGCCGCCGTCGCGCTCAATCCGGATTCCCAGGCTCCGCGGGACGCCAAGGTTCTGTCGAAGCCGTTCCACCTGCGGGACCTGGTGAGCGAAGTCGATAAAATGATGGCGGCCTAAAAAAGGGCGCCTCAAGGCTTGCGCCAGGGCCCGCTTGTGGGTATATCGCCCCCACAGCCGAAGCGGGACGTCAAAATCACCGTTTCCCGGGCGCGTAGCTCAGCGGGAGAGCACTACGTTGACATCGTAGGGGTCGCTGGTTCGATCCCAGCCGCGCCCACCATTTTCTTTTTCCGGCCTTCCCGAAGGGCCGCAGGAGACCGGATATGAAGATCCGTAACTCGTTGAAGTCGATCCGCGGCCGTCACCGCGACAACCAGCTGGTTCGTCGCAAGGGCCGGGTCTACATCATCAACAAGACCCAGAAGCGCTACAAGGCTCGCCAGGGCTAAAGCATCGCGCGGGGAAGTGGATACCGGTTCCCCGGAAAAAGCGATGCGACCCTAGAGTCGCGCTGCGGCGTTGCCGCACACGATAATCTGAATTGACCGCGCATGCCGGGACCCTAAAATCCCGGCATGCGTTTTTTCGCGTGCCTGCTGGCCCTCACCTTGAGCTTTGCCGCCCTCCCGCTTCAGGCGCAGGAGCGCGCGCGGCCGAAGGATCCGAAGGAGCAGGCCGCTCCGCCCCAGGCCCGACCCCGTGCATCCACCCTGGATGAACTCTTCGAGCGTCTCGGCAAGGCCCAGACGGAACGGGAGGCAGAGGGCGTTGCCTCCCTGATCGAGCGGCGCTTCGCCCGCTCCGGCTCCGATACGGCCGACCTTCTCCTGAACCGGGCGGCCGAGGCTTACGGAAAGAAGGACTTTCCCCTCGCCATCGAGCTGATCGACCGGGTTCTGGCGCTCCAGCCCAACTGGGCCGAGGCCTGGTACAAGCGCGCGACCGTGTTCTACCAGCTCGACGATCCGGTCGCCGCCATGGCCGACCTGAGCCGGGCGCTCAAGATCGAGCCGCGGCATTTCAATGCCTGGACCGGCCTCGGCCACATCCTGATGGCCTCGGACGACAAGGCGCGGGCCTTGCAGGCCTATCGCCGGGTGCTCACGATCAATCCGCAGATGTCCGACGTGAAGACCATCGTGAACCGCCTCAGCCCCGAGGTTGACGGCCAGGATCTCTAAATCCACGTTGCAGGGATGTCCCTGCTGCTTTCCACCATCGTCGTCCTGCTCCTCGTTCTCGGCTCGGGAGCGGCGTTCACCTATCTTTATGCCTGGTGCATCGAGCGGCGCTTCCCGCCGTCCGGCCTGTTCGTCGCGGTCGAGGGCTGCCGGATCCATTACCGTGAGGACGGGCCCGAGCGCCGGGAACCGCGCGGGACGATCGTCCTGCTGCATGGGGCCTCGTCCAATCTCGTCGAATCCATGCTGGGCCTCGGCTCCAAACTCTCGAAACGCTATCGGATCATCGCCTTCGACCGCCCGGGTCATGGCTGGAGCGAGCGCAGGCCCGGATTGAGAGAGGCGGAGCCCGCCCGGCAGGCTGCGCTCATCGCGGGTGCCTTGAGGCAATTGGGCGTTCGCAACGCGGTCGTCGTGGGACATTCCTGGGCTGGAACCGTGGTTCCCAACCTCGCCCTCGATCATGCCGACGTGACGGGGGCGATCGTCGTGCTCTCCGGCATCACTTCGCCCTGGCCGGGCGGCACCATCGGCTGGTACAGGCGCCTGATCGATTCATGGATAGGCTGGCTGATGTTCCGCACTCTCGCAGTGCCGGTCCTTCTCATGCTTCGTCCTTGGATCAAGACGAAGACGTTCCGGCCTCAGGCCGCCCCGCGGGGCATCGTGAAGAAGGCTTCGATCCCGCTGGCCTTCCGGCCCGAAACTTTTGAGGCCAACATGCAGGACTTCGCCGTCATGTACGACGCGGTGGTGAAGCAGAGCGCGCGCTACGGGGATATCGGTCTGCCGACGATCGTGATCGCGGGTGACGAGGACCAGATCGTCTGGACGGATCTTCACAGCCGCGCCTTCGCCCGCGAGGTGCCTGGCGCCGAGCTGATCTTGCTGCCGGGCATCGGCCACATGCCACAATATGCCGAGGGGGAGAAGGTCCTCTCCGCCATCGAGGCCCTGGCGGAAAGTGTTTCGCCTATGGATTCCCTCCCCCTTGCGGGGAGGGGTTAGGGGCGGGGTGGTTCGACCGGGTGGCACAGGACCGTCAAACCCGCCACGTCATGGCCGGGCTTGTGCCGGCCATCCCGATACTGTGAAACGCTGCGCTCTCCCGATCGAGATCACCGGCACAGGGCCGGTGATGACGTCGAGAGATTTACGAAACACATCGCCCGGACTTTGCGACCCCACCCTCAAATCCCTCCCCATAAGGGGGAGGGAAGGCCTCGGCACCTTCATCGAGGCGAATGCCGAGCCTTGTGGTTCTGTTCATCACGCCTGAGCGGCGTGCTCCTGATTGACGAAGGCGATGCGCACCATGTTGGTGGCGCCGGGCGTGCCGAAGGGCATGCCGGCGACGATGATGATGCGCTCGCCCACCTTCGAGAAGCCTTCGCGCAGGGCGAATTTGCAGGCGCGGAACGCCATGTCGTCGATGTCGCTCGCATCCTTGGTGCGGATCGAGTGCACGCCCCAGACCAGCGCCAGTCGGCGGGCGGTGTTGATGCTGGGGGTGAGCGCGATGACCGTCGAGTTCGGCCGCTCGCGGGCGATGCGGAACGCGGTCGAGCCCGAGAAGGTCCAGGCCGCGACGGTCTTCAGGTTGAGCGTATCGGCGATCTGGTGCGAGGCGGCCGCAATCGCGTCCGATCCCGTCGCTTCCGGTTCCGGATTGAGCGTGCGCATGATCGACCAGTAATTCTGGTCCTGCTCGACCTCCTCCGCGATCCGGCTCATGGTGGCGACCGCATCGATCGGGTACTGGCCGGAGGCGCTCTCGGCCGAGAGCATCACCGCATCGGCGCCGTCATAGACCGCGGTTGCCACGTCCGAGACCTCGGCGCGGGTCGGCACCGGCGACGTGATCATCGATTCCAGCATCTGGGTTGCCACGACCACCGGCTTGCCGAGCTGACGCGCGGTGCGGACGATGCGCTTCTGGATGCCGGGCACCTTCTCGAGCGGCATCTCCACGCCGAGATCGCCGCGGGCGACCATGACCGCGTCGGAGATCTCGACGATCTCGTCGAGGCGGGTGATGGCCTGCGGCTTCTCGAGCTTCGACATCACGAGCGCCCGGCCACGGGCGACCTTCTTCACCTCGGCCACGTCCTCGGGACGCTGCACGAAGGACAGCGCGATCCAGTCCACGCCGGCATCGAGTGCGGCTTCCAGATCAGAGCGGTCCTTGTCGGTCATGGCGGCGACGGGGATCACCGTATCCGGCAGGCTCACGCCCTTGCGGTTGGAGATCTTGCCGGCGACCTCGACGATGGTGGTGGCCGAGCCTTCCTTCACGCTCTTCACGCGCAGCCGCAGCTTGCCGTCGTCGATCAGCACCGTATGGCCGGGCTCGAGCGAGGAGAGGATTTCGGGATGCGGCAGGTGCACGCGCTCCGTGTTGCCGGGTGCCTTGTCGGCGTCGAGGACGAAGGTCTGTCCCGGCGTCAGCATGGCGCTGTCGCCGTCGAACGTGCCGACGCGCAGCTTCGGGCCCTGCAGGTCGGCGAGGATGGCGATCGGGCGCTTGAACTTGGCCTCGACGGCGCGGATCATCTCGACCCGCTCCTTCAGGCGCTCGCGGGGCAGATGGCTCATGTTGAGGCGGAAGACGTCGGCGCCGGCCTGGAACAGCTTGGCGATCATCTCCGGGTTCTCGGAAGCCGGTCCCAAGGTTGCTAGAATCTTCGTGCGCCGTGCGCGTCTCATCATCATGGGCCCCCTGGCCGGTTCGTTTCGGTGAGCTGGATCGTCCAGCTCTTCTGTTCACCCGTGTCGACTTCGAAGAAGCCGCTGCGGTCGAAGCCTCGGGCGAGGCAATCTTCCGTTCCACGGATCGTGAATTCGCGCTCCCGGGTGCACATGAAGGAGCGTCCGCTCCATTCGCCGCCCCGGTCGTAATCGATGGCGTAGATATAATAGAAGCGCCCGCCGAGCTGGCCCTTGAGCAAGGTCTCGCAGCCGCGGGAGGTGAGGTTCCACCAGCCTTCCGTCACCCACCCTTGAGCATCCCGATAGCCGAGAGCGATGCCGACCCTGCTCGACGTCATGTTGCACAGGCGCAGGTCCGCCTTGGCAGGCGAGGCTGCCAGCAGGAGCCCGCCGACGAGAAACGTCGCGACTGCAAGGCTTCGCCGCCGAAATGCAGACGATGTGAGAAATGCGGCGCTCATGGATATGGTTTGGTCAATTCGGAGGAATGAAATCGCACAATGCCGGGACAACTTTGGCGAATCCTTGTCGGTCAGAAGCGTGCCCGGAGCAAGGCTTTCCAGCACGCCCGTTGCAGAATTTGCGCTCCGCATGGTCTCTCCCACGCAAAAGCAGCGCTCTTGCGCGGCTTTCACTCTCCGTTCGAGGAGTGCATCGGGGCCTGATCGGCCCTCGGTCGGGCGATCCAGATGCCGAAGAGGATGAGTGCTCCGCCCAGGCTCTGGATCAGCGTCAGCTCCTCGCCGAGGATCGCCCAGCCGAACAAGGCCGCAGCGATGGCCTCGAGAAAGATCACCAGGGACGAGAAAGTCGCCGGCAGGCGTCCGAGCGCGATGGCGAGAAGCCCCTGGCCGCCCGCATGGCTGACGTAGGACATGGCGAGCAAAGCCGCGATGCCTTGAGCGGTATGCGGAACCACCCGCGTGTCGAAGAGAACCGCGATCACGAGCAGGATCGCCGAGGTGATCAGGCCCGCCTCGAAGGTGACCCGCGCGGCGCCGGCCGTCTTGCGGGCCCGGCTCGCCGCCAGAAAATACATGCCGAAGAAGAAGGCGGTGGCGATCCCGTAGAGATCGCCCACGATCCGGCCGGGATCGGCCTGCATGCTCTGGCCGATCAGCGCCGCGCCGCCGAGAAGGCAGAGGGCGAGGCCCATGAAGGTGGCCCGCGCGACCTGCTGCCTGAACACGAGCCAGACGGTCAGCACCACGAAGAGGGGCGCCATGGTGGCGAAGAAGGTGGCGTTGGCCACCGTCGTCTTGAGGATCGCCAGGTGCCAGAAGAACAGATCCCCGGCAAAGACGATGCCGCCGACGATGCTGGCTTTGGAAAAACGCACTCTCACAGTGCCGGCGGGTGCGCGCTTCTCCTCGATTCGCATCCAGGCATAGAGCAGGGGCAGGCAGAGCGAGACGCGCCAGAAGGCGCTGGCGAAGGGACCCACATCGGCCGGCGCCCCGGCCATGTCGGCGGAGGCGAAACGCACGAAAATCGGGGAAATTCCCATGGCCACGGCGCCGAGGCACAGCGCAGCAAAAGCGGAGGCGAAGCCCGAATCGGTGCGGGCCGTGGTGGATGTCGGGGACATGTCGGTCGTGAAAGTCTGTTGCGCGTAACGTCGCGTTGTCAGGGTCGGAGGGGCAGGGTAAGGCTTTTCCTCCGTCGTTCAATCCATCCGTCCTGAAATCCCAATCCCCTGAAATTCTAGCCCATGTCCGCTTCCGCCGCGCTCAAGCTCGACGACCCTTCCCTTGAGCCCTGTCCCGTCGAGATCGTTCCCGGACCGGTCGAATCGGGCACCCTGATCCTGTGCGACCATGCTTCCAATGCGGTGCCGCCGGATCTGGGGGATCTCGGGCTGCCGGAAGCCGAGTTCGAGCGCCACATCGCCTATGACATCGGCGCGGCGGCCGTGACCCGGTCGCTCGCCAGACGCCTCGGGGCTCCGGCGATTCTCACCCGGTTCTCGCGGCTCATCATCGATCCCAACCGGGGCCGGGACGATCCGACGCTCGCCATGCGCCTCTCCGATGGCGCCGTCGTGCCGGGCAATGCCAGGGCGGACGAGGCGGAGGTGGAGCGGCGGATCGCCCGGTTCTACGACCCTTACGACGACGCCATCGCGGACGCGATCCACAGGGCGATGGTAGCCGGCCACCCGCCCGTCATCGTGGCGCTGCACTCCTTCACACCGGTCTGGCGCGGCTGGCCGCGGCCCTGGCATGTGGGAATCCTGTGGGACGCGGACGACCGCTTTGCGGTACCGCTCCTGGAGGCCCTGCAGGCCGAGGACGGACTCGTCGTCGGGGACAACGAGCCCTATGATGGGGCACTCGCCGGCGATACGGTCGACCGGCATGCCACGACCCGCGGGCTCGCCAATGCTCTCATCGAGATCCGGCAGGACCTGATCGACTCGGAGGAGGGCGCCGAGGAATGGGCCGAGCGCTTCGCCCGGCTCCTCGAGCCCTTGGCCGCCCGAGCGAACTTACGCCAGCCGGCAATCTTCGGCACCCGCACCCGCGACCGTCTGCGTCAGCACGGAGGATCAAGCCGATGAAGGACATTGACGACAAGACCGAAGTCGAGCTGGAGGCTGCTGCCTTCCGCAGGCTCGTCGGCCATCTGCGCGAGCGCGCGGACGTCCAGAACATCGACCTCATGAATTTGGCGGGCTTCTGCCGGAACTGCCTGTCCAACTGGCTGAAGGAGGCCGCCGACGAGCGTGGCATTCCCCTCTCCAAGGAGGACAGCCGGGAGCATGTCTACGGCATGCCCTACGAGGAATGGAAGGCGCTTCATCAGGGCGAGGCCTCTCCATCGCAGCTCGCCGATTTTGAGAAATCGAAGCCAGGGCATTAAAACGGCTTCAACCAAATGGCCATAACACTGGCGCCAACGCCACAATTTAAGGGGCTTCCTTCATGGATGACGCAGCTTTCAACACCGAATCCGTCGCAGCCGACCAGCTGAAGGCCTTCATCGAGCGCATCGAGCGCCTCGAGGAGGAAAAGGCCGGCATCGCCGGCGACATCAAGGACGTCTATGCCGAGGCCAAGGGCAACGGCTTCGACACCAAGGTCCTGCGCAAGATCATTTCCCTGCGCAAGCGCGACTACGCCGAGCGCCAGGAAGAGGAGGCGATCCTCGAGCTCTACATGCAGGCGCTCGGGATGGTGGGATAACGCGAAGCGTCTGCCCGTCGGAGGTTTCAAAGGCCTTGCAGCGTGATGCTGCGAGGCCTTTTCTATTTGGGTGCTGGGCTTCACTCTTAGCCTCATCCTGAGGAGGTCGCGGAGCGGCCGTCTCGAAGGAGGCTCCAGAGAGCACTGGAGACGCCCTCGTCCTTCGAGACGCCGCCTTCGGCGGCCCTCAGGATGAGGGCTTAGTTTGTATCTCGCAGGCAGTCGGACACGTCCGCGAGCATCAGCCCCTGCAAAATATCAAGCGTCTCGGACGGCAAGGGAGTGGCGCGCCGGCTCTCCTTGTCCACCATGACGATCGTGGCCTCGGCGGTTGCCACGAGACGCCCGTCGTTGAAGATGCCTTGCGCCAGGGTGAAGGAGCTGCGTCCCACGCGCACGACGCCCGTGCCGATATCCACCGTGCCGGGCCAGAACACCTCCGCACGGAAATCGATCAGCAGGCGCGCGATCACGAAGCTCCGGCCCTCGCTCACCAGGGGCCTTTCCGGATCGTACATGAAGGCGACGCGGCCCACTTCGGAAAACGTGGCGAAGACGGCGTTGTTGACATGACCCTGCCGGTCGAGATCCGCGAAGCGGATATCGGTGGAGGTGCGGCTCGGGTAGTCCTCCAGAATGCGTCGAGTACTCAGGTCTTTCATCGGGCCGTCCTTGCGATGCGGCCATAGAATACGTTGCGACGCAGCTCTCAAGCGAAAAGACGTGGGCCCCGCTCGCCCTGAGCGATCCGGTTTCCTATAAGGACCCGATTGCGAAACGCTGGAGAGATTCATGAAGCTCGCCCGGGACCAAGTCTCCGAACCTGCCGATGCCGACGCGCGCCGGACGGTCGCTCCCGTCATCTGCTATCCCGTCGAGACCCTGCCGCGGCCGGATCTTGCCTCCTATCGCGCCGCGCGCGACGGCTGGCAGAAGGTGGACGAGGTGATCGTGCCGCCCCGGGATGCGCGCAGCTTCAACGTGCCGGCCGGCTGCTTTTTCAGGATCGTCAGCATCGACGGCCCGCAGGTGGGCGACCTCAATCTCTGGGCTGCGGAAGACATCGGCGAGCGCTTCTTCTCCGGCAAGACGCGGGCCCTGCACGGCACGCATCTGTCGACCGGCGACCAGCTCTGGTCATGCCTGCCTTACCTCCGGCCGATGGCGACGATCACCCACGACACCCTCGACTGGTACGGCTTCGATGACTATGGCGGCTCGGTCCATGACGTGATCGGCACCCGGTGCGATCCCTATACCCACAAGCTCCTCTCGGGCGACGAATATCATCATTGCTGCCACTCGAACCTGACCCGTGCGCTGGCGCATCGCCTGCAGCGTCCCAAGGGCGAGGTCGAGCCTGCGGTGCACGATGTGCTCAACGTGTTCATGTGCACCGGTTTCACCCGCGATACGGGCCAGTACTTCATGAAGGCGAGCCCGGTGCGGCCGGGCGATTACCTGGAATTCTTCGCCGAGATCGATCTCTTAGGCGCGCTCTCCGCCTGCCCCGGCGGCGATTGCAGCGCCGAGCATTCAAGCGATGTGGCCGTCTGCCATCCGCTGCTGGTCGAGATCTACAGGCCGAAGGCGGCGCCGCTGGGATGGGCCTCGCCCGCGCGCAACGGCTACAGCCGCAGGCACGAGGACTAAAAACAAGAAGGGCTCCGAAAGGAGCCCTTCTTCTATCTCACCACGTTCAGCGGTTTGACCGCCGGCCCGGTGAAGCGGTTTGTGGCCAGATCGCCTACGGGTTTGCTCGAAAACCCCATATGCAGGCTCGGCTCCGCCGACATCATGGCACTCAGGGCCGTGGCCGGAGGCTTCTTCGCTGCAGGCGGGGCCTTGGTCTCCGGGGCGGGCTTCGCCTTCCCAAGATCCTTCGGCGTCGAGCCCGTGACCGGGATGTCGATGGGCGCGGCCGAGGCCACCACCACGGGGCGCAGGTCCGGCCTCGGCGGCGGCAGCGGGTGCTGGATCGCTGCCACCTCCGTGGAGCCGCGCAGCTCCGCAATTCCCGGGATCGGGTTCGTGGCCGCAAGCGAGCCGGGGCGGGCCGGCGGCAGCGGCGCATAGGCGAGGGCGACGGTGCCGGCGACGACTTCGGTGTCCGCGTCGTCCGCATCCGGACGGCGGGGCGGCATCGGCGCGAAGGCCATGCCCTTGGCGATGGAGAGGTCGGAATCACGCGCTTCCGGTCCCTGCTGCCAGGCAAGGGCCGGTCCGGACGCGGTCTGGACCGTGCTCGGTGCGCCGTTGATCCGGGTCGGGGGCAGCGGAGCGGCCTGAGGGGGCGTCAGATCCTCACGCAGGGCAGGGGCGATGGCGGCCACCACGGCGGGTGCCGGCGGCTCAGGCCGTGGCTGGATCGCGACGGGCGCCCGGCGCGCCGGCTCGGGAGCCTGGTTTGGCTGGAGCGCGGCGAACACCGTCGAGTTCGAATCGCTGGCGTAATAGTTCGAGGCCGGCTGCGGCGCCTGCTGACGGGAGGCCATGAGCGCGCGGCCGGGACGCGAGGCGACCCTGATCTCCTCCGCATCCTCTTCCTCGTCCTCGCCGATGCCGAACAGGGTGGCCCAGAAGCTCCTGCGGCGCGGCTGCGATACGGCCTCTTCGGCCTCCGCATAGGTCGAGTAGCCGGCAACCGTGCCGCCCTTGGCAAGCACCTCGGCCCGCGCCTCGTCATAGCCCGGCAGAGGACGGCCGTCGGACGGGATATGGACGGTCTTGCCGTCCGGGAAAATGTTGGCGAGCTGAGCGCGGGTCATGCGCGGCCAGGCGCGCACGCTGCCCACGTCGAGATGGACGAAGGGCGTGTAGGCGTTGGGGTAATAGCCGACGCCACCGTTCTGGATCCGCATGCCGATGGCGCGCAGGCGCACGGTGGACACGTCGGGCAGGTAGAAGTCCATCGCCTTGCCCTGCATGTGCTGGCTGTTCTTCGCCACCGCGCTGGAGCGCCGCCTGAGCATGGAATTGGTATTCGGCGAGCGGTAGCCCGAATTCACGCGGATCGGCTCGCTCGATCCGGATTCGCGGTAGACCTCCCAAACCGTATCGAACAGGCGCGGATCCATGCGCGTCGGCTCGTCGCGCCGCCAGTCGCGCAGGAACCAGTTCAGCTGCTGCAGGCCGCCTGAGTCGTATTGCCCGTTGCGCCTGAACGTGACCGTGAGGCTTTCCTTGGTGTTGTTGTTGTAGAGACTGAGCGTGCGGGTATCGCCATTGGCGACGGCATCCTGCGTGCCGCGTGCCCCGCCCATCATGACGGCCAGAAAGGCCGCAAGACCAATGCCGACGCCCTGCGCCGCGCGGCCCGTACGCAATACTCTCACTGTGATACTCGTCTTTACCGGTCCGCATCGTACAGATGCGGCAAATCCTTATAGTGAAAGGATCTTTGCCGAAGACGGTTACCTTCGCGTTAAGTGGGGATAAGAAATCGGCTGAAAATGCGGTGGGACGAGGAGACTATTCGGACAGGTTCAGGGCGGCGCGGACCTTGCGGTCGAGGCCGTAGATATCGTCGAAATGCTTCACCTCGCCCTTGTCGTCGACAGCGAGGGTGAAGTAGGTCAGGTGGACGGGCAGGGGATTGGTGAGGTTCACATAGCGCTCGCCCTTGCCGATGAGCCCGCGCAACTTCTCCTCGGTCCATTTGCCGTCCTTGCCCATGATCTCCTCTGCGAGCTCGAAGGGCTTGTCGACGCGCACGCAGCCATGGCTGAAGGCGCGCTTGCTGGCCGAGAACAGATTGCGGTTCGGCGTGTCGTGCAGATAGACCGCATGCTGGTTCGGGAACATGAACTTCACGAAGCCGAGCGCATTGCGCTCGCCGGGCGGCTGCTGCACCGTGATCCGGTCGCCGCGGCGGATGATCTTGTAGCCCTTGCGCGCGGCGTAATAGGGGTCGGTCGCGAGCGCCGGCAGGATCTCCTTCTTCATGATCGAAGGCGGGATCGTCCAGGACGGGTTCACCACGAGATATTTCATGTTCTCGGAGAAGATCGGCGTCTGAGACTGCTCCTTGCCGACGATCACCCGGGCCTGATGCACCACATTGCGGCCCTCGACCACCTGCAGGCGGAACTCCGGCACGTTCACCATGATGTGACGCTGCCCCAGATCGGCCGGCAACCAGCGCCAGCGCTCCATGTTGGCGATCAGCTCCGACTGACGCTGGGCCACGGACGGGCCCGAGAGAGCCGCCACCGTCTGGGGATTCAGGATTCCGGTATTCGGAAGGCCCTTCTCCTTCTGGAAGGCGGCGACCGCGGAGGCCACGCGCTCGTCATAGACGGTCTGGTTTTTCGAATCCTTCGCGAGGTTGAAGCGCGCGCGGATCAGCGGCACGCGCGGATCCGTCATGCCCACACGCAGGGTCGGGCCCTTGGGCAGGCGCACGCTCGGCTGCGAGGGATGGGTCTCGCGCAGTTTCGCCAGGCGCTCCTTCAGGGCGCGATAGCCGGCATGCTGCGGGTTGTAGGATTCGAGCGCTCCGCCGGCATCGCCGGCGGCGGCGACCTTGCTCAGCACCTCGTCGGCCGCCGGCAGATCGAGCTTCGGAGTCACCAGCGCGGAAAGCCGGGGCAGATCGATGCGCGCCCCGCGGGCATCGCGGGCATAGCGGATCACCGACAGGGAGAGCTTCACGTCGGCCTTGGCCCATTGCGCGGGCGAGGCCTCCTTGCGCAGGCCCCGGTCGGGTAGGGGATAATCGGCGGGATCGAGGCCATCATCGTCGGCGGCTCTCAAACGCTCCATCGCGCCGGAGGCGGCAGGCGACCAGACACCACCCTGCGCCCAGACCAGCGGGCGCTCGGCTTTCGCATAATAGGCGGAGAGCGCTTCCCGGTCCTTGCCGCTCACGCGCATTTCGCGCATGGCGGCGTCGTCCGCGAAAAGCCCGTCGACCGCGATGCGGAAGACGTCCGCCTGCATCAGCGCCGTTACCGGCGCGGCCTCCGGCAGAGGAAGCTGAATCGCCGGAGCCGGCTTCACCGCCGCCGCATCGATGGCGACAGGGGCAGGGTCGATCGCCGGGATCGCATCGGAGGCGAGGTCGGCCCGTGCGGGCGTCTCGACGGCGACGTCGTGGAAGGAAGGCTCCGCGGGCGCATCGGCAAGGACGGGTGCAGAGGAATCGGTCTTCGGGATGCCGGCATCTTCCGCGAGGGCAGAAAGGGGAAGGAGGGAGACCGACCCAAACAAACCGAGCCAAATGGCCGCCTTGCGCAAGTCACGCATGACCTTGCTCCTCATCGCAATGAAAGTGGAGGACAGGAGATTCCTCCATCAAATGAATGTCGTCAGTGTTCGCGCGCACGTTCTGTTACGCTTAACGCGCGAAACGGCCATGCGGCTTCATCGTCTAGGCCAAGTTCTTTCAATTTTCTGTAAAGGGGCGAGCGTCCGATCCCCAGATGCGGTGGTGATCGTCTGCAAAAGCCCCATGGGAGGGGTATGGGGCCGTGGGACGCTTTCGGGAATCGGTCGGACGATGCTGGTCGGGAAAGGGTAAACCGTCCGTTAACGCGGCCTGCCCGCCTTCTGCGGGAATGGGTTGATCCGGAGAGCGCGACGGCCAATATGTGTGGAACGATTTTCCCATCGACCTCAGGCAGGCATTCGCCCGTGACCACTCAGACAGCCTCTCCCTTCTACCATCCGACCAGTGCCGGCACTGCGCAGGCCGAACTCGGGGCCCTGCCCGAATGGAACCTGTCCCATCTCTACCCCGGCATGGACAGCGAGGCGTACAAGAGCGATCTCGCGAAGGCCGAGGCCGAATGCAAGGCCTTTGCCGCCGCCTATCGCGGCAAGCTCGATGAGATGGCGCGGGGCGAGCAGGCCTCGGAGCGGCTCGACGAGGTGGTGAAGCGCTACGAGGCGCTCGAAGATCTTCTCGGCCGCCTCATGTCCTATGCGGGCCTCGTCTATTCCGGCGACACCACCGATCCGGTGCGGGCGAAGTTTTATGGCGACACCCAGGAGCGCCTGACCGCCGCCTCGACCGAACTGCTGTTCTTCGCGCTCGAGCTCAACCGCCTCGACGACGAGGTCATGAACAAGGCCATGAGCGATGGGCCGCTCGCCCATTACAGGCCCTGGATCGAGGACCTGCGCAAGGACAAGCCCTTCCAGCTCGAGGACAAGATCGAGCAGCTCTTCCACGAGAAGTCGGTGACCGGGCGCTCAGCCTGGAACCGCCTGTTCGACGAGACCATCGCGTCCCTGCGTTTCACGGTGCGCGGCGAGGAGCTGCCCATCGAGCCGACCCTGAACAAGCTGCAGGATCCGGACGAGAGCGTGCGCAAGGACGCGTCGGACGCGCTAGCGAAGACCTTCAAGGCCAATCTTCGCACTTTCACGCTCATCACCAACACGCTCGCCAAGGACAAGGAGATCTCGGACCGCTGGCGCGGCTTCGAGGATGTGGCCGATTCCCGCCATCTGGCGAACCGGGTCGAGCGCGAGGTGGTCGAGGCCATGGTCTTAGCCGTGCGCGAGGCCTATCCGCGTCTGTCGCACCGCTACTACGCCCTCAAGGCCAAGTGGTTCAACAAGGACAAGCTCGACCATTGGGACCGCAATGCGCCGCTGCCGAAGGTCGAGCAGCGCACCATTCCCTGGACCGAGGCGAAGGACACGGTGCTCTCCGCCTATTCCGCCTTCTCGCCGCGCATGGCGGACATCGCGCAACGCTTCTTCGACGAGGAATGGATCGATGCGCCGACCCGTCCCGGCAAGGCGCCCGGCGCCTTCGCGCATCCGACCGTGCCATCGGCACATCCTTACGTACTGCTCAACTACCAGGGCAAGCCGCGGGACGTGATGACCCTCGCTCACGAACTGGGCCACGGCGTGCACCAGGTCATGGCGAGCCCCAACGGCGCGCTCATGGCGCCGACGCCCCTGACGCTCGCCGAGACGGCCTCCGTCTTCGGCGAGATGCTCACCTTCCGCCGCCTTCTCGACCAGACCACGAACCCCGTGCAGCGCAAGGCGATGCTGGCGGCGAAGGTCGAGGACATGCTCAACACGGTGGTGCGCCAGATCGCGTTCTACTCCTTCGAGCGCAAGGTGCATATCGAGCGCCGCAACGGTGAACTGACCGCCGACAAACTGTGCGAACTCTGGATGTCCGTGCAGGACGAGAGCTTAGGCCCGGCCATCCGCCTCGGCGAGGGCTACGAGAGCTTCTGGACCTATATCCCGCACTTCATCCACTCGCCGTTCTACGTCTACGCCTATGCCTTCGGCGATTGCCTCGTGAACTCCCTCTACGGAGTCTACGAGCGCTCGAACGAGGGCTTCGTCGACCGCTATTTCGCGCTGCTTTCGGCCGGCGGAACCAAGCATTATTCCGAGCTTCTCGCGCCCTTCGGCCTGGATGCCGGCGATCCGGCGTTCTGGCAGATCGGCCTGTCGATGATCGAGCGGCTGATCGGCGAGCTGGAGGCGATGGAAGCCACAGCGGCGTAAACCTCATGCCCTGAGCAGCGAGCGACTTGCCGCTCAGGGTATCCGAACTAAATCACATAACGATCGCTGTGTGGGGGCCACATCCGGAGGTCGGCCATGGCCGTTCGTACAGGGACTCAGGGCGCAGACCGGTTGAGCGGCACCAGCGCCGCCGATACGATCTACGGCTACGATCCTGGCGCACGAACCCCGTCCACGATAGCGGCCAACGCGATCGCATCAGGACTGGTCAATCCCCTGTACCTGACCTCGGCCCCGGGCAATTCCAACCACCTCTTCATCCTCGAGAAGCGAGGACAGGTGAAGGTCTATGACACCGGCACCGGCCAGGTTCTCGGCACGCCCTTCCTCACCGTGAATGTCGCAACGGACGGAGAACAGGGCCTCCTCGGCCTCGCATTCTCTCCCGATTTCGCGGCGAGCCGGAGGTTCTACGTCTATCTCAGCACGACGGACGGCGATGTGGAGATCCGCGAGTACCAGACGCTGGCCAACAATCCCTTGGTCGCCAATCCGTCCAGCATGAGGCTCATCGACCGGATCGATTACCCGTCTTCCACCAACCATCGCGGCGGGTGGATCGGCTTCGGGCCGGACGGCTATCTCTATGTGGCGACAGGCGACGGGGCGAACGGCGCCAATTCCCAGAGCCTCAACCAGCTCGGCAAGATCCTGCGTCTCGACGTGAGCGGTGATGCCTTTCCCGCTGACGCGACCAGGAACTACGCCTTGCCTGCGGACAATCCGACCGCAATCGACGGGATCTCAGGCAGCGCTGCTGGGAGCGGGATCTATGCGGCGGGCCTGCGCAACCCATGGCGCGCAAGCTTCGACCGGCTGACCGGCGAGCTGTATATCGGCGATGTCGGCCAGAGCTCATACGAGGAGATCGATCTCGGAAGAGCCGGCGCCAATTACGGATGGAGCGTCACCGAGGGGCCTTTCCCGCCCGGATCCTTTCCGAATTTCACGAATCCGATCCACGCCTATGACCGCAGCATCGGTCAGGCGGTGACGGGCGGCTACGTCTATCGCGGGCCGGAGCAGGATTTCCAGGGCACGTATGTCTTCTCGGATTTCGTCAGCCACAAGATCTGGTCTCTCGAACGCGTCGCGGGCTCCTGGTCGTTTACCGATCTGACCGGTCGCGTCGCCGTCGGCGGCGGTCCGATCGGGTCCGTTTCCTCCCTCGGAGAGGACGCATCCGGAAACCTCTACATCGTCGATTACGGCGGCAAGATCTTCCGTCTCGATTTCAGGTCTGCCAGCGGCCCCAATCCCGCCGACGATGCGGCGGACATCCTCAGAGGTGGCAGCGGCAACGATCGGATCTTCGGCGGCGGCGGCAACGACTCGCTCTATGGCGGCACCGGTGACGACAATCTCCGCGGCGGGCCGGGCGCCGATCTCCTGTCGGGCAGCAGCGGCTTCGATTATGCCGATTACCGCGATTCTGCGGGCCGCGTGCTCATCGACCTTGCGAAACGGACGCAGGCCGGCGGCGATGCCTCCGGCGACCGCTTCTCGAGCATCGAGGCCGTGTGGGGCAGCGCGTTCAACGATGTCATGAAAGGGTCCGCGTCCCAGAATATCCTTCGCGGCGGGGGAGGGAACGACAGCCTCGCCGGCGATGCAGGCAACGACCGGCTTTATGGCGATGACGGCCGCGATACCCTTGTCGGAGGTTCGGGCAAGGACTTCCTGTCGGGTGGACAGGGCGCCGACGTGTTCCGCTGGCAGAGCATCGGCTCCGTCGGTCTTTCTCTCGATCGCGTGGATGTCGTGCGCGACTTCAGCAGCAGCGCTCACGATCTGCTGGATCTGGCAAGGGTCGACGCCAACAGCCTCCGCGGCGGCAATCAGGCTTTCACGTTCATCGGCAGGGGCGAGTTCACGGCGGCGGGACAGGTCCGCTATGAGGTTGTGGGATCCGAAGCGCACGTACTTCTGAACATCGATGGCGATAGGGATGCGGACGGCATCATCCGGCTTGACGGCATCCGCAGCCTGAAGGCGGGCGATTTCCTTCTCTGACCACGATGCGCCAGACGCGGAAATGGCGTTGTCCGGCCCGACTCGCTAAACTCGGAAAGTCCCAAGTTGCCCACGACAGAGTTGGAACGCCCATTATGCCGGTGGACACGCATTACGCCAGAAGCGGCGATCTGCGGATCGCCTATCAGGTGGTCGGCAATGGCCCGCTCGATCTCGTGTTCGTCCCGGGCTTCATCTCCAACCTGGATCTCTATTGGGACGAGCCGAACATGGCTCACTTCCTGTCGCGGCTCGGCTCCTTCAGCCGCCTGATCCTGTTCGACAAGCGGGGCACCGGCCTCTCGGACCGCCTCGGCGATCTGCCGTCACTCGAGGAGCGCATGGACGACGTGCGCGCAGTGATGGATGCGGTGGGCAGCGAGAAGGCTGCGCTCTTCGGGATTTCGGAGGGCGGTGCCATGAGCATGCTCTTCGCCGCGACCTATCCGGAGCGGACGCAGGCGCTCGTCCTCTATGGCACCTATGCCGATTTCCACACCTGGGTTCTGCCGCGCGACCGGTTCGAGACCTTCCTGGAGAAGATCGACCGGACCTGGGGGCAGGGCGAGAGCCTCAACGCCTTCGCACCGACGAAGATCGCGGACGAACGCTTCCGGCAATGGTGGGGACGCTTCGAGCGGCTGGGTGCCAGCCCGTCGGCGGTGATCGCGCTCATGCGCATGAACAGCCAGATCGACGTGCGGCACATCCTGCCGACGATCCGCGTGCCGACTCTCGTCCTGCATCGGGAAGGCGACACGCGCGTGAATGTCGAGGGCGGCCGCTATCTTGCCGCCAACATTCCCGGTGCGAAATATGTCGGTTTCCCCGGCATCGACCACCTGCTGTGGGCCAACGATGCGAGTCCCGTCGCCGACGAGATCGAGGAATTTCTCACCGGCACCCACGCGGACAGCGAGCCGGACCGGGTGCTGGCCACGGTGCTGTTCACCGATATCGTCGATTCCACCCGCCGGGCCGAGGAGATGGGCGATCGCGCCTGGCGCGTCCTGCTCGACCGGCACGACCGGATCGTGCGCGGCGAGATCCTCCGCTTCCGGGGTCGGGAGATCAAGACGCTCGGCGACGGGTTTCTCGCGACCTTTGACGGTCCCGCCCGCGGCGTGCGCTGTGCCGGCGCCATCATCGAGGCCCTGCGCGGTTTGAACCTGCAAATCCGCTGCGGCGTCCATACAGGCGAGATCGAGATGAAGGGCGACGATATCGGCGGCATCGCCGTGCATATCGCGTCCCGCATCGCCGCCTTGGCCGATGGCCGCGAGGTTCTCGTGTCGCGCACGGTGCGCGATCTCGTCGCCGGCTCCAACCTGCACCTGGAGGATCGGGGCACCTTCGCCCTCAAGGGCCTGAGCGAAAGCATGCCGCTTTTTGCCGCCGTCGGTGGTCAGAGGCCCTGACGCCGCAGCGGCCTAGCGTTCGGAGCTTCAGGACATATCTTAAGCTCTCCGGTTTCAGAGCAAGAGATCTCACGTCATGGCCGATTCCGACCGCGAAGCGAACCGCTTCTCCGCGCGCGCTGCCCGCTATGCCCGGGTCGGCGCCAATATGGGCGGGGTGGCGGCGCGCATGGCGGGATCGCGGCTCTTCGGCGGCGATGCGCGCGATGCCTCCAACGCGGCGGTGCTGGCCCAGGCGCTCGGCGGACTGAAGGGGCCGATCATGAAGGTGGCGCAGCTTCTCGCCACCATTCCTGACCTCATCCCGCCGGAATATGCCGCCGAGCTGCAGAAGCTGCAGAGCGAGGCACCGCCCATGGGGGCGGCCTTCGTCAAGCGCCGCATGCAGGCGGAACTCGGGCCGCAATGGCAGGGCCGGTTCGGCTCCTTCGACCTCAGCCCCGCCGCAGCCGCCTCGCTCGGTCAGGTTCACCGGGCGAGCACCAAGGATGGCGAGGCCATCGCCTGCAAGCTCCAGTATCCCGACATGCAATCCGCCGTGGAAGCGGATCTGCAGCAGCTCGAATGGGTCTTTGCCGTCCATCGCCGCATGGATCCTGCCATCGACACCCGCGAGATCGCCAAGGAGATCGGCGAGCGGGTGCGCGAGGAACTCGATTATGAGCGTGAGGCCAAGCACGCGGCCCTCTACGCCCAGACCCTCGCCGACGTGGAGGAGGTCCGGGTGCCGCGGGTCCATCCGGAATTGTCGACGAAGCGCCTGCTGTCGCTGGAATGGCTGGAAGGCGAGAAGATCCTGCAGTTCACGGACAGCCTCGTCGAGATCCGCAACCGGCTGGCGGTCGCCATGTTCAAGGCCTGGTGGCATCCCTTCAGCCATGCGGCCGTGATCCACGGCGATCCGCATCTCGGCAATTACACGGTCTTTTCCGAAGGCGGCGAGCCGGGGGGCATCAACCTCCTCGATTACGGCTGCATCCGTATCTTCCATCCGCGCTTCGTCGGCGGGGTGGTCGATCTCTATCGCGGCCTTCAGACCGACGACCGCGCCCGCGTCGTCCATGCCTACGAGACCTGGGGCTTCAAGAACCTGTCGAACGAGCTGATCGACATCCTCAACATCTGGGCCCGCTTCATCTACGCGCCTCTTCTCGACGACCGGGTCCGCACCGTGGCGGACGGGGTGAAGCCCGGCGAGTACGGCCGCCGCGAGGCATTCCGGGTGCACAAGGCGCTGAAGGAAAAGGGGCCTGTCACGGTGCCGCGGGAATTCGTCTTCATGGACCGGGCCGCCGTGGGTCTGGGCGCCGTCTTCCTGCACCTCAAGGCCGAGCTGAACTACCATCGGCTGTTCGAGAACGAGATCGAGCGCTTCTCCCTCGAAAACCTGGAGCGGAAGCAGAAAGAGGCGTTACGCGCCTCCGGTTTACCAAGTCCCGTGTAATGAGGTTGCATCTCGCGCCGTTCGGCCTTAGGGCATGACGGAGGAGTGCATCGTGCGGAAAAGTGGATCCGGTTTTCCGCTCCGGACGATGCTCTCAGCAAGAGAAAAGAGCATCGAATGGATCCCAAAAGTGGAGGCCACTTTTGGGTCCGATGCTCGAGAGGCACCGATGAAGATTGCTTTCGTCCACCAGAACTTTCCCGGCCAGTTTTTGCGCCTGTCCCGGAGCTTCGTCGCCGAGGGGCACGAGGTCGTGGGCCTCGGGATGGTCAAGCAATGCTCGATCCCGGGCGTGAAGTACTTTTCCTACAATGCCGTTCCGGGCCCTGAGGACGCACCCTATCAGAACCGCTATTCCCCCGTCATTCCACGCCTGCGCCGGGCCTATGGCGTCGCGCACCGGGCCAAGGAGCTGGCGAGCCAGGGTTTCGAGCCGGACGTGGTGGTGGTCAATACGGGCTGGGGTGAGAACCTGTTTCTGAAGGACATCTGGCCCAAGGCCCGCCACGTCGCCTATTTCGAATATTATTACCATGCCAAGGGGCAGGATCTGGATTTCGACCCCGAGTTCCCGGTCACCAACGAGGAGGTGATCTGGCGCCTGCGCCTCAAGAACTCCATGCAGCTCGGCGCCCTCGATGCGGCGGATGTCGCCGTGGCGCCGACGCGCTACCAGCGCGACACGTTCCCGGCCTATCTGCGCGACCGGCTCGCCATCATCCACGACGGCATCGACACCCAGCGGCTCCAACCCGACCCCAAGGTCCAAATCCGACTCGGTCAGGACGGGCCGCATCTCACCCGCGACACGCCGGTCGTCACCTATGTGACCCGCAATATCGAGCCGATGCGGGGCGCCCATATCGTCTTCAAGAGCCTGCCCCATCTTCTCGACATCGATCCGGAACTCCGGGTGGTGATCATCGGCGGACGGGGCACCAGCTATTCCGGCTCCGCGCCGGATGGGCAGACCTGGTTCGACGTCTTCAAGGCGCGGATCGAACGGCCGGTCGACTGGTCCCGGGTGCATTTCGTCGGGAACCTGCCCTACGACCAGTTCGTGAAGGTGCTGCAGGTCTCCTCCGCCCATGTCTACATGACCTATCCCTTCGTGCTGTCCTGGTCCTCCATCGAATCCATGGCGCTCGAATGCCGGATCGTGGCCTCGGACACGGAACCGGTGCGCGAGATCATCCAGGACGGGGTCAATGGACGCCTCTTCCCCTTCTTCGACGAGAAGGCGCTCGCCGAGCGGGTGCGGGAAACTCTCGCGGATAAGGACAAGTCCGCCGCGATGGCTGCGGAGGCGCGCCGAATCGCGGTTGCGCAATATGATTACGAGACCGTCTGCCTGCCGCAATGGCGCGAGTTTCTCGGGATCAAATAAGGGCGAAAACCATTCATAAAGTTTTCATTTGGAGCCATTCGAAAGATTGCGGCTCCTCATCTCATGCGCTAAACGCAGCCATTAACACGTGACGCTGAACGGGGCTTGAATCATGGCCGATACAAAACACGCGCCGCATGGGGGCTACAGTCCGGATATGGATGCCCGCACCCATGAGGAGACCTATCAGGGGTTCGTCAGGTTCGCCGAGATCGGGACTGCCGTCATCATCTGCCACGTCCTGGCGCTGGCCGTCGGCGGCATCAAGCATGCCTGGATCACCGCGATCTTCGGCGTCATCCTCTCGCTCGCGGCGGGCGGGCTCGGCGCCATGGCTCCTTCCATCGGCGTGCGTGCTCCGGCTGCCGTCGCCGTCCTTCTTCTCCTGGCGCTCGTCTTCTACTGAGTTGCATGAGATTGTTGACGGAAACGACAAGAGCTTGACCTCAAGCCACTGACCATATCGCAGGGGGACCACAATGCGGATCGCCGTTCTCTCCGAAACCGATGGAGCGGAGACACGCGTTTCCGCTACCCCTGAAACCGTCAAGAAATACAAGAGCCTCGGCGCCGACGTTGTCGTGCAGGCCGGAGCCGGCGCCAAGGCCGGCGTCCCCGACGCCGAGTTCGAGGCGGCGGGGGCTTCGATTGCCGCAAACGCGGCCGGGGCCCTCAAGGACGCGGATGTCGTCCTGAAGGTACGTCGCCCGGCCGAGGGCGAGCTTGCCGGCGCCAAGCCGGGTGCGCTGGTCATCGCCATCATGGACCCCTACGGCCAGGACGCCGCCCTTAAAAGCCTCGCCGACGCCCAGGTGGCGGCCTTCGCCATGGAGCTGATGCCCCGCATCACCCGCGCCCAGGTGATGGACGTGCTCTCCTCCCAGGCCAATCTCGCCGGCTACCGCGCCGTGATCGATGCCACCGCCGAATACGGCCGCGCGCTCCCGATGATGATGACCGCAGCCGGCACGGTGCCTGCCGCCCGCATCTTCGTCATGGGCGCCGGCGTCGCCGGCCTCCAGGCCATCGCCACGGCCCGCCGCCTCGGCGCGGTCGTGACCGCCACCGACGTCCGCCCCGCCGCCAAGGAGCAGGTGGAAAGCTTGGGGGCCAAGTTCGTCGCGGTGGAGGACGAGGAGTTCAAGCAGGCCGAGACCGCCGGCGGCTACGCCAAGGAGATGTCGGCGGAATACCGGGCCAAGCAGGCCGATCTCGTCGCCTCCCACATCGCCAAGCAGGACATCGTCATCACCACGGCCCTGATCCCGGGCCGTCCGGCGCCGAAGCTTGTTTCCCGAGCCATGGTCGAATCCATGAAGCCCGGCTCGGTCATCGTCGACCTGGCGGTCGAGCGCGGCGGCAATGTCGAGCTGGCTCAGGCCGGCGAGGTGGTCGAGCATAACGGCGTGAAGATCGTCGGCCATCTCAACGTGCCCGGACGCCTCGCCGCCACGGCCTCCAGCCTCTACGCGAAGAACCTCTACGCCTTCGTCGAGACGCTGGTGAACAAGGAAACCAAGGCTCTGGCCGTGAAATGGGACGACGAGCTGGTCAAGGCGACCTGCCTGACCCGCGACGGAGCCATCGTTCACACCGCCTTCCAGCCGACCGCTTAACCCGTCCAAGGGGAGGACACCATGGCAACGCTTACGCCCGAACAGGCCGTCGAGCAGGCCCGAGCGGCGGCTGCAGCCGCTCAACGTGCCGCCGATGCCGCCCAGACCATCGCCGATCAGGTCGCCGACGCGGCAGGCGTCGCCGCTGCTGCCGTCACCCACGGGGCCGTCGACCCGACGGTGTTCCGCCTCGCCATCTTCGTGCTGGCGATCTTCGTCGGCTATTACGTGGTCTGGCAGGTGACCCCGGCCTTGCACACCCCGCTCATGTCGGTCACCAACGCGATCTCCTCGGTCATCGTGGTCGGCGCCGTTCTGGCGGTCGGCGTCAACGTCGCGCCGACCTTGGGCGAGGGACCGATCTGGGCGCGGGCGCTCGGCTTCATCGGGCTCGTCCTCGCCTCGATCAACATCTTCGGCGGCTTCCTGGTGACCCAGCGCATGCTCGCCATGTACCGCAAGAAGGGGTGAGGCGATGTCGGCCAATCTAGCCTCGATCCTCTACCTCGTCTCGGGCGTCCTGTTCATCCTGGCCCTTCGCGGCCTGTCGCACCCGACCACCTCCCGGCAGGGCAACCTCTACGGCATGGTCGGCATGGGGATCGCCATCCTCACCACCCTGTTCGTCTCCCCGCCAAGCGGCATCGGCGGCTGGGCGCTGGTGGTGCTGGGCCTCGGCATCGGCGGCGGCATCGGTGCCGTCGTCGCCAAGCGCGTGCCCATGACGGCGATGCCGCAGCTCGTCGCCGCCTTCCACTCCCTGGTCGGCCTCGCGGCGGTGCTCGTCGCTGCAGGTGCGCTCTATGCGCCGCAGGCCTTCGGCATCGGCTCGGTCGGCACCATCCACGGCGGCTCGCTGTTTGAGATGGCGCTCGGCGTCGCCATCGGCGCCATCACCTTCACCGGCTCCGTGATCGCGTTCCTGAAGCTCGACGGGCGCATGTCCGGCAAGCCGATCCTGCTGCCGAGCCGGCATCTCATCAATGCCAGCCTCGGCCTGCTGCTTCTCGTGCTGCTGGTCTTCTTCATCCGCACCGAGAGCCACGCAGTCTTCTGGCTGATCGTGGCGGTCTCCTTCGTGCTCGGCGTGACGCTCATCATCCCCATCGGCGGCGCGGACATGCCGGTGGTGGTGTCGATGCTCAACTCCTATTCGGGCTGGGCAGCGGCAGGCATCGGCTTCACGCTCGGCAACCTCGCGCTCATCATCACCGGCGCGCTCGTCGGCTCCTCGGGTGCGATCCTGTCCTACATCATGTGCAAGGGCATGAACCGGAGCTTCATCTCCGTGATCCTCGGCGGGTTCGGCGGCGAGACGACGTCCGCCGCCGCCGGCACGGTCGAGACCCGGCCGGTGAAACAGGGCTCGGCGGACGATGCGGCCTTCATCATGAAGAACGCGTCGAAGGTCATCATCGTACCGGGCTACGGCATGGCGGTGGCTCAGGCCCAGCACGCCCTGCGCGAGATGGCGGACGAGCTGAAGGCCGAGGGCGTCGAGGTGAAATACGCCATCCATCCGGTGGCGGGCCGCATGCCGGGTCACATGAACGTGCTGCTCGCGGAAGCGAACGTGCCCTACGACGAGGTGTTCGAGCTTGAGGACATCAACGGCGAGTTCCCGCAGGCCGACGTCGCCTTCGTCATCGGTGCCAACGACGTGACGAATCCCGCCGCCAAGACCGATCCGGCCTCGCCGATCTTCGGCATGCCGATTCTCGACGTGGAGCGCGCCAAGACCGTGCTCTTCATCAAGCGCGGCATGGGCTCCGGCTACGCCGGCGTCGAGAACGAGCTCTTTTTCCGCGACAACACCATGATGCTCTTCGGCGACGCCAAGAAGGTCGTCGACTCGATCTTGAAGAACCTCTGATTAGCGATCGGATTCTTGTGAAAATGCCCGGCCATGTGTCGGGCATTTTTGTTTGTATGAGGCGGTCATCCCCGGACTTGTTCCGGGGATCCACGTCTTAAGCCGGTTCGAAAACGTGGGTGGCCGGCACAAGGCCGGCCATGACGAGAGATGGAATGACGGCTCAAGCAAAAGCTGGTTTAAGAAGCATCTCCTGTTCCGGAAAATCCCCATGTCGTCCATCACCCTCCGCACCGCCCTTCCTTTCGACAAGGACAAGGTCGTCGAGCTGATCCACCGGCTCAACGTCTTCGAAGCCGATCTCGTCGGCGACCGGCGGCGCGATTACGGCGCGGCTGCGGAATATTACGACGAGCTGATGCAGCGCCTGTCCCGGCGCAACGGCCGCGTCGTCCTGGCGGAAGCGGAAGGTTTCGTCGTGGGCGCCATGGGCTTCTCGCTCGATCAGGACGCGGCTTACGTGTCCGACGGGCTGCGCAACCACGGCACGGTGACGGACCTGATCGTCCACGACGACTGGCGCGGCCGCGGCATCGGCCAGATGCTGCTGAGCGAGGCCGAGCGCCTGACGAAGGAAGCCGGACTCAAGCGTCTGTTCATCGGCGTCCTCGTCGCCAACGAGCGCGCCGAGCGCACCTACCGCACCTTCGGCTTCGAGCCCTACGTGTCGATCATGTCGAAGGAGCTCTGAAAGCCGGGATATGCCTCCTCCCACGTCATTAGCATCACTAGATTCCGCCAGCGGGCAGGCCAGTTCTTGCCCGCTACCCGTTCGCGGTAGACATTTATCTTGTGCCCGAAGACAGGCGTCGGCCTCACGATCAGCTTAAGGAGATCGTCGATCCCGTAAGGCGCCATCACCTCGACCCTGCCGTGAACCGTTCTCGCTGCGATGGCGGTGGCCGTCTCCGCCCAATGGGCGACGGCATCGCAGGTGTCGCGGTAGGGCGCGTCGCCGTTGCCAAGATGCATGCGCGTCTGGTTCTTCGCCGACCAGGGAATGTTGGAGGCGAGGGCGCCAAGCCGGCGCTCGATCTCGGCCTCCCGTTCCTTGCTCGTATCGCCGGGATCGAAGAAGAGCACATCCACGTCGTTGAGGCGTGAGACGTCGATGTCCCGCCCATGCACCACGTCCCAGACATTGTTCCGGATGAAGCCTGCGCCGATCCAGCAATCGGGCAGCCCCAGGCTCTCTACATGCAAAAGAAGCGCATGCAGGTCCGCTTGCGCTTCCAGAATCCGTTCGATGTCGCCGATATTCCGCAGGGGAGGGGCGGAGGTCATGCCGCCGCGCCCTGGCGCTTATGAGCGGAAGATGCCTCCGACGCCGCCCTGGAGCCGGGACGAGCCCTGGCGGGCGACGCTGTTGCCGTTGTCGATGGCCAGAGCGTGCTGGTAGCTCTCGAGGGCTTGGCTCCGGTCGCCCTTGCGCTCATAGGCGACGCCGCGCCAGGCCCAGGAATTGGAATCCTTGGCATCGACGTTGAGGGCCGCGTTGAAGTCCTCGATCGCCTTGTCGAACTGGTTCGTCGCCACGAAGCTCTGGCCGCGGGCGGCATAAGGAGCCCCGACGAAGGGGTTGCGGTCGATGGTGGCGTCGAAATCGAGAATCGCCTGCTGATGCATGCCCTGGCGCTGATAGAGCAGGCCGCGGGAATGGAGCGCCTCGGCCGATTCGGGCAGGAGACGGGTCGCCATGTTCAGGTCGCTGAGAGCTTCCTGATACTGGTTCTGCGCCCGGTACAGGTTGGCGCGGCCGATATAGGCCGGGCCGTAATTCGGATCGGCCTGGATCGCGCGGGTGAAATCGGCGAGCGCCTGATCGCTGCGGTTGGTCTGGCGCAGGGCGAGCGCCCGGTTGGTATAGGCCGGCGCGTAATTGGGATCGAGCTGCACCGCCTTGCCGAAGTCGGACATGGCGCTGCTGTAGTTGCCGACGCGGGCGTAGGCCGCGCCGCGGGTGTTATAGGCGCCCGGGTCGTTCGGGTTGCGTTGGATCACGTCGGAGAGCGAGGAGATGTTGACCGTGCTCGTGCCCTGCGTGTCCTCTTCCACTACGGCGATGCGCTGGGCGGGGCCGCTGCTCATGGTGCTGCAGGCGGACAGGCCGAGGGCGACGAGGGTCAGGCTCAAGGGGGCAAAACGGCGAATCGATGGGGCGAACACGTTCGTCTCCGGCTTACTTAACGCGGTACCAGGAAGCGGCACTCTGGCGGGGAATCCTTAACAGCCGTGAAACAAGGCATCAAAAAGGCGCTGCCGCGCAAGAGGCCAAGGACCCGGCCGGAGGGCCCAGACATGCAAACAGCGCCTCGCTTCACGCGAAGGCGCTGATTCACAACCGATAGGCCAGCCTTGAGAAAGGCTTGCTCGAAAAGAGCTTAGCGGGTCGGGCGGGGCTTCGAAGGCAGCAGGCCTTCGCGCTGCATGCGCTTGCGGATCAGCTTGCGAGCGCGGCGAACGGCCTCAGCCTTCTCGCGGGCCTTCTTCTCAGACGGCTTCTCGTAATGACCGCGAAGCTTCATTTCGCGGAAGATGCCCTCACGCTGCATCTTCTTCTTGAGAGCGCGGAGCGCCTGATCGACGTTGTTATCCCGGACAAGAACCTGCACGCGAATTCCTCGTATTGGAGCGTTTCGATTGTGATAAAAAACAACGAGGCGCGTCATGCGCACCTCTCACTGGCCGGCGTCGATACCAGAAGAAGCCTTGCCTGTCCAGGGTTGCTTCCCAAGAAAAGCGCCGGTCAAGGATGACAACGGCCCCGGTTTGAAAAGGTTCAACCCCTCTCCGGAAAAACCCTGGTGACGTGCCCCATCTTGCGCCCGGGCCGGGCCTCCGCCTTGCCGTAGAGGTGCAGCTGCGCCCCCGGCTCGGCCAAAATCTCCTCCCAGGCATCGGCGTCGTGCCCGATCAGGTTCTTCATCTCGACCCGGCCGAGGCGGGCGGTCTCGCCGAGCGGCCAGCCGCAGACGGCGCGGACATGCTGTTCGAACTGCGAGGTCCTGGCGCCGCCAAGAGTCCAGTGGCCGGAATTATGCACCCGCGGGGCGATCTCGTTCACCACGAGCCGCTCCCCGCCGCCGTCGGTCACCAGAAACAGCTCCACCGCCAGCACGCCGACATAATCCAGTGCCTCCGCGATGGAGGAGGCGATCCGCATTGCCTGTGTCTCGGTCGCGTTGGAGACGCCGGCGGGAACCTGGGTGGTGTCGAGGATATGGTGGCGGTGCTCGTTGGCGCAAAGATCATAGGCCGCGAAGGCGCCGGAGGCGGTGCGCGCGGCGACGACAGAGACCTCGCGCTCGAAGGGCACGAAGCCCTCGAGGATGGAGGGCGCGCGGCCGATCTCGTCCCAGGCGGCGACGGGATCGGTGTCGGGCCGGATCATCACCTGCCCCTTGCCGTCATAGCCGAAGCGTCGGGTCTTGAGCACGGCGGGGCGGCCGATTCGCTCCAAAGCCGCGGCAAGCTCGGCCTCGTCCGAAAAGGTCGCGAAGGGGGCGACGTCGATGCCGAGGCCGGCGATGAAGCTCTTCTCCAGGAACCGGTCCTGCGACACGGCCAAGGCCTGGGCGTTGGGGGCGAGAAGGGCATGGGCGCTCAAGATGGAGGCGGTCTCGCTCGGCACGTTCTCGAATTCGTAGGTCACCACGTCGACCGCCTTGGCGAAGCGCACCAGGTTCGCTTCGTCCTCGTAAGGGGCGATGGTGATTTCGGTCGCCACCTCGAAGGCGGGGCTGTTCTCCTCCGGCGCGTAGATGTGGGTCTTCAGGCCGAGCTGGGCTGCGGCCATGGCGATCATGCGGCCGAGCTGTCCGCCGCCGAGGATACCGAGGGTGCAGCCGGGACGGATCATCGGGTGGTCAGCTTTCGTTGGAGGGCCGCTCGGCCACGCTGTCGCTCTGGCGCTTGCGCCATTCGTCGAGGCGCTGGCTGAGGGCCGAATCGTGCAGGGCGAGAACGGCGGCGGCGAGAAGGGCCGCATTCACGGCGCCCGCCCGGCCGATGGCGAGCGTGCCGACGGGAATGCCGGCAGGCATCTGGACGATGGAGAGCAGGCTGTCCTCGCCCGACAGAGCCTTTGATTCCACGGGCACGCCGAAGACGGGCAGGGGAGTCATCGCGGCAGTCATGCCGGGAAGGTGGGCCGCGCCGCCCGCGCCTGCGATGATCACCTGGAAACCTTCCGCCTTGGCGTTCTTGGCGAAGGCATAGAGCCGGTCTGGGGTGCGATGGGCCGAGACGATGCGGGCGTCGTAGGCGATTCCGAGCGCGTCGAGGGTCTCGGCGGCATGGCGCATGGTGGCCCAGTCGGACTGGCTTCCCATGATGATGGCAATGGAGGGTCCCGCCATGGCGTGGCTCCGGCGTAAGGCCTTAAGGGTTTGAAGCGGGAATAGCGAAGCCGCTCCCGGCAGGCAAGGCCGATCAGGCGATGATGTCGGGGGTGAGCTGATCCTCGAGCCGGATGATCACATCCTTGAGGGCGAGCTTGCGCTTCTTCAGACGCTGAACCTGCAGCTGGTCTCCGGCAACCATGCTCTCAAGGGCGTCGATCGCCATATCCAGATCGCGATGTTCCTGCTTGAGGCGGGCCAATTCCGCTTCCAGTTCAGCCAATTCGGTCATTTATTCTACCTAGAATGCCAAGCTGCCTTCGGCTGCCCGGCAAGAGGGGCGGAAGTATGCTCTCCGGGCCTGTGGAGGGCAAGCTTCTTCCAGGGTCGATTCTTCAAATTTCGCCTTCGACTCGCCACACTCTCGCTGGCACAATCGTTACCGTCAGTAGACACATAGGAGGAACTGACATGCCTTTGCAGAATCACCTGTCCGAACTGGAACGGAAGCATCGGGCTCTCGAAAGAGAGATCCAGGATACCCTCAACAGACCCGCGGCAGATGATATGAGACTGGCAGAACTCAAGCGAAGGAAGCTTCAACTCAAGGACGAGATTGCAAGGTTGAGAACCTCCGATACGGCGGTGCATTAGCCGTACGGTTCCTCAGAAATTCCCACACCAGGAAGCCGTCGCTTTCCATCCGGGGCGACGGCTTTTTGCTGGCCCCTCAGAACAAGGCTACGGCGCCGTCATAGATCAGCTTGGCTCCGACGAAGACCAGAAGCACATAGACGGCCGTATAGAAATTCTGTCCGGAGACGCGCCGCACGAGCAGCACGCCGGCCCAGGTCGAGGCGATGGCCACTGGGAACAGGGCTGCGGCAGTTGCCATGTTCTCCGTCGTGAACTGCCCAAGCGCCAGATAGGGCGGCACCTTGATCCAGTTGACGAGCGCGAAGACGATGGCACCCGTGCCGACGAAGACGTCGCGCGGCAGCCGCTGGGGCATCACGTAGATCTGGAAGGGCGGCCCGCCCGCATGGGCGATCATGCTGGTGAATCCGGTGAACCAGCCCCAGAAGATTCCGCGCGGCACATCGGCCGGCGCGGGCTTCGGCGGGACCGCGCGGCGCTCCACCACGATGCGGCGGGCGGCAAATGCCACCGAGATCACGCCGACCGCCAGCTTGACCGCCGCATCGGAAACCTGCGACGCCAGGAGATAGCCCGTCAGGATGCCCGATATCGCGCCGAGGACCAGGATCACGACGTTGCGGCGGTCCCAGGTATGCCGATAGGCCCAGACCGACACCACATCCTGCACGATCAGGATCGGCAGGGTGATGGCGGCCGCCTGGACCGGCGAGACCACCAGCGCCATCAAAGGCAGCGACAGGAGCCCGAGCCCCGAGAAACCGCCCTTGGCAAGTCCAAGCAGGATCACTGCTGGAATGGCGGCGGCGTAGAAGAGAGGATCGGTTATCACGAAAGCACTCGCCGAAAGTCGACTCACCGAAAGTCGCCCCTGACCACGGCTCAAGCGCCTGCTACCACAGCAGGCGCCTGAAGTCTCATGCAGTGAACGCAACGGGGAGCGCCATGTCATCGACCCAAAGCCGCTATCGCGAGGTCTATGCCGGATGGCAATCGGATCCGGTTGGCTTCTGGGAGGCAGCCGCGCGCGACATCGACTGGATCAAGCCGGCGGACAAGGTGTTCGACGGCGAGGCCGGCGTCTACGGGCGCTGGTTCGTCGGCGCGGAGTGCAACACCTGCTACAACGCCGTCGACCGGCATGTGGCGACGCGCGGCGATCAGGCGGCGATCATCTACGACAGCCCGGTTACGAACACGGAGCGCAGCATCACCTATGCCGAGCTGCAGGACGAGGTGGCGACGCTCGCCGCCGTGCTGCAGGAGATGGGCGTCGTCAAAGGCGATCGCGTCGTCATCTACATGCCCATGATCCCTGAGACCAGCTTCGCGATGCTGGCCTGTGCGCGCATCGGGGCGATCCATTCCGTCGTCTTCGGAGGCTTCGCTTCGAAGGAACTCGCGACCCGCATCGACGACGCCAAGCCGAAGGTCATCCTCTCCGCCTCCTGCGGCGTCGAGGGCGCCCGCGTCATTCCCTACAAGCCCCTGCTCGACGAGGCGATCGCGCTCTCCACCTCGAAGCCGGAGGCCTGCCTCGTTTTCCAGCGTCCGCAGCTCGCCTGCGATCTCGACGAAAGCCGCGACCGGGATTGGGCGAGCGCGGTCGATGCGGCGAGAGCCGAGGGCCGCAGGGCCGAATGCGTGCCGGTGGCGGCGACCGATCCGCTCTACGTGCTCTACACGTCGGGCACGACCGGAATCCCGAAGGGCGTGGTGCGCGACAATGGCGGCCACATGGTCGCGCTGAAATGGTCCATGGGCCATTTCTTCGGGGTCAAGCCGGGCGAGGTGTTCTGGGCCGCGTCCGATGTGGGCTGGGTGGTCGGCCATTCCTACATCGTCTACGGGCCGCTCCTCCATGGCTGCACGGCGATCCTCTACGAGGGCAAGCCGGTGGGCACGCCCGATGCCGGCGCCTATTGGCGGGTGATCTCCGATCATGGGGTCGTGACGCTGTTCACTGCACCGACCGCCTTCCGCGCCATCAAGAAGGAGGATCCGAAGGCGGAGCTCCTCAAGAAATACGACCTCTCCTCGTTCCGCGCCCTGTTCCTCGCCGGCGAGCGCGCCGATCCCGACACGGTGAAATGGGCCGAGGACATCCTGAAGGTGCCCGTCATCGACCATTGGTGGCAGACGGAGACCGGCTGGCCGGTGGCCGGCAATCCGCTGGGCCTGGGCGCGCTTCCCGTGAAGCACGGCTCGCCCACGGTGGCGATGCCGGGCTACACCCTCGAGGTGCTGGACGAGGGCGGCAAGCCTGTCGCACCCAACACCATGGGCGCCATCGTGATCAAGCTGCCGCTGCCTCCCGGCGCGCTGCCGACGCTCTGGCAGGCGGACAAGCGGTTCAAGGATTCCTACCTCTCGGTCTATCCCGGCTATTACAACACCTCCGATGCCGGCTATCTCGACGAGGACGGCTACATCTGGGTCATGGGCCGCACCGACGACATCATCAACGTCGCCGGCCACCGCCTGTCGACCGGCGGCATGGAGGAGGTGCTGGCCTCCCACCCGGCGGTCGCCGAATGCGCGGTGATCGGCGTGAAGGATCCTCTGAAAGGTGAGGTTCCCTGTGGCTTCGTGGTGCTGAAATCCGGCATCAACCGGCCTCCGGAGGAAGTCGAGAAGGAACTCGTGGCGCTGGTGCGCGACAAGATCGGGCCGGTCGCCGCCTTCAAGCTCGCGATCACCGTGGCGCGCTTGCCCAAGACCCGCTCCGGCAAGATCCTGCGCGGCACCATGAAGAAGATCGCCGACGGCGACGCCTGGTCGACGCCCGCCACCATCGACGATCCCATGATCCTGAACGAGATCGGCGATGCGCTGCGGGTTCGCGGATTGCCTGCCTGAAAGGATTGACCGATGACGAAGCCGAAAGAGGACGAGCAGGCCAAGTTCGAGGCTTTGCTGGCGCAGGCTCTCGGCGACGATGAGAAAGCGCTCGCGCATCGCGCCGCCAAGGACCGGCGCAGCGCCTCGCGCGACGACGCGGTCGATGCCAGGGCGAGTTCCGTGCGCAATCGCGAGAGGCCTGCAAAGGCACGTCGGCGGCAGCCGAAACCATCAGGTTAGTGTCGGGATCCAATTGCGCCACAGTTTCGGAGCGTGGCGCGGATCATCCCCTCCCCCCTTGTGGGGGAGGGCTAGGGAGGGGGGTGTGAGCGATGGCCTATGAAGGTCAGGCGCCAGCACCCCCCTCTCCAACTCTCCCCCACAAGGGGGAGAGGGTCCCAGCGCTTTGTCCTGCTCGCGATCCCCGATCGGCTGCGCCGTCCGGGATGACATCCCATGAAACGAAAAGGCCCGGATCGCTCCGGGCCTTTTGCGTGAAAAATCTTACTCTTCGTCTTCGTCCTCGTCGCGCTTGAGCTGCTTGAGCTTGGCGAAGACCGAGTTGACGTCGATTTTCTCTTCCTGGGCCGGCTTCGGCCGGCTCATATCGGCGAAGGGGTCGGCCGGCCGCTCGGGCGCGGTGGAGACTTCCGCCGGCATGAGGGTGCCGCCATGCTCTTGGACCTCCACGTGCGGACGGTCCTTGGCGGCGCGCTGGACCTCGAAATCGAGATCGATCTGCGAGCACAGGCCGAGGGTCACCGGATCCATCGGGGAGAGGCTGGCCGAGTTCCAGTGGGTGCGCTCGCGGACCTGCTGGATCGTGGTCTTGGTGGTGCCCACGAGGCGCATGATCTGCGCGTCCTTCAGTTCGGGATGGTTGCGCACCAGCCAGAGGATCGCGTTCGGGCGGTCATGACGGCGGGAGACCGGGGTGTAGCGCGGCCCCTTCTTGACCCGCTTCTGCTCCGGCAGCTTCACCCGCGACTCGGCGAGCCGGAGGCGGTGGCTCGGGTTCTCCTGAGCCTTCTCGATCTCCTCGCGGGTCAGCTGGCCCATGGTGATCGGGTCCGAGCCCTTGATGCCTGCCGCGACTTCGCCGTCGGCAATGCCCTTCACCTCGAGCGGGTGCAGCTTGCAGAAATCGGCGATCTGGTCGAACGACAGTGATGTGTTCTCGACGAGCCAAACGGCTGTCGCCTTCGGCATCAGCGGTCCCTGGGACATGTAAGCGAACCTCCTTCAGGCCGGGCGCCGGATGTCGGCGCCGCACGGCAAAACTCTCTCGCGCTCCGAACCGGTGCGGACCGGAGCATCTCGTCTCACGATGTGAGGGAAACGAGGTGATTATAGGGATCGTGCCGCGATGTTGCAAATATTTGGAGCATCACGCGGCAAATCCATCTCGCTTCCTGTCCCCCCATGAGCCGGAACCTGGGCCGTTCGCGAGCCTCCACGCATCAGAGGGTCAGAACGATCTTGCCAATATGCTGTCTGCCATCCATCCGCGCATGGGCCTTGGCCACGTCCGCGAAGGCAAAGCGCGAATCCATCACCGGGCGGCAGCGCCCCTGCGCCAGGAGCGGCCAGACCTTGTCCTCGAGGGAGCGCGCGATCACAGCCTTCTCCGCGGGCGAGCGCGGCCGCAGGGTCGAACCCGTGTGGGTCAGGCGCTTGACCATCAGCCGGCGGAAATCGACCTCGGCCTTGGGGCCTTGCAGAAAGGCGATCTGCACGATCCGCCCATCCTGGGCCGCCGCCTCGTAATTGCGGGAAATGTAATCGCCGCCGACCATGTCGAGAATCACGTCGGCGCCCTGTCCGCCGGTCGCCTCCTTGACGGCGACGACGAAATCCTGCGCCCGGTAATTGATCGCGATATCGGCGCCGAGCCGCAGGCAGGCGTCGCATTTCTCCTGGCTTCCGGCGGTGGCAATCACCCTGGCCCCGAAGGCCTTGGCGAGCTGGATCGCGGTGGTCCCGATGCCCGATGTGCCGCCATGGACGAGGAAGGTCTCGCCCGCCTGCAGCCGGGCGCGGTCGAACACGTTGGTCCAGACGGTGAAAAAGGTTTCCGGAACTGCGCCCGCCTCCTCGACGGACAGGCCTGCGGGGATGGGCAGCGCGTTGCTCTCGTGGACGACCGCGTAATCCGCATAGCCGCCGCCCGGCACCAGGGCCATGACCGGCGTGCCCACGGGAAATCGCGTGGCGTTCGGGCCTGCGGCCGCCACCTCGCCGGCGATCTCGAGCCCGAGAATGTCGGGAGCCCCGGGAGGAGGGGGATAACCGCCCTGACGCTGGATCACGTCCGGGCGATTCACGCCCGCCACCTTCACACGCACCAGGATCTCGCCCTCCTTGGCTCGAGGAACGGGACGCTCGACCACCTTCAGGACTTCGGGTCCGCCGCTGCCCTCGGCGACGACCGCCCGCATCATGCTCGGAAGCTGCCCCATTTTTCCCTCCTTTGGCCAACAATCTCCCCCCGCATATAGGCTCCGTTGGCAAGGAATACATGCCGGATTAAGTTGACGACGAACCGCTGAAGAGGAGAACGCAATGGCCTTCGATCCCTTCGCCGATGAACCGCGCAAGATCTTGAGCGGGCACCAGATCGGCCAGGACCTTTCTCTGCTCTCCATCGACGAACTCGACGAACGGGTCGAGGTGCTGGAGCGCGAGATCGCCCGCCTCAAGGAAGAGAGGGCCGGCAAGGAAAACTCCCGTGCCGCCGCGAGCGCCTTCTTCAAGCTGGGGCAGGATTGACGCGGGTGTAACGGGGAAACGTCCTTAACGGCGCGTTAACCATTCCCGATTATGAGTGAGCGTGTCCGGAGTCTTCTCCCGGATGTCGAGTGGCTCTGAAAGCCCACTCTGTTTGACGCTTCCCTGTTAGACTTGAAGAGCCGCCGCGGGCGGCTCGATTTTTATGCGGGCATCAGACCCGAAAGCGGGCACCTCGTTTGAAGTTGCCCTCTGGGTTCGCCTGAGGCGCCGGCTTAACCTTAAGAAGAGGTTACCGAAGCAAGTGCTGACGTACCGTCCTATAATCCTCCCATAAATTCGAACACAGACCTCCGGCCGTTCGCGGCGGATGGTCAGTCCCCGGGAGATAAGCGTGAACGAACCCGACGTGATCCAGCTCGACGTCGATCCTGTCCGGTTCGGGCAGAGTTTCGTGGGTTCCGAAGCCTTCAAGGCGCTGTTCCAGGAGGGCATGGAACTCGTCGAGGAGACGGCTGCCTATCTCGATGGCGCAGGGCGCGAGGAATCCCGCCACCTCTCGCGCCAGGCCAGCCTCGCCTATGCCAGCGAAAGCATGCGTCTCACCACCCGCCTGATGCAGGTCGCCTCGTGGCTCCTGCTGCAGCGCGCCGTGGCGGAGGGGGAGATCTCGGCAGACCAGGCCCAGACCGAGAAGAACCGCGTGCGTCTCAACACGCCGGACGGCGCCACGACCATCGCCGAATACGAGGCGCTGCCGGAGCGCCTGCGTGACCTTATGGGCCTCGCCACACGGCTCCACGCCCGCATCCTGCATCTCGAGCGCCTCATCGTCGAAGCCGAAGGATCCGGCCGTCCCGCAGCCCCCAATCCGGTCGCCGTCCAGCTCGGAATGCTTCAGAAGGCTTTCGGGGCAGCGGAATAGCCCTGGGGAGCGGCCATGATGCCGCACCTCGCCCTACGATCTCCCGGGCGACTTGAAAGCACGGCTCCCGGAGCTACACCTCTTCTGTCGGCCGCACTCGTGCCGTCAATTCAGGGATGAAACCCATGTCAAGCGACAGTCGAAAGACCGTGCCGTCAGAGGCTCGCGCAGAGGGCTGATTGCTTGGCTCTCCTGCGATCGGGCCTGTGGCGGCTGGTCGTAAGGAGAGTTCCATGAAGACATTCTCACGAACCGTTTCGAAATCCTGTCGGAGTGGATTTCCGACAATCTGGGCAGCCCCTATGCCTTCATGATTGCCTGCCTGCTGGTGATCGTGTGGGCGTTGTCCGGCCCGCTCTTCCAATTCTCCGACACGTGGCAGCTGGTGATCAACACCGGCACCACGATCTGTACCTTCCTGATGGTGTTTCTGCTTCAGAATACGGGCAACCGCACCATCGACGAGATGGAGGAGCGCCTGCGGGAACTGGAGAAGCTCAACCGCGAGCTCCTGCGGGAGATCCGCGACCAGCGGGCTCGGGAAACCGCCTCCAGGGAGGCGGCGTGAACCGCTGACTGGACAACGATCAAAGAAAAAGCCCCGCCGAAGCGGGGCTTTTGCATTCCGGTCTGAAGTAATCGCGCGAGGCGCCGGATTACTTCTTGCCGCCGAGGCCCAGGTTGCCGAACTTCGAGTTGAAGCGCGACAGACGGCCGCCGCGGTCGAGCAGCTGCTGCGTACCGCCGGTCCAGGCCGGGTGGGTGTTCGGGTCGATGTCGAGGTTGAGGGTGTCGCCCTCTTTGCCGTAGGTCGAGCGGGTCGTGAACTCGGTGCCGTTGGTCATGACCACCTTGATGTAGTGGTAGTCGGGATGTTCGGTTGCCTTGCGCGCCATTGCCATAGTCCTTCTTGCGGCCAGCCAAATCTGGTCAGCCCGCAATGTTGAGATCGAGCCTGAATTGATGAATGCGCGCCTATACCTCACTTAAGACCTTGAAACAAGCCGGGGCAAAGGTGCTAAACCCTGCCGCAACGAGATTCCCCGAAAACGAAGGGTGTCATGGCCGATTTCTCCGAAGGGCAGACCCGCCCCAAGGCTGCGCTGAGCGCCTTGAAGCCGCTCATTCCCTATGGCCTCGCTTACAAGGGCCGGATCGCGGCGGCCTTGGTGGCTCTCGCCATGGCCTCTGCGGCGACGCTCGTCGTGCCCGTGGCGGTGCGTCGCGTCATCGATTTCGGCTTCACCGACCAGGGCAGGGCCTACATCAATGCCTATTTCATTCTCCTGATCGTGGTGGTGGGCGTGCTCGCGCTGGCGAGCGCGCTGCGTTATTACCTCGTCATCACGCTGGGCGAGCGGGTGGTGGCCGATCTGCGCTCCGCCGTGTTCCGGCACCTGACCTCCCTCGATCCCGCCTTCTTCGACCAGACCAAGAGCGGCGAGATCGTCTCGCGGCTCACGGCCGACACCACCCAGGTCAAGGCGGCCTTCGGCGTCAGCATCTCGATCGCCCTGCGCAACCTCTTCCTCTTCCTCGGCGCGACCGTGCTCATGATCATCACGAGCCCGAAGCTCTCCGCGCTCGTGCTCCTCGCCATACCCGTGATCGTGCTGCCGCTGGTGTTCTCGGGCCGCGCCGTGCGACGCCGCTCGCGGGCGGCGCAGGATCGGCTCGCGGATGCCTCGGCCTATGCGGCGGAGGCCATCGTCGCGGTGCGGACCATGCAGGCCTTCGGCATGGAAAGCTTCACCGCGTCCCGCTTCACCGCCGCCGCCGAGGAAGCCTTCGATGCGGCAAGGCTGTCCACCACCATGCGGGCCTTTCTCACGGGCGCGGGCATCTTCCTGGTCTCCGCGAGCGTGGTCGGCGTGCTCTGGTACGGTGCGCAGGACGTGCTGGCGGGCGAGATGACCGGCGGGCGCCTGTCGCAATTCGTGCTCTATGCCGTCTTCGCCGCAAGCTCCCTCGGACAGCTCTCGGAGGTCTATGGCGAACTCGCCCAGGCGGCAGGCGCCGCCGAGCGCCTCGGCGAGATCCTCGCCGCCAAGCCTGCGGTCGAAGCTCCGCGCAATCCCAAGCCGCTGCCCAATCCGCCGCTGGGAACCGTGGCCTTCCAGGACGTGCATTTCTCTTACCCGACCCGCTCCGAGCAGCGCGCCCTGCATGGCCTGAGCTTTGCCATTTCCTCCGGCGAGCGGGTCGCCATCGTCGGCCCCTCGGGCGCCGGCAAGAGCACGATCCTGCAGCTGCTCCTGCGTTTCTACGATCCGCAATCCGGCACGATCTGGGTCGACGGCGTGCCGATCACCGAGGCCGATCCCTTCGGCTTACGCGCCCGCATGGCCCTGGTGCCGCAGGAGCCGACGATCTTCGGCGCCAGCGTGCTCGACAATATCCGCTACGGCCGCCCGCAGGCGACGGAGGAGGATGTGCGCCGTGCGGCCGAACTCGCCTCCGCCGACGGCTTCATCCGGGCTATGCCGCAGGGCTACGAGACCCTGATCGGCGAGCGCGGCGTGACCCTCTCCGGCGGCCAGCGCCAGCGCCTCGCCATCGCCCGGGCGATTCTGAAGGACGCACCCATCCTGCTCCTCGACGAGGCCACCTCCGCTCTCGATGCGGAGAGTGAGCGCAAGGTCCAGACGGCGCTCGACCGGCTCATGGAGAACCGCACGACCCTGGTCATCGCCCATCGCCTGGCCACCGTGCGCTCCGCCGACCGCATCCTGGTGATGGACCAGGGCCGAATCGTGGAGGAGGGCACGCACGAGGCTCTCCTCGGCCAGGGCGGCCTCTACGCCCGGCTGGCCCGGCTTCAGTTCACGGCCGACGACGAGCACGTCGCGGCGGCCGAATAGAAGCTGCCTCAAAAAGATGCACCTCCGCGGGCTGACTTCCTTCGGGCTACTCCCATTTGATTCAGGTCAAGCCGGACCGGCAGGGAGGAGGCATGGTCGTGAGCAGGCGGCATCCGCAGGATTCTCGCCGCATCAACAGGTATGAGGCCTGGGACCTGCAATATTGGTCGGACCGGTGGAACGTCCCGCGCCACAAGCTCGTGGAGACCATCCGGCGCGTCGGCGACCAGGTCGATGACGTCGCCCAGGCGCTGGGTAAAAATTAGCTCGGCAAGAACTAGCCGGAAATCCCGTCAACGCGGCCCCGCAACGATCACTCGGGCACCGTCTCTCCCGAACCGCCGAGCTCCGCCGGAAAATCCTTCAGCTTGGGCAATCCGTCCCGCATCGGCAGCACCGTCTCCGCGTAATTGACATGGACGGCAGGGACGAAGGCCAGCGTCGGAATCGTTGCGGCATACACGTCGACGACACCCCAGAGCGGATGCCTGTTCATCAGGTGCCCGCCGCATTTCGCGCAATATTGACGCTGGCTGCGCTCGGTTTTCTGGAACGTGGCGATATGCTCCTCGCCCGATGTGATCCGCACGGCTTCCGGCTTCCAGAGGCTGAAGGCGTTCACGGGGCCGGCCGACCACGACCGGCACGACTGGCAATGGCAATAGCCCATGGCCTCCGGTGCCCCGTCGACCTCCAACGTGACTGCGCCACAGAAACAGCTTCCCTGATGCGTCATGGCTCACCCTTTCAGGTTTGCCCCCCAGGCGGCCGGCCGATGCAGGAGAACGACACGGGGACCGGTCAAGCGAACCGGCCGGCGCTCCTGCCATCATAAGCCGAACCGCGCCGTGATTATAGTCAAGGATGCGAAAGGCCGATGTGACGGGCGACACGTCCTCGACGCAGATCGTCGACGTCGCCGCCACGGAGCGCTTCGCGCGGCTCAGCGCTCCGTGAGCTTCAGCTCGATGCGCCGGTTGCGGGCGAAAGCCTCTTCCGTCGTGCCGTTGTCGAGGGGCTGGAACTCGCCGAAGCCGGCGGCGACGAGGTGCTGGGGCTGGACGCCCCGGGCGATCAGGGCCTGCACCACGGCGATGGCGCGGGCCGAGGACAGGGCCCAGTTCGACGGGAACTGCGAGGTCGCGATGGGGCGCTGATCGGTGTGGCCGTCGACCCGGATCACCCAGGGGATATCCGGCGGCACCTGACGCTCCAGCTCCACCAGGGCGGAGGCGATGCGGTCGATCTCGCCGGATGCCTCCGGGCGCAGCGTCGCCTGGCCGGCCTGGAAGAGCACCTCCGACTGGAACACGAAGCGGTCGCCGACGATGCGAACGTCGGGTCGGTTGCCGAGGATCTGCCGCAGGCGCCCGAAGAAATCGGAGCGGTAGCGGGCGAGTTCCTGCACCCGCTGGGCAAGCGCCACGTTGAGGCGGCTGCCGAGATCGGCGATGCGGGCCTGGCTTTCCTTGTCCCGGTTCTCGGAGGCCGAGAGGGCCTCTTCGAGCGCCGCGAGCTGCCGGCGCATGGCGGCGATCTGCTGGTTGAGGATCTCGACCTGGCTCAGCGCCCGGCCGGTCGTCTGGCGCTCGGTCTCGAGCTGGGAGTTCAGCTCCCGCGCCTGGGCCTGTACCGCGCCGCCGGTGTCGAGGAGCGCCTGCAGGCGCGCGCGCTCGGCCTCGTTGGCCCGCAGGGTCGTTTGCAGGGAGGTGACGCTCTCCTCGATGTTGCGCCGGTTGGAGCGCTCGAGAGAGAGAAGGTCGGTCAGCTCGGAAATCTGGCGGTTCAGCCGGTCGAGAACCGTATCGCGGCCCGACAATTCGCGGGAGAGGAAGAACTGGCCGACCGTGAAGACCGAGATCAGGAAGATGATGGCGAGCAGCAGCGTGGACAGGGCGTCCACGAAGCCGGGCCAGTAGTTGAGCTGGCCCCGACCGCCGCGGCGTCGTCCTCCTGCTGATGAGGCCGGCATCAGGGCAGCCTTTCACGGGAGAGGCGGTCGAGAACCTGCTTCAGCTCCTTCTCGCGGGCGGCCTGCGCCTCGACCCAGTCGCGGATCATCTGCTGCTCAGCCCGCATGTGCTGCACGAGGCCCTGCACGCCCTCGGCGAGGTTCGCCATGGCCTGGGTCGCCGCCCGACCGCCGGCGCCGTCATTGACGGCGGCGGTCAGGCGGTTGAGGGCGATGGCCAGTTCCTGCGGCGTGCCGGTGCGAAGGGTGGGCTCGACGGGAGCGTCGGTCGTCGAGGTGGCGAGCCAATCCTCAAGCTCGGTGTAGAAGCGGCTCTGAGCCTGGCCGGCCTGAAGGTCGAGGAAGCCGAGGACGAGGGAGCCTGCGAGGCCGAAGAGTGAGGCCGAGAACGACAGGCCCATGCCCTGCAGGGGGCCGGCGAGCGAATTCTTCAGCTCGTCGAAGAGCACGGCCGAATCCTGGCCGGTCCGGAGCGAGGAGATGATGCGGCCGACCGAGCCGACCGTGTCGATGAGGCCCCAGAAGGTGCCGAGCAGTCCCAGGAACACCAGGAGGCCGGCGAGATAGCGCACGATCTCGCGGCTCTCGTCGAGGCGGGCACCGATGGAATCGAGGACCGAGCGGGTCGCCGCAACGGAAAAGCCCGACTGGCCGGGCCTGTTGCCGAGGAGGGCGGCGAGCGGCGCCAGCAGCACCGGCTGATCGGGGGTGACGATGTCGTCTTCGCCCTGTCTTTGGGCATTGACCCACCGCACTTCCGGAAACAGGCGCCAGACCTGCCGGATCGCCAGCATGATGCCGATGAACATCACGCCGAGAATCAGGGCGTTGAGGCCGGGATTGGCCTGGAAGGCTTCCCAGATCTGCCGGTACAGGATGAAGGCGACAAACCCTGCCAGAACCAGAAAGACCGCCATGCGGATCAGATAGATCCGCGGTGGGGTTAGGGGTTGGTCCGCCATCGTGATCCTGTGCATTCGTGCTTCGGGGCCGCTCTAGAGCCTCGGACCCAAAAGTGGATTTGCACTTTTGGGACTAGTCCGATGCTCCACTCTTTGAGCGGCGCATCGTTCCCTGCGGAAAACCGGGGCCACTTTTCCGCACGATGCGCTAATGTGACCGCGCCCGTCCGAAGGATCAAGCGCGACCGTGGTGCTCTGCAACCTGCACGAACAGAAATATCAACCCTTGGCCTTCTTCAGGAGCTTGAGCAGTTCGCGGTGCATGAATTCGTTGCCGCAGGCGATCGAGCCCTTGGCGAGCGGATCGCTGCCGCCATCCGCATCGGAGACGAAGCCGCCCGCCTCGCGGATCATGAGGATGCCCGCGGCCACGTCCCAGGAGTTGATCCCGCGCTCCCAATAGGCGTCGAAGCGGCCGCAGGCCACATAGGCGAGATCGAGGGACGCTGCGCCCCAGCGGCGCATGCCGCCCACATAGGCCATGACGGAAGCCGCTTCACGCAGGTAAAGGCCGTGATCGCCCTTGCCGATATGGGGCAGGCCGTTGGCCACCACCGCATCGGCGAGATCGCCGCGCGCGGCCACGCGGATGCGGCGGTTGTTGAGATAGGCGCCCTTGCCGCGCTCGGCGATGAAGAGCTCGTCCTTGGCCGGATCGTAGATCACGCCGGCAACGATCTGGCCGTCGCGCTCGAGACCGACGGAGATGGCGAATTGCGGCAGGCCGTGCAGGAAGTTCGTGGTGCCGTCGAGCGGATCGATGTGCCAGCGATGGCTCGGATCCGTTCCCTCGACGATGCCTTCCTCTTCCATGATGAAGCCGTAGCCGGGACGGGCCTTCTCAAGCGCCTCGCGCAGGATCTTCTCCGCCTTGCGGTCGGCGGCGGAGACGAAATCGCCAGGGCCTTTCCGGGAGACCTGAAGGTTCTCGACCTCTCCGAAATCGCGCTTCAGGGAGCGCGAAGCCTTCATCACGGCATCGGTCATGACGGTCATGAGGGGCGAGCGGATCATCGTACAGGTCCTGGCAAAGAGCGATTTTCAAAAGGGAAGAGTGGTCGATGGACCACAGCGGGGGGAACGTCAAGCGGTGGATCAACCGGGCAGCCGCTCGAATGATCCCGTGTTTTGCGATTTTGCGGTGTATCTCCATCCCTCGTCATGGCCGGGCTCGTCCCGGCCATCCCGATCGGAAGAGTACTGCGCTTCTCGAATCGAGATCACCGGCACTGGTCCCCGGATCAAGTCCGGGGAGGTGATGACGGTAGAGGCGATATTTACCGCATCCCAAGGCGTTCGGCCGCCAGTTTCTCGGCGCGTTTGCGGTCCTCGGCGCTCAGGTCCTTGAGGGCATTGTCGAGCCACGGATCGCTCAGGCCCTGGGCCGCACCGAGGATGTGCCAGGCGGCGGCATCGATCTTGTTGGCCGGCACCCCGCGCCCGGCGACGAGAAGGCGCGCGAGACGGTTCTGCGCGATGGCGTTGCCCTTGGCAGCGGCGCGGCGGAAATAGCGCGCAGCCTGGGATTCGCTGGCCGGAACCCCGTCGCCGTTGAAGAGCAGGATCGCGTATTCCACCTCGCCGACCGAGCTGCCGTTCCTCGCGGCGCGCTCGAACAGGCGAGCCGCCTCCACCGGGTCGCGCTCGACGCCGCGGCCCTTGAGATAGAGCACGCCGAGCGCATGCTGCGCATCGGGGATCTCCGCCTCGGACGCCCTCTTCAGGAGTTCGACCGCGCGCTGCACGTCGGCATCGTTGCCGCTGGTCAGCAGGAGCAGGGCGAGGTTGTGGGAGGCGAGCGGATTGCCTTTGGCCGCGGCCTCTTCCAGCCAGGCACGGCCCTGGGCGGTGTTCTTCGCCATGCCGCGCCCATCGAGCGCCATCAGGCCGAGGGAGGCAAGCGCATTGGCATCGCCGCGCTGCGCTGCGAGGCGGTACCATTCGGAGGCCTTCTTCGGATCGATGGCGACGCCGAGGCCCTGGTTGTAGAGCTCGCCCAGAAGGGTCATGGCGGCGGCATCTTTGTTGTTCTTTTCCAGCCGCAGGTTCGCCTCGCGGAACGCCGTCTGGTAGAGGCCGCGCTGATAGGCCCCGTAGGCGAGATCGGGCTCCGCTGCGGAGCCCGCAGTGGCAGACAAGGCCAGAAGCATTCCGCCGATGGTCCAGGAGAGCCGCATCAGCGCGACGCCTCCTGGCGCTCCAGGATGTCCAGGGCCGTTTTCACGGCGGCAGCCGGACCGTCCGGATGTGACCATACGGCATCTCCCAGCGCCACGAACTCCGCGTTGGTGGCGGCCACGGTCTCGACGGCATCGAGGCTCGGGGCATAGGCGACGCAGGGCGTCTCGAAGATCTCGGCCCACCAGGAAGCCCGTTCGACCACACTGTCCAGCGAGGGGAGGGAGCCGTCGGGACGGGGCTCGCCGAAGAGCAGGTAATCGGCTCCGGCCTCGCCGAGGCTCATGGCGTCGTCCTTGGTCCTGATCGCTCCGACCCCGATGGTGCGCTCCGATTTCAGCCGCTCGCGCAATTCTCGCAGGCGGGCTGCATCGCCGGAGACATGGACGCCGTCGGCACCACCTCTTGCGGCCACGTTGGCGAGGTCCGCCTTGGCCTCAGAGGCGACGATGACCGCCGCTCCATGCTCCTGCGCGGCGGGAGCGAGCGCCTTCACCAGATTGGTGAGGCCGCGCTCGTCGGCCGATGCCAGCCGCAGCAGGACGGCCGCGACAGCTCCGGTCGCGCAGGCCTCGGCGAGGCGCGGCGCGAAGGCTGCATCGTCCAGGACGGGGGTGATGAGGTAGAGGCGGGCGGCGGTATCGGCCATGGAGCTTACGGTCACAAAGAGGAAAGACAGGTTCCCATAGCGAAAACGGGGCCATCTTGCGAGGCCCCGCTTGTCGATCATGATTAAGGCGAATGTTCAGCGCGACCGCTTTTCCCTCCCCCTTGCGGGGAGGGGTGGGGGTGGTATGACTGGGTAAGGCGTATCGAGGGTTTGGCGCTGTAAAGACCTGATCGGCCTGTGGATCGCGCGGCGCTTTGACTTTTCGACCCCCACCCTCGGTCCCTCCCCGCAAGGGGGAGGGAAGAGGCGTGGTGCCTGATCGCTTACTCCGCCGCCTGGCGGCTCGAGGCGATGGTCGGGTCGAGTTCGCCGGAGGCGTAGCGCTTGGCCATCTCGGCGAGGGTGAAGACGCGCTTGATCTTCGAGGCCTGGCCGGCGGTGTTGAACTCCTGCAGGCGCTGCTTGCAGAGCTTCGTCATCGCCTCCATGGCGGGCTTGAGATACTTGCGCGGATCGAACTCGCCCGGGTTCTCGGTGAGAACCTTGCGGATCTGGCCGGTCATGGCCATGCGGTTGTCGGTGTCGATGTTGATCTTGCGCACGCCGTGCTTGATGCCGCGCTGGATCTCTTCCACCGGCACGCCCCAGGTCGGCTTCATCTGGCCGCCATACTGGTTGATGATGTCCTGCAGGTCCTGCGGCACCGAGGACGAGCCGTGCATCACGAGATGCGTGTTCGGGAGCTTCTTGTGGATCTCCTCGATCACGTTCATCGCGAGGATCGCGCCGTCGGGCTTGCGGGTGAACTTGTAGGCGCCGTGCGAGGTGCCCATGGCGATGGCGAGCGCGTCGACCTTGGTCTCGGCCACGAACTTCACGGCCTCGTCGGGATTGGTCAGCAGCTGATCGTGCGACAGCTTGCCCTCGGCGCCGTGGCCGTCCTCGGCCTCGCCCTCACCGCTCTCCAGCGAGCCGAGCACGCCGAGTTCGCCTTCCACCGAAATGCCGCCGAGATGGGCCATGTCGACCACCTTCTTGGTGACGCCGACATTGTAGTCCCAATCGCCCGGGGTCTTGCCGTCCGCTTTCAGCGATCCGTCCATCATCACCGAGGTGAAGCCGGCCTGGATCGCGGTCATGCAGGTGGAGGGCTCGTTGCCGTGGTCGAGATGCACGCAGACCGGGATATGCGGATAGATCTCGGTGACCGCATCCATCATGTGCTTGAGCATGACGTCGTTGGCATAGGATCGCGCGCCGCGGCTCGCCTGGATGATCACCGGCGCATCGACCTCGCTCGCCGCCGCCATGATCGCGAGCGCCTGCTCCATGTTGTTGATGTTGAAGGCAGGCACGCCATAGCCTTGCTCGGCTGCGTGATCCAGAAGCTGCCTCATGGTGATGCGTGCCATCTCGTCCTCCTTATTGGGCGCGCGTTTTTAAGCGCACCGAAACTGAACCGAAGCTTAAGCGATCTCTCAGGCTCGCAGCGCGTCCACGCCGGGCAAGGGCTTGCCTTCGAGCCATTCGAGAAATGCGCCGCCTGCGGTGGATACATAGGTGAAGCTGTCGGCAACGCCAGCGTGGTTGAGCGCCGCCACCGTATCGCCGCCGCCGGCGACCGAGACGAGCTTGCCGTCCTTGGTGCGCTGCGCCGCATGCCGGGCGGCTGCCACCGTGCCCTGGTCGAAGGGCGGGATCTCGAAGGCGCCGAGCGGACCGTTCCAGACCAGCGTCGCGGCATCGTTGATCGCCGCCGAGACGCGCTCGACCGATTGCGAGCCCACATCGAGGATCATCTGATCCTCGGGGATCGCATCGATGCCGTAGGTGTGGTTATGCGCGCCCGCCTTGAACTCGTAGGCGCAGACGCCGTCGACGGGCAGGATGATGGCGCAGTTGGCTTCCCGCGCCTTCTCGATGATGCGCATGGCGGTTGCGGCAAGATCCTTCTCGGCCAGCGACTTGCCGACACCGAGGCCGGTGGCGTGGATGAAGGTGTTGGCCATGCCGCCGCCGATGACGAGGGCGTCGACCTTGGTGACGAGGTTTTCGAGCAGGTCGATCTTGCTCGAGACCTTGGCGCCGCCGACGATGGCGACGACCGGTCGCTTCGGCGCCTCCAGTCCCTTGGTGAGGGCATCGAGTTCCGCCTGCATGGTGCGGCCGGCGTAGGCAGGCAGCGCGCGTGCGAGGCCTTCCGTCGAGGCGTGAGCACGATGCGCAGCCGAGAAGGCATCGTTGACATAGAGATCGCCGAGTGTCGCCAGGTCCTTGACGAAGGCCGGATCGTTCTTCTCCTCGCCCGCATGGAAGCGGGTGTTTTCGAGGAGAAGCACGTCGCCTTCCTTCAAGGCGGCGACGGCTTTCTCTGCGGCTTCGCCGATGCAGTCGTCGGCGAAGGCCACTTGCTTGTGGAGATGCTTCGAGACCGCTTCCGCGACCGGCTTCAGGGATTCCTTGGGATCACGTCCCTTCGGGCGTCCGAAATGGGCGAGAAGGATTACCTTCCCGCCCTTGTCGGCGATCTCGCGGATGGTGGGAAGGACGCGCTCGATGCGCGTCGCGTCCGTCACCCTTCCGTTCTCCATCGGGACGTTGAGGTCCACCCGGACGAGAACGCGTTTTCCCTTGACGTCGGCCTGGTCGAGCGTGCGGAAGGCGGTCATGAAGCGGCCTCCCTTAGATGAGCTTCGCCATGGCGACGGCGGTGTCCGCCATGCGGTTCGAAAAGCCCCATTCGTTGTCGTACCAGGACAGCACGCGCACCAGGTTGCCCTCGATCACCTTGGTCTGGTCGAGATGGAAGATCGAGGAGTGCGGATCGTGATTGAAGTCCGTGGAGACGTTCGGCTGATCCGTGTAGCCGAGGACGCCCTTGAGCGGGCCGTCGGCGGCCGCCTTGATCGCCGCGTTGATCTCTTCCTTCGAGGTGTTCTTCTTGGCGACGAACTTGAAATCGACCACCGATACGTTCGGGGTCGGCACGCGGATCGAGGAGCCGTCGAGCTTGCCGTTGAGCTCCGGCAGGACGAGGCCCACGGCCTTGGCAGCGCCGGTCGAGGTCGGGATCATGTTCAGGGCCGCCGCGCGGGCGCGGTAGAGGTCCTTGTGCATCTGATCCAGCGTCGGCTGGTCGTTGGTGTAGGAGTGGATCGTCGTCATGAAGCCCTTCTCGATGCCGACCGCGTCCTGGAGCACCTTCGCCACCGGGGCGAGGCAGTTCGTGGTGCAGGAGGCATTCGAGATGACCATGTGCTCCTTGGTGAGCTTGTCATGGTTGACGCCATAGACGACCGTCAGGTCGGCGCCGTCGGCCGGAGCCGAGACGATGACGCGCTTGGCTCCGGCGGTGAGATGCGCCGAGGCCTTCTCCTTCGAGGTGAAGATGCCGGTGCATTCCATGGCGATGTCGACGCCGAGCTCGCGATGCGGCAGGGTCGCCGGATCCTTGATCGCCGTGACGCGGATCTTCTTGCCGTTGATGACCAGGAACTCGCCGTCGACCTTCACCTCGGCCGGGAAGCGGCCGTGCACGGAATCGAAGCGGAGCAGGTGAGCATTCGTCTCGACCGGGCCGAGATCGTTGATGGCGACCACCTCGATGTCCTTGCGGCCGCTCTCCACGATACCGCGGAGGATGTTGCGTCCGATGCGACCGAATCCGTTGATCGCGACCTTCACCGTCATAGTCTTAGCTCCCTTGTGTAACGAGGCTTAGAAGTTTCCGTGCCTCAGAGATTGTGTGTCCGGAGAACCTTTTCAGCCACGGCTTCGGGGGTGATGCCGAAGTGCTTGTACAGGTCCTTGTAGGGCGCGCTCGCCCCAAACCCATGCATGCCGACGAAAATTCCGTCGGGGCCGATGACCGAATCCCAGCCGAAGCGCACGGCTGCCTCGACCGCAACCTTGATCGGCGCATCGCCGATGATGCGGGCGCGGACCTTCTCCGGCTGGGCCAGGAACAGGTCGAGCGAGGGCACGGAAACCACACGGGCTTCGAAATTCTGCTCGGCAAGAAGCTTCTGGGCGGCGAGCGCGATCTCGACCTCGGAACCGGAGGCGAAGATGGTGGCGCGGGCCTTGCCATTCGCCGGCGAGAGTTCGTAGGCGCCGGTAGCGGAGAGGTTGTTCGCACCGCTGTCCTTGCGCACCTGCGGCAGGTTCTGGCGGGTCAGCGCCAGCGTCGATGGGCCGTCGGTGCGCTCGAGGGCGAGCTGCCAGGCCTCCGCCGTCTCGATGGCGTCCGCCGGGCGGAACACGCGCATCTTCGGCATGGCGCGAAGCGCAGCCAGATGCTCCACCGGCTGGTGGGTCGGGCCGTCTTCGCCCAGCCCGATCGAGTCGTGGGTCATCACGTAGATCGCCGGGATGCCGGCGAGCGCCGCGATGCGCATGGCGGGGCGGGCATAATCGGTGAAGACCAGGAAGGTCGCACCGGCGGGCACATAGCCGCCATGGAGCGCAATGCCGTTCATGGCCGCGGCCATGCCGTGCTCGCGGATGCCGTAATGGATGTAGCGGCCGGCATAATTGCCGGGCGATATCGCGGTCAGGTTCTTGGTCTTTGTGTTGTTCGAGGGCGTCAGGTCGGCCGAGCCCAGCACCAGCTCCGGCACGGCCTCGGTGAGGACCTCGAGCGCGATCTCGCTCGCCTTGCGGGTGGCGACGTTCTGCGGCTCGGCGACGAGCCTGTCCTTCAGCTTGGCGACGGCGTCGGCAAGGCCGTTCGGGCGCACGCCCTTCACGCGGCGCTCGAATTCGGCGCGCTTCTCCGCCGGCAAGGCCTTCAGGCGATCGGTCCAGGCCTTGCGCAGGCGACGGCCCTTCTTGCCGGCCTTGGCCCAGGCGTCGCGGATGTTGTCCGGGATCGTGAAGGCTTCATGGTTCCAGCCATAGGCGGCCTTGGCGCCGGCAAGCTCCTCGGCGCCGAGCGGCTCGCCGTGGGCCTTCGAGGTGCCGGCCTTCTTCGGGGCGCCGTAGCCGATGGTGGTCTTGCACGCGATCAGGGTCGGCTTGTCGGATTTCTGGGCCCGGGCGATGGCGCGCTGGATCGCCTTCGGATCGTGACCGTCGACGCGCAGAGCGTTCCAGTTGCAGGCCTGGAAGCGCTTCACCTGGTCGACGGAATCCGAGAGCGACAGGGGACCGTCGATGGAGATTTCGTTGTCGTCCCACAGGACGATCATGCGGTTGAGCTTCAGGTGGCCCGCGAGCGCGATCGCTTCCTGGCTGATGCCCTCCATGAGATCGCCGTCGGAGGCGAGCACATAGGTATGGTGGTCGACGAGGTCGTCGCCGTAGTCCGCGTTGAGCATGCGCTCGGCAAGCGCGAAGCCGACCGCCGTGGCGATGCCCTGGCCGAGCGGGCCGGTGGTGGTCTCGACCCCGGGGGTCATGAAGTTCTCGGGGTGGCCCGGGGTCTTCGAGTCGAGCTTGCGGAAGTTCTTCAGCTCGTCGATGGTCATGCCCTTCACGCCCGTCAGGTGCAGGAGCGAATAGAGCAGCATCGAGCCGTGGCCGGCCGACAGGATGAACCGGTCGCGGTCGGGCCAGGTCGGGTCCGTGGCGTCGTATTTCAGGAACTTTGTGAACAGCACCGTGGCGATGTCGGCGGCGCCCATGGGCAGGCCGGGATGGCCGGATTTGGCTTGTTCGACGGCGTCCATGGCGAGGACGCGCACGGCGTTCGCCAGATCGGAATGGGTGACGCGATCGGCGGGGACGGTATCTTGCACGGCGAGATCCACAGTCTTGAGGGCCCCGCAACGGGGCGGTCTGTCCGGAGAAAGGCGTGGGCTCCTTAACACGCGACCGGGGCGAGTCAAAGGCACCTGGCGGCTAATTCCCCTTCAGGAGCGTTGTCAGCGCCATGCTTGAGGCTATCCTGCTCGAGGCATTTTCCAGCAGAAAACCGGGTCCACTTTTCCGGACTATGGGGTAGTGTCGTTCCCGATTCCTGGAGGCATGATGGCGGCACCCACACTCGACGAGGCGATGAAGCGGCTGGAAGTAGCTCTCGGGCTTCTGGAGGCTTCGATCTCGCGGCGCCTGGATGCCGATACGCGGCGCGGCGGCCTGGAGACCGAACTGCAGCTGATGCAGGACGACCGGGCCCGCCTTGCCGTCGAGCTCGATGGGGCGCTCACCCGCCTGCACCGCTTCGAGGCCGCCACCGACGATGTGAGCCGCAGGGTCCGGCATGCGATCGGCGCGGTCGAGACCGTGCTCGCCCAGGCCGGCCAGCTCGTGACCGAGGAGGGCTGAGGATGCCCCAGGTCACCGTGACCATTGCCGGCCACACCTACCGGATCTCCTGCGCCGAGGGCGAGGAGGGCCATCTTGAAGGCCTTGCCGCGGCCTATGATGCGAGGGTCGAGGAAATGCGCGGATCCTTCGGCGAAATCGGCGACCTTCGCCTCCACGTCATGGCGGCCATCGCGCAGGCCGACGAGCTGCACGAGACCCGGCAGCGCATCGCCGCGCTCGAAGCCGAGGTGGCGGCGCTCAACAGCGTCAACACTGCGAGGGACGAGCGCCTGGAGCGGATCGAGCTGCGGCTCGCCGAGGGCATCCAGATGGCGGCGGAACGGATCGAAGGCCTCGCACGCAGCCTCAACGGGGCGGGGCAGGGGTAGCACACCATTGTCATTCCGGGGCGCCGCAGGCGAACCCGGAACCCATAAACATGTCGTCTCAAGAAAGAGCGATCGGCGTTGTGCCTCTTCTGCACCGTCGGCGGTTATGGGTTCCGGGCTCCGCTGCGCGGCCCCGGAATGACAGAGGGCGCCTTTCTCGCTCCTCCCTCAAACTTTCCCCTTCCCCCGGGCGCTTCCGATCCCTACATAGACAGGGCGGGGCTGCGGGGCGCGTTAGGAGTTCATATTCCCCGGGGCCTTATCGATCCTGAAGGGAGCTGTCCCTGACCCGGTCCCTGGACCGGGACATACGGCGCCCACCTACTTTGTAGGTTCCCGGGATCGCTTCTCCGACGGTTTCTGTGGCTCCGCACCTTCATGCAATCTCCTTCCCCTCCCGAATCGAAAGAGCGCCTGCGCAGCGAAATGCTCGCGCGCCGCGATGCGCTCGACGAGGGCGTTCGCGGAGAGGCCGCCAGCCAGATCCTGCGCCGCGTTCTCGATTGCCCAGACCTCGAGGGCGTCACGCCCGTCGGCGCCTATTGGCCGATCCGCAGCGAGGTCGATCCGCGCCCGCTCATGGAGGCGCTGCTCCAGCGCGGGCAGGATGTCGCCCTTTCCCAGATCCTTCATCCCCACTTGAGCTGGCGCCTCTGGCAGCCCGGCGACGTGCTGATCAAGGGCGGCTTCGGCGTGCGCGAGCCGGGGCCCGATGCGCCCGAGGTTTTCCCCAAGGCGCTCATCGTGCCGCTCGTCGCCTTCGACCGCAGGGGAGGGCGCATCGGCTACGGCAAAGGGCATTTCGACCGGGCCATCGCGGCGCTCGAAGCGCAGCATCCGGTCTTGACGGTCGGGCTCGCTTATGCGGTTCAGGAGATCGACGAGGTTCCGATCGAGCCCCATGACCGGCTCCTCGACATCATCGTCACGGAAGCCGAGCTCATTCGGACCAAACCCGCATAGGGACCCATCATGCGTCTTCTTTTTCTCGGCGACATCGTCGGGCGGCCGGGCCGCAATGCGGTGATCGAGCGCCTGCCCGGCCTTCGCGACCGCTGGCAGCTCGACTGCGTCGTCATCAACGGCGAGAATTCCGCCGGCGGCTTCGGCCTCACCGAGGCGATCTGCGACGAGATTCTGGCCGCCGGCGCCGATGCCGTCACCCTCGGCAACCATTCCTGGGACCAGCGCGAGACCCTCGTCTTCATCGAGCGCCAGCCGCGGCTCTTACGCCCGGTGAATTATCCGCCCGGCACGCCCGGACGCGGCGCGAACCTCATCGACACTCGCTCAGGGGCCCGGGTTCTCGTGATCAACGTCATGGGCCGCCTCTACATGGATCCCCTCGACGATCCCTTCGCGGCGGTCGACCGCGAGCTCGAGACCTGCCCCATGGGCCAGGTGGCCGATGCGGTGATCGTCGACGTCCACGCGGAGGCGACGAGCGAGAAGGAGGCCATGGGCCATTACTGCGACGGGCGCGCGAGCCTGATCGTCGGTACCCACACCCATGTGCCGACCGCCGACCATCGTGTGCTGCCCGGCGGCACGGCCTACATGTCGGACGCGGGCATGTGCGGCGATTACGATTCCGTGCTCGGCATGCAGAAGGAGGAATCGATCCGCCGCTTCCTTCAGAAGACTCCCGGTCCGCGCATGGAACCGGCCCTCGGCGAGGGCACGCTCTCCGGCATCGCGGTGGAGACCGACGATCGCACCGGCTTGGCGAAGCGCGTCGCCGCGGTGCGGCTCGGGCCGAACCTGGAAGAGACCTGGCCGCGGTTCTGGGATTGAGTAGCATCCTTTGACGTCATGGCCGGGCTTGTCCCGGCCATCCCGATACGGTGGGGCGCAGCGCTTATCCAGTCGGGATCACCGGCACAAGGCCGGTGATGACGTGAGACGTTTGGATGGGAATCGCTCGGCGACACACACTCCCTTGGCGGGGAGCGTTGCCGTTCCCATCTCTCCCGTCACGGAGGAAACCGGTGGACGCGGATACAGAGTCGAAGGGCGCGAAGAAGAGCATCTATCGCGAGGAGAGCGAATTCCACCGGGCGCATGAGCACCAGAGCGCCTCGGCGGTGCTGCGTGCCGTGATCGACGAGGCCAAGGGCGAGACGATTTCCATCCGCGAGATCATCGAGGCCTTCGGCGAGCGCGCTTTCGGATTCGTGCTGATCCTGTTCTCCCTGCCCAATTGCGTGCCGGCTCCGCCTGGCATCGCGGGCATCGTCGGTACTCCGGTCCTGATCTTCGGCATCCAGATGATGCTGGGCCATAAGAGGCCGTGGCTGCCGGGCTTCATCCTGCGGCGCACGGTCTCGACCGCGAAGTTCAAGCGCCTGATCGACATCGCCGAGCCCAGGCTGCAGAAGCTCGAGAGCTATTGCAGGCCGCGGCTGCTCCAGCTCTTCGGCCCTTTCGGCGACCGGGTGGTGGGGTTCTTCGCCTTCCTGGTCGCCGTGTCGGTGCTGATCCCGTTCCCGGGCACCAATTTCCCGCCCTCCATCGCGCTGGTGATCGCGTCCATCGCCATCATGGAGGAGGACGGCTATCTGCTGATCGTCGGCTATCTCATCGGCTTCGCGGGCCTCGCCTATACGGCCACGGTCGTCGGCGCATCCTATCACCTCATCCTGGCGACCATTCACAACCTGCCGTCCTGGCTCGGGTTTTAAGGGCTTTGCCTGATGCCCTCCGCCGTCCTATAAGCCTGCCATCGTCAACTTTTCCGGCCTGACGGGCGCTTGAACCCAAGCTGCCCTCGGCCGAATATTCCGGAGGCCCCCATGGCCGGGCATTCACAGTTCAAGAATATCATGCACCGCAAGGGCAAGGTGGACGCGGTGCGCTCCAAGGTGTTCTCCAAGCTCGCCCGAGAGATCACCGTGGCGGCCAAGATGGGCATGCCCGATCCCAACATGAACCCGCGCCTGCGCGCCGCGATCCTCGCAGCGCGGGCCGAGAACATGCCCAAGGACAACATCCAGCGCGCCATCAACAAGGCCGCCGGCAATGACGGCGAGAACTACGACGAGATCCGCTACGAGGGCTACGGCCCCGGCGGCGTCGCCCTCATCGTCGAGGCGATGACCGACAACCGCAACCGCACCGCCTCCGACATCCGCTCCTACTTCACCAAGAGCGGCGGCAACCTCGCCGAAACAGGCGCGGTCTCCTTCATGTTCGACCGGGTCGGCTATATCGAGTTCGGGCCGGACGTCGCCGATGCGGACGCCGTGCTGGAAGCCGCCATCGACGCCGGCGCCGACGACGTGGTCTCCTCCGAGAACGGCCACGAGATCTATTGCGACCAGGGCTCGCTCAACGAGGTGACCAAGGCGCTCGAGGACAAGTTCGGCGAGCCGAAAGCCTCCAAGCTGGTCTGGAAGCCCCAGACCCCCGTCGCCGTCGACGACGAGGCCGGCGAGAAGCTCATGCGGCTCATGGAGTCGCTGGAAGAGCACGACGACGTCCAGAACGTCTACGGCAATTTCGAGCTCTCCGAAGCTCTGATGCAGAAGATGGCTGGGTAAGGCAGCATTGTCGTCATGGCCGGACTTGATCCGGCCATCCACGCCTTTGCGGGGTAAGAAGACGTGGGTGCCCGGGACGAGCCCGGGCATGACGGTGGAGTACGATCTTTGAGCGAACGCGTCCGCATCCTCGGCCTCGATCCCGGCCTGCGTAATACCGGCTGGGGCGTCATCACCGTCGAGGGGACCAAGCTGTCCTTCGTCGCCTGCGGGGTCGTGACCTCGGATGGCGATCTCGACCTGGCCTTGCGCCTCAAGCAGCTCCACGACCGGCTGACCGAGGTGATCCGCACCTGGACGCCCGACGAGGTGTCGGTGGAGGAAACCTTCGTCAACAAGGACGCCCAGGCGACCCTGAAGCTCGGCCAGGCTCGCGCCATGTCCCTGCTGGTGCCGGCTCTCCACGGCCTGCCGGTGGCGGAATACGGCGCCAACCAGGTCAAGAAGACCGTGGTCGGCGTCGGCCATGCGGACAAGGACCAGGTCCAGGCCATGGTGAGGATCCTTCTTCCCAAGGCCGACTTCAAGAAGGCCGACGCGGCCGACGCGCTCGCCATCGCCATCGCCCACGCCCACCACCGCAAGGCCCGCGCTTTGGCGGCGAGCTATTAATTTGTTACAGAAATGCAGAGCGTCATCCCGGACGGCGTGAGCCGATCCGGGATCGTCGGACGAATGAGGCGCCTCTTCCCTCCCCCTTGCGGGGAGGGGGTAGGGGTGGGGGTGGTGCGACTGGGTGGGCGATCAGGTGAGACCGGCACTGTATTGACCTCATGCGTCCATGATGAGGCGCAGCGTTTTGACTTTTCGACCCCCACCCTCAATCCCTCCCCGCAAGGGGGAGGGAAGCAGGAGCAGAGACGAACGTGATCGGCAAACTCAAAGGCGTGGTCGATTCCTACGGCGAGGATTTCGTGATCCTCGACGTGCATGGGGTCGGCTATGTGGTTCATTGCTCCTCCCGAACGCTTCAGAATCTGCCGCCCACCGGTGAGGCGGCGGTGTTGTCCATCGAGACCCATGTCCGCGAGGACATGATCCGCCTCTTCGGCTTCCGTTCGGATTCGGAGCGCGAATGGTTCCGCCTGCTGCAATCGGTCCAGGGCGTCGGCTCCAAGGTGGCGCTCGGCATCCTCTCCGTGCTCGATCCAGGCAGCCTGGCGACCGCCATCGCCACCGCCGACAAGGCCTCCGTCGCCCGCGGGCCTGGCGTCGGGCCGAAGCTCGCGCAGCGCATCGTGTCGGAGCTGAAGGACAAGGCCCCGGCCTATGCCTCCGTCGACCCGGCCCTCATCCGCCTCACCGGCGCCGTCGAGGACAAGAGCGCGCCGGCCCCCGTGGCCGACGCCATCTCGGCCCTGGTCAATCTCGGCTACCCCCAGGTCCAGGCCTCCGCCGCCGTCGCCGCCGCCATGAAGCAGGCCGGGGACGAGGCCGAGGCCAAGACGCTGATCCGACTGGGATTGCGGGAGCTGGCGCGGTAGTCTCTGTCAGCTCCGGCGTCAGGGCTCCCTCTTTTTCATCGCGCTTTTCGCGGGTATCCACGCCTTCTGCAACGTTGTGGTTCTTAAGACGTGGGTGGCCGGACCAAGTCCGGCCATGACGTGAGAGGTGATGACGGGTCCCGATTGCCCATGGGCGTGTTCCTGTTTTGATCTTGTTAAAGGTAGCGTATTAGAAAGGCTGCCTTTATATGAAGCCCCTGGAAGGTGAGCCTCTTTGACCGATTCCCGCCGCCTGATCAGCCCCGAAAAGCGCGAGGACGATGCCGAAGCATCGATCCGGCCGCTTTCGCTCGACGATTTCACGGGCCAGAAGGCCGCGCGCGCCAATCTCCAGGTCTTCATCGATGCCGCGAAATCGCGCGGCGATGCCCTCGACCACGTGCTCTTCGTCGGCCCGCCGGGCTTAGGAAAAACCACGCTCGCCCAGATCGTCGCCCGCGAGCTCGGCGTCAATTTCCGCTCGACGTCCGGCCCCGTCATCGCCAAGGCGGGCGACCTTGCGGCGCAGCTCACCAACCTGGAAGAGCGCGACGTGCTCTTCATCGACGAGATCCACCGCCTCAACCCGGCGGTCGAGGAAATCCTCTATCCCGCCATGGAGGATTATCAGCTCGACCTGATCATCGGCGAGGGCCCGGCGGCGCGTTCGGTGAAGATCGAGCTGCCGAAATTCACGCTCGTCGGCGCCACCACCCGCGCGGGCCTCCTCACCACGCCCTTGCGCGACCGTTTCGGCATCCCGATCCGGCTCGAATTCTACACGGTCGACGAGCTCGAGCTGATCGTGCGCCGCGGCGCCCGCGTGCTCGGCCTCGGCATGAGCGAGGAGGGCGCGAACGAGATCGCCCGCCGCTCCCGCGGCACGCCGCGTATCGCCGGACGCCTGCTGCGCCGGGTGCGCGACTTCGCCATCGTGGAGGGCGTCCAGACCGTCTCCCGCGATCTCGCCGACCGGTCGCTTCGCCTCCTCGACGTCGATCCCATCGGCCTCGACCTGATGGACCGCAAATACCTGACCATGATCGCCAATTCCTTCGGCGGCGGCCCGGTCGGCATCGAGACCATCGCGGCGGCGCTGTCCGAGCCGCGCGATGCCATCGAGGACATCATCGAGCCTTACCTGATCCAGAAGGGCTTCGTGCAGCGCACTCCGCGCGGGCGCGTCCTCACCCCGCATGCCTTCAAGCACCTGGGCATTCCGGAGCCTTCCCGCGAAACGGCGGCGCAGTTCGGGCTGTTCAACGGGGCTGGGGATGAGTGAGAGGCGTAACCAGTTTCCCTCCCCCCTTGTGGGGGAGGGTAGGGAGGGGGGTGTTGGCGCCGGACCTTCGTCTGTTGGCGCTCATACCCCCCTCTCCGGCTCTCCCCCACAAGGGGGGAGAGGGGTCGTTGGCTCCCACCTCTCCGGCTTCATGCAGGACGGCGCGCATATCCTCCCCATCCGCGTCTACTACGAGGACACGGATTTCTCCGCCCGTGTCTACCATGCGAGCTATCTGCGCTTCATGGAGCGCGGCCGCACCGAGCTGTTGCGGGCGGTCGAGGTGGCGCAGTCGGACCTTCACGCCGACATGAACGGCCTCGCCTTCGTCGTCCGCAAGATGATTATCGATTTCCGCGGCGGTGCGGTCATGGACGACGTGCTCACCATCGTCACCCGCCCGAAGGAGATGCGCGGCGCCTCGATGACGCTTGCCCAGGAGGTCCGGCGCGGCGACGAGGTTCTGGTCGCCGCAGACGTCATGGTCGCCGCGGTCAGGGGAGGGCGGGCCGTGCGCATCCCGGACGAGCTGCGGGCGGCGCTGACGATCAGTGCGCCCTGAAGCGTAGCCCAAATCAATATCCACTGAAGCCCTCATCCTGAGGAGGCCATCAGGCCGTCTCGAAGGACGAGGGCGTCTCCAGTGCTCCCTGGAACCTCCTTCGAGACGCAGCTGCGCTGCTCCTCAGGATGAGGGTAGAGCCTAATGGGCCAGATTTTTCGACCTACGACGCCTTGTCGAGCACCGGCGTGCCCATCTTGAACCAGGCTTTCGCGATCTTGCCGCCTTCGACCTCGTAGATCGCGATCACATCCACGCGACCCGGGCCTTCCGGAAAATTGCGGGTTACGATCTCCCGGTCGACGACGAGATTGCCGACATTCATCCGGCCGACGAGCTCCCCGAAGAGATTGGGTTCCTGAAACCGGGCGATATGGCGCTCACGGATCTGCGCGGCACCTTCCGCCAGAAGGTCGGACGGGAAGCCAAAGTACTGCGCATCCTCGTCCCAGCAGCTCATGAAGGCGTCGATGTCCTTGGCGTTATAGGCCTCGAGCTGCCTGCCCACCACGTCGGCCGGATCGATCTGCGGCTCAGCCATCGCGGTCTCGTTCCTTTCAATCGCCCATGGACAGTGTTGCATCCGGCGTCACGACGGACGAGCTGAAGCGATGGGGTCGGATGCCGTATGGGCAGATGCATCCGGGGTCTGCTTCAAATGCAGACCATCCATAATTTCCATATTTATTTCAGGCAATTCGCCTCGATTAAGCTCAAGTTAAACCAGACCTTAACCCTACTCTGTGCTTAACAGGTAACGGTCTGGGACGATTGCGCGTGTTGTCGCCCGCCGCCCTTATTTTCGACAGATTCAAGGGCGAACGAGCAGTAATACAAGAACAGATTTTCCTAAGACCATTCTGCGGTGGGTCCTGGATCTCCTTCCAGGGCTGCTCGAAGAGCGAGGACGAGTTTCATGAACCCGGCTGATGTGGCCCAGGCCGTTCCTGTGGCCCACGACATGTCCTTCTTTGGCCTGTTCTGGCAGGCTCATCTCATCGTCAAGCTCGTGATGCTGGGCCTGCTCGCCGCTTCCGTCTGGTGCTGGGCCATCATCATCGACAAGACCCTGCTCTACGGCCGCACCAAGCGCGCCATGGACCGTTTCGAGGACATTTTCTGGTCCGGCCAGTCGCTCGAGGAGCTTTTCCGCTCCCTCCAGAGCCGTCCGGCCACGGGCCTCGCCGCCGTCTTCGTCGCCGCCATGCGCGAGTGGAAGCGCTCCTTCGAAGGCTCGGGTCGCTCGTTCCAGAGCCTGCCGCAGCGCATCGACAAGGTGCTCGACGTCACCATCCAGCGCGAGGTGGAGCGCCTCAACGCCCGCCTGACGGTATTGGCCTCCATCGGCTCCGCCGGTCCCTATATCGGCCTCTTCGGCACCGTGATCGGCATCATGAATTCCTTCACCTCGATCGCGGCCTCCAAGAACACCAGCCTCGCGGTCGTGGCTCCGGGCATCGCGGAGGCGCTGTTCGCCACCGCCATCGGCCTCTTCGCGGCCATTCCCGCCGTGCTCGCCTACAACAAGCTGAATTCCGAGGTCAGCAAGCTGCAATCGCGGCTCGAAGGCTTCGCCGATGAGTTCTCGGCCATCCTGTCGCGCCAGATCGACGAGCGTATCGGCCATGCCGGCCGTCCCCCGGCCAACGCCGCTTAAAGGGGAACCGGCATGGCGATGATCACAGGAGCGGCAGGAGGCGGACGGCGGCGCAGGCGCGCCCGCACGGCCGGTGCGATCAACGAGATCAACATGACGCCGTTCATCGACGTCATGCTGGTGCTGCTCATCATCTTCATGGTGGCAGCCCCCATGATGACGGCCGGCGTGCCGCTCGATCTGCCGCAGACCAAGGCCGCGCCGCTGAATTCCGATGCGACGCCGGTGACGCTCTCCATCAAGGCGAACGGCCAGGTGTTCCTGGGGGAGAGCGAGCTTACGGACGAGGCCATCGTCGGCAAGCTCGCGGAGGTCTCGAAGTCGGGCTTCGATGAGCGTATCTTCGTCCGCGGGGACAAGAAGGTCGATTACGGACGCGTCGCCCAGGTGATGTCGATCGTGACGACGGCGGGGTACAAGCGCGTCGCCCTCGTGACCGAGGTCGACCAGCGCTGAGCGGGATAAGGACAAGGGGCAAACAAACGTGGCGTTGAAGCTGAAATTCAACACCTCCGAGCCGGGCTTCTGGGTCTCGGGCGTCGCGCACGCCTCGCTTCTGGCTGCCGCCATGATCGGCCTGTCCGCCGTCTCGGAGTTTCCCGAGGCGCAGGAAGGCATCCCCGTCGAGATCATCACCGACAATCAGCTCTCGCAGATCACCAAGGGCGAGACCAACGCCAAGGCACCGCAACCGAAGCCGCGTGCCGAGCGCGTCGCCGACAAGGCCGAGATTAAGGATCCCGGCGAGGACAAGCGCGACGCTCCCGCGCCGCCCAAGCGTCCGGAGGAGATGAAGGTCGCCGACAAGGAAGAGCCGGTCGCCGCCCAGCCGCCGCCGCCCGCGCCGCCGACCCGCTCGCAGGAAGAAAAGGCCGCCGAGGCCAAGGCTGCGGAAGAGAAAAAGCTGCAGGAAAAGGCGGAAGCCGAGGCCATCGAGAAGGCCAAGGCCGCCGAGCAGGCCAAGATCGAGGCCGCAGCGAAGGCCAAGGCCGAAGCTGAGGCGAAAGCCAAGGCCGAGGCGGAAGCCAGGAAGGTCGCAGAGGCCAGGGCGAAGGCTGAAGCGGAAGCCAAGGCGAAAGCCGAGGCGGAAGCGAAGAAGCTTGCGGAAGCCAAGGCCAAGGAAGAGGCCGAGGCCAAGGCGCGCAAGGAAGCGCAGGCCGCCAAGAAGCTCGACATGGGCGACCTGAAGCAGTTCCTCGACAGCAAGGAAAAGCATCAATCCACCGGCGCGACCGGCGCGGAGGTCCAGAAGACCGCTTCGCTCGGCACCGCGACGGGATCGGCTGCGAAGCTGTCGCCGAGCCTGCGCGATGCCCTCATCGGCCTGCTGGTCTCGCAGATCGAGCGCTGCTACAGCGCGCCGATCGCGGCCTCGGGCGGACAGGTCACGGCCCCGATCCTCGATATCCGCCTCAACCAGGACGGCTCGCTCAGCACCGAGCCGCGGGTTCTTCAGGCGGGGAGCTCCTCCACCGACCGCGCGGTCGCGGATGCCGCCGTCAGGGCCATCCGCCGGTGCCGCCAGTTCGAGATCCCGGCGAAATTCGCGCCGTATTACTCCGACTGGAAGGTCCTGAACGTCCAGTTCGACCCTCCTCTCTCTTAAAGCCCATCAAGCTTGAGACATCATCCCATGATTACCCGCTTCGTTTCCCGTTTTCTCGTCGCATTGGCCGTCGTCCTGCCGATGGCGGTGCTCGTGCCCGCAGCGCAGGCGCAGCTCTCGTTCCGCGTCGGACCGGGCGGCCAGTTCCAGCCCATGCCCATCGCCATTGCCGATTTCTCCGGCGAGGGCGATCTCGGCCAGCGCGTCTCCGGCATCATCACCAACAACCTGCAGCGCTCGGGCTATTTCGCACCGCTCGACAAGTCGCGCTTTCCCGAGCGTCCGTCCTTCGACGCCGCTCCGCGCTTCGATGCCTGGAAGATGGCGGGCGCCCAGGCGCTCGTGACGGGCCGCGTCTCGCGTGATCCCTCCGGCCGGCTTCGCGCCGAGTTCCGCCTGTGGGACATCGAATCGGGCCAGCAGCTTGCGGGCCAGCAATACGTTACGGACGCCAATTTCTGGCGCCGCGTCGGCCACATCATTTCCGATGCTGTCTACACCAAGGTCACCGGTTTCGGCGGCTTCTTCGACACGCGCATGGTGTTCGTCGATGAATCGGGCCCGAAGGAGCACCGTCGCAAGCGTCTCGCGATCATGGACCAGGACGGCGCCAATGTGCGCTACCTGACGCAAGGCGACACGTCCGTCGTGGCGCCGCGCTATTCGCCGGCGACGCAGGACATCACCTACATGTCGCAGGTCGAGGGCCAGCAGCCGCGCGTTCAGGTGATCAACCTGGAGAGCGGTTCGCGGCAGGTGCTCGGCAACTTCCCCGACATGGCCTCCTCGCCGCGCTTCGGGCCTGAGGGCCAGCGCATCGTCATGAGCCTGCAGCAGGGCGGCAACGCCAACATCTTCATGATGAATCTCGGCTCGCAGGCGACCACGCGCCTGACCTCGACGGGTGCCATCGACACCTCGCCGTCGTTCTCGCCGGACGGAAAGCAGATCGTGTTCGAGAGCGATCGCGGCGGCAAGCAGCAGATCTACGTGATGAACGTAGACGGCTCGGACCAGCGCCGCATCTCGTTCGGCGACGGCTCCTATTCGCAGCCGGCCTGGTCGCCGCGCGGCGACTACATCGCCTTCACCAAGCAGCGCGCCGGCGGCTTTGCCATCGGCATCATGAAGCCGGACGGCTCGGGCGAGCGCATCCTGACGGAAGGCTTCCACAACGAGAGCCCGACCTGGGCGCCCAACGGCCAGTACATCCTGTTCTTCCGCGATCCGGGCGGACAGGCCGGCGGCAAGCTCTACATGGTCGACATCACCGGCCGCGTCGAGCAGCCGGTGCCGACCCCGTCCTTCGCCTCCGACCCGACCTGGTCGCCGCTCCTGAGCGAGGCGCGGTAATCGCAACAGGCCCTCTCCCCCCTTGTGGGGGAGAGTTGGAGAGGGGGGTATGAGGGCGAACCTTTCAGGCTCCGGCGCCGGCACCCCCCTCCCTAGCCCTCCCCCACAAGGAGGGAGGGAAATAGCGCCACACTCGTTTTGCGATGCAGGATCATCGTTGACGCTCCCGACCACGAAGACAAAAGGGCGCCTAGAGGCGCTCTTACCTCTTGCCTTCTGCGCTCACGCCCGCATCGGAGTCGCAGTGCCCATCTCGTCCTTGCGGCCCTTGAGCTTGAAGGCGAGGGCGATGAGGGAGATGCCGAAGACGAGGGCGTAGGCGCCGAGCCACCAGGTCAGCACCACGGCGCCGACGAGCGGAGCGACCAGAAGCGCGATGCCGAACAGCACCGAGACGATGCCGCTGAAGATCAGCCAGCCGCGGCCGTAGGTTGCGTTGAGCTTGAACGCCGCCACGATCATCAGCACGCCGGTGATCAGCGACCACACCGCCATCAGGGTGACGAAGAACAGGACCGTCAGCCCCGGCATCAGGAAGGCGACAATGCCGACCAGGATGTTCAGGACGCCGGCGAGGATCAGCAGGCCCCAGCGCTGGTGGTTGGAGGCTGCCCTGATGCCCGAGACGATCTCGAACACGCCGTCGACCAGCATGTAGGCCGCGAAGACCCAGACCAGGGACAGGAGCGTCGCTCCCGGCGAGAAGAAGGCGATGAGCGCGAAGATGATGGCGAAAACGCCGCGGAGCGCCAGTGCCCACCAGTTCTGTGCCAGAAGCTGGCTCATGGCGTGGGTGCGGTCAAAGGAATCGAAAGAGCCTGTGGTGCCTGTAGCCATGGATGTCCTCCTCGAAAAGGGACGCAACGACCTTGACTGAGGTCAACGCCAAGCTTGACCGTTTGTTTCCCCTAAGTCACTTCCTCTTATTACCCTCTTCTTATTCCCCTGGAGGGGATTCATGCGCCTTGATCTGGGCGAGCTTGCGTCGCAGGGCGAGCTTGCGGCGCCTCAGGCGGACCCGCCGCTTCAGCCGGAAGGCGCGGATCAGCAGGGCGAGGGCGAGCCAGGCGAGGACGATCACGACTGGGGCCACGACCAGCACGGGCACGAACATGATCAGGGCGGCGAGGGCGAGAAGCGCGAAGCCGATGATGGCGACGCTGCCCGCCTCGGTCGCGGTCAGCGACCGCGAGCCGACGGCCTTGCCCACCGTGCTCGAGAGCGCCAGGGCGCCCGCCGCCAGCCTGCGTACGCCGCCCTTCTTCTTCGGCCGTAGCCCGCGTCGTGAGCGCATGTTCCTCGCCTGCCGGCGGCGGGATTGCCAGCCGGGAACGATCTCGGTCGCGTTGGCGAGATCTTCCAGATACATCGCCTCCATGGCCTCGGCGAAGGCCGTATCCTCGACCACCACGTCGAGCTCCCAATTGGTCGCCCAGCTCGCGATGTTGAGATTGGTCGAGCCGATACGGGCCCAGCGCCCATCCGACACCGCCGTCTTGGCGTGCAGCATGGAGCCGTTCCACTCGTAGACGCGGATGCCGGCCTCGATCAGCGAGCGGTAGCCCGCCCGCACCACCGGCTGCAGCGCCGGCACGTCACTCGATCCGGGCACGAGGATGCGCACGTCCACGCCGTCCCGCGCCGCCTCGCCGAGCGCCTGAACGTAGGAGGTGGTGGCGACGAAATAGGCATCCGTGAGCCAGAGATTGCGCTGCGCCGTCGCGGCGATGAACTGATCGACCCGGTAGGTCCGAAACATGCCGGGCTCGCCGCTGATCACCCGCGCCGCCACCGAGCCTGCCTGTGGGATGTCGTCCGCATCCGGCAGCTCCGATTTCGGGATCGGCTTCATGCCGGCGAGAACCCAGCTCTCCGCGAAAGTGGCGTCGAGGTCGGCTACCAGCGGTCCTTCCACGGAAAGGCCCGTGTCGCGCCAGGGCTCGCTTCCATTCTTGCCGATCCAGCTGTCGGAAATGCACAGGCCCGAAACGAACCCGATGCGGCCGTCGACGGTGATGAGCTTGCGATGGTTGCGGCGAACCCAGAACGGATCCGTCAGCCGGGGCGGATTGAAGACCCGGGTCTCGACCCCAGCCTCGCGCAGACGGCGCCAGTAGCCGGGCAGGGCGCGGAAGGTTGATCCGAGCCAATCGTAGAGAACGCGCACCCGAACGCCGGCGCGGGCCCGCTCGATCAGGGCATCCGCGAAGGCCCGGCCCGTCTCGTCGTCGGCGACGATGAAGTTCTCGAAATGGATGACGTCCTTGGCCTCGCGGATCGCCTCGAGCCAGGCGGGATAGTTCTCCCGCGAATCCCGCAGGAGCGCGATCGCATTGCCGTGGCGCAAATCGCTGTCGGCGATGCGGGCGAAGGCCCGCTCGAGACGCGGGTCGTCCATGCCCTGGCGATGGGGTCGTCCGAAACTCACAGGCTGGGTCGTCACGATATTCATGACCTCTCAACGCACGAGACCGGCAATTCGCAGCAGCTCAGCTTCGTTCTTACCCAACGGCACACTGCATAGGGTCACACGAAGTTCATTTACGGTGGATTAACCCTAACCCCAACTTCCACAACTTGGCCATAATTCACCTTAATCCCGCGTGTCGCCCCACCGGTTGACGGAACCCTCCTTTAACCATCCCCCCGATATGAAAGTCACAACGTTCGGCAAACGTATGTGTAAGGAGTATTGCCAATGATGACGCTGCGCGCCGTCAAGTTCGCCGCTGCTATCGTCCTCGCCCTCGGGGCGGCGGCGTGTTCGTCCAACAAAGATGGCATGGCCGATGGGGCCGGCGGTTTCGGTGCCGGCGGTGCGGCCACCCCCGGAAGTGCCCAGGATTTCGTCGTGAACGTGGGCGACCGCGTGTTCTTCGAGACCGACTCGACCGATCTCACCCCCACCGCCGTCGCGACCCTCGACAAGCAGGCCCAGTGGCTGCAGCGCTATCCGCAATACACCTTCATCCTCGAAGGCCATGCTGACGAGCGCGGCACCCGCGAGTACAACTTCTCGCTCTCGGCCCGCCGCGCGCAGGTCGTGCGCGACTACCTGATCTCCCGCGGCATCCCGGGCAACCGCTTCCGCACCGTGTCCTACGGCAAGGAGCGCCCGGTCGCGGTCTGCAACGACATCTCCTGCTGGTCGCAGAATCGCCGCGCCGTGACGGTGCTCGGCGGCGGCGCCGGGGCATAAAGCCTCACCGGCTTCAACCTCTCGTGAAAGCGAAGAGCGCCGCCACGACCTCGCCGTGGCGGCGCTTTTGTGTTATCGGCCTCCTCGATCGAGGACCTCACGGTAATCCCAGCATGTTTCGACGCCTGTTTGTCTTTTTCGCCTTAGCCATGGCTTCCGTTGGCCCCGCCGCGGCGCAGGATGCCGCCGACGCGATCGTGCGGCTGAACCGGCTCGAGAGCCAGTTCCGCCAGATCTCCGGCCAGATGGAGCAACTCCAATACGAGAACCGGCAGCTGAAGGATCAGCTGCGCAAGTTCCAGGAAGATGTGGAGTTCCGCTTCCAGGAGAGAAGCGGCGGCTCGCGGCCGTCCTCCTCACCCCCGACCGCGACGCCCTCGCGTCCGGCCCAGCCGCAGCCGGCACCCGCACAGCCTCAGCGCCGCAGCGATGTCTTCGATCCGTCCGAGACGCCGGATGCGCCCGGTTCGCCCCGGCCGCTCGGCTCGACGACGCCATCGGCCCCTCTCACGGCGGATGCGGGCCGTCCCATGCCGCTGCCCGGTGGGCAGCTGGCGGGAATCGGCGACCTCATCGAGCAGGACGGCGTTGACGGCGCGCCGATGGACGGGGGCGGGCACGACCGCGTGGGAGCCCTTCCGCAGGGCGCCATTGCCGAGCGTCCCGGCCCGAGCGTCGCTGCGACCAGCGTCGGCAACCCGCGTGCTGATTTCGATGCGGCCTACGCCTCGTTCTCGCAGAAGCAGTACGATCAGGCCGAGATGGGCTTCCGCCGCTTCCTCCAGTCCAACCCGCGCGACAAGCTCGTGCCCGAGGCGACGTTCTGGCTCGGCGAGACCTATCTCCAGCGCGGCCGCTACCGCGAGGCCGCGGAGCAGTTCCTGAACGTTTCCGCCGAACACCCCGATGCGTCCAAGGCTCCCGATGCCCTGCTGCGGCTCGGCATTTCGCTGAACGGGATCGGTGCCAAGGATCGCGCCTGCGCTGTCTTCTCCGAACTCGACCGCAAGTATCCGCAGGCCTCCGCCCCCGTCCGTCAGGCCTCCGACCGCGAGCAGAAGCGCATCAAGTGCAGCTGAGCCGCTGAAGAATTCGTAGGGCTTAAGCCATGTCCGCCCTTCCGCCGCCCGACGACAAGCTCTCGGACGATGGGCTGGACAGCCTCTTCGCTTCCCTCAATCGCGCCTCGGGCATCGTCGCCGCCGTTTCCGGCGGGCCTGACTCGATGGCGCTGATGCACCTTTTGGCCCGCTGGCGCGCCAGGTCCGACAAGCCGCCTGTTCTCGTCGCAACGATCGATCACGGCCTGCGGCCGGAAGCCGCCGACGAAGCCGCTTTCGTGGCCCGCGAGGCCGCCGCTCTCGGCCTGTCCCATCGCATCATGGTCTGGACGGGCGACAAGCCGTCGACCGGGATCCAGGAGGCGGCGCGCGAGGCGCGCTACCGGCTTCTCGTCGCCTATGCCCGCAAGGAAGGCGCCTCGCATCTCGTCACCGCCCATACCCTCGACGACCAGGCCGAGACGGTGATGATGCGGCTCTCCCGCGGCTCCGGTCTCTCCGGCCTCGCCGGCATGCGTCCTGAGACGGACAGGCAGGGCATTTGCCATGCGAGGCCGCTTCTCGACTGGCCGAAATCGCGCCTCCTCGACCTCTGCCATGGACAGGGCTGGCCCTTCGTCGTCGATCCTTCGAACGCGAGCGAGGATTATGCCAGGGTCCGCTGGCGCCGGCTCATGCCGCTTCTCGCGGAGGAGGGCCTGACGGCCGAGCGCCTCGCGCGCCTCGCGGAGCGGGCGGCCCAGGCCGACGCGGCGCTCGATCTCACGGCGCGGAAGGCGCTGGCGTGCGCCGCGCCGGTGCTCGCCGAGGGGGGCCTGTCCTTCAGGGGCGGCATCCTTGCCGACGAGCCGTTCGAGATCGCCCTGCGGGTGCTGGAACTGGCCCTTGCCCAGGCCGGTCTCGATCTGGACAATAGTCGCCTGAACAGACTGGAATCCTGCACCGTGCGTCTGCGCGAGGCCGTCCGGGCGGGGGAGGGGCTGCGCCTCACCATCGCAGGCGCGCTCGTGCGCCTGGGTCATTCGGGGCAGGTCTTCATTGCACCGGAACCGCCGCGCCGGCGCGGCCGTTAGCCAAATCTCTTAGCCGGGTGAATGGGATCGTGCCGCATGGGCGCCGCATTCCCTTGGCAAGGCGTGACGGTGTGCCTACATTGAGTTTAGCCGCGCGGGGAGATCTCCTCACGCTTCATCTCCCTCTGGGGCAGAACCTGATCCGATGAATTCAAATTTCCGCAACTTCGCCTTGTGGGTCGTCATTTTCCTCCTGGTGCTGGCGCTCGTGACCCTCTTCCAGAGCCCGGGCCAGCGCGGCGGCGGCAGCGACATCGCCTATAGCCAGCTTCTCAGCGATGCCGATTCTGGGCGCATTACCAGCGTGGTGATCTCCGGCCCGGAGATCAGCGGTACCTATACCGACGGTCGTACCTTCACGACCTACGCGCCGAGCGACCCGATGCTGGTGACGAAGCTGCAGCAGAAGGGCGTGCAGATCACCGCCCGTCCGCAATCGGATTCGACACCCTGGTTCATCGCGGTTCTCATGAACATCCTGCCCATCGCGCTGTTCATCGGCGCCTGGGTCTTCCTGTCGCGCCAGATGCAGAGCGGCGCCGGCCGGGCCATGGGCTTCGGCAAGTCTAAGGCGAAGCTCCTGACCGAGGCCCATGGCCGCGTCACCTTCGACGACGTCGCCGGCATCGACGAGGCCAAGGAGGACTTGCAGGAGGTCGTGGAGTTCCTGCGCGATCCGCAGAAGTTTCAACGCCTGGGCGGCCGCATTCCGCGCGGCGTGCTGCTCGTCGGCCCTCCCGGCACCGGTAAGACCCTGACGGCGCGAGCCGTCGCGGGCGAGGCCAATGTGCCGTTCTTCACCATCTCCGGCTCGGACTTCGTCGAGATGTTCGTCGGCGTCGGCGCCTCCCG
>NZ_JAERQD010000229.1 GCF_016735695.1 Microvirga zambiensis WSM3693 | reverse complement strand
GACCACTCCGCGCCCAGCCTCGGCTCATGCCTCAGCCTAACGACACCGTCTGTCAGATTAAGTCCAAACTACTTCACATCAGAGGCGAACCGCCTTCAAAGTTCGCTTCTCGACAACAGATTGCCGACCTTGTCCCCTGAAGACACAGTGTCCCCGAAGCGAGCGGCGCCTGCTCACGCTACGACCACGCGAGGAACACGAGACGCTGGAAGCGGCTCGCCGGCGCGAGGAGCAGCTTGCCTTCTCAAAAGAGTATCGACAGCGCGCCGGCATCGAGGGAACGATTTCGGCGGGCGTCCGGGTCCTGCATCTTCAGCGCTCGCGCTATATCGGTCTCGCCAAAACGCATCTGCAACACGTGCTGACGGCTCGCTGCCTGGATTACCGGCACACCGCTTGCACGAACGCGTCAATCCGTATTGGTGCTTGGATTAGTGGCGCACCACTTGCGCAAACTCGTCAATCCGCAATTACCAAGCTCATGATGGCTCCCACTCCAGGATGAGGAGTTCGCCAGCAGTATCAAATGCGGAGCAAGACCAATCCTCCCACTCGATGAGTACGAGCGACGCCGCGACCTAGCCGTTCTTATGCATCGGAAGAGTGATGAGGGCTGGCGGATGTAGCTTAAGCATTTGAAGCAGCGTAGGATTTG
>NZ_JAERQD010000228.1 GCF_016735695.1 Microvirga zambiensis WSM3693 | reverse complement strand
CGCCCGCGAGGCCGATGCAGACGAGGGCAGCGACGAGGCGGATGCCGTTGAACTTCCGGACACGGGATTGCCGGACACTGAGAAGCCGGGGGGCAAGAAACGCGGGCGCCGGCCCCTGCCGGCGAACCTGCCGCGCGAGCGCGTCGAGTATGACCTTGCCGAGGACCAGAAGGTCTGTCCGTGCTGCAGCCACCCGATGCATCGCATGGGCGAGCTGGTGACCGAGCAGCTGCAGATCGAGGTGAAGGCGAAGGTTTTGCAGAATGCCCGGGCCAAATATGCGTGCCGCAACTGCGACCGCACCGGGATCAGCACACCCGTCGTCATCGCGCCGATGCCTGCGCAGCCTTTGCCCGGCAGTATCGCCACGGCCTCGACGCTGGCCTTCGCGCTCGTTCACAAATATGTCGACGGCACGCCGCTCTATCGCCTGGCGCAGGCCTTCGCGCGGGCCGGGGTTCCTGTCAGCCGCGGCGCACTGGGCCACTGGGTGATCGGTTCGAGCGAGAGGCATCTGCTTCGCCTCTATGACGCGCTGAAGCTGCGGCTGCGATCCCAGACCGTCATCCATGGTGACGAGACTACGGTTCAGGTGCTGAAGGAAAAGGACAAGGACCCCACCAGCACCTCGTATATGTGGGCCTACCGCAGCGGCGAGG
>NZ_JAERQD010000227.1 GCF_016735695.1 Microvirga zambiensis WSM3693 | reverse complement strand
CGCCATGGCAGCCGCTGCCGCAGCCTGACCGGCACCTTTGGCCAGACAGAGATTTCGTTGCCGCGAGCGCGCTTGCGCACCGAGGATGGCACCACCACCGAGTGGAGGAGCGGTGCCTTGCGGGCCTATCAGCGCCGCACCAAGGCCGCTGATGCCCTGATTGCCTCAGCGTATCTGGCCGGCACCAACACCCGGCGGGTGCGCCGGGCGCTGGCGGCTCTCTTTGGCGGAGCCGTCGGCAAGGACACGGTCAGCCGGGTCTGGCGCAAGGTGCAGGCCGACTGGCAGGCCTGGACCCAGCGCTCACTCGCTGATGAGCCGATCGTCCGGCTGATCCTCGACGGCACGGTGGTGCGGGTCCGGCTCGACAAGAAGGCCACCTCGATCTCGCTGCTGGTGGTGATCGGTGTGCGTGAGGATGGCCAGAAGGTGCTGCTGGCGGTCAAGAACATGGGCGGCGAGACCACGGCCGCCTGGCGTGTAAGGCGCGGCGATCAGGGTGGAAGTTGAGCGGCAATCAGAATGAGAGGTGACGGTGCGATCCGTCAGGACCGCACCGTCTGGCTGTCGTGGCCGACCGGATAAGGAGTGGGGTTCTTCACGACCAAATGAGGAACCCACCCTTTGCCCGGCCGCCACATCACCGACTGCCAGATGAGACTCTACATGAAGT
>NZ_JAERQD010000226.1 GCF_016735695.1 Microvirga zambiensis WSM3693 | reverse complement strand
GGCACTGTTGCGGTAACCTCGGCAGTATAATCCAGAGCGGCCAATCGAGGAGCCGCCCTGTTGTCTTTGTTCAAGCGCCGCCGTTTCCCAGTCGAGATCATCCTGCTGTGCGTGCGCTGGTACTGCAAGTACGGGATCAGCTATCGCGATCTGGCAGAAATGATGTCCGAGCGCGGTGTCAGCGTTAATCCAAGCACGATCTTTCGCTGGGTTCAACGCTATGCCCCGGAGATTGAGAAGCGGGTGCGACCAAACCAGGGACCTCGCTCAGGCTCATGGCGGGTGGACGAGACCTATGTGCGAGTGGGCGGGCGCTGGCGATACTTGTTTCGAGCGGTCGACAAACACGGTCGTCTGATTGCCTCCATGCTGTCCGGCCGGCGTGATACTGGAGCCGCTTATCGCTTCGTACGCAAAGCTCTGAGGATGGTGAGCAACTATCCTCCCTCCTCCATCACGACCGACAAACTGGCATCCTATCCGAACGCCATTCGACGCTTGCAGGACGAAGGGCTGCTGTCGCAGGACGTCGAACATCGCACCTCGAAATACCTCAACAACATCATCGAGGCCGATCATGGCGCGCTCAAGCGCGTCATCCGGCCGACGCGCGGCTTCCAGACGATGAGAACCGCCGCCGTGACCCTGATGGGCTTCGAAACCATGCGCATGATCCG
>NZ_JAERQD010000225.1 GCF_016735695.1 Microvirga zambiensis WSM3693 | reverse complement strand
CTCGCCGACAAGTTCGAGAACATGGGCGCCCAGATGGTGCGCGAAGTGGCCTCGAAGGCGAGTGATGTGGCCGGTGACGGCACCACCACCGCGACGGTTCTGGCCCAGGCCATCGTCCGCGAGGGCGCCAAGGCGGTTGCCGCCGGCATGAACCCGATGGACCTCAAGCGCGGCATCGATCTCGCCGTGGCTGAGGCTGTCAAGGACATCCAGTCCCGCGCCAAGAAGGTGGCCTCTTCGGAAGAAATTGCTCAGGTCGGCACGATCTCGGCCAATGGCGATGCTCCTGTCGGCGAGATGATCGCGCAGGCGATGCAGAAGGTCGGCAACGAAGGCGTCATCACCGTCGAGGAAGCCAAAACCGCCGACACCGAACTCGACGTCGTCGAAGGCATGCAGTTCGACCGCGGCTATCTCTCGCCATACTTCATCACCAACGCCGAGAAGATGATCGCCGAGCTCGAGGATCCCTACATCCTCATCCACGAGAAGAAGCTCTCCTCCTTGCAGTCGCTGCTACCGATCCTCGAGGCCGTGGTGCAGACCAGCAAGCCGCTGCTGATCGTGGCGGAAGACATCGAGGGCGAGGCGCTCGCCACCCTCGTGGTCAACAAGCTGCGGGGTGGTCTCAAGATTGCCGCTGTCAAGGCTCCGGGCTTCGGCGACCGCCGCAAGGCCATGCT
>NZ_JAERQD010000224.1 GCF_016735695.1 Microvirga zambiensis WSM3693 | reverse complement strand
GGCGAGGCCAATGTGCCGTTCTTCACCATCTCCGGCTCGGACTTCGTCGAGATGTTCGTCGGCGTCGGCGCCTCCCGCGTCCGCGACATGTTCGAGCAGGCCAAGAAGAACGCCCCCTGCATCATCTTCATCGACGAGATCGACGCGGTCGGCCGCCATCGCGGCGCCGGCCTCGGCGGCGGCAACGACGAGCGCGAGCAGACCCTCAACCAGCTGCTGGTCGAGATGGACGGCTTCGAGGCGAATGAGGGCGTGATCATCATCGCCGCCACCAACCGTCCCGACGTGCTCGATCCGGCGCTGCTGCGTCCGGGCCGCTTCGACCGCCAGATCGTCGTCCCGAACCCGGACGTCCTGGGCCGCGAGAAGATCCTGCGCGTCCATGTGCGCAAGGTGCCGCTCGCTCCCGACGTGGACCTGAAGGTGATTGCCCGCGGCACCCCCGGCTTCTCCGGCGCGGACCTGATGAACCTCGTCAACGAGGCTGCCCTGCTCGCCGCCCGCCGCGGCAAGCGCATCGTCACGATGAAGGAGTTCGAGGACGCCAAGGACAAGGTGATGATGGGCGCCGAGCGCCGCACCCTGGTCATGACCGACGACGAGAAGCGCCTGACCGCCTATCACGAGGCCGGCCACGCGGTCGTGGCGCTCAACGTCCCTGCCACCGACCCGGTCCACAAGGCGACCATCATCCCGCGCGGCCGCGCGCT
>NZ_JAERQD010000223.1 GCF_016735695.1 Microvirga zambiensis WSM3693 | reverse complement strand
TTTTTTTTCGAATCCACGCTGATGATCGGCTCACCTGTGGCTGCAAACTGCGCGCGCTGTTCGGCGATGTGCTGGAATTGCGCATCGCGCTCAGGCGGCGTGCTGTGCGCCTCGGTACGCCGTGCATTGGCTTTGGGCGAGTAGCCCAATTGGCGCAGCAGGCGCGCCACCGTGGGGCGGCTGGCCGGGTGTCCTGCGACGGCAAGCTCATGGCTCAGATGATGCAGAGAACTCCGCTTGGCTTTGGCGTGCCGACCCATCGGGTCACCCGCTGTCTCGCCTTCGAGCAACTCCTCCAAGGTCTGTGGGAGTTCAGGATCCTGGACCTCTCGGGTGGGACGGCCACCACCGGCGACCCGCACGCGCTCGGTGGGGCGGTCAACAAGCCCGGCCTCGAGTTCGCGACGGCCGCGCCGGATGGTATGGGGGCTCAAGCCCGTGATCTGGGCAAGCCGCTGAGTGCCGCCCCAGCCGATCCGCATCGCCTCAAACGCGATAAACCACCGGCGCTGCTGTTCGTCGAGCCGGCTGGCAAGCAGGTTGATCTGCCGATGAAGCATGCGGTCCGGATGGGGCTTGCGCGAGTGACACTTGGGGCATCCACATGGGTGAAGGGAGGGTAGCGACATCGGCAGCTCCGTTCAGAACGGATGGTCCTTGTTCCAACAACGCACCAGTTGCCCATTTGGGCAGGTTGTTGCCTGCCAAGCCC
>NZ_JAERQD010000222.1 GCF_016735695.1 Microvirga zambiensis WSM3693 | reverse complement strand
CTTCACGACCAAATGAGGAACCCACCCTTTGCCCGGCCGCCACATCACCGACTGCCAGATGAGACTCTACATGAAGTTCCGTCAGACCGACACCACCCCGATCGCCGCCGCCAAGGCCGGCTTCAGCCCCTCCACCGCCTACCGCATCGCCAAGGACCCGCGTCTTCCTTCCCAGAAGAAGGCTCCCCGCGGGCGCCGGCGCCCCGATCCGCTCGCACGCGTCTGGGACAGCGAGATCGTCCCGCTGCTGCAAGCCGCCCCGAGCCTGCGCCCCGTGGCTCTCTTCGAGGAGATCATCCGCCGCCATCCCGAACTCGGCACCGGTATCCGCCGCACTCTGGAGCGCCGCGTCCGCGCCTGGCGCGCCCTGCATGGTCCCGAGCAGGAGGTCATCTTCCGCCAGGTGCACGAGCCCGGACGCATGGGCCTGTCCGACTTCACCGACATGGCCGATCTGGCCATCACCGTTGCCGGCCAGCCCCTCAATCACCGGCTCTATCACTTCCGGCTCGCCTATTCCGGCTTCGAGCATGCCCACGTGGTGCTCGGCGGCGAGAGCTATGTCGCGCTCGCCGAGGGCCTGCAGAATGCCCTCTGGGCCTTGGGTGGTGCTCCACGCGAACATCGCAGCGACAGCCTCTCGGCGGCCTTCCGCAATCTCGATCGCGACGCCCGCGAGGATCTGACCCGGCGCTACGATGCCCTGTGCTCCCATT
>NZ_JAERQD010000221.1 GCF_016735695.1 Microvirga zambiensis WSM3693 | reverse complement strand
GTTCTGGCAGGCTCGACACCCGCCTCGATACGTCGCCTTTCTCAATCCGTCATCACCCACATTCCGGTATAGTTCCTGCCACCTTGCAATTACCCACAATTCTGGCGTTGAACGGCAGCGCTTGCCTGGCTGAAACCGGCATGATTCCCTGTCTGGCTCCTCATCCCTGGAGAGAGGTGCCCCATGGACTGGGTTCTATCTCATCCCTCCCGTAATCATGCTCAGACCCGCAGGCCGGGATCATGTCAGGTGATCTCTGGCCCGCGAAGCTGCGGCTGTGCGGGTGCCACACCATGACGAGGGCGTCGCTCCCGGCACCCCACTCCATTGACGATGCTGCGGATGTCGTCGCCTGGGTCGATCGGGAGCTCGCCGGCTGCAGCTTGCCCGATCAACGTCTCGGCCGGCGCCTCCGCAAGCTTCTCGTCCAGATTGCCGGCGCCGTCGGAGGCAGCCTTCCGCTGGCCTGCCAGGACTGGGCCAACACCAAAGCAGCCTATCGCTTCCTGTCCAATACCAAAGTCTCCGAGCACGCGATCCTTCAGGGCCACTTCCAGGCCACCCGCAGCCGCTTTGCTGCGGTCGATGGCCCGATCCTGGTCATTCAGGAGTAAGCGCGCAAATCTCCGCACCTTTTCATTGTTGATGCAGTGAAGGAGGCTGTGTCCGCAATGGAGACTGTGGACGCAATGACGGTGAATAGTGCGGACATTCCAGGTCAGCTGAGGGTCGT
>NZ_JAERQD010000220.1 GCF_016735695.1 Microvirga zambiensis WSM3693 | reverse complement strand
TCGCCGGCGGCCAGGAATCCATGTCGCTCGCCCCCCACGCCGCCCATATGCGCTCCGGCACCAAGATGGGCGACTTCAAGCTCGTCGACACCATGCTGAAAGACGGCCTGATGGACGCCTTCAACGGCTACCACATGGGCACCACCGCCGAGAACGTGGCCCAGCGCTGGCAGCTCACCCGCGAGGAGCAGGACCAGTTCGCCACCGCGTCCCAGAACAAGGCCGAGGCCGCCCAGAAGGAAGGCCGCTTCAAGGACGAGATCACGCCCGTCACGATCGCCTCCCGCAAGGGCGACATCGTGGTGGATCAGGACGAGTACATCCGCCCCGGCACCACTCTCGAATCCCTCGCCAAGCTCCGGCCCGCCTTCTCGAAGGACGGCACGGTAACCGCCGGCAATGCGTCGGGCATCAATGACGGCGCCGCCGCCCTCGTTCTGATGACCGAGGCGGAGGCCCAGAAGCGCGGCCTGACCCCGCTTGCCCGCATCGCCTCCTGGGCGACGGCCGGCGTCGATCCGGCGATCATGGGCACCGGCCCGATCCCGTCCTCCCGCAAGGCGCTGGAAAAGGCCGGCTGGAAGGTGTCCGACCTCGAGCTCGTCGAGGCCAACGAGGCCTTCGCGGCCCAGGCGCTCGCGGTGAACAAGGACATGGGCTGGGATCCGTCGATCGTGAACGTGAACGGCGGCGCCATCGCCATCGGTCATCCCATCGGCGCCTCGGGTGCGCGCGTGCTCGTGAC
>NZ_JAERQD010000021.1 GCF_016735695.1 Microvirga zambiensis WSM3693 | reverse complement strand
CACCCGATCCATCCGGACCGGCGCAAGGACACCGCCGCCTACGCTTCTCTTCCCCTCTCAACAATGTCAAAGAGCAATGGTCTCGCTAGAGACACAAGAGAGCTTCCGCAGAACAGAGTTTGTTCCCGACCGAAGTCGGGCCCAACAGCCCGGTTTCTGTGGAAGTTCTTGGCGCCGTTCGCGTCAGCGGCGGCGTCGATGGGCGGTATATAGGCCGAACCCGTTTGGCCTGTCAACGTGCTTGTGAAAGTTTTTTGACAGGTCCCGCAATTTGGCTTCCGGCGGCTCGCCGCACAGGATTTTCCGGCCTCCGCCTCACTGCGGACACAGTGCAGCCCGAAGCAGGGCCGCGGCGGGCATCCTCTCTTGTTAAGGAGTTGGCATCCTGTCCAAGCTTATCTATGGCCTGTGCGGTTGTCCTCTCCTGTGCTAGATGGCGTCTAGTGTCTGCGAACGGCAACCCCGCATCGACACCAGACAGAGATCAATGAGCCAGCCTCCCCGCGACGACAGCTATGGCAGAGCCTCCCGGAGGGAAGCCCGGCATCTGTCGTCCGGCATCGATCTCGGACACGAGCCGCCCCTCAACCCGAGCGGCAATGCGGCATCCGAAGTCGACAAGTGGGAGGTGAACCTGCGCTGGCTCGGCGCCAGCGTTCTGACCGGCGTCACCGGAGCGGCCCTGATCGGAGCCTCCATCTATATCGCCCTCGAGGGGGCGACGACCTCCGCCCTACCGCCGGAGCGCGCCGCGCTCGGTATCCGGGTCGCCTCGGATGGGGACGAAGCGCGGACCTCGAACGCCTCCCGCAAGGCCGACAGGCTCAACATGTCGGATCAAACCGTATCCGCCCGGCAGAGCTTCAAGGCGCCGATGACGATCCGGAACGGCGAGCGTGAAGCGATCAAGGTCCGCAATTTCGTGCGCGTCGCCACCAATCTCTCCCTGACCGCCGGCACCTACACAGCCGATATCCCTCCGTTCAATCCGCTCCGGCTCTTTGCCGAGGGGATGGACGAGCAACGGATCGAGCCGACCCCGGAAGTGGCCGATGCCGATGTGTCCGTGCTGCGGCGGGACCTGTCGCTGGTCGCCATCGAGGCGAGCGCCCCCTCCCTGACGGACAACGACGTTCTCGCCATCCTGGAGGAGGAACGCCGGGTCTTCAATGAGGCCGGGCGCCGGACCTCCGTTCCGATCCCGGCCCAGCAGATGCTGTCGCGGACTCTGCGGCAGCCCGATGGCCTCGGCGACGCCCTGGGCTATGCCCGCGTCGTCGACGCGCCGTTCAGCACGATCGAAGTGCGTGTCGTGCCCGAGAACGTGACCGACCTGCCGAAGATCGACCAGAAGACCGCCACTCCCCTCGTCGAGGAGCGGGACGTCGTGCTTCGCAAAGGCGAAACCCTGGAGACGGCCCTGCGCAGCTATGGCGCCACTCCCGAGCAGATCGCCGCCATCTCCACGGCTCTGGCGGCCCGGATAAAGGTCGATGGCATGACCGAGGGCCAGCGGCTGCGCATCCTGATCGCGCCTGGCCCCCGCCTTGGCGATCCCCGGCAGATCGTACGCGTCGTCACCTTCGGCGAGCGCGGAATCGAGGGCATCGCGGCGACGAACGACCGCGGCGTCTTCGTCTCCGTCGCACCTCCCGTGGACGAGTCCAACCGCCAGCTGGCCGAGGCCTCCGAGGAAGAGGACGATGATGACCGGCGTGGCGGCGTGCGCCTCTATGAGAGCCTCTACGAGACGGCCCTCAAGAACGAGCTGCCGCGCCAGACCGTGGACGAGCTCGTGCGCATCTTCGGCTATGACGTCGATTTCCAGCGCCGCGTCAGCCAGGGCGATGCCTTCGAAGTCTTCTTCGGCTCGGACGACGAGAATGGAGCCCCCGAAGTGCTCTACGCCTCCCTCACAGTGGGGGGCGAGGCACGCCGGGTCTACCGCTACCAGGGCGAGGACGGCACGGTTGATTTCTTCGACGAATCCGGCCGCTCGCTCAAGAAATTCCTGATCCGCAAGCCCATCTCCGACGGTGTTCTGCGTTCGGGCTTCGGATCGCGCTTCCACCCGATCCTGGGCTATTCGCGTCCGCATACGGGCATCGATTGGTCAAATAGGGTCGGCACCCCGATCCTTGCTGCAGGCAACGGCACCATCCGCTTTGCGGATTGGAAATCGGGCTATGGACGCCATATCGAGATCCAGCATGCCAATGGCTATGCGACCACCTATTCCCACATGTCGGGCTTTGCCAAGAACATGGCCCAAGGCGTCAGGGTCCGGCAGGGCCAGGTCATCGGCTACCTGGGCAGCACGGGCCTGTCGACGGGCCCCCACCTCCATTACGAGGTGCTCATCAACGGCAGCTTCGTCGACCCGCTGAAGATCCGCCTGCCGCGCGGGCGGGAGCTCGAGGGCCGCGGGCTCGTGGAATTCAAGCGTCAGCGCGAGCAGGTCGACGAACTGATGGGGCATAGCATGGCCTCGGCCAGCCTCTCCCAACGGGCCGAGCTGCGATAGAATCCATGCTTGATCTACTCGCGATCGTGCTGCCGGTCTTCGGCTTGATCGGCATCGGCTATGTCGCGCGACAAACAGGCTTCATCTCCGAGCGGGTGGGCGAAGGCCTGTCCGAATTCGTCTTCACCCTGTCCCTGCCCTGCCTGATCTTCCGCACCCTCGTCCGCGCCGAAATCCCGGCCGTCCAGCCCTGGGGCTATTGGATCGCCTATTTCGTCGGCGTCGCCGCGGTCTGGTTCCTCGCAACCGGGATCGCTACGCGCTTCTTCGGCCTCAAGGGCATCTCAGCCGTCGTGGCGGGCTTTTCTACGGGACAGGCGAACACGGTCTTCGTCGGCGTGCCGATGATCCTCAAGGCCTATGGCGACGAGGGCGCCGTCCCGCTCTTCCTTCTCATCGCCGTCCACCTGCCGGTCACGATGACGCTGGCGACGATCCTGGCCGAGGGGCGGCGGGCCTCCCCCCTGCTCATCATCCGCCGTCTTCTCACCCATCCCATCGTCGTCGGGATCCTGGCCGGATCCGTCTGCCGCCCGATTGCGGCTTATGTGCCGGCGCCGGCCTGGCAGGTGATGGACCTTCTGGCGAGCGCCGCGGTTCCCTGCGCCCTGATCTCCATGGGCATCGCGCTGCGCCGCTACGGGTTGCAGATGGGCTGGAAGCTGCCGACGGTGATCTCCTTCCTCAAGCTGATCGTGCATCCGCTCATCGTGCTGCTGCTCGCCACCTACGTCTTTCCGATGCCGCCTGTCTGGGCGGGCGTCGCCGTGCTCTTCGCGTCCTGCCCGTCGGGGATCAACGCCTATCTCTTCGCCGAACGCTACGGCGAGGGCGTGGCCCTGGCGTCCAGCGCCATCACCCTGTCGACGGCGCTTGCGCTCGGCACGACCCTGATCTGGCTGCGCGTGCTCGGCGTCGGCTAAAGCATCGGACCCAAAAGTGGATTGCACTTTTGGGATCCATCCGATGATTCTTCGTTATGATGGCGCATCGAACGATGCGCTAGAACCCGAGACGCCGCCGGATGTCCTGCGGGTCGATCCCCTCGGCGCGAGCCTCCGCCAGGGAGGTGGATTGGCGCCTTTTCGCCAGCTTATCTCCCATCGGATCGAGCACGAGACCATGGTGATGATAGAGCGGCGTCGGCAGGCCAAGCAGGACTTGGAGCAGGACGTGGAGATCGGTCGCCGCCTCGAGATCCTGGCCGCGGACCACATGGGTGATCCCCTGGAGCGCATCATCCACCACGACGGAAAGGTGATAGCTCGTCGGCGTCTCCTTGCGCACGATCACCGTATCGCCCCAGCGCCGGGGATCGGCCGCGACGGTTTCTTCGCGGCCCTCACGATCGAAGCGCCGATAGTGATAGGGGCCGGGCAGAATATGCTGCAGCCCCGCGCTGTCCAGGCGCCAGGCATGGGGCTCGCTCTTCGCGATACGCCGCTCCGCCTCCTCGCCGGACAGGCTCCGGCACGTGCCCGGATAGAGCGGCGTACCGTCGGGATCGCGCGGAGAGGGCCGGCCGGTCTCCGCCTCCCGGCAGGCGATGGCTGCCGCGATGTCCTTGCGCGAGCAGAAGCAGGGATAGACTGCTCCCCTCTCCTTCAGCTGCAGGAAAGCGACGCGGTAATCGGAAAAATGCTCCGACTGCCGGCGGACGGGAAGCTCCCAGGTCAGGCCGAGCCAGGCCAGGTCCTCATGGATCGCGGCCTCGAATTCGGGACGGCAGCGTGCGATATCGATATCCTCGATGCGCAGGAGAAACCGGCCGCCGAAGCGCCGGGCGAAATCGGCGTTGAGCAGGGCGGAATAGGCATGGCCCAGATGAAGCTGACCGTTCGGACTGGGAGCAAATCGAAAAACCGGCTTCGTCACGGGAGCCTGCAGTTGAAAGGGATGACGACGACATGGCCACCCTCCTCGAAACGGATGCGGTTCTCAAGAGGGGGCTCGATGCGCTGACCGAGGCCGACCCGGTCATGGCGAGGCTCGCCGCGAGCGGGATCATGCCGCAACTGCGCAAGCGTCCGCCGGGCTTCGAGGGTCTGGCCTGGATCGTCGTTGGGCAGCAGGTCTCGACCGCCAGCGCGACGGCGATCTGGAACCGGCTGCGGCAGCGCCTCGAACCGGCGACACCCGAGGCGCTTCTCCGGCTGTCCGATGAGGATCTGCGCATGGCCGGGCTCTCCGCGGGGAAGATCAGGACCCTGCGCGCCGTCGCGACTGAGATTGCCGAAGAACGCCTGCCCCTCGACCGTCTCCACGATCTCCCGGCGGACGAGGCGCACAATCTGCTCACGCGGGTGAAGGGGATCGGCCCCTGGACCGCCGACGTCTACCTGCTGTTCTGCCTCGGCCATCCGGATGCCTTCCCGAGCGGGGACCTTGCCGTCCAGGAAGCCGCCCGCCTCGCCTATGGCTTGGAGCAGCGCCCCGATGCGAAGGCGTTGACGGCTCTCGCGGAGAGCTGGCGCCCCTGGCGCGGCGTTGCCGCCAAGGTGCTCTGGGCCTATTACCGGGCGGTCAAGGCGCGGGAGGGTGCCCCTGTCTGACGATCGGGAGGGTGCATTATGGCCATGATTGACGGACCCCGCCTCGCGCCGAAATCCGGGACGGCGAAACAGCTCGTCGTGCTGCTGCACGGACTTGGGGCTGATGGAAGCGACCTCATCGAGCTCGGGCAGCAATGGCGGGAATGGCTGCCGGATGCCGCCTTCGTCGCGCCGCATGCGCCCGATCCCTGCAGCAATGTGCCGATGGGGCGGGAATGGTTTCCGCTCACGCTGACCGATCCGCGGGAGTTCTGGCGCGGGGTGACCTATGCGGCGCCCGGCCTCGAGGCTTTCCTTGACCGGGAACTCGCCCGGCATGCCCTGCCCGCTTCCCGCCTTGCCCTCGTCGGCTTCAGCCAGGGCGCGATGATGGCGCTGCATGTGGGCCTGCGCCGGCAGATCGCGCCGGCTGCGATCCTGGGCTATTCGGGTCTTCTGGTACTGGAGGACGGCAAGGGGCCTGAGAGCCTCAAGCCGGCGGCAGGAGCGGTCCCGCCGATCCTGCTGATCCATGGCGACCGGGACGATGTGGTGCCGGTCGAGATGTTTCTATTCTCCAAGGCGGCTCTCGGCGCTGCCGAGATCCCCTGCCAATGGCATCTCTCGGCCGGCCTCGGCCACGGCATCGACGAGGAGGGGCTCAAGCAGGGAGGCTTCTTCCTGACGCAGGCTTTCGGCCTCCCCTCCCCTGTGCGGATTTAGGCCCGCGCAGCAGCGAGGGCGGCGTGCGCTCCGGCTTTGAGCATGGAGATGTCGCTGCCGATGGAGACCATGTGGAAGCCTTTGCGGGCGAGTTCCGCCGCCCGGGCTCCCGAAACGGCGTAGATGGCCGTGAGCTTGTCGGCAGCTCGCGCCCGGGACAGCGCATGATCCAGAGCCTTCTCGACCTCGGCGCTGGTCGGGTCGAGGCCCTTTCCGCCTGAGAGCGCGATGGACAGGTCCGAGGGGCCGATGAAGATCCCGTCGATGCCGGGCACGGCCAGGATGTCGTCGACAAGGCCGAGCGCCTCGCGGGTCTCGATCATGGCGAAGGTGGCCGTGAGGCCGTTGGCCTTCTGCAGATACTCGCCCGCATCGAGCCCCGACAGCGAGAGTGCCCCATAGGCGCCCCAGCTGCGCTCGCCGACGGGCGGGAACTTGGTGAAGCCTGCCAGGCGCCTGGCATCCTCGACGGTGTTGATCATGGGGGCGATCACGCCGGAGACGCCGGCATCGAGATAGCGCGAGGCGGAGGCGAAATCCCCGACCGGGATGCGGACAAGGGCAGGCTTTCCCGCCGCCGCGATCAGCGGGATGGCCTGAAGCGCGGCGGCGAAATCGATGGAACCATGCTGCGCATCCAGCACCACCGCATCGAACGGCTCGCGAGCCAGGACCCCGGCAGTCGTCGGGTCGGGCAGGCCGCACCAGGCCGTCAGAAGCGGCGTGCCGCCTCGAAGGCGCTCGGGAAAGGACGGATCGGTCAGCATGGTGTCCTAATCAACAGGTTTCAAAAGGTCCGAGGGCACAGGTTAGGCCGACTACCGGCCCGCCTTGACCTCCTCGATCGCGCGCTCGGTCAGCTGAACCAGCTTGGCCTTGAGCTCGGTCTCGTCCGCCGGCTTGCCGGCGCCTTCCAGATCCTTGCTGGCCTTGCGCAGCACATCCGCGTCGCCGGCTTCCTCGAAATCGGCGAGAACGACGCTCCTGGCATAGGCCTCGGCCTCGTCTCCGGTCTTGCCCAGATGCTCGGCGAGCCAGAGACCGAACAGCTTGTTGCGGCGCGCGGTCGCCTTGAAGCGCAGGTCCTCGTCATGGGCGAACTGCTTCTCGAAGGCATTCCTGCGGTCGTCGAAAGCGGTCATTCCGTGTTCTCCTTAAGCTTGGGCCTTCGTGCGATATAAGGGCGCACTCGCGCGGATACCAGACGCTTCCCATCTTAAGAACTGTATTCGACGGGGCTGCGATCCTGGGGCCCACTCCACCGCGTTGTGCTTGCCCAAGGGATCGGATAGGTTGCCCCTTCAAGCGGAGCGCCGGTAAAAAGCCGCGCTTAACGCCAGCCGCGGATCTAAAAAATGACCATCCCCAGGAGCCACGGCAAATGGATTTTCTCAAACCACGGTACACGCCTATGAATCGTCGCCGTCGCATCTATGAGGGCAAGGCGAAGGTCCTCTATGAGGGCCCGGAACCCGGTACGCTGATCCAGCACTTCAAGGACGACGCGACCGCCTTCAATGCCAAGAAGCATGAAGTGATCGACGGCAAGGGCGTGCTCAACAACCGGATCTCGGAATACCTGTTCCAGCATCTGAACGACATCGGCATCCCGACCCACTTCATCCGCCGCCTGAACATGCGCGAGCAGTTGATTCGCGAGGTGGAGATCATTCCGCTCGAGGTAGTGGTCCGGAACGTGGCAGCGGGTTCGCTCGCCACCCGTCTCGGGATCGAGGAAGGCACGCAGCTGCCGCGCTCGATCATCGAATTCTATTACAAGAACGATGCCCTGAACGACCCGATGGTCTCGGAGGAGCACATCACCGCCTTCGGCTGGGCCTCGCCCCAGGAGATCGACGACATCATGGCGCTGGCCATCCGGGTCAACGACTTCCTGTCCGGCCTCTTCCTCGGCGTCGGCATCCGCCTCGTCGACTTCAAGCTGGAGACAGGCCGCCTCTGGGAAGGCGAGATGATGCGCATCATCGTCGCCGACGAGATCTCCCCGGATTCCTGCCGTCTCTGGGACATCAAGTCCAAGGACAAGCTCGACAAGGACCGGTTCCGCCGGGACATGGGCGGGCTGGTGGAAGCCTATACCGAGGTTGCCCGCCGTCTCGGCATCCTGTCCGAGAACGAGAACCCGGTCACCGGCGGCCCCCGCCTCGTGCAATAAGGCCTGCCTCCTGAACGACACGAAAGCCCGGCCAAGTGCCGGGCTTTTTCATGGTGTCGGTCATTCCCGCGCAGGCAGCAGCGGCATTCCCTTCGATGTCGAGGCCACATCGATTCCGGATCCTCTCCAGTCATTCCCGAACTTCTTCCGGGGATCCACGTCTTGGTTCAATCCCACCCCCTCACGTCATCACCGGCCTTGTGCCGGTGATCTCGACCCGAGAGGTGCGGCGCTTCACAGCATCGGGATGGCCGGGACAAGCCCGGCCATGACGTCTGTGGGGCGGCATGAGGGATGGTGTCATTTCCGGCCCGAAGCCACTGCGGGGCGCCGTGCGGCATTCCCCTTCCGCCCGTTTCGCGCATAGATAGAGCTATGCGTTTCCGTCCGTTGTGTTCCCCCTCCCTCATTCTGGCCCTCGGCCTGATCCTCGCCAGCTGCGGCTACATCCCCAGGCAGGTCGCAGGTCTTCAGGCGGACACGTCCTGGGATGCCCTGCCCTTGCGGAAATGGCTTGCCGAGGATCGGGCGGAGCCGGTGGCCCTGTCGTTCTGCGCCCCGCCCGAATGCGGGCCGGGTCTCGCCGTCAGTGTCATTCGCCTGGTCGGCAGGGATGCGGACGTCACGGAGGCTCTCCTGAAGGACCCGGAGCGCCTCGCCCGCGGCCTGCGCTCGCCCGCCGGGCGGGAGAAGCCCATCAAGACACAGATCGCCGTCGAGCGCCTGAGGGACGGGCCCAATCCCGGCTTCGCCATCGAGATGTCGCCGGTCGACGGCAGCAAGCGGCCGGCCTATGGCGCCGCCTTCGGCAGGCGCGAGGGGGAGGCCCTGTCGGTGGTCCTGGCGATCGGCGAGAATCAGGATGTTGTGAAGGACACGGCCCGACAGGTCGCTGCCCGCGAATTGGGCTCCTGAAGGCGTTGTCTCTTGCGCCTAATGGCTATAAGGCGTGGGGCACATTCCAAACAGCCCGAGGCCTCCATGAAAGCGCGTGTCACCGTGACCCTCAAGAACGGCGTTCTCGACCCCCAAGGCAAGGCCATCGAAGGCGCCCTCAAGTCGCTCGGCGTCGAGGGCATCGACGGCGTGCGCCAGGGCAAGGTCTTCGATATCGAGCTTGGAACCGCCGACAAGGCTCAGGCCGAAGCCCAGCTCAAGGCCGCCTGCGAGAAGCTGCTGGCGAACACGGTCATTGAAAACTATCGCGTCGAACTGACCTGACCGTCATGCCCGGACCTGATCCGGGCATCCACGTTTTTGCCGCGCCTTGAGGCGTGGATGGCCGGGACAAGACCGGCCATGACGATAGAAGGATGAACTGATGAAATCCGCAATCATCGTCTTCCCCGGCTCCAATCGCGAAGGCGATATGGTGCGGGCTCTCACATCGGCCGGCTCCGACGCCCAGAAGGTGTGGCACGCCGAAACCGAGCTGCCGAAGGGCACCGATCTCGTGGTGCTGCCCGGCGGCTTCTCCTACGGTGATTATCTGCGCTGCGGCGCGATTGCGGGCCGCGCAACGGTCATGGATGCGGTGCGGGCCCATGCGGCGCGCGGCGGCCTCGTGCTCGGCGTCTGCAACGGCTTCCAGATCCTGTGCGAGGCGGGCCTTCTTCCCGGCATCCTGATGCGCAACGCGAACCTCAAGTTCATCTGCCATCGCCAGTTCCTGCGGGTCGAGCGCAGCGACACGGCGTTCACCCGGGCTTACGCCAAGGGCCAGGCCATCGATGTCTGCGTTGCGCACGGCGAAGGCAATTACACCGCCGACGAGGAGACCTTGAAGCGGCTCGAAGGCGAGGGGCTGGTGGCCTTCCGCTATTCCGACGCGCAGGGCCACACCACACCGGATGCCAACCGCAACGGCTCGATGAACGCGATCGCGGGCATCTACTCGACCAAGCTCAACGTGCTCGGCATGATGCCCCACCCGGAAAACCTGATCGAGGACCTCGTGGGCGGCACCGACGGGCGCGGCCTGTTCGAGAGCCTCGTGTCGAGCTTTCCGAAGGCGGCCTGATCTCTGAAGCGGGACGAGACGCCCCGCAGCCCTCATCCTGAGGAGCGAAGCGTCTCGAAGGACGAGGGCGTCTCCAGCGTGCTCTGAAACCTCCTTCGAGACGCAGCTTTGCTGCTCCTCAGGATGAGGACATCCGATGTATTCCATTCCTCTTCGTTCTGGAGAGGGTAACAATGCGAGATAACGATGATCCGCAACGACGTCGCCATCACCCCGGAGCTGGTCAAGGAGCACGGGCTCAAACCCGATGAATACGATCGCTTCGTGAACCTGATCGGCCGCGAGCCGACCATCACCGAGCTCGGCATCGTCTCGGCCATGTGGAACGAGCATTGCTCGTACAAGTCATCGCGCATCCATCTGCGCGGCCTGCCCACCAAGGCCCCTTGGGTCATCCAGGGCCCCGGCGAGAATGCCGGCGTCATCGATATCGGCGATGGACAGGCCTGCATCTTCAAGATGGAGAGCCACAACCACCCGTCCTTCATCGAGCCCTATCAGGGCGCGGCGACCGGCGTCGGCGGAATCCTGCGCGACGTGTTCACCATGGGTGCGCGGCCGATCGCGTCGCTGAACTTCCTGCGCTTCGGCGAGCCTGACCATCCGAAGACCGCCCATCTGGTCTCGGGCGTGGTCGCCGGCATCGGCGGCTACGGCAATTCCTTCGGCGTGCCCACCGTCGGCGGCAGCGTCGGCTTCGACAAGCGCTACAACGGCAACATCCTCGTCAATGCCATGGCGGTGGGCCTCGCCCGCACCGACGAGATCTTTTATGCCAAGGCCACCGGCATCGGGAACCCGATCGTCTATCTCGGCTCCAAGACCGGCCGCGACGGCATCCATGGCGCCACCATGGCCTCGGCGGAATTCGACGATGCGTCCGAGGAGAAGCGCCCGACCGTGCAGGTGGGCGATCCCTTCGCCGAGAAGCTGCTGCTCGAAGCCTGCCTCGAGCTCATGAAATCGGGCGCGGTGATCGCGATCCAGGACATGGGCGCTGCCGGCCTCACCAGCTCCGCGGTCGAGATGGGCGCCAAGGGCAATCTCGGCATCGAGCTCGACCTCGACAAGGTGCCCTGCCGCGAGGAAGGCATGACCGCCTACGAGATGATGCTCTCCGAGAGCCAGGAGCGCATGCTCATGGTGCTCAAGCCCGGCATGGAGAAGGAAGCCGAGGCCATCTTCCACAAATGGGGCCTGGACTTCGCCGTCATCGGCAAGACCACCGACACCCTGCGCTTCGTGATCAAGCACGGGGGCGAGGTGATGGCGGATCTCCCGATCAAGGAGCTCGGCGACGAGGCGCCTCTCTATGACCGTCCATGGGTGGAAAGCCCGAAGCAGCCGGTGATCCTGCCCGACAGCGTGAAGGCCCCGATGTCGGAGGCAGAGGCCCTCCTGAAGCTCATCGGCTCGCCGGACCAGTGCTCGAAGCGCTGGGTCTGGGAGCAGTACGACCACCTGATCCTCGGCAACACGGTGCAGACGCCCGGCGGCGATGCCGCCATCGTGCGCGTGGAAGACGGACCGAAGGGCCTGGCGCTCACCACCGACGTGACGCCGCGCTATTGCGAGGCCGACCCGTTCGAGGGCGGCAAGCAGGCGGTGGCGGAGGCCTGGCGCAACATCACGGCGGTCGGCGGCCTGCCGCTCGCCATCACCGACAACCTCAATTTCGCGAGCCCCGAGCGGCCCGAATCCATGGGCCAGTTCGTCGGCTGCGTCAGGGGCATCGGCGAGGCCTGCAAGGCCCTCGACTTCCCGGTCGTATCCGGCAACGTCTCGCTCTACAACGAGACCAACGGCCAGGGCATCCTGCCGACCCCCGCCATCGGCGGCGTCGGCCTCATGGACGACGTCGCCCTGAACGCCTCCATAGCCTTCAAGAGCGAGGGCGAGGTCGTCATCCTCATCGGCGCGACGACCGGCTGGCTCGGGCAGTCGATCTATCTGCGCGACGTCTGCGGCCGCGAGGAAGGCGCTCCTCCGCCGGTCGATCTGGTCGTGGAGAAGCGCAACGGCGACTTCGTGCGCCAGCTCATCCGCTCCGCGCAGGTCAGGACGGTCCATGACTGCTCTGATGGCGGCATCGCGCTGGCACTGGCCGAGATGGCGATCGCCGGCAACATCGGCGCGGACATTGCGGTCGCACCCGAGGACATGCCGCTTAACGCCTTCCTCTTCGGCGAGGATCAGGGCCGCTACCTGATCGCAGCCGATCAGGATGCCGCAGCCGACATCCTCTATGAGGCCGGCGCCATCGGCATCCCCGCCGCCATGCTCGGCGTGACGGGGGGCGATGCGTTGATTCTGCCCGGCCGGCAGGCCATATCCGTCAAGCAGTTGAAGGCGACCCACGAAGCCTGGCTGCCGAACTACATGACCGGCAAGTCCTGACCGCTAAGTCCTGACCCGAAGATCCTGAGGAGCCCGATCCATGCCGATGGATTCGCGAGACATCGAAAGCCTGATCAAGACCGCCCTTCCCGACGCGGTGGTCGAGATCAAGGACCTGGCCGGCGACGGCGACCATTACGCCGCGACCGTTACCTCCTCCGCCTTCAGGGGGAAGTCGCGGGTGCAGCAGCATCAGATGGTCTATGCGGCGCTGCAAGGCCGCATGGGCGGCGTTCTGCACGCCCTTGCATTAACGACCGTGGCACCCGACAATTGAGACACGAACCCGGCGCCTTGACCGCCGGGACGAAGGAGAATTCCATGACCGACGCCCATCAGGTGATCGACAACGAAGTGAAGTCCAACGACGTCGTGCTGTTCATGAAGGGCACGCCGCAATTCCCCATGTGCGGTTTCTCGGGCCAGGTGGTCCAGATCCTCAACTATCTCGGCGTGCCGTATAAGGGCGTCAACGTGCTCGAGAACGAGGGCATCCGCCAGGGCATCAAGGATTATTCCAACTGGCCGACCATTCCCCAGCTCTACGTGAAGGGCGAGTTCGTCGGCGGCTGCGACATCACCCGCGAGATGTTCCAGGCCGGCGAGCTGCAGCAGCTCTTCACCGACAAGGGCATTCCGGTGCAGCAGAACGCCTGAGACAGGCACTTTTCCGGACAGGATCGAGGCGGGGCTTGGCCCCGCCTTTTTTCGTTCGGGAGCCCCGCTGCGGGGGCGTCTTATGTCGCATTCCTTAAACGGCTCAGTTTCCGGCACACTAGCGCATCGTGCGGAAAAGTGGACCCGGTTTTCCGCGCCCAACGATGCCAGCCAAGAGAAGGAGCATCGGATCCGATCCCAAAAGTGGGTCCACTTTTGGGTCCGATGCTCTGGATCTGTGCTGCATTCAACAGAAGAGCCGCTCGACACAGAATAAAAAGGAGCGGTGAGAAGGGGCTTTTCCATGCTCGAACCCGAGACCAACGTCATCGCCTTCAAGCCGCGGACGGCTGTTGCGCATCATCCGAAGAGCCTCATGGAGCGGATCTATGCCGCCGGATCCCTCTCCCTCCGGGCGGATGACAGGGCGACCAAGACCGCTGCTCTGATGTTGCAGGCCTTAGGATTTCTGGTGATCGAGGAAATCCTCGCCGACGGCACCCCGCGCCGGCTCAAGCGTGGCGAGGCCAGACAGGCCATGGACCGCCCCTGGCGTCTCTCGAAGCCCGCCTTCTCCGGCAAGATCGGGGTTCCGGACGGCGAAGCCTCGCCAGCCTGACCGGCTTGAGGGCAGACAATCGGTTGGCCGAGTCTGCCCGAAATGGTAGCTTGCACAGGCCGGTCGAAGCACGCGATCTTTTCGGTGTCGATAATCCCCCGATCCGATCCCGGCGCGATTTGGAAGTGCTTATCCATGGCGCACACCCAGTCCAGAATCTGCAAGGGCTGCTGGCAGCAGCTGCGGATCCCCGTACCCCTGCGCGGCCCCGCCTCCCTCCCCTTTCGGGCCTTCGGCATCCGCCCGAGCCGGATGAATCCCAATACCTGCACGGTCTGCGAACTGATGTTCACGCGGATCATGAGGGCGCGAAAGATCAGCGTTGACGTCTCCGTGCTGTTTGCGGATCTCAGGGGCTACACCGCCCTGACGCAGTCGCTTCCGCCGGATGCGGTCTCGTCCCTGCTCGATGCCTTCTACGACGAATGCGCCGAGGCGATCTGGGACCATGACGGCCTTCTCAACAAGACCATCGGCGATGCCGTGATGGCGATCTTCAACTTCCCGATCCAGCAGCCCGACCATGCCGAGCAGGCGGTGCGGACGGGACGGGAGATCCAGCGTCGCTGCAAGGCTCGATTCAAAGCCCTGCTGGAGGACCATCCCGCGCTTGGCGGGAGCGAGCTCGGCGTGGGCATCGGCATCGATTCAGGGGCTGTCAGCTTCGGGGAGTTCGGCCGCTCCCATCGCGACCTGACGGCGATCGGAACGGTGGTGAACACGGCCGCCCGCGCCCAGGCGGCGACCGCAACGGGCCAGATCCTGGTGACCCAGAGCGTTTACGACCGGGCCGGACGCGACCTGATCGAGGGTGAAGGCCGGGCCTATGACCTGAAGGGCTTCGAGGCTCCTGTGACGCTTTACGCGGCCTGACCCGGGCGCCGCTCGCTCAGGAACGGTTCAAAGCCGCTTTCATGAAGGCGAGCGCATCGGGCGATGCCCAATCGGCCGGGCCCTTCAAAAGCGCGATCTCGCAGCCGGAGCCGTCGACCACGAAGGTGGTGGGCAGACCGACCACATGGCCGGATTTCTGCAGCACCTGCAGCAGCTTGCCCTCGGGATCGGCGTGATAGGCGAGATTTTTGATCCCGTTCTCCTGCAGCCAGGCCTTCGGCTTGTCGCGGTTGCGGGTATCCACGTTGATGGCGACCACCTGGAAATCCGCGCCGCCCAGCTCCGTCTGGAGCTTGTCGAGGGCCGGCATCTCCTCGCGGCAGGGCACGCACCAGGTCGCCCAGAGATTGACCAGGATCGTCTTGCCCTTGAAGTCGGAAAGGCTCATGGGCTGCCCCTCCGGACCGTTGAAGGCGATGACCGGCGGCGGCTTTGGCGCGCCGTTCACGCCGACAGCCGCCACCTCGCCCTTGGCCAGCGGCTTCATCCGCTCGGTTACTGCCTTCGAAGCACGGCACTCGGCCGCTCCGGAGGCCATGGGATCACGGGGGGCGAGGCCGTACCAGACCGCGCCGGCACCGAGAAGTGCGACGGCGGCCAGGCCGGCCAGCCAGAATTTGCGGGATTTCACAGCGTTCGACATCGCCCGTCATGTGGCGCGTTTTCGGCAAAGCCTCAAGTCCTGGGCGCCGGAATGCCCACCGAAGCCCTTCACGAAAGCGTTGATCCGCCTCCACTTCTCCTCCCGTTGCGTGCTTTTTCGGATGCGGAAAAACCGGGTCCACTTTTCCACGCGATGCCTCTCTCGCCTGGCGCATCGCTTTGCGCGGAAAACCGGGTCCACTTTTCCACGCGATGCGCTATGGTGCGGCCACGTTTCGGAGTGTCTGATGTCGTCCAGCCTGTCCTTTCCTCGCGCCGTTCTGGTTGCGGGCCTTCTCGTTCTCAGCCTGACCGCCTGCGGCCGACGCGGCGCGCTGGAGCCGCCGCCGAGCGCCTCGGCACAGCCCGACACCCAGATGCAGACCCCGGTGAGCGATTCCACCCTTCCCTCGCCGGTCGGCACGCCCCGCTCCTCGGGCCGGCAGGGCTACACGATTCCGAACAAGCCCTTTATTCTCGACCCGTTGCTCTAGGCCCTTTCGATGCACCATTTCGCCTACCGTCAGGGCGTCCTCCACGCGGAGGGCGTCGACCTGCGCCGCCTCGCCGATGAGGTCGGAACCCCGTTCTATTGCTATTCCACCGCGACGCTCGAGCGGCATTACAAGGTCTTCGCCGAGGCCTTCGCCGACACGGATGCCCTCGTCTGCTACGCCATGAAGGCGAATTCCAACCAGGCGGTGCTGAAGACCCTCGGAAACCTCGGCGCCGGCATGGACATCGTCTCGGAGGGCGAATTGCGCCGGGCGCTCGCCGCCGGCGTTCCGGGAGAACGCATCGTGTTCTCCGGCGTCGGCAAGACCAGGACGGAAATGGCTTTCGCGCTGGAGAGCGGCATTCTCTGCTTCAACGTGGAATCCGAGCCGGAGCTCGACGCGCTCTCGGAAGTCGCGATCTCGAAGGGCGTGCGCGCCCCGATCTCGATCCGCATCAACCCGGACGTGGATGCCAAGACGCACAAGAAGATCTCGACGGGCAAGTCGGAGAACAAGTTCGGCATCCCCATCGCCCGCGCCCGCGACGTCTATGCGCGCGCAGCCTCCCTCAAGGGCATCGAGGTCACCGGCGTCGACATGCATATCGGCAGCCAGATCACCGATCTCACGCCCTACGACAACGCGACCGCCCTCTTGGCGGAGCTTGCCCGCGACCTCATGGCCGATGGCCACAGGCTGCATCACATCGATCTCGGCGGCGGCCTCGGCGTGCCCTATCGCGAGGATAACGAGCCCCCGCCCGATCCGCAGGCCTATGCGGCGATCATCAAGCGCCACACCAAGGATCTCGGCCTCAAACTCGTGTTCGAGATGGGCCGCATGATCGCCGGCAATGCGGGCGTGCTCGTCGCGCGGGTGATCTATGTGAAGCAAGGCGCCGACAAGCCGTTCGTGATCGTCGACGCGGCGATGAACGACCTCATCCGCCCGACTCTCTACGACGCCCATCACGACATCAGGATGGTGGTCGAGGCCTCGCCCGATACTCCGCGCATCGTCGCCGACGTTGTCGGCCCCGTCTGCGAGACAGGCGATTATCTCGCGCTTTCCCGCGATATGCCCGCGGTCAAGGCCGGCGACCTCATCGCGATCATGACCGCCGGCGCCTATGGCGCGGTGCAGGCCAACACCTACAACACCCGCCTCCTCGTGCCCGAAGTGCTGGTCAACGGCGACGATCATGCAGTGGTGCGCCCGCGGCCCACCTACGACGAACAGATCGGTCTCGACCGCATTCCAGGCTGGCTCGACTAAACTCCCAATGATGGTATCCATCCGCAAATGGAAAAACCCGGCGAGACGATCGCCGGGTTTTCGTTTGGTCACTACTTGGCTCAGATGATTAAGAAATCCTTCTCGGTCATGGCAAGACCCTTTTTCAGCGTAGCGATCTTGACCTGCGCCGCCTTGCCGTTGCCGTCGGCATCGTAATAGAGCGCGCCGGTCTTCTTGTCGTAGATCACGTAGTCGTTCTTGTCCTTGGCCTTCGTCCCGACGGTGAAGAAGTCCTTCTTCAGCTTTCCGGGCGCCGGCTCCGAGCCCTTGCCGATCTTGGTGAACACCGCATTGTCGAGCCAGATCGTGTCGTCCTTGACCACGAAGTCGGCGATCTTGTCGACGTTGGTCTTCTTGTTTGCCTTCGTGTTGAACACGAAGACATCCTTGCCTGCATTGCCGGTGAGCACGTCATTGCCCAAGCCGCCGAAGAGCGTGTCGTCGCCGAGGCCACCACCCAGCGTGTCGCGGCCTGCGCCGCCGACGAGGCGGTCGGAAGCCGCGGTGCCGGCGGTGCGCTCCGGATTGACGTCGCCGACGGCAATTGTCACCAGCGTGTCATTCGACAGGCCGGCAGAATCGGTCGCGCGGATGGTGAAGCTGTGCGAGCGCGCCTGCTCGAAATCGAGGGCGACGCCATCCGCCACTTCGAGCTTGTTGCCGTTCAGCCGGAAGGCGCCGGTTGCTCCGATGAGCGAATAGCTGACCGTGTCGCCCTGGTTCGGGTCGGCGGCCGTGATGGTTCCGACCAGCGTTCCTGCCGCCGAAAGCTCCGCCACGCTGCTCGCCTCGAGAGTGAGAACGGGTGCGGCCGGCGCGCGGTTGGCGGTCACAGCATTCACCGTCACCTGAGCCGTCACTTCGGGCGTGAAGCCGTCCGTCAGGGTCAACGAGAAGGCCGTTTCTTGCCCGGTGCCGATCGGGTCGGAGCGATCCGTCGGATTGAACTGGATCGCCTTGAGCGCATCGGTCACGAATCCGGCGCTGCCTTCGATCACGTAGCGGTCGTTCACCGCATCGTAGATCACGCCGCTCGGCACGACGAGCGTGCCCTTGGTCTTGTCGAACCGGATGGTGAGCGTGAGCGCATTCCCCTCCGCATCGTTGACGCGTGCGCTTGCGAACGGCGAGATGAGGCCTGTATCCGCAACCGTCACGGCCGAGGTCGGGAGACCTTGCAGCACCGGGGGCTCGTTGCTCTCAGGCGCTTCGACGACGTCAACGCTCACCCGTGCCTTCGTCTGCCCGGAAGCGGCATTGGTGAATGTCATCTCGATGAAGCGCACCCGGACGTCCGGATCGTTCGTTTCGATGTGCTGATAGGTGAGTGCCCGCACCAGCGTCTGCACCTGATTCGGCGTGACGGCGTCGGAGAAGTTGATCAACAGGCCGTTCGCACCGGAACCGTCGTGCACAAGGGTGCCGATCACAGTGCCGTCAACGCTGATGGTGCCATTGCCCACGCGAATGCCGCCGGTCTGAGCAATCGTCAGAAGATCCTGATCCTCGACCCGATTGACGATTTTCACGAGAAGCGAGGTGAATTGCCCGATGCCTGGGGTCACGGTCGCGTCGCCGCCGCGATCGAGACGGGCATTCCCGCCGACCGGCGACGTGGTGGCATCGCCGTCGATCTTATCGAGAACGGGTGCGTCGGCGATGTAGGTGCCGCCGCTGTCGACGACCTTTTCCACGCCCTGCCGCAGAAGCTGGTGGATCTGGTCATCATCGAGCTTTATCCCGCTGATGTCGACCGTGTCGTTTCTCCCCTCGCCCCAGATGCGAAGCGCCGTGTCCACCTGGGTTGCATCGAGGACGACGGTTGTTGCGGCGAGGCTGGCAAGGCTGATCCGCTCGACCTCGGTAATCGTCTTACCTTGCAGGTCGTATTCCGCAGCGGCGGTGAATCTCAACTCGTCCGTGCCGCCATTGCCGTCGATGGCGCTGAACTGTGCGAGCCGGTTCGCGTCCGTCAGGATCACGTCTGCACCGTCCGAACCGGCGATGGTTTCGAAGCTTGTCATCTGCCAGGGCTTGGTGAGATCGATGGCACCCGCGCCGGTCAGCTGAAGCGTATCGTTTCCGCCCAAGCCCTGAAGGATATCACCGTCGGTCAGGCCTCCCGCATCGACCAGCAGAGTGTCCGCCTGATCGCTGCCGGTTGCATGCTGAACGCCCTCGGTTATCCTGTCACCTTGCCGATATGTGCGCTGATGGATGTCGGTCTGGTTGTCTGTACGCAGTGATTCCCAAACAACGGTCCATCCGCCGTCATCTAACGCCGCTACTGCTGACTTCTCCTGATCCCTTGAGAAGTCAGCGTTGACGAACCGATCGCCCCCGATGGGATTTCCGTTATTGTCGAAATAGCGTTGGACGATGTAGTTCTCAACACCGCCGCCACCCGCATAGGTCCAGGTCACCACCCATCCGCCGTTTTCAAGCGCGGCGATCGACGCCTCCGTCTTGCTTCCGACAATCGCTCCGTGGACCTGCCTGTCGGCGTCGAATTGTGCGACCCCGAAGCGGTCGTAGTGCTGCATGAAGAGCCCGGGCGATCCTCCGCTCTCCGATTGCCAGATGACGACCCACCCTCCGTCTTTCAAAACGGTGACCTGAGGAAAGTTCTGCGCCCCGATGGTGGTCTGGTTGACGACGACATCCTGCTGGAACACCCGCGAGCCGTTGGCGTCGAAGCGCTGCATGCGGATGTCGGCTGCCGGTGAATTGTAGACGCCCTCGACCCACGTGACGATCCAGCCTCCATCGTCAGGATCCACCGGATCGTCCGGGAGCGCCGTGACCTGCGCGTGACTTTGACTATGGCCCGTTCCTGCCGAGAGCCTTTGACCCTCCGGCCCGAATTGAGCGACGCCGGATGCGTTGTAGAATTGTTGGACGACCCCGCCGCCGATGGCCGTGTCATGCCACGTCACGACCCAGCCGCCATTCGGCAAGCCGACAACCGTTGCTGGCTCACTCGCGGCAGTCAGATTGCTGCCGCTCACCTGTTGCACCGCATCGCGAGCCGTTCCGTCCGGATTGTAGCGCTGCTGGAAGACCTTGGCCCTCGATGCGTCGACCCCTTCCACCCATGTCACAACCCACCCGCCGTCGTCGAGCACCGCAACCTGAGATCTGAACTGGGCGCCGGTCGTATTTGTGTTGACCAGTTGATCGGCTTCGAAAAGGGCCGTTCCCTCTGCGTCGAAGCATTGCATGTAGACGCCGGCAAGGCTGCCGTCCTGGCCCTCGGAGGTCCATGTCACGACCCATCCGCTGCCCAATGAAGCTACGCTCGCGTCCCACTGGGTGGACGCTGTCGTGATGTTGACCCGCGTCTCGTCGCTGACGTCGAGAATGGAAAAGGCCATTGCACCCCCCAAGGAAACGGCGCGCAACGCGCGCTCGTCTGCCTTCCGTGGGGCCGCCTGTCCGCCCCCGGAGGCAGTGGATCGCTCGACCTTAATGTAAAGATATATCGATTCAATATATTTGTTATTAAATTCTCACTCTTGGCCTGCCCTTCGTCCTGCATATTGCAGCGGAACTCGTCTGTGACACGCCTCTAAATCACGAAAAATTCCTTCGCCGTCAGGGCGAGCCCCTTCTTCAGGCGGGCGACGTCGATGGCGGCCTTGGCGCCGGAGCCGTCGGGATCGTAGGAGAGGATGCCGGTTTTCTTGCTGTAGACCAGGTAGTCGTTCTTGTCTTTGGCCCCGTCGCCGACCTTGAAGAAAGCCTTGTTCAGTGCTGCCGGCTTCGCGAGGGAGCCGGACTTGCCGAGCTTGGAAAAAACCTTGTTGTCGAGCCAGATCGCGTCGTTCGGCACGCTGTAATCCCAGATGACGTCGACATTGGTCTTCTTGTACGGCTTGGTGTCGAACACGAAGATGTCCCGGCCGCCATCGCCGATGAGGGTATCCCGGCCGAGACCGCCATAGAGCCAGTCGTCGCCGGCCCCGCCGTAAAGCCGGTCGTTGCCGGCGAGCCCTTTCACGATGTCGCTGCCGGAGCCGCCCTTAAGAATGTCGCTGCGGCTCGTGCCGGTGACGGTGTCGATCCGGTCGAGCAGGACGATCTCGAAGCTGCCGCCGATCGTGTGGATGCCGTCGGAGACCGTGACGCTCACACGGTGGTGCGTCGGGTCCTCGTAATCGAGCACGATGCCGTCGCGGACGACGATGTCGTAGCCGCCCTGCTCGTTCTCCAGGAGCGCGAACAGCTTCGCACTCTCCGGCGAGAGCGTGTAGATCATCTCGTCGTTCTCGGGATCGGTTGCGAGCAGCTTGCCGACGACCGTGTCGCCCTGCGCGCCCTCCGCCACGGCGGCCGGCGTGAAATTGAGAGCGGGCTCCTTGTTGACGAAGGTGAGGTAGAAGGTTTTCTCGACCTCGTTGAATCCGCCATCGCCCGCGATGACGGCAAAGACCCTGTGCTCCGCTCTCGTGTAGTCGAGCGTCACGCCCGCCTTGACGAAGACGTCCCAATGCCCGCCGGCATTCCTGACGAGGTCGAACAGATCCTGGCCTTCGATCAGCTTGTAGGCGATGGCGTGACCGTCCGGATCTGTGGCGATGAGCGTCCCGACATGCGTGCCGCCCTGGGTGACCTGGCTGACGGGAATCGGCGCAAAATCGATCTCCGGCTCGAGGTTTTCCGAGAGGTTGAGGTCGAAGGTCTCCAGATAGGGTTCACCGCCATGCGTGATCGTCAGTGTGAATTGCTCGTGGCCGTCGGTTCCGAACCTGAGCCCGCCCGCGACCGACCGATCGACGATGACGCTCCAGCTCCCGTCCTTGTTGTCGACGAGGTCGAAGACCTTTTCGCTGTCTTCCGACAATTGATAGGTGACGAGATCGTCCTCGGGGTCGTCGGCGACGAGCCGGTAGACCACCGTTCCGGGCAAGGCGCCCTCATGCACGTCCCTTTCGTCGAGCGGGATATAGGGCCGCTCGTTCACATCGGCGATCCGGATCGCCAGTGGATGGTCATCGACCTGGGTGTTGCCGTTGGTGCTCGTCGCCTTGATGGGCAGGCTAAAAAACCGAGGCCCCGCCTCGTAGTCAAACTCCGCTCCCGCCTTCACCACGAGGTCGTAGATCCCGTCTCCGTTCTCATCGGTAACGGCGAAGTTCGGATCATTCAGCGTGAACTTGAAGGCCTCACCCTCCGCACCCTCGACGACGCGGAGCGTGCCGAGGACGGTACCGGCATCCGCATCTTCCGGAATGGTGTTGGCGGGATCGGTCGCCGACGAGAAAAAAATGGCAGCCATGAAATGTCCCAAAAATCATCGTTACTTTGTTATGGTGGAGATTATGTATCGGTATTACGTTAACAGGGTCAAGGAATTTACTGCCGCAACGGCAGGCCCACGGCGAAGCTTGGCACTTTCTCTAGTCACCGCTTGTTGAAGGGTTGTGCCCATTTGACGGCTGGTCATCCGGGGCATGCGTGCTAGCTTTTCCAGAAGGGGGCGACTGCACATCGCGTGCAGCGGGAGATTTTTTGGCATGAGCGAAGGCCCGAACCCGACGCCTGGACGCGGCCACCCGAACCGGCGGTTCGGGCGTCTGGTGTCCCATGCCCGCTGGTCTCTCTGGTGGGAGGAGGCCTGGCCGCGCCTCTGGCTGCCGCTCGCCATCGTCCTTGCGTTCTTCACCCTGTCCTGGCTCGGCCTCTGGCTCGACGCCTCGCCCCTGTGGCGCACCATCGGATTGGGGCTGTTCACGGCAGCCTTCCTGATCTCGCTCTGGCCCCTCGTCCGCCTGCGCCTTCCGAGCCGGACAAGGGCTCTCGACCGGCTCGACCGGGAAACGGGCCTCACCACGGGGCCGGCCCGCGTCCTCGACGACACTCTCGCCCTCGGCTCGGCGGATCCGGGGACCAAGGCGCTCTGGGCCCTTCACCGCAAGCGGGCGGAGGACGCGATCGGCCGCATGCGCGTCGGTCTGCCGCAGCCGAACATGCCGAGGCGCGACCGTTACGCCCTGCGCGCCGCGGGCCTTCTCGCCCTTGTCACCAGCGCCTTCGTGGCAGGCCCCGAGATCGGCTCGCGCCTTGCCGCCGCCTTCGACTGGCGTAAGGTGGAGACCGCCTCCCCGTCCTTCCGCATCGACGGCTGGATCGACCCGCCGCTCTATACCCGCACGCCGCCGCTCATGATCGACCTCGCCCGCGGCCAGAATCTGCGGGCACCGATCCATTCGACCGTCGTCATCCGCATCGCGGGCGAGGGCAGCGCCGAGATCAAGCCGGGCAAGGGGCTGACACCCCTGCCGCCCAAGGCCAACCAGCGCGCCGACATGCGAGAGGAGCGCTATCAGCTCGACGGCTCGAGCGAGCTCACCGTCAGCACTGGCTTCGCCAACAGCGTGACGCTGACCATCGAGGCCATTCCCGACCGGCTGCCGGAGATCGCCTTCACCATGCCGCCCGAGGTCAATGCGCGCGGCACCTTCACCTTGAGTTACAAGGGCAAGGACGATTACGGCATCGCCTCCCTCGACGGCATCGTCGAGAAGGCGGACAGGAGCCGTGGCCGCTCCCTCGTTCCCGCGCCGCAGCTCACCCTCGCCCTGCCGAGCCATGAGGAGAATGCGCCGGACACCAAGTCGCCGGTCGATCTCACGAACCATGCCTGGGCTGGAGCGCCGGTGACGATCCGGCTCAAGGCCAAGGACGAGGCCGGCCAGGAAGCATCGAGCGAGGCGATCAACTTCACCCTGCCGCAGCGCCCCTTCACCAATCCGCTCGCGAAAGCCCTTGTGGAGCAGCGGCGCAATCTCGTGCTCGCCCCCGATGACCGCAAGCGCGTGCAGATTGCCCTCGACGCGCTGCTGATCGCGCCGGCAACCTACACGCCGCAATGGGGCGTGTTCATGGGCCTGCGCGCCGGCGCGGAACGCCTGCGCGTTTCCCGGACCGACCAGGACCTGCTCGACGTGGCCGATTGGCTCTGGGCCATGGCGCTCCAGATCGAGGATGGGAATCTCTCCGATGCGGAACGGGAGCTGCGCGCCGCACAGGACCGCCTGAAGGAAGCCATCGACCGGGGCGCAACGGATGACGAGATCCGTCGCCTGATGGACGAGTTGCGGATGGCCATGGACAAGTTCCTGCGCGAGTTCGCACAGCGCATGCAGCAGAACCAGCAATCGCAGGATCAGAACCAGCGCACGCCGCCGGACCGGATGATCTCGCAGGACGACCTCAACCGCATGCTGCGCCAGATGGAAGACGCGATGCGTCGCGGTGACGTTGCGGAAGCCCAACGCCTGCTCGAGCAGCTGCGCAATATCCTGGAGAACCTGCAGACTGCTCAACCCAACAACCGCATGACCGATCCGCTCGGACGCGAGATGAACCAGGCCATGCAGGACCTGGAGGACATGGCGCGCGAGCAGCAGAACCTGCGCGACGAAACCTTCCGCGACGGCCAGAACCGGCGCATGCAGCAGGGCGACCGCAACGGGCAGCGCCAGCAGGGTCAGCGCCAGGGCCAGAGGCAGCAGGGTCAGCGCCAGCAGGGCCAACAGGGACAGCAGGGGGAGGGTCAGGAGCAGGCCGAGAACGGCCAGGGTCAGGATCCCTCGGGTCTGAGGCAGCGGCAGCAGGCCCTCCGCGAGCGGCTGCAGGAGTTGCAGCGTCGGATGGAAGGCATGGGCATGCAGGGCGAGCAGGGGCTCGGCGATGCCGAAGGGGCCATGCGCGAGGCCGAAGGCGCGCTCGGCCAGGGTCAGGACGGCCCCGCCGTCGATGCACAAGGAAGAGCGCTGGAGAACCTGCGCCGCGGCATGCAGGGCATGGCCCAGCAGATGCAGCAGATGCAGCGGGGCGACGGCCAGGGTAACGAGCAGGCCGGCGATCAGCCCGGCCAGGGCAATCCTCAGGGCAACCAGCAGACCGGCCAGCGCGACACCGATCCGCTCGGTCGTCCGACGCGGAACAGGGATTATTCCGACGGCCGCGTAGAAGTGCCCGGCGCAAACGCATCACCCGCGCAGAGGGCTCAGCGGATCCTGGAGGAATTGCGGCGCAAGCTTGGCGACCCCAGCCGTCCACAGGAAGAGCTGGACTACTTCGAGCGTCTCCTGCGCCGGAACTGAACGTTACGGCAGGCACCTTCTGTAGCGTCAGCGAGCCTCTTGCCTCCGCGATGGGTTCGGGCCACGGTCGCCCGACCATTCGAGTGGAACTCAGATGAATCGTTTCATTGATTTGCTTGTGCCGATCGCCGTCGTCGCAGTCGCTTTCGTGCTACTTCTAGGCTTGGTTAACATGCTGCGCGGCGGCAATGCCAATCGGTCGCAGCACCTTATGAGACTGCGTGTCCTGCTTCAGTTTATCGCCATTATCGTGATCATGGGCGTTATCTGGTGGAGAGCGGCTTAGGCTCCCCCGTATTGACACTTTTTCGCCACGCTCTGTATTAAGAGAACGTTAGCCATAAAGGCCTAGCCTGGTGGCGTGATTTTTATTGAGTTACGGATCTCTTAATGCGTGTCAGTCCAGCCATAGGCATGAGCCTTCTGATCCTTTTCATGGGATCATCGGGCGCCCTGGGCTCCGACTTCAAACGGCAAACGAATTCCTCCCCGGCCCCGATCTCACCGAGCTTCCTTTCGGAATTCCGTTTTGGATTGTCCGCTCAGGATCCCTGGGGCGCGGAAGGACGCGACGGCTCCGCCAACGTTACCGGCGAGATTCTTTTTGCGAAGCCATTCACCGCATCGGACCTTTTCACCAGCTATTTCATCCCCCGTCCGCATGTGGGCGGCAGCCTGAACTTCGACGGAAAGACGAGCTTCGCCTATGCGGGCCTGTCCTGGACCGTCGACGTGACGCCCGATCTCTTCATCGAGGGCAGCTTCGGCGGTGCCGTGCATAACGGCAAGGACCATCCCCTGGCCGACCGCCAGCAACTCGGCTGCTCGCCGCTGTTCCGCGAATCGGGATCGGTGGGCGTGCGGCTGTCGGCCAATTGGAGCGTCATGGCCACCATCGAGCATCTGACGGACGCGGGAACCTGCTCGGACGAGAATAGAGGCTTGACGAATGTCGGCGCGCGGGTTGGGTATTCATTTTAGCTGAATCCCACTCCCGGGCGCGTCATGGTCGTTCTGAACCGCATCTACACCCGCACCGGCGATACCGGCACCACGGCGCTTGCCGCCGGCGGGCGCCGCCCGAAATACGATCTCCGCGTCGAGGCCTACGGCACGGTCGACGAGACCAATGCCTGCATCGGACTGGTCCGCCTTCACACGAAGGGCGACGAGATCGATGCGATGCTCGGCCGCATCCAGAACGACCTGTTCGATCTCGGCGCCGATCTTTCCACCGTCGAGACGGGCAAGCCCCTTCCCTATGAACCCTTGCGCATCACGCAGGGACAGGTTGACCGCCTCGAGCAGGAGATCGACCGGCTGAACGCGGAACTGTCGGTGCTGCGCTCCTTCGTCCTTCCCGGCGGGACGCCCGCCGCCGCCGCTCTCCATCTCGCCCGCACCATCTGCCGCCGCGCGGAACGCCATGTGGTCGAGCTCATGGAAAAGCCCGAGGAGAAGGTCTCGCCGGAGACCGTGAAATATCTGAACCGTCTGTCCGATTTTCTCTTCGTCGCGTCACGTTACGTCAATGACAAGGGCGCGCTCGACGTTCTCTGGGTACCGGGGCAGAACCGCTAGAGCCGTTTCCACTGACGTGGAATCAGCTCTCTCCTTTGCTTTGCCGCATTTTTGACGGCGGACCGGATCCACTTCGCCGAAAAATGCTCTAGGAGGGGAAGATGTTTCTACCGCTTCACGACGGCGTTCCGCTCAAGAACATGAAGACGCCGCTCGCGACGCGGTGTCTGATCGGCCTGTGCGTCGTCGTTTACATCCTCACCTTCTACGGCCCCTGGGGCGAGGATGAGATTGTGGGCGGTCTCGCCTTCATCCCGTCGGTCCTGTTCGGCACGGAAGTGCTTCCCGACGGCTATCCGTTCGTGCCGGTCGAGCTGACGCTGGTCACCAACATCTTCCTGCACGCCTCCCTGTTCCACCTGATCGGAAACATGCTGTTTCTCTGGGTGTTCGGCGACAATGTCGAGGATGCGATGGGCCATCTGCGCTTCATCACCTTCTTCCTGCTCTGCGGCATCGCCGCCAGCCTTGCCCATGCCTTCATCACGCCGGAACCTCATCGCCCTCTCATCGGTGCGTCCGGCGGCGTGTCGGGCGTGGTGGCGGCCTATCTCATCCTCTATCCGCGCGTGAAGATCTGGGGCCTCTTCCTGAAGGGCATTCCGTTGCATCTTCCCGCCTATTGGACGATCGGCTTCTGGTTCGCCCTTCAGTTCATCGCCGCCTTCATCGGCGGGGACGACAGCGTGGGCTGGTTCGCGCATCTCGGCGGCTTCCTCGTCGGTGCCGCCCTCACGCCCCTGATGCGGCGGCGCTACGATCCCGTGCTCGCACGGATCGAGGCCCAGGAGCTGCAGACGCCGCGCTGATGCCCGTAGACCGGAAAATGCATTCCCCTTTCCGATCCGATGCTCTAGGGTCCCGTCCACCTTTTCCCTATATGTCCTGAGGGCCTTTTGGGTCATATCCGGACCTGACTTTCGATGAGGACGGGCAATGAAGCTTCTGGTCTGTGTGAAGCGTGTTGTTGACTACAACGTGAAGATCCGTGTGAAGGGCGACGGGTCCGGGGTCGAGCTGGCCAACGTCAAGATGTCGATGAACCCCTTCGACGAGATCGCCGTCGAGGAAGCCGTGCGCCTGAAGGAACAGGGCAAGGCCACCGAGATCGTCGCCGTCTCCATCGGCCCGCAACAGGCCGGCGAGACCATCCGCACCGCGCTCGCCATGGGCGCCGATCGCGGCATCCTGGTCAAGACCGAGGCAAGCGTCGAGCCGCTTTCCGTCGCCAAGATCCTGGCCAAGGTGGTGGAGCAGGAAAAGCCCGACCTCGTCATCCTGGGCAAGCAGGCCATCGACGACGACGCCAACCAGACCGGCCAGATGCTGGCGGCGCTCCTCGGCTGGCCGCAGGGCACCTTCGCCTTCAAGGTCGCTGTCGGCGAGGGTTCGATCGACGTCACCCGCGAGGTCGATGGTGGGTTGCAGACGGTGGCCTTGAAGCTTCCTGCCATCGTCACCACGGATCTGCGCCTCAACGAGCCGCGCTATGCGTCGCTCCCCAACATCATGAAGGCCAAGAAGAAGCCCCTCGACGAGACCTCGCCTGAGACGCTGGGCGTCGACGTCAGCCCACGCCTGAAGGTGCTCAAGACCACCGAGCCCGGCGGGCGCAAGGCCGGCGTCAAGGTGGCTTCCGTCGCCGAACTCGTCCAGAAGCTCAAAGTCGAAGCCGGCGTGCTCTAAGGGAGACCGACACCAATGACCACCCTGCTGATCGCCGAGCACGACAACGCTCACCTCAAAGACGCCACCCACAAGGCCCTCTCCGCCGCCAAGGCGCTTGGCGCGCCCGTCCATGTCCTCGTCGCCGGATCCAACGCGAAGGCTGCTGCGGATGCCGCTTCCAAGCTCGAGGGCGTCGAGAAGGTGCTCCTCGCCGATGGCGCCGCTTACGAGCACCAGCTCGCCGAGCCCACCGCCGCGCTGATCGTGTCGCTCGCCTCCGCCTATGACGCCCTGGTGGCGCCGGCGACCACCACCGGCAAGAACGTGATGCCGCGGGTCGCCGCGCTGCTTGACGTGATGCAGGTCTCCGACATCACCAAGGTGGTCTCAGCGGACACCTTCGAGCGGCCGATCTATGCCGGCAACGCCATCCAGACGGTGCAGGCGACAGATGCGAAGAAGGTGATCACCGTGCGCACCGCCGCCTTCCCGGCGGCTGCCGAGGGCGGTTCCGCCGCCGTCGAGACGGTGAATGCCGCCGACGATCCGCAGCTGTCGTCGTTCAAGGGCGAGGAGATCGCGCAATCCGACCGGCCCGAGCTGACTTCGGCCAAGATCATCATCTCGGGCGGACGCTCGCTCGGCTCGGCCGAAAACTTCACCAAGTACATCGAGCCGATCGCCGACAAGCTCGGCGCCGCCATGGGCGCGTCGCGGGCGGCAGTGGATGCGGGCTATGCGCCGAACGACTGGCAGGTCGGCCAGACCGGCAAGGTGGTGGCGCCCGATCTCTACATCGCCGTGGGGATTTCAGGGGCGATTCAGCATCTCGCCGGCATGAAGGATTCCAAGGTGATCGTGGCGATCAACAAGGACGAGGAGGCCCCGATCTTCCAGGTCGCCGATTACGGCCTCGTCGGCGACCTCTTCACAATCCTGCCTGAACTCAAGGAGGAGTTGACCAAATAGGGTCAATAAGGTCAGGAATAGTGACGGACCGGGCGGTCTTTCCGCCCGGCCGTTCGCATAAGGATGCAGGCAGCAGATCGATGGGCATAGAGATCAAAACGGTTGGCGTCGTCGGCTCGGGACAGATGGGCAGCGGCATTGCCCATGTCTGTTCGCTCGCGGGGTTCAACGTCCGGCTCAACGATCTCTCGGAGGAGCGGATCAATGCGGGCCTTGCCACCATCAACGGCAACATGGCCCGGCAGGTCTCCAAGGGCGCCATCACCGACGGCGACCGGCAGAAGGCGCTGGAGCTGATCAAGCCGGCCGTGACCTACGACGATCTCTCGACCTGCGACCTCGTGATCGAGGCGGCGACCGAGAACGAGGAGGTGAAGCGCAGGATCTTCACCAATCTCTGCCCCTCCCTGCGCCCGGACGCGATGGTCGCCACCAACACGTCCTCGATCTCGATCACGCGGCTGGCGGCCGCCACCGACCGGCCCGAGAAGTTCATCGGCATCCATTTCATGAACCCGGTGCCGGTGATGCAGCTCGTCGAGCTGATCCGCGGCATCGCCACGGACGACCCGACCTACGAATCCTCCAAGGAATTCATCGCCAAGCTCGGCAAGACCTCGACCGTCTCCGAGGATTTCCCGGCCTTCATCGTCAACCGCATCCTGCTGCCGATGATCAACGAGGCGATCTACACCCTCTACGAGGGCGTGGGCTCGGTCGAGGCCATCGATACCGCCATGCGGCTCGGCGCCAACCACCCGATGGGCCCCCTCCAGCTCGCCGATTTCATCGGCCTCGATACCTGCCTGTCGATCATGCAGGTGCTGCACGAGGGCTTGGCCGATTCCAAGTACCGCCCCTGCCCGCTTCTGGTGAAATACGTGGAGGCCGGCTGGCTCGGCCGGAAGACCAAGCGCGGCTTCTACGATTACCGCGGAGAGAAGCCAGTTCCGACCCGGTAAATCTGTTCCCTAACGTCACGATCGTAGGGGCATCCACATCCCTGTGGGTGCGTCACAAACGTTCCCGTGACGATCTTCACAACAGCGTCACACTGCCTATAGTCTACTCGGACGGGATAACCCTTCTCTTGTCCGGCGCGCCACTGCTTCGGCTGCGCCGGCCAGGAAGAAAAGCATCGAATCAAGCTTGAGGGCGGCCTTCGCTTTCGGGTCCGATGCTCCGAGGAGGTGAGGTGACGATACACGTCCAGCCTGTTGTGCGACCCGAGGCCTGTCCGGCTCTCGTGCTCAATGCCGATTATCGGCCGTTGAGCTACTACCCCTTGTCCATCTGGTGTTGGCAGGATGCGATCAAGGCGGTCTTCCTCGACCGGGTCAACATCGTCTCCGAATACGACAAGATCGTGCGAAGTCCCACCTTCGAGATCCGCCTTCCCTCGGTCATCTCCTTAAAAACCTACGTCAAGCCGTCACGGCACCCCGCCTTCACCCGCTTCAACGTCTTTCTTCGCGACCGCTTCAGCTGCCAGTATTGCGGAGACCGCGAGGACCTCACCTTCGATCACGTCGTCCCCCGCTCCAAGGGCGGGCAGACCACCTGGGAAAACGTCGTCGCCGCCTGTGCGCCGTGCAACCTCAGGAAAGGGGACAAGCTGCCCCGCGAGGTGGAAATGTGGCCCCGGCAGAGCCCCTTCGCCCCCACCGTCCACGACCTCCACTCCAACGGCCGCCTCTTCCCGCCCAATTATCTCCACGACAGCTGGATGGACTATCTCTACTGGGACAGCGAGCTCGAGCCGTAAGAGCCCCCCATCCACAACCCGATCAGATCAGCCGGCCCCTCGCCGCGACCGGCAGTTCCCCGACGATCCTGTCGCCCCGCACCGTGACCAGCCGGTCCACCATGTTCACCACCACGCAGACATGGTTCGGCACGATGCGCACCACATCACCGATATTGGGCCTGTCGTTGCAGGCGGAGAGATCGAGGAAGCCGTGCTCCTCCGCGAAGCGGGCGATCCTGGCCTGGGGATGTTCGAGGATGAGGCCATGCCCGTCGAGGCCGCCGCCGGTGTCGCTGGTCAGGGTTTTGGAACCGGAATCGAGAATGCCGCGCTCCGGACCCGCCCGGCTGACAACGGTCGCGTAGACCGTGAGCGCGCAATCCTCCAGCCCGGCGACGCCGGCAGCCAGCATCATGCGATCGTTGAACACCGAAGTTCCGGCCCGATGCTCGGTCACGTTCCTCATCTTGCCGAGATTGCGCAGATTGGGCGTGCCGCCCGTCGAGACGATGCGCGGCTCGAGCCCGAACTCCCGGATACCGGCCGTCGCCTTGTCGAGGAAGGCCTGCGTCTCGACCGTGGCGTCCTCCGGCGGATAGAGCATGAAGCCGGCGAATGAGAGTCCGGGACGGGAGGCGATGTCCGTGGCAAGCGCAACCGCCTCGGCGACCGTCTCGACGCCGGCCCGCTTGCGCCCGGTATCGCACTCGACCACCACCTCGAGATCGCGTCCGGCAATGGCAGCAGCATGCGGCAGGCCTGCCACCACGACAGGGTTGTCGGCCGCCACGGTGACCGTCACCTGGGACAGAAGCTTGCCGAGGCGTCCCATCTTCTCCTCGCCAAGGAGATTATAAGCGATCAGGATGTCCTCCTGCCCGCCCTCGGCCATGATCTCGGCTTCGCCCAGCTTCTGGCAGGTGATGCCACGGGCGCCCGCCTCGCGCTGCATCCCGGCGATGACCGGGCTCTTGTGCGTCTTGATATGCGGCCGGTTGGCGATGCCCGCCGCATCGCACAGGGCCTGCACCCGCGCGATGTTGCGCTCGACCACGTCGAGATCGATCACGACGGCCGGCGTTCCGAATTGCCGCGCGACCTCGCTTTTAAGAGCCTCGATGCTCATGAGACGTTTCCCCGATCCTGTTCAGATGAAGCTAATGAAGCTGCCTCGTCCGGCGCAAGCCCCGCCTGCAGAGGAAGGCCGGAAACCCTTACCGGCCGATGGAAAAGCCCTTGCGGGATGCGGCCAGGGCAGCAAAGGCCGCCAGACCGAGTGAGATCAGCACGTTCCAGCCGGCCAGCGACAGGCCAAGGAAACGCCACGCCGCCTCCGTGCAGCTGACGACACGGGTGGTCTGCAGCTGGCTCATGAAATCGCCCACGGTGCCTGCCGCGGCGCCCGAGCCGCCGCCGCAATCGCTTGGCCCTGCGAAGAAGCCCCATTCGACGCCGGAATGATAGGCGCCGAGCCCCGCGCTCACGATGAAGATCAGCGCCAGCAGCCACAGCCCGATCCTGGCCCAGTGCGACGGCAGGACCGCGGCGGCGAGGCCGAGCGGAATGGCGATGTAATAGGGATTGCGCTGGATCAGGCAGAGCTTGCACGGCACGTAGCCGAAGACATGCTCGAAGACGAGCGCGCCACCGATGGTCGCCGCGGCGCCGAGGGCGACGGCGAAAGCCGCTTGGCGCATGGTCAAGGCGAGTCGCATCGCTCTCTCCTCAGAACAGGTAGCGGAACGCCACGAACCCGCCGACGAAGGCGACGATGGCCAAACCTGCCACCAGATTGAAGTTGTTGTCGATGATCGACTTGATGCGCGGACCGAACTTGCTCATCAAAAGGGCGATCAGGCAGAAGCGCGCGCCACGGGTCAGGATCGAGAGGACGATGAACCAGCCCAGGTGATAGCCGGCAAAGCCGGAGGTGATGGTCACGAGCTTGTAGGGGATCGGGGTCAGGCCCTTGAGCAGGATCACCCAATGCCCGTATTCCGCATAGGCGTGCCGGAACGTCTCTGCGCCCTCCGTGAGCCCGTAGAGCTGGAACAGCCAGGCGCCGATGGAATCGTAGAGGCCCAGGCCGATGAAATAGCCGAGGATCCCGCCCAGCACCGAGGCGACGGTGCAGATCAGGGCATAGGACCAGGCCTTGTCGGGCCGTGCCAGCATCATCGGGACGAGCATCACATCCGGTGGGACCGGAAAGAAGGAGCTTTCCGAGAACGAGACCAGCGCCAGCGCATAAGGAGCCGAAGGGCGCGCCGCGAGGGAGAGGGTCCAGTCGTAGAGGCGTCTGAGCATGGAAGTCCGCAGGTTCGGGTCCGGGCGGGGCCGCGCCCCGCGGCCCTTCTTTGAGCACAAGGCGCCAGGAAAGGCGAGAGGCCGGCATTGCGGCCTAGCTTCACATCTCTCCGATTGACCGGCCTTTATCCCGCATGTTAGGTCGCACTTCCTTGCCCCTGTGGCGGAATTGGTAGACGCGCTCGACTCAAAATCGAGTTCCGCAAGGAGTGCTGGTTCGATCCCGGCCAGGGGCACCATATTGATTTTGTTCATGAAATTGGCTTCGCATGTCGGAGCTTTTTCATTTTCAGGCTCCCATGTCGGCACCCTGTCGGCACAAGGGCGGGAGTAGCATCGACAGCGAAGGACGACGCCTGCCGTAGGGATCACGGGTTTAAAGCCCATCAGCATCTCGTATTCTGTGCCAATAGGTCGGATTTCAGGTTTCTCGCGTAGCGGCGCACAATTCCTTCCGGCAGCGCTTGCTGATAGCCTTAACCCCGCACCGGGAGCGAGAACTCGGAGAGGGACTGCTTATGGCTACTGAGTCTGCCAGCATGGGTCAGCCATCAACAAGCCTCCGGAGCCAATGACTAGCACGCACGTGGGTGCACTCGCGATAGATTGATGGCCTACAGGCGGCCATCCAGCAGATACCAAAGTTGAGCCAAGAGTCTGTAGCACTGCGCAAGCATTACGTTCTAAGATAACTCAGACGATACGGTTTAAAATAGAGAATGGGCGGGGCGACGGATGAGGGACGAGGCTCAGATCAGATCTGATCTGACGGCCATAGCCGCTGCCGAAAAGGCCATGGCCACCAATCCAGACTGGCAGATAACCACCAAACAGGGAGCTGATCATCTGGCGATTGCGTGCCCATTGGCGATTGATGGCGTGATTGTGTCGGGTCTTCGTTTGGAGGTCTTCGGACCTCAAGCTGTTCCGGCGAGCCGATCATTCTACGGGCTCTCGGCACACTTGTTTGCCGTCCAACATCTCCGGAACTGGCATCTATGCCGGATTGAATTCGACCCCGAGAACCCGCTGAAACCCCATCGAAATCCACTCGGATCCCATGGGGCTCCGCCGATTGTAAGAGGGCCTCACATACATCCGTTCCTTGAAAATGCTGCTCTTGGAGTGGACGCGCTAACCCCGGAAGGCAACCTACCAATTGCCTTTCCAATCAAGAATGAACTCGCAACGTTTGATGATATACTAGATATTATCAGAACTGGCTTCAATGTGCCGGGTCTGTGGTTGGAGGAGCCCACATGGTCGCGAATGCTAGTTTAACTAGGTCCGACAGTATGCGGAAACTTCTCGACGAGATTAGCCGCGAACTGATCATCACAGATATAGACAATGGCGACGGCCTAATAGCTCTTCCAGATGTATATCCTGGAGGATCCAGTGTCGTTGTGCGCATTCGACGCGACAGCGATACCTATATAATCACCGATCAAGGCAATGGGTACCACGAGGCAGAACGTCTTGGGGGGTCGAGTACATTCATCCGCGTCGCGCCCTCGGTAGCTCAACTATACGGGGTCAAATTCGACAGTCATATGCTATTTGCGATGGAGGTCTCGCGCGAGTGGCTTGCGAATGCTGTGATATTTACGGGAGCAGCCAGCCGGAAAGCCGTAGAGGCGACCGCAGAAAGGATGGCTGAGGAACGCGAGACGACAGCCCGCCAAGTATTCCGGGACCATCTACGGGAGGCTTTTGGGGATAAGGCAGAGTTCGATGTGCCCTTCCGCGGCCGCTCGACGAAGGAATGGCGGTTTGGGGCTCGGGTAATGCGCCAAGGTCATCTTTCCCTGTTCGATTTAGTTACTCCTCACCATGTGTCGATCAACTCAACAATCGTTAAGTTCCAGGACATCTCAGCATTGGATGAAGGCATATCGAACGTAGTTGTCCTTGCGGATCGGACGAAAATGGAGAGTGCAGACGTCGATCTTCTCTCTAGATCGGCAAAGTCTGTGATTCCCCTCTCGGCAGATAGATCAACTCTCCTTCGAGTGGCTTAATTCTAGCCCCGGCCGCAAGTCGGGGCTTTTGTTTGGCCTAGCCTTAGGAACTCTATCACGATCCTGAGATTAAAAGATTGAGGGTCGGTTGGTAGGGGCGTGGGCCCTCAGTTGAGTAGCCCTTCGCGTCGGTAGCAGGCGCGAAGGGTTTCTGTTGCGCCAAGCTGAAACCCTCTCACAGGCTGATTGTTGCCTCGTCGAAGACTGCTTCCGCAATAGGGTCTTCGGGAGAAGAAGGCTTCCTCATCTTCAGGCAATGGCGGGTGAGGAGGCCTTTCTGTTTTTGGAACAGGTTGCCCTTAGCAGTTGCGGCGCACATGATGCTCAGCCGCCACGCCTCTTCTTCTGCCGTGCTCGGCGGTCGGCCCATTCCATGATGGTCATGGCGATTTGGCGCCGTCGTCCTCCGGCCGCCCAGTGGCCCCACCTTCTCGATCTGGGCCTGCGCTGGTCGATCATGGCTGAGATGGGCTGCTCCAGACCACGCGGCCTCGAGATCGTCCTTCGCCTCGGCGTGTAGACCACGACAATGAAAGTCCCTGTTGCAGCCATCAAGAGCACCCGATGCTTCCAGGGCCGCCATCTGTCGGTCGCGATCTGCTTCGTCAGTCACGATGAGTGCAGATCGTGAATCTAAAGCCGAAGAGGAAGACTCGCGAGATGCTGGCCGCAAATAGGCGCTTGGCGTCAAGGATCTAGACAAAGGGCGTGGGTGCTGAAGCTCGAGGAGCGTGTTGGCCCTACCCTCTTTCCAAGCTTCCTCGCGGGGGTGCGGGAAGTAGTCGATGCATTCGAAAAATGGGGCAAACAGAGGCAGGCATGAGCCGCCGACCGGCGAGGGCTAAAAACCGCGCAATTCCAATCGCTGTTGCGCGACAATTAAAACCCCATGCGTTCCGACAATTAGACGTGCCAATCACATTGGGCTGTTTGCTACGTCGGCGTGCATCGCTCATCGAGAGTGCTTGCGGCTGAAATCCGCGTAAAGCCCGACCTTCAGTCACCGCCTTCGGCGGCTACCGGGCTTGACGCGGATTTCGGCCGCGAGCCCATCTGCAATCATCGCTTGCATGCCTAATTGTCGCTGGCTTGAGGTCTCTAATTGTCGCGCAACAAATCGCCCCTTGCGACAGTTGCGACGGTTGAGGCTGGTTAATAAGGGTGCCAGCGTCCTCGTGATCAGCCTCAGGCTCGCTCCGAGGTCAGGAGCGTTTTGAGCAGTCGCACGAGCGTCTCGGGATGAACCGGCTTGCCGAGGAACAGGGCTCCCTCCGGCAAGTCGCCTGGCTTGGGGGCGGCCCGGCCGGACGCGATCAGGATCCCGATGTCCTGCCGATCGAGTCGAACCCGCCGGGCGAGTTCGAATCCGTTGATGCTGCCGCATGGATGCCTGAGACCGCACTCAGGACCCGCAGCGCCTCGTCCGCATGCGCGGCTTCGATCACCTTGAAGCCGGCATCCTCCAGCACATCCACGAGGGTCAGCCGAACGAGCACCTCGTCTTCGACAACCAGAACGAGAGCACGCGCGTGGGGATCCGGGCCAGGCATGCCCGATGAATGAGGGAGCAATGGTCTTTGTTCCTAGGGTCAAGATCAAAAGCAATGTCTCTTAGGTAGGCCCGGATCAGCCGGGGTCGCCCCCTAAAGCTTCATGCCGGAGCAGCTTCGCCATCGCCTTTTCCGGGAAGCAGAGGCCGCCAGCCGTCACGCCGTGCCTAACCGTCTTGGAACCAGACCCAGCCGCCAGGCTTTTCCAGCCTTGCAGTAAGACAGCCCTGGTGGGGCTCTGAGCAGGAGGCACGATGCCCAGGAGGAGCGACGGCCCGAGCCCTGAACTGAAGCGCATGCATGAGTACCAGCGGGCGCTTGCCGCCTTCGGCCGGACGGCCTCCCAGGTTCTGCCGCGTGAGAGGCTGTTGCACTACGTGACCGCCCAGGTCTCCCGTGTCACCCACATCAAGCACGTGAAGGTGCTGTGCTACCGGCCGGATCACGGCGACCTGCTGATGGTGGCAGGTGTGGGTTGGAAGCCCGGCATGGTGGGGCAGACGACCTTCGCCCTCGACAATGCCTCACCTCCCGGGCGCACAATGCAGACGGCTGCTCCGGTGATTGTCGAGGACCTGCCGAACGATCCCGAGTTCCGCATGCATCCGAGCCTGCGCGACCACGGCATTGTCTCGCTTCTGAACGTGCCGGTGCGGATCGACGGGCGCACCTGGGGCGTGCTGGAGGTGGATGCAGAGGAACCACGCACCTTCGACGAAAGCGACGTAACCTTCCTGACCACCATGGCCAACATCTTGGGCGTGGCCCTGCTGCGGCTGGAGACAGAGACCAAGGCGGCGGAGGCGGCCGCTGCCCATGCCCAGGAGAAGTCCTTTGCCGAGGTGGTTCTGCGCGAGTTCCAGCACCGGGTGAAGAACAATCTCCAGACCATCATCTCCTTCCTGGCCCTGCAACGGCGGCACGCCTCGACGCAGGAGGACCGGGACCGCTTCGTCAGCGTCATGGACCGGGTGCATGCCATTGCTCTGGCCCAGGATCAGCTCTCATTCGAGAGCGGCATCAGCAACGTGGAGTTCGGCGATTACCTGCGGGCCTTGTGCGCCAACATCGACCCGCAGCGCGAGACGGTGAGCATCGATGTCGAAATCGAGAGAGGAGCCCTGCTTCCTCTGGACCGAGCGGTGGCCGCCGGGCTGATCGTCAACGAGCTGGTCACCAACTCGCTCAAGTACGCCTTCAACGAGGACGGTGGGACGATCCGGGTCAGCTTCACGACACAATCCGAAATCGGCGAGGCCTGCCTTGCGGTCGAGGACAATGGGCGCGGCATGGGTCCGCCGCGGAAGGGCGGGCTCGGCCTTCAGCTCATCGACGCCTTCACCAATCAGCTTGATGGGCAGGTGGAGCGGGAGGCGGTCGAGAAGGGCACACGTACCTGCGTCAGATTTCCCCTGCCGCTATGATGATGTCAGGCTCGCTGAATAGGCTCGTTAAGTGAAGACGATGAATGGGTCTGCAACGGGTCAGACAAGGTAATTGCCAATGCATCAGGAATGCCTGCTATCACTTCCCTCAGCAGAAATTCGGTCTACTTCGCAAATGTGCCAGAAGGCAACATTTGCAACATTGGCTGACCCAACAACTTACCTTCTTCGAGAAAGCCAGCGGCTTGCCCGGGCAGGCTTGCATCTCTGAGAGCCCTATGCGCAGCCGGGAACTTCGGTCTGGCCGCCCTGTTGTTGGATAGCTCGGCTCATCGAGCTGAGAACAGGGTTAAGTTAAGCGGAGCTGACGCATGAGTGATATGGAGCATTCCGACCAACCGATTCCGACGACACCTGGGAACCCGCCTTCAACGGAAGCGCCAAGTTCGACGGAAGCAGCGGTCGGAGCGCCCACGGATCCGGCTGGACCCGCGACGGACGCCCCAACGGAGGCAGCTCCAATAGAAAGCTCACCAGCTGAGGTGGCCCCTCCGCCGAACGTGCAGGAGCGTCCAAAAACCAAGGGTGTGGCTGACATCGTCTTCCTCGTCGATGTGAGTGGCAGCATGTCGCCCTGCATTGATGCGCTCCGCCGAAACATTGAGGCCTTCATCGACTCCCTGAGCCGGGGCGATGCCAACAACGCCGCTCCTGTGAGGGACTGGCGCGGCAAGGTTGTCGGGTATCGTGACATCGAAGCTGCCCAAGGCGAGGGGCTGTCCTGGATCGTCGATCACCCCTTCGTGCGCGATGCTGGAGCACTCAAGGCGCAGCTCGGCACCTTGCAGGCGAACGGCGGCGGCGACGAGCCTGAGTCGCTTCTCGATGCGCTGTACAAGGTTGCCTCCATGGAGGCGGTCCCAAAGGGTTCACAGACCGAAGATCCGGCTAAATGGCGCTACAGGAGCGATGCGGCTCGCGTGGTCATCGTCTTCACCGATGCGTCGTTCAAGGAAACCATGAGCCTTCCCGAGGCGAAGGGCGGTTCGCTCCAGGATGTGGCAAACCTGGTCATGGCCAATCGCATCATCCTCAGCCTCTTCGCTCCCAACTTCGAGGGCTATGATCGTCTGAGCCAGATCGACAAGTCGGAATGGGAGGTTGTGGAGTACGAAGGCTTGAACCCGCAGGAGGCCTTGCAGAAATTCACGTCCGATCCGGTCAATTTCCGCAACACCCTGAAGCAACTGGCCGCCAGCGTTTCGCGCTCGGCAGCGACCGTGGTGCTGTAGACACCTACCCTGTCACAGTGAGCACAAGCCATGGCCAAGAAGCTGAAGGTCGGCGATCAGATCCGGCAGTACCGCATCACGAAGGTCTTCGGACCAGGCATGATGGCGATTTCCTATGGAGCCGAGACGCCGACTGGTGAAAAGGTTTTTCTGAAGCAGTACAAGTCTCCTGCTCCTACGGTCGTTTGGTACGAGGCATTCATCACCTACCAGAACGAGCTCGGAGCCCGCGTCCGGAACGGGCGGGCGGCTCAGTTCGCAGTGCGGCAAGTGGATGCATTCGAAGAGGTCTGGGGCGGCCCCTGCTACTTCCAGGCCTTCGAGTTCGTCGAGAACGGCGCCGACCTCCAGCAAATGCTCGATGAGGAACGGGAGCAACATCGCCGCACCAAGGTGCCCGCCACCAACAACCCTACCCTCTGGGCCCGTCATGTCACCTGGGCCAAGGTCTTCATGACTGGAATGGCGGCGCTCCACGAATCCAAGATCGTCCATGCGGATCTCAAGCCGGCGAATGCGTATCTCATTGAGGACCCGACGATCGGCTCGGGCTACCAGCTCAAGCTGATCGACATGGACTTTTCGCTTCTGGCTGACCGCCGCGCACCCTGGCATGGCCACCAGGGCTATGTCGGCACCGACAACTACCGCTCGCCCGAGCACATGACCCGCGGGGGCGTGCCGGGGCTTGCCTCCGATGTCTTCACTTGTGGGCTGATGCTCTACGAGCTTCTCGCCGGCTACCATCCCTATTGGGTCGAGGACCAGGCGGAGTATGCAAGGTTGGTACAGAGCCATGCCGCCAAACCTCCGGCACTGGCCGGGGTGATGCCGGCACCTGCAAGCAATGCCGAAGTCAGCTCCTTCCTGCACCGCTGCCTTGCACCGGATCCCACCGCGAGACCGGCGGCTGCGGAACTGCGGGCTGTTTTGAGCGGGCGCGGCGCGGGGGCGTCTGCCTCCAAAGAAGGTTCGACAGCGGGTGACGGCGCTCCACGAGCTGCCGCCGAGTTAATCCTGTCCGACAGAATCGAGCTACTTGGCCCCGATGGACGCTCACTCCAGATTGGGGTCAGGACGGAGCTCGGAAAAACTCTGGTGCGGCAGTTCGGGCCGGACAGCGAGTTCTGGGACAACCGCCAATGTATCCTGGAACGCCATTCCGGGCGGCAATGGGTGATAACGCCTGTGGCCGGCACAACCAATGAAACCCTCGTGAACGGTGCAGCGCTTACAGCGCCTCGCCCGGTCAGGCAAGGAGATCGGATCGCCGTCGGACGCCAGGCCAAAGGCATCGTCAAGATGCCGCTTACGGCGCGGGCGCTCACATGAGCCGGCCTGGCGGACCTGAAGCGCCTGAGCCTGTCTCTCCTGACGAGAAGCCGGAGGAGCGGGAAGCGGCTTCCACGATGGCGGATGTGCCCAGAGACCAACCTGCGGCACCGGATACTGCACAACCGCCAGAATCCCCTGCGTCCGATGCTTCCGTTGTAGGCGGTGAACCGAAATTAGACGATGCAGCACCTCCGCCGGTGAGCGAAGAGCTCCCGCAGAACATGAGCAGTCTGCCTTCTGACACTGCTCCCACCTCCGTTATAGCGCAGCCCCCCTTGCAGATCGTGGAGGTGGAAAACCTGGACTGGATGGCTGTCCGCGGTGCGGCCAACCCGTCCTCCATCCGCTCGAACATACGAGCGACGGTGGAGCGGATGGAGGCGCTTCTCGACAAAGTCGACGGACCCGGCATGTTGTTCGACAAGAACCGCTCCGATCCCGCCGACAAAGCAATCCAGATCTCTGATGTGGATACCGGAAGCCCGTTGTGGATCATCGGTGATCTGCACGGCGATCTGCTGGCGCTCGAGGCCGCACTGGCGGCAATGCGCGATCCGCCACGGCAACCCGACGGGGGCCAGCCCCGGATGGTGTTTCTCGGCGATCTTTTCGACGATGAAGGTTTCGGGCTCGAAGTTCTTCTTCGCGTGTTTGAGCTGATCGTGGACGCGCCGGATCACGTGTGCCTCATCGCAGGCAACCACGACGAGGCGCTCTTCTATGATGGCGTGCGGTTTGCCTCGAGCGTAACCCCATCGGACTTCGCGGATCTGCTGAACGCCAATATCGCGCATGAATGGATCGAGCGGGCCGGCAAGGTGGCCGTGCGCCTGTTCGCGCGTGCTCCGCGGGCGCTCTTCTTTCCCGATGGTCTCCTGGTGGCCCATGGAGGCTTCCCGTTGACGGATCTGCATGCGCGGCTCGCTGAGACAGGAGATTGGAATGACCCGATGTGCCTGTCGGATTTCGTGTGGACCAGGGCGCATCCGAAAGCCCGCAAGAAGCTCCCGAACCGCTTTTCGCGGGGAAGCCAGTTCGGGCATGAGGACTTCGCCGCTTTCTGTTCCCTGAGCGCCAGTTTGGGACGGCCGGTCACTCACATGGTGCGCGGCCACGATCATGTGGAAGAGAGATACGCCGCCTATCCAGCCTATCAGGCGCATCCGGTGCTGACGACCGTAGCGCTCTCCCGCCGATTGAGCCGTGAGAGCTTCGGCCCCTACGAGCGCGTTCCCACCATGGCGCAATTTGTCGAAGGAACGCTCCCCCGGGTGTATCGGTTGCACATTCCTGCCGACATGATCCGCGAAGTCTATCCGGAGCTCGCCCCCGGCAGCCCTGAGAGTGAAACGAGCCAGGAACCTCATTGATGACCGGCGTAATCCTGCGTTGCCCGAATTGCGGTACTTCGAAGGCGACACCTGGCGAATGTGAAGCCTGTCACGAGGCGCAGGTCCGCTACTACTGCACGAACCACAAGCCCGGGCGCTGGCTCGACACCTCCGTATGTCCGGAATGCGGCGCGAAATTCGGGGATCCGGTCCGCCCGGCAGCAAGGCCCGTTTCGCCTGCTGCTCCGCCTCGTCCACGGACGACGGTCACGTCCGCTGCACCGCCGCGCACCGATCCTCCTCCGTCCCCGAGAACCAGTGCCAAACCCTGGAGCCGCAGGGAGCGGGAGAGATCTCCCGATCATGGTCGAGGTACAGGCGACGAGAGCGCCTCGGTGCGCGATATCCGTACGGCAAGAATGCTGGAGATCCTCCGGGCCGCTTCACGTGCCGGCCGCATGTCCCGAGAAGCAACCTACACCACTCCTGAGGCACCACCGGTCGGCGCGGCGCTGGGCGGTTGCCTGATGCGCTTTGTGATCCTTGCGATGTTCCTGCTCATCAGCTTCTTTCTGATGCTGTCGCTTGTGGGTGGTTCCCTGTTTGGAAGTTATTACTTCTGAAGCAGCGACGCACCGAGCGGCGGATTAGGGAGGAGTGCTCTGACTTAGAACTGCGGCACCAGCCGATCGATCTTATGAGTGACGGCGGTTGAACGTCCGTGTTGGGTCAATCGAGGGCGTAGACCGGCAGTTTCTGAAGGTCCGCTGTTCATTACCATTCGGACGCTCCTGCTTACCTTACAGCTGGGATGCAGAAGGCCTTTGCCTCGCATTGCGGAAGGCCTCGCAGAGCACATCTATCCGTTCTTCAACAATCCCCATCGCTTTACGGATAAGAGTGCGGATAGCTTCGCTTCCTACCAAGGCTCTAGGGCCGCTTGTCTACGCGGGCGGCGCACTAGTCATCGGGCCACATCCGGCACCCCGTTGGCGTCCACCTTCACAATCGGAGCGATCACCCGCACGATCGGGAGCGAGCGCTCGTTCCAGCCGTCGAGTGCACCCGACGCAACGAGGGCCTCCATCTGCCGATCGGCGTCAGCTTTGTCGGTCGCGCGGATGATAGGAAAGCACCGAGTCTCCTGACCGGAAGTCGATGCCTGCTCCAAGCGGCGGGTCCGTGTCTTCAAAGTGCGACTCATTTCAATCGTTCTCCTTCGAGGCTTTCAAGCCGTTCCAGAATGTCGGTGGTTTCGACAGCGCGGACATAGCGGTCCACGAGCCGGGACAGGTCCTCTGCCTCCGAGGGCGTGAGGTCGCCCGATGCGACGGCCTCAACAAGAGCAGCGGATGCTTTCACCGCATCGGCGGGCGTCTCGAGTTTTGGCAGAGCGAATGTCACGGGCCGATCCTTCCGAGGCGGCAGGATCCGATCCATCACGAGCCGCATTGCCGTCGTATCGCCACCGAGCGCCATCTCGACAGCCTTGCGCGTCAGGGCTTCAGCTTCGCCATCGAGCAGCGCCTCCAGGGCCAGTGTTGCCTTGTTGCGGGAGCCTCTCGGGCGCCCGGAGTTGCCGGGCTCGAAGGGTTTGCCGCGCGTATTCTGGGCGTTCTTACGTGGATCGGGAGACGACATGGCGCAATCCCAAACTCTCGCTCACCTGGAACTGAAGATCCTGTCGTTCAAACATGGCAAGTCCCTTGAGGTTCTATCTTTGTTCTAAATATCATGTTCCGCGTAGCTTTCGTCCCCTGCCGCAATTCAAACTTCCTTGAGCGGGGGTCAGGCGCACGCCTGGCTGCCCGTGATTGAGGAACTCAATTCCGGGTTGCTTGCACGAGGTGCCCGTTCCCCAAGGTTTGAGACCATCGCCCCGCTCTTGAAGCCGCTCCCACGGCTTGCCGTCGGTGCGCTCCTCGGCGACCCGCTGACGCGCAAGTGCTCTTGCGCTATCCAACGCTCGCTGCTCTTCCTGGGTCAACTTCACGATTGCGCTCCTTTCGGCACCATTGGCCATCGCAGTCTCGGGCGCAGCGGCGCAGCGGCGGAGCGGGAACCGTTGTGGAGAAAATGTAGAGCCGCATTATAGAAGTAAGTGCTTACCTGATCTAGGCCGTAATGCCGCGGCTAGGCGTAACAGAGCGCACTTCTCGTCAGACGTGGTGCACTGCTCTTCAGAGGAACACGTCCCTTCCGTCGTCCCCCGAAATCGCGCTTACTCATCTTACTGTTCAACAGCATCCTTGTCCTCCGATCCCAGGACCCAAGGATAACCCTTGCAGCTTGATGACCCCTTTCCACTTGAAGAGCTTCCTGTTCATATCCGACAGACAATCCTGCAAGAGTTCGGGGGTCGGCACCCGTCCATCCGGGAGGTCGCCAGCCTGCCGGATACCCATTGGCTCCAGCTGCCTCATATCGGTCCAAGGGTCCTGGCATCGATGCGCGAACTGACACGAGGAGCCCGTCGGAAGGCGAGGCTGCCCTCCCTGGCAGGACTGACAGACGCCGAGCTGCAAGCGGAGTTCGATCGCCTGAGCGAGGAGAGAAAGGCTGTCGATACTCAGCTCAAAGCGGTGAAAGCTGAAATGCGCTTGAGATCCGAGGCTAAGCGATATGCCGATGGGAAGGGCGCATTTTGAACATCTGATGGCCTCCCGCGTCTTCCTCGACTCTGAATGAAGGAGGGAGACGTGAGCTGGCAGCTGATTGAAACCGCGCCGATGCGGTAGGTGCAGGAGCAATCCGTAACAGGTTTCTGGAACAGAAATAAGTTACATGACATCGTCTCAAAAACATAAGTTAAAATGTAACCTTTGTGAGTAGCGCTTCTACTCACAAAGGTATATTGCGAAAAAACCAGAATTCCTTTGATCTGAAACTATTAGGGGATGCGGATCATCTGTCGGATCCGTTTTGATGACGATTTTTTATCTGTATCCGAGTGAGCTGATGCAAAACAATACTCTTCGGAAAAAAAACTTAACCTTGCCAGGATCAACAGGGACGGATGACAAATTAAGTGATCCAACCTTCTGCGGCCATCACCAGAGCATAAGAACAACAACAGTTCGCGATTTCGATGCTCTCGCTCCACACGTCCTCGCTTGGGATCGTCTCGCCTGGGAGTCTCCCCAAAACGGTTGGACTCTGCTGCCGGGCTGGGTTGACGCCTTTCTTCGTCATCAGCTGAAGCCAAACGAGAACTGGTTCTGCAGCTTTGCCTATGCTGGGGACAGGCTTGTCGGAGTCCTGCCTGTCATCGTGACACCGCACGCGCTCCTGGGCCATCGCTCGCCTCAGTTGCGGACTCCATCTGATGAGCGGATGGACAACAGTGGTGACATCGCGCTGGCGCCCGGTTGCGCTGCAGTGGCGCTCAAGGCACTGCTGGCCGAGATAGCCCGTGAGGTGCCCAATCACTTGGGCCTCTATCTCAGGGCTGTGCGGCATAATTCTCCTGTATGGCGCGCCCTGCGGGACGGAGCCAGTGGGTATATCGTGCGTAGCGGCCCATGCCGTCGGTATTCGTTTCTCGATGTGCGAGGGGACTCTAGCAGTTACTGGGTCAGTCTCGGTAAGATGCGCCAGAACCTAAGGCGGCGCCGCAGAAGGCTTGAGAAACGGGGCGCCGTCTCGGTGGACATGAGGAAAGGATCAAGGGCTGGCGAGAACTTTCTTGCCGAGTTTCTGGCGCTCGAAGCCTCCGGCTGGAAAGGCCGCATGGGTACCGCCATTCTTAATGATCCCAAGCTGGTCGCCTTTTACACGACGCTAGTCAGAAATTTCGCGAACCAAGGCCGGTTGGAATGGCATGGAATTCGAGTTGGCAGTCGGCTCATCGCTGGACAGCTTGGGGTTCGGTGTAGGGAGGCGCTGATCCTACACAAATACGCTTATGATGAGGATTTTGCTGAGTGTTCGCCGGGACATCTTTTGACAGAAGAGGTTATCAAAGAAGCATTTTCCTGTCGCGATCTTGCTGAGCTTAGTCCTATGAGCGAAGCGCATCAGTGTCGCCTCTGGCACATGACCCCTGACAAATACACCGATGCGCACTTGGTGCGCTGCAATGTCCTGCCGTTAGCGTTTCACCTTCCACATATTGCAGCGATAGCCATATATCATAATCATGTAGTGCCGCGAATTCCGGAAGCGGTGAAGCAGATCTATCGTCGGTTCGAACTCAGGAGATTTTCCAAGCCTCGGTGGCCAAGTTTGGCTGATTGACCACAGTCGATGAGGACTGTGCTTCTATGATGATTGAAGCGGGGAGTACCCAGTGAAAATCGCATGTGTTGGCGCAGGCCCAGCCGGTCTGTACTTCGCAATCATGATGAAGCTGCGTGATGCGGAGAACGACATCACAATCTTCGAACGGAACCCTTCCGGGACCACCCATGGATGGGGTGTCGTGTTCTGGGACGATTTGCTCAACAGCTTGAACAGCAACGATCCCCAAAGCGCGCGTGAGATTGTCGAGCACTCTTTCTACTGGACTGGTCAGGTCGTGGACGTAAAGGGAAAACAGCGAGTCCACAACGAGGGCGGTGGCTATGGCATTTGCCGTCGGCAGCTTATGGCTATCCTGACCAAACGGGCGACAGAGCTAGGGGTAAGAATTCAATTTGAGCGCGAAATCGCGGACATCAACCAGCTGCCCCATGCTGATCTGATCGTTGCCGCCGAAGGGGTCGGGAGCCAGTTGCGGCAACGTCATGCCGATCAATTCAAGATGCAAGTCAATGTTGGTCGCAACAAGTATGTCTGGCTGGGAACGACACAGGTCTTCGCGGCTTTCACGTTCGGCTTCGTGCCAACTAAGGCTGGATGGATCTGGTTTCACGCTTACGCCTACAAGAAGGATATGAGCACATTTATTGTCGAGTGCGCCCCAGAGACGTGGGAGAGACTTGGTTTTGACACGATGAATGCAAGCGACAGTCTCAGGCTCCTCGAGAAACTCTTTGAGCAGCATCTCGACGGCCATCAACTGATGACCAATACCAGTAAAGGCAATAAACTGCCCTGGCTCAGCTTCCGCACCCTGGTCAACGGGACATGGCACATCGACAACATCGTTCTGATTGGGGATGCCGCGCACACTACCCACTTCGCAATTGGCTCGGGGACGCGTCTCGCAATCGAGGACGCTATTGCACTTACTAACGCAGTAGGCGACCAGCAGGATGTTCACGCGGCGCTCAAGGTGTATGAGATCGAGCGGCAGCGCGCACTAACATATCCAGGGCGGGAGGCGCGTCTCAGTGCGCAATGGTTTGAGAGCCTTCCGCGCTATATCAGTTTCGATGCGCCGGAGTTTTTCACGCTGTTGCTGAACCGACGCTCTCGTCTGATGCCTCACCTGCCCCCGAGACTATATTATAAGCTCCATACAACTCTCCTACGGCATCCAGTTCTTAGAGGACTGTGCAGGTGGGCGGCTCCCATCCTTGGAAGCCTCTACAGGCTGCGGTTACAGCCCTAAAAAAGTCGGCGATGGGCTTCTGGCACGCGCTCGTCGCGCATTCACCAGCGTATCGGTCGCGTTGTCCGCCCGTTCGGAGCGGGTGCAAGCCTCCCGGTCAACTCGCGGGCGCAGGCTCTCGCGTGCGCCAGTTCTTGGTCGTTAGTCCCACGGCCGCGCCCTTTCAATGTTATCAGGCATCTCATCTTGGGCGGAGCGGAACCGGTGCGCTTATCAGGCGGTTGCTCGCGAGTATACGACCGGAAGGCTAGCCTGAATCCCGGCCGCAATGCCGCAGGTGAGGTTTGCAACGCAGCGGGCTCGCGTCGACGGTCTCCGGTACGCCTCTTTCTGCGCGACGAGCAAACGAGAACTCGGCCAGGTCGATATCCTAGCTTGCTGGAGAGCGGCCGCCTCAGCCCAACCCTGACTTGAACACAAAAAAAGCGCCCCTCGTGAGAAGGGCGCTTTAGGGCCTGGCCCATAGGGGCAGAAGAGAGCCAGAGGACTATCAACATACGTGCGGCGTCTTGGTTCCCCAGAGCTGCCAGATGATTTTCGAGCGCGAGCTGCATGCAAGCCGAGGTTAATTCTTAGATAACGGTCTCCCGTTGGGGCGATTGCGGGCCGGAGCCGCGTCTAGGTTCAAAAGAATCAGGCGCGGTTTTTCTCTTGTGCGCTTGAATCCCGGTGCAGTCTTGTCAGTATGGCTCGACAGAAGCACCGACCGAGCCAGCGGGCGAGGCCAAGCAGGTGATGGCGACGAGGCGTCCGATCCCCGTCACCGCGGCACTGTCAAGATTGGTTTTATCAGGCCTCATGGGCTAGGAACAAGACCTGATACGCCAATCGGGAAGAGGGGGATCGCTGAACTTCAACCCTGCGGGAACACATTCTGGGCGACTCGTATCCGTGGTTGAGAGCGGCGAGGAATCGACTGACCCGGTTGTCTCAGGATCTGTGAAATTATCGAATTTCTGGGACCAGAGATGGTGCTGCCGGAATGTATCAGAGTTCATGTTCTCGGTTGTGGTGCTCTCGGCTGCGGTGACAGAGAGCGTAAGGCCAACCAAGAACACTGCTGCTGCGGAAATTCTGAAGCCGATCATTGTTGCCTCCAGGGTAGGACCGAGAATTAATCCTCCTCTGACCAACAGCGTTCCCATGAGACGGTGATCTTTGTTCTCCAAAGCGCGGCTATGCCGAAGGTCCATAAAATCCGCCCTGCGCTGTCCATTCTATCGATCGTCGTAACAGGTGATGAGAATGTGGCTTTCGTCCATCTCGCAAGCCGTGTGCGAGCATCGGTACAACACGGCTAGCCCGACCGCCGCGTCGCGGCGCTCCTCAGAGGTTAGAAAGGCATGGAAAGCCTCCTCGACCTCGGCCATCGGGAGCAGCAGCGTCTCTCCAGGGGCTAGGTACGCCGGTCTGTTTTGCAGGTCCGTCGCTTTCATGATCGCTGGTTTGTCAAAAAGACCAATCTTGAAATCCTGACTTCTGCAGGCGCCAGTTACGGACGGCAGCGATGAGCGCAAACAGCAGCGCACAGGCCGAAACAGTGGCGATCAAGCGGGGGACGAAATGCTCGCTCAGGGCTGCGGAGGTGTAGCCGGCATGGTCATGGCTAAAGTGATGGATGGTGGCAATGAAGATGCCGGCCATGAAGCCCAGAACCGCCGCCATAGGAACGCTCCACGGTTCCGCTGCGGCCGGTATCTTGCTAGTGCTGGTCTCCATTTTGGCGGACTTTCCGAACTACTGCGAGTCGCTGATACCATTGCGATACCATCTCAGTAAATTGACTGACATAAGGTAGGTTAACGGAACGGGCGCGGCTTTTATTCCATCCCGGGGGATCGGCAAGTAGTCGTATTGGCAAAGTTCGGGCAGGCAGCTAGATACCACCATGAGACCTTAGCAGTATCGATGCCGCCAAGGTCTTCATCGGGCGGCCTAGGCTGCTTCAAAGCCTGAGACTGTCGATGCGCTGCTACTTCCACTTGGCGAACGGTCATGAGACCATTCTGGACGACATCGGCATCGAGGTCTCTGATTTGGACACAGCGCGCGAAATGGCGTTGCAGGCCATTGAGGACATCAGGAACGAGGCGACCAATCTCGATACATCATGGCAGGGCTGGCGGCTCGATATCGTGGGTCCCTCCGGCCATACTCTCGTATCGATCCCCCTGGAACCTACGATCCACTGACTTAGGACAGAGGGTTAGGCGCGCTGAGCCAGCGACGGCTCGATCACCTGCGGCGTGGCCAATTGCTGGATCACGTTGATGACGGTGTCGGGGAGAAAGGGCTTGGCGAGGAACGCGATTTTGTCGGACAGGTCGTCAGGACCAGGGCGCTCCCGTCCTGATGTCATGACGACGCCAAGGCTCGGCCATCGCTCCTGAATGGTCCGAGCCAGGGTAGGCCGTTCATGGAACCTGCCGGCATCTCGATGTCGGTGACCACCACCTGGATGTCGGGACGGGCCTGAAGAACGGTGAGAGCCTCGTCGGCGTTGACGGCCTGGAAAACCTTGAACTCTGCCTCTTCGAGGAAGTCGGCCATAAACATCCGAACGAGGGTCTCGTCCTCAACGACGAGGACGGCGATCCGGGGCTCGAAAACTGACATGTGAGCAGTGATCCTCAGATACCCAGCGGAACCTCAACGGCTAAGCGTAGCCTTGGTTCCCGTACCGAAGGTGTTGTCAACACGGGGTTAACAGGAAACTCGCGACCTTTTGCTCAACAAGGGATTTGGGAGTGGTCTATCGGCCATCCGCGTCCGCCGCCAATCCTTCCAAGTGCTGGGCGACCTCGAACAAGTGAAACTTGGCCTCAAGGAGCGAGACCTGCTCTGCAAGGATGCGGATCTTCTCAGCCTGCTGGCGATACTCGGCCGCCTTGTCGGGGCGGAACACATCCATGCTCTGTACCTCCGATCAAGTTCCTCGCTTACCAATGCGCAAAAGATGCTATGGTTCGTTGTTTGATGAACGTAGCGCCGTCCGCACAGGTCTCCCGTGAATTCTCATCGCAGCCGACATGAAACACTCTGGCCAAAGGGAGTGATGAATTTCAGCTCGGGCGTCTTCCATGATTGGGCAATGGTACTCGGATCAAGAATGCATAGTAGGTTCAGAGTGCCCACGACCTGACCCGGCCATGAGGGTTTTCAGTACCATCTTCAGCAGATCATCCCGGCCGGTCGGCTTCTCAAGCCACGGCGCGGCCCGAAGCTCGGATGGCATCCTATCGCCTCGAGGATATCCAGAGTAGATGACGAAGGGGATCGCACGACTGTTGAGCTCGCGCGCCAGTGCTGTGGCAGGGCCATCCTTGAGCATGAAGTCGACAATGGCGACGTCGGCAATATTGGCTTCCAGCCATGCTCGCGCCTCGGCCATGGAACTCACGGTCTCCACGCCTATCCCGGCCTCTTCAAGGTAGGTCTCGATCGACATGGCAATCAGTGTCTGGTCTTCGATAACCAGGCAGCGAGGATGATCATTTATCTCTGTGCTCATGATCTCCTGGTTAAGGGAGGAGAAAGCAGCCAGCATTCACTTAAGTGGATCTGGGCCGTACCAAATCGTTCTTGCGCCCACCAGAAAAGTAACATAGATCAACGACAGACATTCAAATGTCTGAAACGCTGGCTTTATCACCATCTATGGCCACGTTTTAGGTGCTGATCTCCGGAAATGCTTCCGCCGACAAAGGAGAAGCAGCATGGTGCCCGCACCTTTACTCTCGCCCGGTTATCATCCGCTGATCCGCAAGCTGGAGAGCATCTTCCCGCTCAACGATGAGGAGCGGCAAGCCCTGCAGGACCTGCCGATGCAGGTGGCCGCCCTCAAGGAGGATCAGGACATTGTGCGGGAAGGTGACCGCCCCTCCCGGTCGTTCGCAATCCTGAGCGGCTTCACCTGCACCTACAAGATGACCGGAGACGGCAAGCGCCAGATCGTGACCTTCAGCATCGCCGGTGACATGCCGGACCTGCAGAGCCTGCACCTGAAAGTGCTGGACATCAGCGTGGCGACCCTGACCCCGTGCACCGTTGGCTTCATCCAACATGAGGCTTTATGGGATCTCTGCACGCGCCATCCGCGGATCGCTGCGGCCTTCTGGCGCGAATGTCTCGTCGAAGGCGCCATCTTTCGTGAGTGGGTGCTCAATGTCGGACGCCGCGAAGCCTATCATCGCATGGCGCATATCCTGTGTGAGCTGCTGGTGCGCCTGCGGGTTGTGGGACTGGCAGAGGACCATGCTTGTGAACTGCCCATTACACAGGTCGAGTTTGCCGATGCCCTTGGCATCACGGCGGTTCACGTCAACCGGGTGATGCAGCAATTGCGCGCCGATGGCCTGATCAAGTCCAACGGTAGCCGCTTGAGCATTCCCGACTGGGAGCGGTTGAAGGAAGCAGGCGACTTTGATCTGACCTATCTGCATCTCAGACGGGACGAGGCGGCAGCATGAGCTTCAGCTGACGCTTGGAGGAATTGCCCAGAAACATCTCCGACCGATCTACTTACTTCGATTGGATTTGCGATCTGGGATCTTCCGCAGGGCTGCGATTATGTGCTGCTTGATAGCATCGTCATAACTCGTCAACGAGCTGCGAGCTGTCCTCTCCTCTGGCAGCCCTTCCAGAAATGTGAGCTGAAACAAGTAAAAGCCATTGAGCAATGCGCCGCTTCGTGCCGCCTGAGGGCGAAACCCTGGCGGATGAGGGTCACTAGCATGCAGAGCGCTCCAAAAAGTCCACTGTTCCCGCGTGATGAAACCCGGAACAGGTCGATCCAACGGGATTGCACATAGCAACTCTGGCCGGTCGATATTTCGAAAGAGATTGTAAGGGCAGTCACGCAGATCCTGCTCATCATTCGCACAAACCGAGCCGATTTCATGCCTCTTGCGGGATGGTGCGGACATCGGCAGGCGTCAACCTTCCATACTCGGTTGCGAGAGCCCTGCCGGGGGAGGTTTCCCGGCAGGGCTCCATAGGAGGAACAGGCTGCAGAACCTGCTCACTGAAATCATGACTGTGCTGAGGACAGCGCGCGTTAACACATGTAAGTCGGTAGCCCAAAATCAGGTGAATGCGTAACAGTTGCAGAGCTGCGCGATCGGCTCCTTACGACCTATAGCTGCCCGGCGGCTCGTGCGCGAGTTTTCAACGGCATCACCCGATGCAGATATAGACGAAATGGTGGCGAGTTATCTACAGTGCATCGGGCTGTCAATTGCACGCTGCAAGAACGCGACAGCTTAAGTACTTGCAGGCGAGCCTTCTTTCGCCCGAATTGCGCGTTCAACTGCTTTTCTGTGCCAGAATGGGACTTGGGCAGGTTGCCTTCAGTTACGCTTATCAGTCCCTCGGACCTATGGAGAGCGTCATGCGAGCTATATGCAGGCAAGCTTGGAAAGCTATTGTCGTTCCTGCCGTCCTCCTAGGCTCTGCAGCACTCGGGCAAACGAGAGGAGCTTGGGTTGACCCGCCTGCCGATCTGTCTGCGCTTTCAGCGCAACCGACCGAGCAGAGCCCTTCAGCGGAGCCTCCCTCTCAAGCGAGGACCTCTTCGGTACCGGCAATTGCGGCTCCAGCATCACAGGCGGGGCCAAGCTCTTCTCGCAGTGCTGTTCATTTGAAATCCAAGGCCATAACAGAGGGGGCCTCATTCGAGCATTCCGAGCAGCAGGGGCCGTCCGCTCCATTTCAGGCTGTTCCACGGCAGCAAAATCCTCGATCTACCTCGGAAGCCAGAGGCGCGCCAAAGAGCACTTCTGACATAGCAATTCGGCCGCATCCGGTTCGAGGACGGTCAAGCTCTCAGGAGCAAGCCGCGCAGAGCTTGGCAATTCATTACCTTAACCTCTGGTCCGCTTCAAATCGTCAGGCACTTCAAACCACGCCAGAGTTCTACGGCCCGAGAGTACTCTTCCACGGAAGGAGAATGAGCCTTGGAGATCTATATGCCGAGAAACGCCGCTTCGCTCAACGGTGGCCTGACCGAGATTATCGATATCGCCCTGACACATTGAACGTGCGATGCAATCCTGGACCGAACACTTGCACGGTACGTTCAGCTTTTGACTTTGAGGCTGTCAACTCCAAGCTGGACAAACGCTCCCGTGGGGTTGGGACGCATGAGTTGGTTGTGAGCTTCGCAGGAGAGCGGCCGGTGATCGTCTCCGAAACGAGCCGTGTGCTGAGCAGAAAAAGACGCCCGTGATCGAGAGCTGTCACAGAAGCTGGCGAGAAGGCTTTCATGACTGCGATAATAATTAATTCAGTTTCTGCTGCGACGAGTGCGAATATAGGCCTGGTATTAAGGCGATATTCTCGTAAGGCATTACCAAATCTGGCTATGTTGACGCCTAGGGCAGCTAAGTTACGATAACGTCGTTTGCTCATAAATGGCTTATTACCAAAGCTTGCCGTGTCCGAATGATTTTGGCTTTTGCCTTGTCCGCGGTGTGACAACGGGAACTGCTGTTGTCAAAGAGATTGTGTAATGCCGATCCAACAGCTCCCCAGGTGCTCGCCTTGGCTTACGAGTTGACAGGGGCGCTCCTGATGGAGGTCCGATATGTGCGGACGAAAGTTTGCAGAACTCACAAGTCGCTCCGTGAGGCTGCATATCGCGCCATTCAGCCAAGCGCCCCGGGAAGCCCGTGGCGATCTCGCAAAGACGTTTGCAGCAGTTCTGATAGGGTCGCTGTTAAGTGGCCCTGTGATGGCCGAGGATCGAACACTGACAGAGCAGAGCAGTCATTCTAACATCCAAGTTCTTCAGACCACCAAATGGGCCTCCAATCTGGTCAATCAGACAGAGACTAGCGACGTTGGTAATACCCCTAATGTCATGCCCTTGCTGGTCGATACACCGGAGCGGCGGCAACTCGCAAAGGATATCGAGCACCTCCTTCGGGACGGCAAAATAGAAGAAGCTGAAGGCTACCTTGATAAGGCGCTAAATGTAGCCACCTTTGCCATTTTCCTCCAAGACCAGCTTAAAACGCCAAGCTTGTTAGCCGAGCTACAAGCACTCGGCCTCCCAGACGACAATCGGTCCACCGTTCTTCCAGGTGCCAGAGGGCGGCCCGTGGCACTTGCACCAGATAGTTCGGGTGCGACACATGCTGTGCCAACAACTGATGAGCTTGCAGAGTTGAAAGTTGCAAGAGAGCGGGAACAGCAACGGGCTGATGCCCTTTCCCGTGACCTTGCGACTGTTACGGAGGAGCTGCGTGCGCTTCAAGCTTTGCGGGCGCAAGAGGCCGCTTCTGCGGCAGTAACCGCTCAACAATGGGCAGACCTCAGGGCGTCCCTTGAAAACGAGCGCGGGCGGGCAGACGCTGCTACCCGTGATCTTGCCGTTATGGCGGAGGAGCGTCACGCCCTTCAGCGACTGCGGGGGCAGGATGCGGTCCTTGCCGCCTACAGCCGCAAAGAATTGCAGGAATTGAAGAATGAGCTTGGGCGAGAACGACAAAGGAGCCAGGCCGCGTCTGCCGTGCATCAGAAAGCGGAACAATCCCAGAGCAACACGAGAGGTGAACCGATAGGTACGGCAAGCCTCGTACCGTCGCCTGGGGCCAGTTCACCGGGGTCATTACCGGCCCGGGCGACTGTTCAGGCAACCACCCGTAGACTTCGTGGCGTTCCGAACGTTGTCGATGCAGCAACACTTTCACTGCAGGACCGCACCATTCGCCTGGTTGGTGTTCAGACGGATGGTGATGCACGCAGCGCCAGTGAACTGATCAAATATCTGGATGACCGCGAAGTGGATTGTGAGCCTGCGGGTCCAACGGATGTTTACCGATGCCAAGTCGACGGGGTGGACCTATCCACAGTCGTGTTGTTCAATGGCGGTGGGCGGGCTGCGCCGGATGCAACCCCGGGACTTGCGCTTGCGGCGGACCGAGCGCGATCAGCTCGCATAGGAGTCTGGAGCCGATGATACCCGCCGTCGACTAATCCGGAAGGCCCGCCCTCCGCAGTCGATCGATGTAGCGCAGTCTGGCATCCGGGTCCGAGAATTGTGAGACGCGCTCCGCCTCCGAGAGAGTAGCGCCGGAATGGATGCGGAGCACCCTCCTTAAGGGAGGACCTGGCCTCGTCCATCCGGTCCAGTAGCGCGTAGGAGGCTGTCATAATCCGATATGCGCCGATGTAATTGGGTCTATCCTGCACGAGGCACCGTCCCGTGCGGATTGCTTCCGCATAGTCGCCGGCCGCGAATGACGTCATGCCTCTTGTGGTCAGGTAGTCATTCGCGAGGAACGGTTGCGCGGACTGAGGCGGACCGCCCGCTCCAGGCCCTATGACGATCTGGAGCCGCGTGAGATCGTGTGGCTTGTTCACGAGGATGTGACTGAACGAGTCTTCATGGCCACGACTGTGCCAGGCTGGGGAACCGGCCCATGACGATGTCCAGTTCGACACGATGCCCGAGGTCGAGACGTTCATGACAGGCCGCAACGCCATGCTGCAGCCGGTCACTGCAGAGGATGGCCCATGGATTATCGCCCGTTTCTATAAGGATCTAAGGCAGAAGACTGCATCTTAAGCGCTGAGACGAGAAGCCGTTTCAATGCTGCTCGAACTTAGTCGCTTAGTGTTTCCGGAAGCCGTTGCTGCTAGGGTGTCTGGGTTGCGCCACAGGCGTCCGAGACGGACTGTTGGCGGTTGCGTTTAAACGCTTCCCGTAGCAAGCCGGACAGGCGCGCTTCGCGGCTGCCGGCAACCGATCCTGCTGGCGGGTACTGAAAAGCCGCCAGCGGGCTCGGTGCGCGGTTTGGCTCGCAAGCAGGATTGCCGACAGATCATATCCGTGAACGCCCATCGCTCCGCCTGAAACGCGCCCATCCGACAGGGTTGCGGCTGTCGCCGTGATGTTGACGACCGCCGCGCCTTTCAGGGCCCAGACGAGCACGTCAGTGGAGAACGGATGGGAGACCAGCCGAGCGTGGCAGCGTCATGTCCATGGCGGTCAATGAAGCGGTCCACATCATTGGCGCAGATGCCGATACGCTCAACGAAAGCGATGCGCTGATCGGGTTGGATGACAACTGCCTCCTCAACGGTCGCGTGGGCCTCAATGCGCTGACGGGAGGGCTCGGATCCAACGTGGGTATGGGTTTCCGACGAGCGCGCTCTAACCTGAGTTTGTTCCTGAGGTGCTGATCAGAGGTGAATTATGAAACGACTGAAGGTGCTTTGTGACCCAGTTTCAAAACTCGCGCGCGGCGGCGGCACGGAGCGGCGGGCTATTTGGACCTATGCGGGCACAGGTCCGACGCTTGTGGACTTTCTCAACTTCTGCCGGAAATTTAAAATGTCCGCTGGACTAACAGCAAGTCCAGCAACTGGGATCTCGATGAGATGCAAAGGCGCGGCGCGATCGAGGTAGTTGAGGCATAGGGCCATCCGCTGGCTTACCCGATGACCCCTTTCGGCGGGATGCTCCGTCGCATCACGTGCTCGTAAATCGGATTGGGGAGGGTCATTGCACCCTCCTCGGTCCTTTAGCATAGTGTCAGGATCTGGGGCGACGAAGAAAGACCCGTTTTCTGCTCCCGGCGATTTTAGGACTTCAGCTGCCGGAATAGGTTATCTATTTAGCGGGCTCCTTATATTCGCGGCTGCCACCTTCTTCGGCCAACAGTGCTACAGATGGCTTAAAGAAGGCGTTACATCGCTGACTGTCACCTCGCTGCTGATGATCAGAAATTGGGCGATATGCTCCGTCAGGCAGCCGTCTCAAACATTCTCGAATTTTTGTTGGTCGTAGGGTCGGGCGCGGCGGGGTGACCCCGCCGCGCCCAATCTAGAAAATTTGCTCGTCATCGATCAGACCGAGTTTGGCCATTCGACGGAGTTCGTTCATCTGTTCAATATAATTCAGCTGTTTGTTGACCTCCAAGTACTCAAAATACTCGGCAGCAACCCGCGCAAGTGGCTGGACCAAATCCGAGGCACTCGATCCGACAATGCTCTCAAGCGGCCCGATGAGGCCTGCGGCAAAGTCGGTGTCGGGCTCGAGTCCGGTGTAGGAGACGTCACTAGACAAAATATCGAGTGCCGTGGTCAGCGTTCTTACAGTTATACGCACATCGTCCGCAGTGATCGCGTTGCTCATGCAGGTTGCGCAGAGCACGTCCCGGACACTAGCGAAGCAGACGGAGTGTCCCTGCTCCACCAGTCGCCTGTGGACATTCCTGGTCGTGCGTTCGCCCACGGGAAGTGCATTGTACACCTCAAGAATAAATTTCGGGTCAATCATGTCAGTCATTCCAATTCCTAAAGTGCGAGGGAAGGTGGAAGTACTCAGCTTCGTCTGGAGGATCGCGGCAGTGCGAAGTCGCCTGTTGTCCTTGAGGACTTGAGAGGCATGGGTGGATTTCTAAGCGCTGCGCCAGTGGTGAGTTTCTCGCGGCCAACCTGAGTTCTGTCTCTATCCCTGCTGGGGCGAACTCTGCCCGTCGGCCCATGCGCATATTGGGCTTGAGGCTGCCGGGTGTTCCTCCGTTGCGGCGCGGGTTTAAGGCGACTCTCTTGACGCCTGTGCGGCGATCGTTCGGTACCCCTCGCAGGAGGAGTTCAAGAAGAACGGCCAGGGCCGCCCGCGGCATGGCGACGGCCTTTGCTTGATGGGGGCCTTGGAGGATCATGCTCTGTATTTGTCTCGAAAGGCCGTGCCCCGCCCCCGTCCCATTGCAAGGGGCGATAAGATCGATAAGAAAGTAAGAAAGGGCCTTATTCATCAGCGCCCCCCCTCTACACGGAAGCCTGTTCCGCTTCTTATCTTCTTACCGTTCTTATCGGGGGTAGAGGTTTGGGTCTTGATAAGATCCGGTCTCTCCGGATGAACATACAGTCCCCGCTTGACCTTCCGCACCTGACCGGCTTTGGCCATCTTGAAAAGGAGCTGGTCGACACACTTCCGATTGGCTCCGGTCGCGATTGAGATCTCGTGCGGATTCATCGGTTCGTCCGCATCGACGAGCACGCCGAGAATGCTTGACCGCTCGTCAGTGCGGCGCACGTCTTCGGCCTTGCCCATGACGAACCAGCGACAGTTGTCCTTGTTGAACTCGACAGCGCTCTCGATTTCTTCGATATCGCGGCCTCGTCCGTAGATCGTCGCGCCGTTGCTGTCGCGGTCGAGCACGACAGTTGTGTCCGCCGCACCTGACAGGCCGAGCGTGCCGCTGACCTTTTCGAACGGGTCTACATCGCTGCCGCTCTTGCGGGTGTGGTGCACCACAATGACCGCAATGCCGAACTCGGATGCGAGGGCCTGCAAGCCTTTGATGGCGTGATAATCTGCCTCGTACATGTTGTCCCGAGTGCCGCTCGCGGGGCGAAACATGGCCAACACATCCACGATAACGAGGCGCGGGTTCTGAGCATCCGTGATCCACTCCCGCATTGCATCGAGGCCGCCCTCGCTGGCACGAGGCCACTCGTTGGCACACCGAAAGCTCCCCGGCCACTCGTTGACCGGCCCAAGCACTTTGTCGATGCGCCGTTGCAGGCGGCGCTGGTTGTCCTCAAGGGCCAGATAGAGAACGTCTCCCTGCTCGCAAGCAATGTCACCGAGGCAGGTGCCGCCTGTGGCAACGGCAAGCCCCATGTCGAGCACCAGCCATGACTTGCCCAGCTTCGGACGGCCGGCCAGGAGCGTGCAGCCCTCGGGCACATAGCCGGGGATAACGAATCGAGGCGGCGGGAACTCCTTCTGCCGCAGCTCGCGAGCGGAGATCGTGCGGATCGGCACGTTGAAGGCGCTGCCCGCGGCGTCTGACTTCTTGTGGCCGTTCTCCCGCTGTCGCTGTGCGCGCAAATCGTTGAGGTCGATGAAGTCGCGATGCATGTCCATGTCAGGACACCTTTCTGAAGCGCTCGAAATGCGAGGAGGGAATGAGAATTCGGGGCTTGGGGCGGGTCAGGACCCGGTCCAATTCCTCGCCGTGCTCTTCATCCTCAGCAAGGAGCGGCCCGGCGTCGTCGAGGTAGTGCGCCGCTGCCTGCGGGCGGATGAGGCAGATGCCGTCGCGGTAGGCCTGCAGCCAGCCGGCCAGAGAACGATGCACCTGAATGCCTGCGTGATCGATTAGACGCGGAGCGTAGACCTTTTCCTGACCCAGCGCCCATCCTCGTCCAAGCCATGTTGCGAGCTTTTCGGCAGATGGCGACCAGGCAACGATGTCGATGGCCTCGTCCCATTGGTTGGTGATGAGAAAGATGAAGGCGCGGGCGCCTTTGTCTGCATAGCGATGATGGTGATGCTCGAACTCGAAGCGGTCGCCGTCGAAATTCACAGTGCTTGAGACAACCGGGATGGGGCCGGCAAGAGCATCGGGCGGAATGCCAAGACGTTCCAACTCCTCGACCTCACGCGGCGTCAGAGTACGGCAGGCATTGAAGGTGCCCATGATCCGGTCGGGATGCATGAGGTTCATGATTCCCCCCCGCGCTCTGGAGCGTGGGGAGCGGCCTCCCGGTCGTGGTCGAGTTGCCGGTCGCGCATGCGCTGGGCGATTTGCTCGCAGACCTTCGTGACGGCATCGCCGAGGGGGATCCAATCGCCGAGATCCTTGGGGGCGGAAGGGATCTGTTCGCTCTCGAGAGGCTCAGCCATGATGGACCTCGTGCGAGGCGGCGAGCAATTCCGCGATCAGGGCAGCCTGGAGCGGGCTGACGCGCGCTTGGCGAGCGATCCGGTGAACGGCATAAGGAAGAAGGAGTTCGATCTCGCCCGAGGAGTGCAAGTCGTCGGGCTGGTCGGGAAGGTGTTGGCGCTCCACGAGCGTCATGTTAAAGTTCTTGGGCATAAGAAATTTCCTTGAGCCCTGCGCACGGCCCCCGTGTTCGGGGCTTTCCTTTTGTCCGCGCAAGAGGCCTTGTTGAGGTTGCGCGACTACCCGGCGGTTACGGTGCGTTCGGACGTCGAGCGGCGGACGCGGTCGTTCATCCACGCCATCACAGTCGGGATGTGATAGCGGACAGACTTGCCGATCTTGTTGAAGGGAGGCGTGTCGCCAGACAGGCGACGCTTGTTCCAAGTGCTGGCGCTGATTCCGGTGATCTCGGCCAGCTTCCGCGTATCAACGTATTCGTTGGAAAGCATAGGCGGTTCCTCGTCTAGGAGAGGCCCGGCATCGCCGGACCAACGAGGAATCCAAGTACTACCTGGGAAATTGGCGGTCTAAATTGGCAAAGTAGCGGTCAGCTGTTTTCGGCCAATTTCTTCGCGCCAGTTTTCGAGCGTCGCCCACGTTGCACCCATTCCTTGGGAGCGAGATCGCTTCTTAATTTTCTGATGCGGTCTCGTGACAGCGTTGGGAAGTGCTCTCGCATGTGTCGTAAGTCATCGTCTCGCGATGGCGGTGTCCAGCCCTCATGCTGCTCGATCCAACTCTTGTAATAGAGCTCGACTTCGGCCTTTGTTGCGCGCCTGTAAGGTGTGGGTTCTGGTTGATGGCTATCGCTCCGTAGGAAACTATCAGCGCGACGATCTCGATTGCTCTTCCGGTGGTTCATTGGAGATGTCAACGCAGTTGAAGAGGTCGCCAAGGGCGACGCTGCATGCGGCTCATCCCCGCTTAGAAGGGTCGCAAGCTCTGCTTCATTGATCAGCGGGTTCGACAACCCGGCTTGCTTATGCGCATTCGCAGCCCAACGTGCGCTCCAGCTGGAAGCCTTGATTTTCAAAGGATCGCCGCCATCATTACCGAGGCTGAAGGCTGCAAGTTTCCCATCATACAGGCCTTGGCGAAGCCGCTCCCATGCTTCATCTCTCAGCATTTCCCGTCTCTCTATGCGCTGCTGGATGGATTGGATCTCATCGTCTTCGATGGCGTCCAGACGCGCAGTTTTCTCCTGGCCCTCACTCATCGGACGGACCTGGTATGGCGCTTCGGGCCAATGGCCTGCTGCCCTCCGGCTGAATGAGTTCATATTGGTTGCTGAGGCCCGCATCGCGTTCTCAGCATGTTCGCGCGCTTTTTCAAAGTCGCGCTCCCACATATCTACGCGCTTGAGGTCTTCGACTGCTCGGCTATGCCGTGCGAGCCTTTCTTCTTCCTGAGGGCTGATCTCGATCTTGCCGTACTCCTGGGGGAAGAATACCGCTGCTGCTCGATTAACAGCTGTTTCCAGCGTGCAATATCCTTGAGGGACGAATGGGTTCGGCGCGTGGCGCTCGCGCCACTTTGCAAGTTTCCGTTCTATTGAGTCCAAGGTTGCTTTGTAACTCATCGACATCACTGCCACACCGCCCTTAGGCCACGCGAGGCAAGCACCCCAGCGGTGAATGGGATACACGGTTGGCCGACCGTCCTCGCGCCTCTAATCTCATCCGGCACCTTTCCGAAGAGGAATTGCCTGCTGTTCGCCCGCGTCACCGACGGAAACTTCGGCACCAGTGGACGACAGGATTGAACTTGCGATCCGCTCCGCCAGATCTCGCACAGGATTGGTCTGCCGCGACACGTAGCGTCCTGTCATCGCTAGTGTCTTGTGCCCCAGCGCGTCGCGTAGGATAAGTGCATTCGCCCCCAGCGAAGCTCCTCGTGTTGCAAAGGCATGACGCAAATCGTGAAGATGCAGGTCCTCGACTTTTGCGGCCTTCAGGACAGCTGCCCAAGCGTCGCGGATATTGGACGCGGTCAACGGGCCATTACCTTCGTCGTTGGCAATGACCCACACGCTCAACCTAGGGGCCGGGCGTAGAAGCGCCACGACAGGCCCTGGAAGCGGCACCGTGCGAGCACCTGCCTTGGAATTCTCGGCGCGCAGGCGAAGCACGGCGGCGTCCAGATCGACATCGGACCACTTCGCTGTCAGCCACTCACCACGCCGACACCCAGTCAGCGGAAGGAGCTTGAACAGGAGACGTGCATTTGGCCGGATGGGCACTTCTTCAATCGCCGTCCAGACGGCTTTCAGCTCGTCGTCAGTGGGAATACGGTCACGGGATTTCTCAGGATGGGGCGTAATCCCCCGCGCTGGATTGTCAGGGATCAGCTCATCCGCGACCGCGAGCTGAAGGGCCTTACGGAGTATGGCGAGGTCAAGATTGGACTGTCGTGGCCGATGGGTCTGCTTGGCATGCCAGCTCCGGATCTGTGTCCTAGTTAGGTCGGACAGGCGCGTCGCACCGAACTCGGGGATCAGTGTCCGGCGGATCATCTCTTCGAAAGCTTTAGCCGTGCTGGCCTTACGCTTGGGCTTCCAATGCTGCTCTAGCGCCACGAGCAGAACGTCTTTTACCGTGGGCTCCTGCTTGCGGGCCATCCGGGCAGCTGCCGGATCTTCTCCATGGGCGACACGGGCTAGGATCTTCTTCGCCTCCCCGCGGGCCTGATCGGGCGTCAGTGGGCCATGGCGGCCTATCGAGATCCGGCGCGTCGGAAAGCCCCTCCCCCGCCCGGCCCGGTATTCGACAAGATAGGTTTTCGAGGTGTCAGCATTCAGCCGGACAGCGAACCCAGTTAGTATATCATCACGGACAATCCGCCCGGCATCCTCGGGCTTGAGCCCATCGACAAGGCGCTTCGTGATCCTCGGCATAGCACCCTCCAGAGGATGCGGCCTGCCTTCCATGTCGGCACCATGTCGGCACCTGAAGGCAAACGCAGGACAACATGAGGAAACGTCATGCTAAGGAAGAGTAAAGCTCATCAAGGACTTAGTGTCACCACGGGATATATGGGGAAACGTGAGGCAACAAGACGCATCAAACTCAAAATCGAGTTCCGCAAGGAGTGCTGGTTCGATCCCGGCCAGGGGCACCATTGTCGTTCGCGCTGAACGGCAATGAAGGGCTGTCAGACGTCTCCTTGCCCTTCTTTCCAGGGTTTTTTCTACAAATCCGGACCGCCTTGCATCTCGTTCGGGCGTGCGGTCGCTTTCGGGGTACCCCGTTTTCCGCCTTGCGGACTCCTCACCGCTTCTAACAAATGACCCGGCCGAATATGACGGGTTTCGGATTTACGATTGGGGCGGCGCAAAAATGCGCCTTGGGGGATTTCGGCTCACGATATCAATCGCCTTCAAAGCCGCTAGGAGGGGCTTGTGATGGAAGCCGAACTCGAATTCGTTGCGCGCGCTCTTCATGATACCGAGGATGATGCCCAGACTTGGGATTGCGAGCCCGACATCATCAGGGATGAGTTTCGTCTGTATGCGCACGCGGCGCTCGAATTGCTCGCGGAGCATCGCCAGCACAACACCTCCGAGACGAAGTTTCTTGCCTTTCCCTATGCCGCCTGAGACATGACCCGCGCTCCGTAACGTCGAGCCGCGGGTCGTTTCCGCTCTCCCGACCGCAGCCGCGCGGGGCAGCCCCCACAACCTTGATTGCCCGAAAAGGCGTCGCCCGCAGCAGGTTCACAGCGGGCGACGGGGATAGTCTTGCGAGGCCGATCAGCCGCGATGCTCGATCACCGTGACGATCCGACGGGTACGCGGCTCAACGATCACGATCTGATCGCGCACGACCACGTACTTACATTCGGGCAGGCCGGTCAGGATGCGCTCGACATTGTCCGGGCAGTCATAGAGCGTCGCGACCGATGTCGGGATCGTCGAGCCCACGCTGACGCTGAAGGTTACGTTCGTGAGCGGCTGGACGTTCACGCTTCGGAACGACTCGGTGATCTGGGTCCGCTGCTCCGAGGTCACGTTCACACTGGCGGAACTCGGCGACTGCGTGCTGCCGGTCGTATTGGCGTTATTGCCCGGCTGGCCGGCTGTATTGCCGGTCGTGTTCCTCGTTCCGCCGGTGTTGCCGGATGCCGTTCCGGCAGCGTTGCCGCGGTTGCTGTCGGATGGTGCCTGCGCGGCGCTGTCGGCCGGGCTATTGCCGCGATTTGCCGGAGCGGTCTGGCCGCTCGACGCAGAACCCGCAGCCGAGCCTGATGCTGAGCCCGAACCACCCATCGTTGCACCCGGGGAAGAACCGGACGTGCCTCCGCTGGGCGGCATGACCGTCGTGCCTCCGGACGCACCGCCGGAGGCGCCACCACTCGCGCCACCGCTGGTCTGGGCCATCGCTGCCACGCTGAGGGAAAGGGTCGCTGCAGCGACGGTCGCCATCAGGAATGTCCGCATTGAAAGATCTCCCATGAATAGAGCGCCCCTCCGGCGCTACACATGGGCTGTCAACGAGATCTGTCCGGACCTGTTCCGCAATTTTCTCTATTGGCTTACTGCGTACAGCTACCGTTCATATAGATGAATGGCGCGAAGGAAAAAAATTCGCCTCTCTTCATAAATATTGCAGAAGACAAGCGTAAGTTTAAGCCCTGAACGCTTAAATCAATTCGGTCACGAATGGATTTGCGTCTGCATGTTTTGCGCCGAGAAGGGTGCGAAATCGACGACCACCTTCTCGTAGACGGGGCGCTTGAAGGGAATGATGAGCTCGGGCAGCCGGTGCATTTCCTCCCAGCGCCATTCGTCGAATTCCGGGCGATGGCCACCGCCGCCGGGCTGACGGATGTTGATCTCGCTCTCGTCGCCCTCGAAGCGGAAGGCGAACCATTTCTGGTTTTGCCCGCGATAGCGCCCGCGCCAGGCGCGTCCAGCCACCATGGATGGCAAATCGTAGGCGTACCATTCGGGCGCTTCGGCCAGGAGGCTGACGGAGCGCACGCTGGTTTCCTCGTAGAGTTCGCGCAATGCCGCCCGATAAGGCTCCTCACCCGGATCGATCCCGCCCTGCGGCATCTGCCAGGCATAACCGTCCGCATGATTGTCGGCTTCGGAATGCCGCCGTCCGATGAAGACCAGGCCTTCCTTGTTGATGAGCATCACACCGACACAGGAGCGGTAGGGCAGATCCGTTCTGGCCTGTGATCCTCTTGCGCTCCTCATCCGATCTTCACTCCCTCGATGATGGACACCCGGTGCGGCCGGTTCTTGATAGTGCCGACGCTGACGCAAGGTTCCGAAACAGGGAAGAAGAGTGCCGTTTCACCGACCGGTATACAAGCCTTTCCGTTCGGTTGTGGACGTCTGAATAGGAAATGAGCCCGATGGGGTGTACCCACCGGGCTCATTTTGCAGCTTTGTTTCCTGAATGCGGAGCGAGCCGCGATCAGTTGGGCGTCGTGGTCGCGTTGGCAGCGCCCTTGCGAACGCCATGCAGCAGGTCGTAGGCGGCCAGCAGCTGCTTGTCCTTGGTCGGATCCGGCGGGACATAGGCGGAGGAACCGCCGCGCTCATCCTGCTCGCCACCATTCTGCAGGTGGCCGCGCAGACCGGCCTCGCCCTTGGTCTCGTCCTTGCCCTTGAGCTCGTCCGGGATGTCCTGCAGCACCTCGATATCCGGCTCGATGCCCTTGGCCTGGATCGAACGGCCGGACGGGGTGTAGTAGCGCGCCGTCGTCAGGCGCACGGCACCGTTGCCGCCGAGCGGGATGATGGTCTGCACGGAGCCCTTGCCGAAGGAGCGGGTGCCGAGCACCGTCGCGCGCTTGTGGTCCTGCAGAGCGCCGGCCACGATCTCGGAGGCCGAGGCCGAACCGCCGTTCACGAGCACCACAAGCGGCTTGCCCTTGGTGAGGTCGCCGGCCTTGGCGCTGAAGCGCTGGGTGTCCTCCGCATTGCGGCTGCGGGTCGAGACGATCTCGCCGCGGTCGAGGAAGGCGTCGGAAACCATGATCGCCTGATCGAGCAGGCCGCCCGGGTTGTTGCGCAGGTCGATCACGAAGCCCGACACCTTGTCGGCTCCGATGTCGGAGGTGAGCTTGTCGATGCCGGCGCGCAGGCCCTCGAAGGTCTGCTCGTTGAACTGCGTCACGCGCAGAACGCCGATGTCACCCTCGACGCGGGCCCGCACCGGACGGACCTTGATGGTCTCGCGGGTCAGCTTCACCACGATCGGATCCTTGGATTCCTTGCGCTGGATCTTGAGCGTGACGGCAGAATTGACCGGGCCGCGCATCTTGTCGACGGCCTGGTTCAGGTTGAGGCCCTGGACCGCCTCGTCGTTGATGTGGGTGATCACGTCATTGGCGAGGATGCCGGCGCGGGAGGCGGGCGTCTCGTCGATCGGCGTGACGACCTTGACCAGGCCATCTTCCATGGTGACCTCGATGCCGAGGCCGCCGAACTCGCCGCGGGTCTGCACCTGCATGTCGCGGAAGCTCTTGGCATCCATGTAGCTCGAATGCGGATCGAGCGAGGTAAGCATGCCATTGATGGCTGATTCGACGAGCTTGGACTCTTCCGGTTTCTCGACGTAGTCCGTGCGGACCTTTTCAAAAACGTCGCCGAAAAGGCTCAGCTGGCGGTACGTATCAGCCGAAGCGGCAACCGCGCTCATGCCCGACAGAAGGCTGGTCTGCGACACCATGGTCGCCCCGCCCGCGCCGATCGCCGCACCGAGAATCAAAAGGGATAGTTTGCGCATTATCCGCGAACCTTTTCGCTTTGCGATTTTGCCCACCAGGGACCTGGGTCAATTGAACCGCCGTCTTTCCTGAACTCAACATAGAGGACGGGATTGTTCTTTTCTATGGCGGCGCCGATCAAACTCATGAGAGGAGCTTCTCCCATGGTCGCAACGGGTTCGCCCGCGAGCACGAACTGCCCGACATCGACGTTGATTTGGTCCATCCCGGCCAGAAGAATATAGTATCCCCCACCGGCATTGATGATCAAGAGTCGACCATAGGAACGAAAGGGGCCCGCAAAGGCGACCCAACCGTCCGCCGGTGATACCACGCTTGCTTTCTGTCGGGTCGTGATCGAAATGCCACGCGTCGTTCCGCCATACCCGTCGGCAGCGCCGAATTCTTGGGCAGTCTCGCCACTGACCGGGCGCGGCAGCATCCCACGCGCCTCGGCAAAGGGAATCTTGGGCGCCAGGCGGGCCGGATCCCGGAAGGCCAGCTGGGCAAATTTCTCGCGGGTCTCGCGCTCCTGCGCCTCGGCGGCCCTGCGGGCCTCCGCCGCAGCCCTTTGGGCGCCGGCGATTTCCGTCTCCATGCGGTCGATCAGCTCTTTGAGGGTTCCCGCCTGACGGGAAAGCTCCTCGGCCTTCTTCTGCTCCGCCCCCACGTTGCGCTCGACCTCGGCGATACGGCCCTGCCGTGCCTCCATGAGGGCGGCTAGGCGCTCCTGCTCCCGGTTGAGGCCGGAGAGTTCGCCGTTTAGGGTCGTGCGGTCGGTGGTGATGGCCCCTTTCAGACGTACGAGCTCACCCAGATCGGTTGCCAGGATTTCGGCCTCGCTGCGCAATTCGGGCAGGACGGCGCCCAGCATGATGGAGGCGCGGACCGCTTCGAGCATGTCCTCCGGCCGGACCAGCACCGCAGGCGGCGGGCGGCGGCCCATGCGCTGGAGGGCGGCAAAGACCTCGACGATGACCCCGCGCCGGTTCTGCAGGGAGCGACGAATGGCCGCCTCGCTGGCGCTCAGCGTCTGCAGCCGCTGTTCCAGGCCGCGGATGCGGTCCTCGGTGCCGCGCACCCGCTCGGCGGTCTCGATCAGGGCGGCATTGAGCTTGGCCCGGTCCGCCTTGATGGATTCGACCTCGGTCTCGAGACGCCGACGTGCCTCGGCATTAGCGGTGATCGCCTCTTCCAGAACTTTCAGATCCTGCTCCCGCCTAGCTTTCTGCTCGGCCGTCTCGCTCTGAGGGGACGGCGCCACGGGCGCAGCCAGCTGCGGCTGGGCTCCGGCGGGGCCCAGGGAAGCGACAACCATCCATGCGGCAAGGCCAAGCGCCTTGCGGGGGAATGAGAGTTTGAAGCGGATCATCCGTCAGGAATCATCGTGGCCGGCGCGATGATAAGGGTGACCGGCTATGATTGTCAGGGCCCTATAGACCTGCTCGGCCACGAGCGCGCGCACGATCTGGTGCGGCATAGTGAGCGCCCCGAAGGAAACGACGAGGTCGGCCCGCTGCCGCAGCCTGGGATCCAGGCCGTCCGGCCCACCGATTACGCAGGCGATGCCCGCACGACCCTCATCGCGCCATTGCCGGATCTTTTCAGCGAAAGCTTCGCTGGAAGGGCTCTTTCCGCGCTCGTCGAACACGATCAGAACGGACGAGCCCACCTTCTCCAGCAGGGCCGCTGCCTCCTCCGAGCGCCGGTCGTCATCCCGGCGCGCCCGGCTCTCCGGCAGTTCGACGATATCGAACCCCGCCAGACCCAAGGCCCGGCCCATGCCTTCCACGCGCTGCCTGTATCGTTCGACCAGCTCCCGCTCGGGGCCGCTCTTGAGACGGCCCACGGCCAGCAAGCTCAATCGCACGATCTCAGGCCTTGTGTCAGCTCGCGCGATCCTGCGGGCGGTCGGCGCCCCACATCTTCTCGAGGTTGTAGAAGCCACGAACCTCGGGACGGAAGACATGGATCAGCACGTCGCCGGCATCGATCAGCACCCAGTCGCAGGCCGGCAGGCCCTCGACGCGCGCATTGCCGAATCCCTTGTCCTTGAGATCCTTGATCACGCGCTCGGCAATCGCGCCGACATGGCGGTCGGAGCGGCCCGATGTGACGATCATGGTGTCGGCAAGGGAGGTTTTTCCGGCCAGGTCGATCTCGACCGTGTTCTCGGCCTTCATGTCATCGATGGAGGCAAGGACGACAGCCCGTATGTCCTCGTCTGCAGGAGCAGTCGCTCCGGAGAGAGGAGGAAGCGGATTCAGGCCCGCTTCGGCAGAAGATAGTCGGTTCAGGTTCAGACCCTTTCTCAACGGCACTCAGGGGTGCCGACCCTTAAGATAATGCGGGAAGGCCCCAATTTTCAACGCCTTCCGTTTACGGAAGTTCGTCGCAACCGGCGCAGCTGGGTGGAAGAGAGGTGCGAGCGGGGGCCATGCAGGAAGATCCAGGCCGGTGGCTTCAGTCCTGGCAATGCCTTCGCATCGGCCTCGTCGATCCTGCTGTCGGCCAAGGCTGCGGCGCTCTTCGAGCGGGCGGCTTTCAGGGTCCAGCCCGGCCGGTCGATCACGGCGATCGGCATCATGCGAGCGATGCGCCGCCAGTCGCGCCAGCGGTGGAAGCTCGCCAGATTGTCCGCCCCCATGATCCAGACGAAGCGGACATTCGGATAACGCCGCTTGAGATAGGCAAGCGTATCCACCGTGTAGCGGGCACCGATCCCCTCCTCGAAGGCGGTCACATCAATGCGGGGATCGTCGGAGACCTGTCGGGCCTCCTCCACGCGCATCGCGGTCGTCGCAAGCTCGCCCGTATCCTTCAGGGGATTGCCCGGGGTGACGATCCACCAGATCCTGTCGAGCCCGAGCCGCTTGAGCGCCAAGAGGCTCACATGCCGGTGCCCGGCATGGGCCGGGTTGAAGGAGCCGCCGTAAAGGCCGATCCGCATGCCGGAGGCGACCCGCGGGAGGCGAGTCAGGCCGGAGGGCGCGATGCGGAAGCGGGACGGACTGAGCTTCACGGACGCGTCTGGCCCGAGCCGCGGATACGATACTTGAACGAGGTCAGCTGCTCCACGCCAACGGGCCCGCGGGCATGCATGCGGCCAGTGGCGATGCCGATCTCGGCCCCGAAGCCGAATTCGCCGCCATCGGCGAACTGTGTCGAGGCGTTGTGGAGCACGATGGCGGAATCCACCTGAGCGAGGAAGCTCTCGGCTGCGGCCTCGTCATCCGTCACGATGGAATCCGTGTGATGCGAGCCGTATGTCTCGATATGCCGGATGGCGTCGTCGAGCCCGTCGACGACACGGACGGAGATGATCGCGTCGAGATATTCGGTGCGCCAATCCTCCTCGGTGGCCGGAGTCACGCGCGGATCGGAGGCCAGAACAACGTCATCGCCACGCACGGCGCAACCGGCATCGAGCAGCGCGGTGACGAGAGGCTTCAGATGCGTCCCGGCACAGGCGCGGTCCACAAGCAGCGTCTCGGCCGCGCCGCAGACGCCCGTGCGCCGCATCTTGGCGTTCAGAACGATGCTTTTCGCCATCTCCAGCTTGGCATTGCCATGCACATAGACATGGTTGAGCCCCTCGAGATGGGCGAAGACCGGCACCCTCGCCTCTTCCTGTACACGCGCCACGAGGCTCTTGCCCCCGCGCGGCACGATCACGTCGATGTTCCCGTCTAGGCCGGAGAGCATAGCGCCCACCGCCGCGCGGTCACGGGTGGGCACGAGGCTGATCGCATCCGCCGGCAGGCCCGCCTGATCTAGCCCCTCTCGCATCGCCTCCGCGATAGCGAGCGAGGTACGGAAGCTCTCGGAGCCGGCGCGCAGGATCGCGGCATTGCCGGCCTTGAGGCAGAGCGCGCCCGCATCCGCCGTCACGTTCGGGCGGCTCTCGAAGATCACCCCGATGACGCCGAGCGGCGTCGCCACGCGCTCGATCTGCAAGCCGTTGGGACGTTCGAACCGAGCGAGCACGCGTCCGACCGGGTCGGGCAGTTGGGCGATGCTCTCGACGGCAGCGGCGATGGCTTCGAGACGCTCCGGATCGAGGACCAGGCGGTCGATGAAGGCACCGGTCTGTCCCTTGGCCCGCGCATCGGCGAGATCCTCGGCATTGGCCGCCAGGATCGACTTTTCCTGCGCACGAATGCTGGATGCCATGGCACGCAGCGCGACGTTCTTCTCGTCAGTGCTCGCAAGCGCGACACGCTGTGCGGCGGCTCTCGCACGGCGGCCGAGATCGGCCATCAACGCATCGACATCGCTGCCTTCGATCACTGTCAGGGCATCCATCCTTCGCCGCTCCCTAAGCTCCGGCCAGCGCCATGTCGTCCCGGTGAATCATTTCAGTGCGGCCGGGATAGCCGAGAATGCTTTCGATCTCGCGGCTCGGGCGGCCGATGATGCGCGCCGCCTCCTCCGCGTCATAGGCTACGAGGCCGCGGCCGAGCACGCGGCTCTCGCTGCGGATCGTCACCGCATCGCCGCGATGAAACGCGCCCTCGATTCGCTGCACGCCCACCGGCAGCAGGCTCGCGCCGCCCTGGAGCGCACGCGCGGCGCCCTCGTCCACGAAGAGGATGCCGCGCGGCTCGAGGGCGCCCGCGATCCAGGTCTTGCGCGCGGTGGCGGGATTGGACGGCGTCAGGAACCAGGTGCAGCGCCCGCCATCGGCCACGCGCTTGAGAGGGTTCTTCGCGCGCCCGTCGGCGATGACCATATGCGTGCCGCCGGAGGTGGCGATCTTGCCGGCCTCGATCTTGGTGCGCATGCCGCCGCGCGACAATTCGGAGGCCGCTCCACCCGCCATGGCCTCGATGGCAGGCGTGATGCGCTCGACCACCGGAATGTGCTCGGCCTTGGGATCGAGGGCCGGCGGCGCCGTGTAGAGGCCGTCGATGTCGGAGAACAGCACCAGGAGATCGGCACCGATCATCGTGGCGACGCGGGCCGCCAGCCGATCGTTGTCGCCGTAGCGGATCTCGGAGGTCGCCACCGTGTCGTTCTCGTTGACCACGGGCACGGCCCGCATCTCGAGCAGCTTCAGCGTCGTCGCGCGCGCATTGAGATAGCGCCGCCTCTGCTCGGTATCCGCAAGCGTCACCAGGATCTGGCCGGCCGTGATGCCATGATGCGCCAGCACCTCCGACCAGGTGCGCGCGAGCGCGATCTGCCCGACGGCTGCTGCCGCCTGGCTCTCCTCGAGCCGCAGAGGTCCGGACGGAAGCCCCAGCACCGTGCGCCCCATGGCGATGGCACCGGAGGAGACGACGAGAACGTCGGCACCCTTGGCATGGAGATCGGCGATATCCTCGGCGAGCGCCGCAAGCCAGGCATGGTTCAGCCGCCCGCGGGCGCGGTCCACGAGGAGAGCGGAACCGACCTTCAGGACGACGCGGCGGAACTGGCTGACCTCAGGGCTCACGGATGCCACTCTTCCTGGGACGCGACGGGCTCTTCCCCCGCCTTGGCCTGATCGATCACGGCAAGGAGTGCCTGCAGCACCTCCTGCACGCCCTGCCCGGACGCGGAAGACACCACATAAGGCTTCCGGCCGCAGGCCTTTTTCAACTTCTTGAGCTGCTCCTTGAGCGTATCCGCATCAAGGGCATCGGCCTTCGAGAGGGCAACGATCTCGGGCTTGTCGGCAAGCCCATGGCCATAGGCCTCGATCTCGTGGCGCACTGTCTTGTAGGCCTCGCCCGCATCCTCGCTCGTGCCCTCGACCAGATGCAGCAGCACTCGGCAGCGCTCCACATGGCTCAGGAATTTGTCGCCGAGGCCCACGCCCTCGGAGGCGCCTTCGATCAGCCCCGGGATGTCGGCGAGCACGAATTCGCGGTTATAGGTGCGCACGACGCCGAGGCCGGGATGAAGCGTGGTGAAGGGATAATCGGCAATCTTCGGCTTTGCCGCCGTGACGGTGGCGAGAAACGTCGACTTGCCCGCATTGGGCAATCCGACGAGGCCCGCATCCGCGATCAGCTTGAGCCGCAGGATCAGCGTCTGCTCCTGCCCTTCCTGGCCCGGATTGGCCCGGCGCGGGGCACGATTGGTGGAGCTGGTGAAATAGGCATTGCCGAAGCCGCCGTTGCCGCCCTTCGCCAGAAGCACCTTCTGGCCCACATGGGTCATGTCGGCGATGACGGTCTCGCCGTCCTCGTCCAGGATCTCGGTGCCGGCCGGCACTTTCAGCACCGCATCGGCGCCCTTGGCGCCGTGCCGGTTCTTGCCCATGCCGTGGCCGCCGGTCTTGGCCTTGAAATGCTGCTGGTAGCGGTAGTCGATGAGGGTGTTCAGACCCTCCACGCATTCCGCCCAGACGTCGCCGCCGCGGCCGCCATCGCCGCCGTCCGGCCCGCCGAACTCGATGAACTTTTCACGGCGGAAGGAGATGGCGCCGCCACCGCCATTGCCGGAGCGGATATAGATCTTGGCTTGGTCGAGAAATTTCATAACCCGCATCCTTTACGGGACTGGAGCATTTTTCGCAAAAGCGGATCCCGCCTTGCGGTTAAAAAATGCTCCCGTCGACGATGGCCGTGCGGGAGCAACGCGATCACCAAAGGTAGCGCTCCCGAATGATTGTTCGGGAGCGCCTGCCGTTTTCAACTGGCGAGCGACATCTCGCGGTCAACCTCGACCTCGAGAGAAATCGGCTCGCGCACGAGGCCGGTCTGGCCCCAGGTCTTCAGGCTCTCCCAGGCCCGCCGGTCGAGGCGGAAATGGTCGGCCGGATAGAGCCCGCCGCGGGCCGGCAGCTCGACGAGGCCGGCGCCCTGATAGGCGAAGCCGCACTTCTCCAGCACCCGGCGGGAGGCCGGGTTGATCACCCGGGCACTCGCCGTGAGCTCGTCCTCCTCGCCATAGGCGAAGAAGGCATCGATCAGCGCTCTCGCCGCCTCGGTGGCATGGCCCTTGCCCCAGTAGGGGGTGCCGAGCCAGTAGCCGAGGTTCGGCTTGCCCGTCTCCGGATCGGGACCGATGCCGACCATGCCGATCAGGCAGTTCGGCCGTCCCTTCGGCGTGATGGCGAGCTGCAGGCCCCCGCCATCCGCATTGGACCGCCGGGACTGGAAGATAAATCGCTCGGCATCGTCCGGGTGATATGGATGCGGAATTCGAGCCGTCATCTCCGCGACCGCTTTCTCACCGGCGAGGCGTACGATGGCTTGCGTATCCGCAAGGCGGGCCCAGCGCAGCCACAGGCGGCGGGTCTCGAGGCGGAAAACATCGTCACGGGTGAGGTCGGGAAACATCGTCTTGCTCCGATCCGTGGGCCCTCCCTGGGCCCTAGAAATGACGAAGGGGAGGTGGACATCCCACCTCCCCTGTCAGTTCGGATCTGAGCTTGGCCTTTAGAGGGCCTGTCTGGAGCTTTAGATCCGCCGGGTCGGTGTGATGCCGGCGGGAGCTCCTTCGTTTCGCTCTCGCCGTTTACTCTGCAGCCTCTTGGGCCGGTACGACCGATACAAAAGCTCGGCCTTGACGCGTAAGGAATCGGACTCGGCCATTGGCCGTGGCAAAGAGGGTGTGGTCTTTGCCCATGCCGACATTCGCGCCGGCATGCCATTTGGTGCCGCGCTGACGAATAATGATGTTGCCGGCGACGACCTGCTGATCGCCGAACCGCTTGACGCCCAGACGACGGCCAGCGGAGTCGCGCCCGTTGCGAGACGAACCGCCTGCTTTTTTGTGAGCCATGGGTTACTCCCGTGTTCCTGTCAGTTGCCGAACGCTTATTCAGCGGTGGCCGGCGCAGCTTCGTCAGCCGCAGCCTTGGTGGTCTTCTTGGCCGCAGCCTTCTTGGGCTTTTCGCCACCGGCGAGGATCTCGGTGATCCGCACCACGGTGTAGTCCTGGCGATGCCCGCGCTTGCGGCGCGAATTCTGGCGACGGCGCTTCTTGAAGGCGATGACCTTCTCGCCGCGGGTGTGTTCCACCACCTCGCCCGCCACGGTCACGCCCTCGATGAGGGGAGCGCCGAACTGGGTCGAGCCGTCGTTCGTGACCATGAGAACCTGGTCGAACGTGACGGTGCTGCCCGGCTCGCCTGCGAGCGTGGCGACGGTGATGACGTCGTTGGCGGCAACGCGATACTGCTTGCCGCCGGTCTTGATCACTGCGAACATCTTGATCCTCGTGTTCAAACCCAAAACTCAGCGGGGCAAGCCCCACCGGATTGGCTTTTTGGCAGTTTCCGGCTTCGGTTCACGGCAGCTCGAGAGTGCCGCATGGATATGGGCAGGCACATGGGCCCGCTCATAGGTGAGGGTCTCTACGGGCAAGACCCCGGCTTTGTCAATCAAAAACCTTGCTTTTGACGCTTGAAGACCCGCCAAGCCCATGATATCCACCCCGCCTCAACCAGCGGGCCAACGGCCTTCGCGACCCGGAGAGGTGGCAGAGTGGTTGAATGCACCGCACTCGAAATGCGGCATACGGGCAACCGTATCGGGAGTTCGAATCTCCCCCTCTCCGCCATTCCTTCCCAAACCCCTTGATTCTGCGATAGAATTCTCGCCGTGCAACGGCTTCGTGGCGCCCCGTGCTACACAGGGGTGCTCCACATGGCGCTCGGCATGGCCCGTCCCCAGAAGCATCGCAGGACCGGGGTCTACCTCTTCCGCCGGCGGGTGCCGCGGCGGCTGCGGGCCGTCGTCGGCAAGACCGAGGAGGTGCGCAGCCTCGGCACCAAGGACCCTGCCGTCGCCCGCGCGCGCTTCGCCGCCGTCGCGGCCGAGGTCGAGGAGCGCTGGACCAACCTGGCGCGCGGCCCGGCGGCGCTGACCCACGAGCAGGTCCTGGCGCTGGCCGGCGAGCTCTACCGCGACGAGGTCGCGGCGCACCAGGCCGACCCGGGCGACGCGCGGGCCTGGGCGGCGGCCGAGTTCCTCGACCGCCACCTCGCGGAGATCCGCCGGCGGGCGGCGGGCAAGCCGGACGGGCACCGGCTCGCGACCGGCTGGTCGCTGCCGGAGACCCTGGCCCGCGACCACCACGGCGCGCGCGTCGACGCCCTGCTCGCCCGGCGCGGGCTCCAGGTCACCCCGGAGGACCGCAAGCGCCTCGTCCTCGCCACGGTCGACGCCATGGCGGACGCCCACGCCCAGCTGCGGCGCAACGCCGAGGGCGACTACCGGCCCGACCCGCAGGCCGCGCGCTTCCCGCCGCCGCGGCGCCTCGGCCCGCCCCTCACCATCGCGGCGCTGTGGACCGACTACAAGGAGCAGAAGCAGCCCGGCCCGACCACGATCAAGCGCTGGGAGCCCATTCTGCGCAAGCTGGAGGCCTTCGCCGGGATCGCGGACGTGCGCGACCTCACCGAGGACCATCTCGTCCTGTGGCGCGACCACCTCCTCAAGACCGCGGCCGACCCGCGGACGGGCCGACCGCTCCAGCCCAAGACGGTCAGAGACGGCTACATCGCCGCCGCGAGCGCGGTGCTGGCTTGGGCCTGCGAGCAGCGCAAGCTGACGGCGAACCCGGCCGAGAAGATCAAGGTGACTGTGCCGGCCCGGCCGCAGCTGCGCGACAAGGGCTTCACGGAGGAGGAGGCGCGGACGATCCTGTCGGCCGCGCTGGCGCCGCCGGGCCGCCTGATCACGCCGCAGCACGCCGCAGCACGCCGCTGGGTGCCCTGGCTGTGCGCCTACACCGGCGCGCGGGTCAACGAGATCACCCAGTTGCGCGGCCGGGACGTCATCGAGGGCGCGATGGTCCGGATCGCGGACGGGCGCGTGGTCGAGGAGCCGTTCTTCTTCATCAGGATCACGCCCGAGGCCGGCAACGTGAAGACCCGCCGATTCCGGGAGGTCCCCCTGCACAGCCATCTCGTCGAGCAGGGCTTCGTCGACTTCGTCCGGCGGCGCGGCCAGGGCCCGCTGTTCTACGCGCCCGAGCGCCAGAAGACGGGCACCTCGGGGCAGAACCCGACCTATGTCCGCGTCGGCCAGAGCCTGGCGCAATGGGTCCGCGGGCTCGGGATCGACGACCCCGCAGTTGCGCCCAACCATGGCTGGCGCCACCGGTTCAAGACGATGGGTCGCCGATGCGGCATGGACTCGGCGAAGCTCGACGCGATCCAAGGCCACGCCCAAGCCAACGAGGGCGGCCACTATGGCGGCTTCCCGGCGGATGCCCTCAAGCCCGAGATCGACAAGCATCCCCGGTATGAGGTCACGGCAGCCGTGACGACCGGCCGCCGCAGGACCCAGCGGGTCGAGGGGCGAGCCGCTAAAGCAGCGGACGAGAAGTGATGCGTCCTTGGATCCTCCCGGATCTGCATCCGGAGGATGGCATCTGAGCGAGGTCGGCCAGGTCAATTCCGCCCGTAACCTACATAATTCAGTCAGTTTGCACGCTGCCTCGCAAAACAAGGTCAACAGCCTTATGTGATCGGCAGATCAAAGGAGATATGCATGAAGAAGCGAGGGTCCAGCAAGGTAGGATTGTGAGTAGAGTAGAGGTCGAGAAGGATGGGAAGCATCGCATCAGACGCCTTCGGCAGGTTCAGACCGATGCCGTTGGCCCCGATGCAGCAGTACCTGATGAGGACGCTCTTGCGGCAGCGATCAACGACGCACTCAACCAAACGCAGGGCCAAGATATTGACGGCATCGAACTTCAACCGCTTCCGGAAGGCGATAGTAGCAAATAGTAAACGCTCCGCAGCGGAGCCTGTATTTCTGTAGATTGATCAGCAGCAGTGGGCAGGGTGGCCTGTCCACCAGCGGCTGGGCAGCGTTCCGGCGGTTCCTAATTCGCTTGGGATAGCCAGTAATCGCGATGGTCATCCGTGAAGAAGATGGGGACCTTCTCGCCTGTGGCGGGGATCTCGACCTCGATGACCAAACCTTCAAGCGTCGTGACGCTCGTGCCACACCGGAATTCGAGCACCCTGCGTGTCCCTCCGCTCTTCAATGCGGCCGTGATCTGTCCCCGGCTGATGCGCTGCCCGTAACGGTGGTGCTCAAGATGCGAGAGGATGAGGAGGTTGCCGGCGTGCCGTGCGCCGCCGGATTTCACCGCATCGGGATGGTGCGCCTCGATGAGACGCTGTCGGTTCTCCTGGTGCTCCACATAGCTCCCCGGAGGCGCGAGTTCTCCCGGCTGCATCCGCGCAAGGCCGATCTGGCAGTGCCACGCGTAATGCTCGGCCTTCAACTCGTGCCGCTGGACCTCCTCGTCCGGTGCCGCTGGCCGATCTGCGGATGGCCTCCTGGGCCCTGACGAGGCCTTGACGTTGCCGGAGTTCGACGAGAGCGGACGCGGGGCAGGACGGTTCTTGGCCGGATCCGGCTGCCAGTCGTGGTGGCCGTTCGGGGCCTCGCCGAGGTTGTCTCCGTCATCGTCTGATTGACCTTCATCGTCCCCATCTGCGTCGTCGTCCAAGGCCGCGTCCCGCTGCGCCTCATGGATCTCGACGCGCAGTGCCCGTTCGAGCGCGGCTCCGAGAAAGAGCGGCGCCCCAAAGACGAATATGCGCTCGCACAAAGCATCAAATAATGCATCCTTGACGTCGAGGTCGGCTCCCGCCTTCGCCAGCCACAGCGTACCGGATACCTCATCGAATCCACGTGCGACGCGAGCTGCGATCTTGCGCCGTTCGACCTTGAACACCGCGGAAACCTCGTCCGCAACGATTATGGCCTGGATCAAAGCCAATCTGCGGTGCCATCGCGGCTCAAGCAGATCCAAGTCCACCCCCATTCGGTCGAGGCGTTTCTTGAGCTCGCGCGCCATCCGATCACTGCGCAGTTTTTCCAGGATTCCGGTTACCCAGGTGGGTGCCGGGCTTCCCTCTTTTCCGGTCACGCTCACAGGGTCCTTCGCGACTCGCCGGAGCGATCTCAGTCCGGCAAGAAGAAGGATGGTGGTGATTGGCGCGGTGACCTGCGCGTGCTTGTCGATGGCAAGCGAAATGCTGGCATCATCTTCACGGATGGTCATCCCGAGTTCCGGGAAATCATCGACATAGCAACGGCCCGATGCGGAGATAGCCTCCCGCCGAGAGACCAGTCGCCGTTCCCCACCTCGTTCCACCGGGATGCAGGGTAGAGTGTCATTGACGGTCCACCAGCATTGGGTCCCGCGCTCGTGGCCGATGTGCCTCAAGACCTGAGGCAGATGCCCGTCGACCAGGTCAGGATTCAGGTCCAGCCATTCGAAAAACGCCTTCGATTTGTCCGGGAAGGGCTCTGCGGGGAGCACGCCGGCACGCTTGTAAAGGTTCTGGTCGATGCGCGCGAGCTTCGCGCCGCTGATCGGCAGGCGCCATTGCCCCCAGTAATCGCCGCTGTTGCCTTTGAACGCCAACTCGGCCGGAGCCCGGAACGTGTCACCAACCCTGATGCAGCGTATCTCCGCAATGCCCAAGGGCTGATCCGCTGGTGTCGCTTCGTCCAATGCCTGAAGCCTGGGGATCAAGGCCGGCTCGTTCTCGGGGTCGGACCGGAGGGCGGCCAGGACAATCGAGGCGGAGGGCTTTCGTGCAGGGGGCACCAGAGTGTCAAGTTCGCGCGCAGGTCGGTCCAGCAGATGTTCCGGCAACAGGCTCAGCCGGTCGACCATTGGCGAACGGCGCACCAACCCATCGGCGAGACACAGGATACCAGCTTGGCTCAGGGCAGGAACGTCGGCGGCCAAATCCGGCAGCATCGCCGCAACCCTTCGATCCTTTGCAAGTTGCCGCAACTCGTTCTCAAATTGTCGGAAACTCTCCTGCTCCATGGCAGTGAGGGGACGGTCCGTCGGGAAGAATGCGACCTTATCCCCTAACCAAGCATCGATCTCATCTTCAGTTGGATGGAGTCTGAACTTGAGGCAGAGGCCCCGCTTGCCCATGTGACCGGCGAGCTTCAATGCTTTCGGATGCGGGCGGTGCAGAACGCCCGCGAGGATGTCGCCGGCACGCGAGGGCGCCTTGGGATTGCACAGACGTTCCAGGGAACCAGGTGCGCCCTTGCTGTCCGGCCAAATCGGAAGGCCGCGCAGCTTCGGCCAGGAGACCTTCGGCACCTTTGTTGGGTTCTCACAGACCCACTTGAAGAGATCGGCGCACCGTCGGTCACTCGCCTCCACCGCGTTGAAGCTGTCCAGGAAATCGTCGAACGAGAAGACGGGAATGCGCCACGCCTTCAAAACCGGATGCTCCGCAATGGCTGGGTGCACCCGGGGCGGCAACTGCAGGCCAGGCAGATTGCCCGGCACGTTCACACCGCTATGCAGGCGCTCGATTGGGCATGGGCGCCCATCCATGTCGGGCAGGTGGACGCCGGCCTTGTCGAAGCTCAGTTTCCCGTTTGAAAGGTTCTTGGCGCGCGCGAGCACGTCCAAATACAAGACCACCTGTTTTGGATCCCGCAGCACCCTGCGCCAGGACGCCTCGCTCGGCCAGGGGAATACCGTCTCTTCATCTGGTTTGAAGGGTTTGAGGCGGTCGAGGATATCCGTTTCGTCGAATGTGATATGGCTGTCATTCCACCCGGGAAGGCAGCGGGACGCAAGGCACTGGACCACCGCCTCGGGTGCGCCTGGCGCGAGCAGCCACTCGTCGGTTGGCGCGAGCGCCGCCAACTCCGGTGCGTAGCGTTCCGGGCGCATCGTCAAAATGGGGACGAGGCAGCGTTTGCCAGTCCTCGCCTTTCCAGCACTCTTTCCTTTGGTGCCAGGCCGAACCACGGGTAAGGCGCTGGCCTTCGAAATCTTGCCAAGCATCATTTCGAACCGCGTCGGCCGCACCTCATCCGGCCCCAGAAGGATGGAGAACGCCTTCGAGCCGTAGCGCGGGACGAGAAGACGGGCGAACGCATCGACGAAGAGCGCATCGCAAGCCTCAATCAGAGAGTCATTCCAGGCTTCCTGTGGCGCGAGCCCGTGCCGTTCGGTGTCAGAGACGAAGGGGGCGGAATAATGGGCCCCCACGCCGGAGGTCGAGCCAGTGGCGCCGTCAGGGTAGGCGATGGGATACCGCAGCTTGCCCATTCCAAGGATGGGCATGCCCCGGGTATCTTCGCCCCAAGCGACATCGACAAGGATCCCGTCTCGGTCGCGGAAGAATTCCGGGATTGTACGATTGTCTTTTCCTGGCCTGGCGCACGTCCGCGTCACCACCCGTTCGCGAATGATCGCTGCCGGAATGTCTTGGCTGCTTGGTTCAGTGCGGCACTCACGGAAATAGGTGTCGAGTCCTCCCTTCCGGAGGACCTTGCTGCGCCGGAAATGGAAGCGAACGCTGCCCAGCGTGTGGTGCCGGATCTCGATCAGGTGCTCGGGATGACGTCCTGGCCTGGTTATCCCGAGGAAGCGGTGCGGCAGCTCAGAAACCGCCGCCCGGAAGCGAGCCTCGACGTCCTCCGGAAGAAAAGGGGGCAAAGTGATCCGCTCGCCATCGTCCGCCACGAAGGCCTTGGTGCGATAGGGCACCTCGATCAGGCAGCCCACTGCGGGCGCGAGCTCGTCCGGTATGGCGTTGCTGGCCCCGGGATGGGGCGGCTTGTCGGGGCCGTGCTTGAAGAGCGTCTGGTGCGCCGCCAGTCCGCCGGATCGAACGTAGATGTCATTTCCGATGGTGAAGCAGGCCTTCAGACCGTGGTTCTTCACCCCGATGAGACCTTCCTTCTGGGCAACTTCGTACCCTGCCCCGCGGAGATAGCCCAGCCGCGCCCAACCAGTGTCGTCGACGACCTTCCCCGTCCCTGTGCACCGAAGGCGATCCTTATCGAAGGACAGGATCGTGTGCGTCGAGCCGGCGTCGATCTCGTTTTGAATGAGCTCGGCCACGAGGTCATCCAAGCGGAGGTTCTTCAGGAACTGCCAGAACTCCGGAACGACATCAGTTTTCGTCTCATATACCCACCTTACCGGCGTCTTGGCGTCCACGGCGCTTCCCCCCACAACCTGTGCAGAATAGCGAACGTAGTGCAGGGTGGAAGGGATATGGATAACCCTTAAGGCCCAATGGGGGCGGGTCCTCCGTCAAAGGCAGGGATCCGCGCGCCTCGTCGAGCCTGTGCAGCCCAGGACGAATCGTTCCCGGGCGGTTAGGGTGGCCACAACAAGGGTGCCCCGGAGGTTTTTCCGGCGGCGAACCGATACAAGGCTAGAACCGGTTCACTGCCGGGGCCTACGGGTGGGGGCATGACGAAAGATCTCTATCATCCGTCGCATGTTGCGGCGGCCCTGGACAGGATCGCGGATCTGGAGGTGGCGGAGCTCAGGGCAGAGCTCCAATCGGCCAGAACCGGCCTGGGACCGCGTCTTCCGGACGAAGCCCTCGTCCGGGTGATCCGCCGGTCCCGGGTCCAAGGGGACGAGGCCACGGAGAGGCTGGCATACAAGGCTCTCATGGAACGCCTGACAGGGTGGGCCTGGAAGGCCTACTCCACCCTGTCCCAGCAGGACCGGCAAGACCTCGTGGCCAGCCTGTGCGAGGTCATCGTCAAAGCCGTCGCGAAGACCGACGGCATCGACTTCTGGGAGATCACCTTCGCCCGCAACCGGGACCGGGCGGCGGCCGACATCTATCAGCAGTACCTGTCCGATCTGTATGGCAACGTCCACGAGGAGTTCGAGGCCGAGAGCCACGGGGAAGACGACGGCGGAGACGCCGCAATCGAGATGGCCGAAACGGCGCTGATCGAGGCGCGGGCGGCCCAGGTCCTCACCCGTGAGGAGATGAGGTACTTCCACCCGCTTTTCCTCTCGGAGATCCCGCTCAAGAGCCCGCGCGCCAGCACGGATCTCGTCCGGATGCTTGGCAAACCGGAGGGCACGCTCCGGGAGATTAAGACAACCATCAAGAACAAGCTGCAGAAAGCTTGGGAGCCACTGACATGAACACCGACCGTCTCAACAAGGCCAGGTTGGCCGCGGACGAAGTCTTCGAGAGGGGTTCGCGTCCCGAGGACATCCGCGCTGCGCTCGCAGAACTCGCTGACGAGAAGCGTGCATTCCTGGATCGGCTTGCAGTGCGTGCCTCCCTCCAGGCCGCCAGCGAGTGCGAGGCTGAGGACGCACCGCCAGCCTCAATCCTCGACTCGCTGATGACGAGCTACGACACCGCACGGGCACAAGCTCGCAGCATTGACCTCGCGACGCCAGCGCCGTGGCTCGCCGCCAAGGCCGCCTTCGGCAACGACATGCCCTTCATCATGAAGTTGGCCGGCCGTCAGATCACGACCCCAACGAGGGGCTTCCTTCGCTACGCCGCGGACGCGCTGGGCGTCGCGATTGAACGCCTGCAGGAGCACTTCATCGTCTCGGGCGGGCCCGCTCTCGCTGGAGTGGAGCGCAAGGCCTCCGGAAAACAAAGCGGCCCCACGGTCGAGAGCTTCGAGGCGGCGATTCGGGCCTCGAAGCTTCCAGAGGACCTCAAGAACCGTTGGCTGTCGGAGTAACGCACGTGGATGCTTTCGCGCTCGCACGGTCGAAGGCCAGGTCGCTGCGCGCGAGCGTCGGCGCGGCATTCACATCAGCCTACGATTTGGTGAGCCAAGCGCTCGCCGAAGCGGGATACGGGATCTGCCCCGTCCCCTACGACGGGGTCCTCCTGCGAGGGGACGACGCCCAACTCCACCGTGCCTTCTCCCAGGTGCTGGTGCGCGACGACGTCGGTGAGGACGAGCAGGCGCTGCTCGCAGCCCACGAACTTGGTCATCTCGTCCTGCACCGCCCGGAGGAATGCTGTGAGCTGGCAACGAGTGGGGTTGGCTCGGGCTCTCGCGCGCTCTCCCGCGTCGAGACCTACGGCCCCCGCGAACGGCGCGAGCTCCAGGCGAACGTCTTCGCCCGGGAGTTCATCCTCCCCCGCGAGCAGGCTCGACGCCTCTTCCTGGACGAGAAGTTGCCCGCAAGCGAGATCGCCAGGCGGATCGGGATGCCTCTCCCGGAGGTAAGGCGCCAAATCCTGGAAGCGCTGCTCAAGCCGGATGACGCGCCCCCTCTGCCGGCGTCTGCTCCAACCCCGATCAAGCTCGATCCCAGCCAGCAGAAGGCTGTCGACTTCAACGGCCGTGCGCTTCTCGTGGAGGCCGGGCCCGGTTCGGGCAAGACGCGCACACTCGTGGCCCGCATCGAACGCCGGCTCGGAGACGGCGTGCCACCGTCGAAGATCCTCGCGCTGACGTTCTCGAACAAGGCCGCCGCAGAACTGTCCGGCCGAATCGCCGAGCGCAGGCCTGATGAGGCCGCGGAGGTCTGGACCGGAACCTTCCACGCCTTCGGCTTGGAGGTGATGCGCCTCCATTACGACAGGATGGGCCTGACGCCCAACATCCGCCTCATCTCACCGTCGCAGGCCGTCGAGATGCTGGAGGAACGTCTGCCCCTGCTCGGGCTCACGCACTTCCACGACCTGCGCAACCCCGGGAGCAAACTGAAGGAGATCCTGAAACCCATCGGCCGGGCCAAGGACGAACTCATTGCGCCACCCCGCTTTCGTGAGCTCGCCGAGCAGGGCCTAGCCGAGGCCATGGGCCGGCGTGCGGCGGCCGCGAACAAGAAGGAGCAGACCGCCGCCGACAAGGCCGTGATCGCCGCCGAGAAGACCCTGGAGGCGGCCACCGTCTACGAGGTCTACGAGCACATGTTGCAGGAGGTCGGTTGCGTCGATTTCGCCGATCTGGTCATGCGCGCCACGCTGCTGATCGAGAACGACGAAGAGGTCAGGCGATCCTTCTGGCAACGCTACCGCGAGATCCTGGTCGACGAATACCAAGATGTGAACCGCGCCTGCGCGCGGCTTCTGAAGGCGCTGCACGGGCCAGAAACCACCCTGTGGGTCGTCGGGGACTCCCGCCAGTCGATTTACAGGTTTCGGGGGGCCTCATCTCTGAACATGGATTGGTTCACCCGTGACTTCGAGGGCGCGACGACGACGCCGCTCGAATGGAATTACCGGTCGAGCGAACACATCGTCGGGCTCTGCCGCACCTTCGCCAAGGCCATGGATGGGCGCCAAGCGAAAGGCGGCGAAGCGGTCGCGGCCCGGTCGCCCTATTGCGCCCAGGCGAGGCGCGGCGAGGTCGGCAGTCGGACCGTGCTGCATGTTGGCCTGGATGACCCATGCGAAGCCGATCTCGTGGCAAAGGAGATCAGGGCCCTGGAGGCCATGGGCGTTCCCCTGGGTCATCAGACGATCCTGGCCCGCACGAACGCCCGCTTGGATGCGCTCGCAACACAGCTCGCCGCCCGCGGCATCCCGACGCTTCACCTCGGTAGCTTCTTTGAGCGCGAGGAGGTCCGGGACCTCCTCTCCATCCTCGCTCTCGTCGCGGAACCGAACGGGGCGGCGTTGGTGCGGATTAGCGCCCTGCGCGAGGTCGATGTTCACTCCAGCGACATCGCCTTGGTCCTCATGCATGCGCGGGAGCGCAATCTCGCGCTTGCCGAGGTGCTTCCTGACGCGGGCAGTGTGCCGGGACTCAGCTCTCATGGGGCAGCGTCCCTGGCGCGCCTTGGGCGGCGCTTGGCTGGGCTGACGCCGCGCACACCCGCCTTCGCGGTCGCCGCCACCTGGCTGCTAGAGCAGAGCGATTACCTCCGGGACCTCTCCGAACAGGATGGGATCGAAGGCGATCTGAGCCGGGCGGCCCTTTGGCAGCTGATCGAATTTCTCGACCAGACGGAACCGGATGGCCGACCCTTGAGCGGGAAGGAGATCCTGCGCCGCGTGCGAACCGTCATCCTCATGGCCGATGACCGCGATCTGCGCGAACCTGGCCTCGGTGGCGATGTGGAGGCGGTGCGCCTCATGACGGTCCATGCCGCGAAAGGCTTGGAATTCCCGGCCGTTCACATCGTCGGGCTGCACGAGAAGAACTTCCCGTCCCAATACAAGACCGCCATCTGCCAGCACCCTGCCGGCATCGACGACGGGCGCGACCCCAAGGAGGCGCAGGCTGAAGAGGAGGATTGCGCTATGTTCGTGGCCATCTCTCGCGCCGAGGATCACCTGCGGCTCTACCATACCGAGAAGGCGGCGAAGCAGGCTCGGGAGCCGTCTCGGTTCCTAAGCGATCTTGGTGTGACCTTGGGCGAGCGCCTGGATGCGACTTCGCTGGCTACGCCTGCGGTCGGCGCCATGCCGGAGCCCATCGATGTCGGCGTGCTCAGCCTCCACGACCTGAACGACTTCGACGGTTGCCGCCTCAAGATCGCCTACAGGCACCGGATGGCGATCCGAAGCCGCCGCTACGAGGGCCCGTTCCTGCAAGCATCCGGGGTTGTCTACGAGATCCTCGACCGGGTTTCCGAAATAGCGGCGTCGGGCGTGACTGTCCGGGATGCTGTCCAGGCGGCCCTGGACGAGGTGTGGCAGGATCGCGGACCTGTCGGGCACAGCTTGGAGACGAAGTATCGCGAACTCGTTCAGACGACGCTTGGCGACCTGGCCAAGCTCATTGATGGTTTCGATGGGCTGCCGGAGCGGACGATCAAGGTGCCTATCGATGGAGGGCACGTCGTCGCGCCCGTCCCGCTCATCTCCTCCGGAGCCGGGCCCCGGACCGCTCGCTTCATCGAGCTCCGGTCCGTCAAGCCCAAGGAGTTGAGAGCCGGCATCCTCCATGCGGCGGCCGTGATCGCGTTGGAGCAGCGCGCCGCCGTCGAGGTCGCCCAACTCACCGATGGTGCCATCGTGCCGGTGGTCAGGAGCGCCGACGAGGCGGCGGCCGATCTTGCCCGAGCGGCGGAGATCCTGGCCGTCATCCGGTCCGGCGCGCTGCCGCCCCGCCCTGAGATGCACACCTGCATGAAGTGCGCTCACTTCTTCTCCTGTCCAGCCACGGGCGCCCGGCGCGCACGTTAGGCGCTGATCCCTGGCCGCGAAAAAAGTGGAAGCTTGGCCAGAGGTTTTTCCGTAGGACAGCCGATGAATTTCCTGAACGGCCAGTCGGGCCGTGAAGGAGTTCAGAAAATGTCTAAGAAGATCGAGATCTTCATCCATCAGGCGGGGCAGAGCGGGCCCGTCCTCCTCGAAACGCACGACGGCACCTCGGTCGTCGCCCTCAAGGCCGACCTTGCCAAGGGCGACGATGCCGAGTGCTTCCTCTTCGAGGAGGACGCCGACGAGCCCCTCCAGGATCATCACCAGATCCGTCACCACGGCGAAGGGACCAAGATCCTCCACCGCAGCAAGTGCAACCGCACCCAGGTCACCGTCCGCTACGCAGGCCGGGTGATCTCGGACGACTTCGGGCCCGGCTCGACCCTCGACCGGATCAAGCGCTGGGCCGAGCGCAAGCTCGGCATCGACGAGGTCGACGCCGCCGAGATGTCCCTGCAGATTGCTGGGACCACGGAGCGCCCCGACGGGTCCACCCACATCGGCTCCCTCGTCACCCAGTCGGGCTGCAGCATCACGTTCGACCTGCTCCCTTCCGAACGCGTGAACGGGGGCTGGTGATGACCCCGGATCGCGCTGCCCTTGAGCGCGACCTTGCGGCCCCCCTCTTCAGGGAGGGGGGCGCCCGCAAGCGTTGGCGCCTTATCGAGATCGCCTGGCCATATGTGCTGATCGGCGTCACGGCCCGCGACGGGCGGGAATTCGTTCTGCGCCTGGAATGCTGCGGATACCCGGCGCAGCCGCCCACAGGTGGCTTCTGGAACCAGGATCGCGGGGCCTACCTCGACCTGTCGGAGTGGCCGAAGGGCGACGATGTCTTCCAAAGCGTCATTCGCTGGGACTGGCGTCAGGGCGCGGCCCTGTACTTCCCCCTCGACCGTGTCTCACGCACGGGACACGAGTGTTGGGCCGCGTCCCATCCCCACCTCGTGTGGAACCCTACGAAGGGGATCGTCCAATACGTTGCCGAGGTCCATCGGCTGCTCAACTCGCGAGGCTATCGTGGCATCACCTGATCCGACGCTGACCCTCTCCCTGCCCCTGTGGTGGTGCCTCATCCGCGAACTGCGTCGCCGCGGCGGCGGTGTCAGCGAGTCCGGGGCTTTCGTGCTCGGCCATCGGCAAGGCGAAACCGCGCAGGCCCGCCGGCTTGTCTTCTATGACGACATCGACCCTGGAGCCCTGCGGACCGGCATCGTCCGTCTCTCGGGTCAGGCGATGAACGCCGTATGGGAGACGTGCGCTCGCGAAGGCCTGGAGGTCCTCGCCGACGTCCACACCCACCCGGGCGGAGCCGGCCAGAGCCGCTCCGACAAGGAGCATCCGATGGTCGCCACCCGAGGCCACATCGCGCTGATCATCCCGAACTTGGCACGCAGTGTCTTCGACCTCGCTGGTGTCGGCCATTACCGGTATCTGGGGGCCAAGCGGTGGGACGTCTTGCCTGCGCCGCGCCTCGGGTTCCTCAACGTCCAGTTCCGAGGCACGCTATGACTTTCGATAACCCTGCCCTCCTCAAGGAGACGCTCAACCGTGCCGCCAAGATCGACGTCGACAGCGGCGCGGCCCCTGATTTCGAGACCGCGGTTCGACGCCTGCAGGGCCACCGCATCCAGATCGCCGTGGGCCCCGAAGTCGCGACGAGCGCCGCGCACCAAGCCGCCGTGCTCACCATCGTCAACGTGGCTCGCCGGTTCGCCCTCGGAGGCGTCCTGGTCGATGGCCCCCTGGATGGAACCGTCTTGGTTGGCCCTGTCCTCGGCATCCCACTTGACGTGGCGGTGAGGGATGTTGGCGGGGTCGTCGGCGCATTCGAGGACGGGCTGCCGACCATCGTCGTCGGGACATCCGCCAAGGCAACCGGCCGTGGTGCCATGGTCACCTTCGAAGGCTGGCGGGGCGGCATCGTCCGGCTTGATGGCCATCGTCTGTCCGAGCGCACGACCGTCATCCCGGCCGCCGTGCTCGCGGGCGCCGTCGCCGCCGGCGAGGCCTTCGCCATGCTGCGTGGCGAGGTCGAGGCGGGGCGGCGGTCGATGGGCCTGTCCCTTTGGCGCCCCGACCGCACCGCCGATTGGACATCCGCATCGAGCGATGGTCCAGAACTGCAGGCCTTGCCTGATCACCTCTGGGTCCTCGGCTTGGGACATCTCGGCCAGGCGTTTCTGTGGACCTTGATGCTCTGCGATTTCGCAGACCCCGCACGGGTGCGCCTGACGCTCCAGGACATGGACCGGGTCACGGGATCGACCGACAGCACATCCATCCTGACGCAGTCGGGGATGGTCGGACAGCTCAAGACCAGGGCTGTCGCCGAGGTGTTGGAGCGCCGTGGCTTCGCCACGACATTGATCGAGCGCCCGTTCAACGGCCGGTTCGATCATGATCCTACCTCGGACCCTGCGGTCTTGGTGTGCGGCGTGGACAACGCGCTCGCCCGCTCCCGGCTGGAGACCCCTGGCTTTCCCTTCGTCGTCGAGGCCGGCATCGGCCACCGTGCCGGAGACTATCGTGCCCTCCGTGTGCACACTTTCCCATCAAGCGGGAAAAGCGCGGCCGTCTTATGGGCCGCGCCGGGCAGCGGCGGCACCACCGTTCTGGACCGTCCGGCATACCGTCGCCTCGCCGAGAGCGGAGGGGATGTCTGCGGCCTAACTCAGTTGGCGGAGACCGCAGTGGGAGCTCCGTTCGTCGGAACCGTCGCCGGGACGCTCATGCTGGCGCAGGTCCTGCGCCTGTTGGCCAGCGATGCACCGGACATGCTGATCGACATGGATCTCCGTGCCCCTAAGGCGCGGCGTGCCATCTTCAATGGCAGGACCATTACGGCCGTTCCAAGCTTTCAGCAGCTACGGGGGGCTAGCTCGATCTGATCGAATGGATGAGCACCATTTCAAGCATTGAACACTGTGACATCCAATGTAAGGGGTCTGAATTAACCTTGGTTCATTCAGACCCAGCCTACAACATCGATATTCCAGTTTAGCGCTGGCCTGGAAGCGGAGATGCTAAGATTATCCAAGTTCCGGATTCGTCCCGCCTGGTGAAAGCCCTTCATGACGCTCGCTGACCAAACGCTCGTGCAGTCCACCTCCCTGCACAAGAACCCTTTCTTCGTGATCGGTGCCACGACACGGGACAACCGCAATCGCCTCATTGAGCTCGCCGAGGAGCAGAGCCTGATCCGCGATGCGAACGAATGCCGCGATGCCCAAGGGGCCCTGATCAATCTCCGCACCCGCCTGGGGGCCGAGATGGGTTGGCTGCCCGGGGTGGCGCCACGCAAGGCCAATCAGATCGTCACCGGTCTGGCGGACCCGGCGGCCAGGACGAACGCGGGCGAACTTCCCCCCTTGGCGCGGGCCAACGTGCTGTCGGCGGTCGCCGAGACACTCGGCGCCGCAACCAAACCGGGAGAGGCAGCCGCGCTGATCCTGCACTTGGCCGAGACCGTGGAAGGCATCGATCCGGATCTGATCCTGAGGGACATCAATGAGGATCGGTCCGTCGCAGGCTTCCCCCCCGTCCGAGATGTCGGCCCCGTCGAAGAGGAGCTCGATGCCAGGAGACGGCATTATCGAGGCGTCGTGAGGGATCTCGTCGACCAATTTTCCAGCGAGACCATCGTCAAGATCATCGACGTCCTGGTCCGGAAAAGCACCGCTGAGGGAACCCGGCACGCGAATGCCTTGGTCCAAGACCTCGTCGATGTCTTCGAAACGGGCGCCCAGAGCTTCATCCAACAGGAGATCGAGAACGTCACGGCTCTCGTCGCACGGGCGAATGCCGCCGCTCCCCATGGTGAGAGCGCGGTGCTGAAGATCATCGAGAACATCAAGAGCACCGCTCTCAACTTCAACAGGATCGTGAAACCCATTCAGATCGTCAGCAAGGCCAACGGGATCGATCACCGTCCGAGCCGTGAACTGGCCGGGCTCATCCGCTCCCTCGCGGTGGATCTGTACAACGAGCACGGGATGGTTGCTGCACCCGCGCAGCTGACCGAATTCCTTCGCGACAACTTCCCACACCTTGACGAGCTTTCCGAGCGAACAGCCGAAGATGCCGAGTACCTGAAGAAAGCGCAGGAAGCTCAGCGCCAGGCCGAGCTCGATCAGGAGGAGTTCAACCGCTCGATCACCTACAGCGCTGAACTCGGCGTTCTCTTCAAGGACAAGGTTCAGATCTCGCCTGCAGGGGTTTATTGGCGCAACAACCACATGCCATTGGATGCCATCACCCGCATTCGCTGGGGCGCGACGCGCCACTCCGTCAACGGGATTCCTACCGGGACGGACTTCATGATCCTTGTGGGCGACGACCGGTCCTCGTTCACCATCAACATGAGGAACAAACAGGTTTACGGAGAACTCGTTGACCGGTTGTGGCGTGCGGCCGGGGTGACGATTCTGGTCAACCAGATTCGGAAACTGAAGGCCGGGGAGCACTTGACCTACCCCGATGCCGTCATTCGCGACGATGGCCTCACGCTGACCCGTCATCGGACGTTCGGGGCGAATGAGCAGGTCAGCCTTCGCTGGGATCAGGTCAAGATCTGGAACCACGACGGAAACTTCGTGGTTGGCGCAAAGGAAGACAAGAAGGTGTATGCCGTCCTGTCGTACCAGAAGCATGACAACGTGCATGTGCTGGAGAACATGATCCGGGCCTACTTCAAGAGCAGCAAGCCCCGATTGAGCCAGCTTCTGGATTGATAGGCTACCTCCAGTTCCGGATCTGCTCCGCGGCTTGAGCCTCGATGATCGAGCGTTGGGCCTCGACGGAGGTCCGGGCGGAGTCCAGGTCTCTTTGGCGATAACGGTAGGTCCCGCACCGCGTGTTGAAGTCGCCCACTAAGGCATTGTAATTCCGCACATGGGCAGAGATGCGGTTGTCTGTCAGCATCTCCATGCGATCCAAGCGGATCTTCTCGGTCAGGCAGTAGCGCAGTTCCGCGGTGCTCAACGTCTGGCCCGGCGCGCCGGAAGGCCTCGACACGGTCTCAACGGCAGGCTTGGATGTCGGAGCGGGCTTGCTGGGAGGCGAGGGATAGGTGGACGGCTGACTGGGGGCATAGCCACCTGGCGAGGTGGCGACAGTGCTCGACGGAGCCCTGGTCTGTGTTGTCTTCTGGGACATGTTCACGACGGTGATGAGGCCGATGGCACCGACCGCCACCGCCGCCCACTTCCGCCCAGACGTCCAAAACCCTGGTTGCTCGAACGCCGGTTGGGCCGTCGCATGCGTTGCCGCGGGCTGGGGCACCGGATTTGCTTGGGCCGGTGCAGTCGTGGGAGCGGCCGTCTCAGCCGGGAGGGTGGACGCCATTGCTGAAAGCCCGGCGAACCCACTCTTCTTGGCGTTCGAGGATGTCGCTCCACTCATGACACGGATCCTTGGATGAAACCTATCGGATTGCGCGGTGCCGGGCCGCGGTCGCTGGCCGGGATCGAGGCGATGGCGGCCATGAGGCTCACCGCATCGATCTCTGCTTTCCGGGCTTTGGCTGCTAGCCTGGCGCCTTCCCGAACCGCGAACGCGGTGTCCGACAGCGGGCGCCCTGCCAATCGCATTGCAAGGGCACTCAGGTCGACGTCGCTCGCGATGGGCACACCATCGAGAAGCGACTGCATCAGGGCCAGCATCTCCTCTACGTTGGCGTAATCGACCTTGATGACATGATCGAAGCGTCCCCGGCGCAGCACAGCGGCGTCGATCATGTCGATACGGTTTGTCATCCCGATGATCAGGACGCCGGCCTTGATGGCCTGGGGGATCTGACGAAGAAACTCCGCGACCTCTTCGACGCGATGCTGGGATGCGGCTCCGGCGTCGCGGGCGGCCAGGAAAGCGTCCATCTCGTCGATGACCATCACGGACGGAGCGGCATCAATGGCCTCGGCGAAAAGCTGCGAGATCTTCCGACTCGTTTCATGGATGTACGGACTGGCGACGGTGCCGGCCTCGACCTTGAAACTGGGCCACCCGAGGAAATCGATAAGCTTTTCGACCGCGACGGTCTTGCCGCATCCCGGAGGGCCCTCAAGGATGATGGCGGGTGGATTGCCGATCCCGAGGGCCTGATAATGTTCGCGGTTCTGGACGACGTCGATGACATGGTCATTGAAGAAGTCTTCCAAGACTGCCCGGCCAGGAAGGCTGAAGCGACCTGTCCCATGCCCGCTGCTGGCTGATCCGGTGCGCCGCAGAGGGTCCGGCTCACCGTTCAGCGCGGCGTCCTCCGTGACCATGCCTTCAACCGCCAGGCCGGCGGCCTCAACGATCTCCCGCAACTGCTCGGGGGACAGCCAACTCAGCAAGCCGCGGATGCGCGACACGGGATGGACCGATACCCTCAGGCCTCCGGTCAGCCAGGAGCCGAGGACGTAGGCATCGTCGGCTCCTGGCGAGCCACCGTACACCGGCAAGACCCGGGATAGCTTCTCGATGTAGATCCCATCCTCCAAAGAGGAGGTTCGGTCGGCGGCGCGGGTCGCCCGGATCGCGGAAGCGAAGGCAAGCGCCTCCACCTTGTCCATGGGGGAGTGGCACTTCGCCAGGGACGATAGCGTATGCTGCGATCCGCCATCGATCATCCGGAACGACACCTCCCCGAACCGGAAGGGGCGCATCTCGCCTTCGCCCACGACCCCACTGGAGATCCATCGTTCGGCAAGGGGCATCCGTGCGAGCAAGGCGCGGCCGCCACCATTGACGGCGAGGATCTGCCAGTCCTCGCCAGTATCGATGACACGGCCCGCTCGGATGCCTTCGGTGATCGGGGCGCCGATGGGAAGCCAGGGATCGAGCGTCATATCAGTTCGCGATGATGTTGCTTGCCGCGACGAGGTCGTCCGCGTCAGGCGAGGCGATCCTGTTGACGTCGAGGCCGATGACGACGTTGCGCAGCCGTTCGACATCATTGGCGGCCAGGGCTTTGCGTCCCTCCTCCACCAGTTTGGCGTAGAGCCCCTGGTCGCTGAAGAGGTGGGGCGCCTCGGCATACCAGTTGAAGCGGTCCACGATGAACCAATCCTGTCGTGCAAGGATGGCGACAACCTTCGAGCGGAGCTCACGGATTTTCATCTCGAATTCCTGGCCCCGGTCACCGAGCACACGTTCGGCGGAAGCCTGAAGGTTTTCGAAGGACGTGACCTCGGATGGTTTGGCGTGCGGCCTTGCGGTCCGATGGAACATCTCGACGACGCCGTCCAGTTCGATCCGCCTGATCACCCGGATGTTCGCCTTCCGGGCGTCGGCGAGAAGACGTTTGGCCGCCTGGATCTCATCGGCCGCTTGTTTGGCCTTCTCCGGATCGGTTTCGTCCGGGGAAAGAGCCGCGGCGCGGTCCACGCGGCTTTGGGCCTCGTCGAGGTTCGGGTCATGCACTCTGGCGGCGATTTCTGCGATCTGGCGGGTTGTCGCCTCCGCGTCCTCACGGACGCGTCGCGCCGCCTGACTATAGTCGATCATGGCCGATTGGCGGGAGTAGAAGTTCCGTCCCGACCGGAACGACCCGCCGATGCAGGGCACCGAGATCTCCAGGTCGATGTTGCCGGAGTCGCTGATCTCATAGGCGAGGAGGAGGTCGGCACCCGCCGGGATCACGCCGTCGTCAAAGTCGCTCCCCGCGACCTCGAACAGGCCCACGAAATTGTTGTTCGAAATCGGGTGGACGATGTCGCCCTCCCAGACCTTGAATTTGAGGGAGCCTGGCGAGCCGGCCCGCAGGGATTCCTCAGCCTTGTACCGGCGCTGCCCCTTAGCCGGCAGTTGATCGCCTGCCTTGACCAAATAGTCGATGACAAGCGGCCCTCCGATCCTTTCCCGAACCTCGACCCCGATGGAGTGCGACGCAGGGATCGCATCGACCGTGGCGGCTGTCCGGGTGATGACGATCCGATCCTGGGCCAAGGCGATGGGGCCACCGGATGGATCGAACACAAAAATCTTGAAGCTGTTGTCTCCCGCCTTGGCGAGAGGAACCTCCATGATAATCCCATCGCGCAACTCGGCCCGTCCCGACGACCAGCCGGTGTCCAGGCTGTCGATCTGGAAGCCGGAGCCCGGCAACGGCGCCTGGCCGAGCCTCAGCGCCACCTTCGCCTTGTGGTCCGGCGTCCGGGATGCGTAGTTGATGGTGAGCTGGAAGCCTGCTCCCGCACTGACGGTGCCACGGGCCGTCTTGCGCGACCTGTTCTGTGTGCTCCAATCGATGGACTCGGCAAACACGGCCGCTCCGGCGGCGACCGCCGTCATCGGGTTGACGTCGGTCGAGGGCGCAATCCCGAGTTCGAAGGCCACACGGTCGCGCAAGGGCTTGTACTGCGTGGGACCGCCTACGAAGACGATACGCTCGATGTCGTGCGGCGTGAGGCCGGCCTGCTCGATGGTTTCCCGCGCGGCCGCCACAGACTGCTGGATCCGCTCCTCAATGAGAGCATCCAGCTGCGAGCGGGTCACAGGGACGTCAATGAAGATCTCGGCGCCGCCCAGATCCCTGCTCGCGACCTCGGATTCGGAGGCTGAGATCACCGCCTCCTCACGGCTAGACAGGTCGATCTTCGCCTTCTCCGCGGCATGCTCGGCCATCCGCCGCAAGAGACGGTACTGCGGGTCGCTCACGAAGCCCTCAGGCAGGTCGAACTCCTTTTGCAGCCACGGGCTCACGATGTTATCGACGATCACCCGGTCGAAGTCCCGGCCTCCGCACATCGGGATGCCACCCTGGCCAAGGAGGCTCACACGCCCCCCGATGCTCTGGGCAATCGCGATGTCCAAGGTTCCGCCGCCGAGATCATAGACGAGGAAGATGCCGTCGCCTTTCCGACTGCGCATGACGCTCATCACGGCAGCGACCGGCTCCTGCATCAGGGCGACCTTACCTAGCCCCGCCGCACGCGCGGCCTCCATGGTCGCGTCCTTCTGCATCTGGTTGAACGCGGCCGGAACGGTGATGACCGTCCCGGTTTCCTCGTCGTTGCGGATCGCCTCGGGCAGGTAGCCGAACAACGTCCTGAGGATTTCGGAGGAGCATTCCTCAGGTGTCATGGTGATGCCGACCGCTGGCAGCTTCACTGGGGTGGAGGTTCCGATGACACGCTTGAACAGGAGAGCTGCATTGTCAGGGCTTCGCGCGGCATTGTTGTAGGCGCGCAGGCCGACGAACCGGTTGCCGCGGCGGTCAACGAAGATCGCTGACGGCGTGACATCCGTCTGATCCGGACTCTTGTAAAGGTGGACCTCTTCACCATCATACGAGCAGATCGCGCTGTTGGTTGTCCCGAGGTCGATGCCGACGTAGCTGCTCATTGGTCTGCCTTACGCAACATCACGGTTCCTGCCCGCAGCAGACCCGATGTGTTCATCACGATGGGTTCGATCATCTGGTCGACGACAAGTTCGTCGTCGGGGCCGAAATCGGCGATGTTGATCGCAGTGACGGCAGCGCCAACATCATAGGGCTGGCCTTCCAGGCTTACGAGCTGCATACCCGCGGCATGTAGGCATTCGGAGATCCGCTTTACGAAGTAGCGGTGTTGATTGGCGAAACGCAGCGACTCACCGGCATCCAACTTGGACATCGCCCTGGTGAAAAGCTTCTGGAACCGCCAGCCCTCCAATGCCAACTCAAGAAGAGCCGTGTCGGCTCGCTTTACATCTGCACAGTCGTCCATGATGGCCTTCTATTGAGCCCTTGTCTTTACCGAAAAACGGCCGCGAATCCACGGCCGTTTTCTGCCCGCACAAATGGTATGAGATACCTGTGGAAGTGCAATCCTCCACCCGCGAATGATCCAGATTATGGCTAAAATCCTTCTCAGCCGATGGCCGAGGCGCCTGCGCATATAATGGCGAAACAGGTTGGATCTTTGGGAAGTGCCCTGAGCCGAACCCGCCGGCGAGGTTCAAGAGCATTCCTACTGACAGGCACGTGGTCCAAAGGCTGGCCAGCTCAACCAGGCGACGGCACCCCCCGGCCGTCCGACCATCGGCCTACCCCGACAGGGGACTCCCTCATCCGCGTCATTGACCCCTCGGCCCGGCCAGTGTTCTGTCTTTGTTCTCAATCGAGGTATCGCCCGAAACCCTGAGCCCGCCACCCCCCCGGAGGCGGGCGCCTGGCCCTCCCGGCCGCCCCAACGCGGACCGGGCGCGCCGGAACTTGTCCGAGGTTCGCCATGGGATCGTTCTTCATCACCCGCCCCGCCCCCGTCGCCCGCTTCGAGGGCGGCAAGACGTTGGCGCCGATCCCGGTGCGCAGCCGTGCGGTTTTCGACACCCTGATCCTGGCGACGCTCGACCCCACGGTCGACGCGCTCGCACCGGCGGACCCGGTCGTCGTCCGGGTGGGGGGTCAGGTCCTGGCCCACCAGCCGGATGTGCATCTGATCGCGGGCGGGCGGGTCACCGTCGTCGACGTGCCGAACCCCTCGCGCGTCGCGATGGAGGGCCCCCGGTACGCGGCCGTCGCGGCGGCTTACGCCGAGCGCGGCGTGGCCTACGAACGGCGCCGTCCGCCGCAGGTGCATGGGTCACCGCTGCTGATGAATGCCAGGGCCGTCTGGGCCTGCCGCGGGGCGACCGTGTCCGCCCCCGATCAGGTCCGCGTGCTGGAAGCGCTCGCGGGCGGCCCGCGGCCGCTGGCCGAGGCCGCCCGGGCGGTGCCGTCCGGCGACGGTGTTGTCGTCTGCCTGGCGCTGGCCTGCCGCGACCTGCTGGAGATCGATCTCACCGGTGCGCCGCTCGGCCCGGAGACCCCAGTCAAACGTCGGCGCCACCCTTAGCCGGCCTCCGCCCGGCGAGGGCCGTCCGCGCCCTCCTGACCAGCCGCACGCGCCCGACCCTAATGGTCGACCGGCGGGACCTCCCCGGCGCACGCCGCCGCATGCCCGCCCAACCCTGTGAGGCAGCCATGCCCGACACCAACACCACAAACCACAGCAATCCCTTATTCGATGATTTCACACTGGAGGATGCGGCCCCGGGGCGGCGGTCCCTGCCGCCCATCGTCCCGCCGGTCCCCGCCGAGGAGGCCCTGGCCCATTACGCCCTCGACGCGGCCTTGGACCGGCGGGCGCGGCGCCGCATCGCCACGGCGACGCCACTCGCTGTCGTGATCGCCGTGCCCTCCGCCGCCTGGGTCGAGCCGGTTGAGCGCGCGGCGGAGTCCCTCGGGTCGTGGGACCGGATCATCGTCCGCAGCGGCACGGATCGGGCGTCCCACCGGCCCGACCGGGGTAACGAGGGGGTCGTGGAAGTGTTGGGCCGTGGCGGCCGCATCCTCGGCGTCGCGCCGGATCCGCAGAGGCACCTGCCGTCGACGCTGACCGGCGGGGCCGACCTGCGGATCACCATCCCACATCCGTCGTCGGCGATCCTGCGCCGGGTGATCCGGGCGGCGACAGGGCGCACCGCCCGCCGCCTGCCGGAGCCGCTAGGCCTCGGGCTCGATTATCAGGAAATTTGCAGCGCCGTGCGCCTCCGGACCTCACCTGGTTCCTGTGTCCGCCGGATCCAGGCGTTGGTCAGCGCACGCGCCCTGACCGATCCCGGCGTGGCCGCGGCGCCGCTGCTGTCCGAGCTCTGCGGCTACGGCGAGGCGATGGCCTGGGCGCGCCGGCTGGTCGTTGACATCGAGGCGTGGCGCCGGGGCGAGCTGGCCTTCGATGCCATCGACCGCCGCGCCGTGCTGGCGTCCCCGCCAGGGCTGGGCAAGAGCCTGCTCGCGCGGAGCCTGGCCCGCACCGCCGGCCTGCCGCTGGTGACGACGTCCGTCAGCGCCTGGTTCGCCGCGGGATCGTACCTCGACTCCGTCCTCAGGTCCTTCGACCAAGCCGTCGCCGCGGCGAACGCGCATGCTCCCGCCGTGCTTTTCATCGATGAGCTCGACGCCCTCCCCAACCGGGCCAGCCTCATCCAGCGGGACACTCCGTGGTGGGGAACTTTGGTTTCTCACGTGCTTTTGGCTCTCGATAGCAGCCTGTCGACGGCGACCGCCAAACTGGTGGTGCTGGGGGCGACGAACTTTCCCCAAAGGCTCGACGAGGCCCTGGTCCGGCCGGGTCGCCTGTCCCGGATCATCCGCATCCAGCCGCCGGACGCGACGGCCTTGGCCGGCATCCTGCGCCTGCACCTCGGCGGCGACCTGCCCGGGACCGATCTGGCTGCGGTCGCCCGGCTCGGCGAGGGCGCATCGGGCGCCCAGGCGGCGGCCTGGGTCGAGGGCGCCCGGCGCCGGGCCCGCGCCGCAGGACGCCCCCTGGCCTTCGCCGACCTCCTCGCGGAGGTCGCGCCACCCGAGATCCGCTCGCCGGCGACGCTGCGGCGCTGCGCGCTACACGAGTCGGGGCACGCCTGCGTGGCGCACCTGACCGGCGCGGCCGAGGTCACCGCGATTTCCCTCGTCGACCGCCATGGCGGGGGCTATGTCCTGACCCGCTCGGCCTACGATCCGGCGCTGCGGCGAGCCGACCTGGAGATGATGGTGATCGTGGGCTTGGCCGGCCGCGCGGCGGAGGAGATGATCTGCGGCGGGGCGTCGTCCGGGGCCGGCGGTTCCGCGTCCTCGGACCTGGCCATCGCCACCGGCCTGCTCGCGAGCCTGCACGGGGCGCTCGGGCTGGGCGAAACCCTGGCCTACCGCGCCTCCCCCGAGGCCGCGCTCGGGCTGGTCGCCCTCGACCCGGAGCTGCGGCGCACGGTCGAGGCGGACCTGCGCCGGCTCTACGCCTGCGCCCTCGCCCTGGTGCGCGAGCACCGCGTCCTCGTCGAGGCCGTGGCCGAGCTGCTCGTCGCCCGGCGTCATCTTGATGGAGGCGACTTCCTCCGCATCTTCCGCAACTACGCCCGGACGACGAGGCGGCGGCGCAACGCGGGAGGGCGCCATGGATGACCGGCTCGCCGCCGTCGTGGTGCGGCTCCTCGGCGTCCGCCAGGCCCTCGGCGACGCCTCCTACCGCGACGCGGTCGGCCGGGCGCTGCAGGGCATCGCCGCCGCAGCCCAGGCCGAGGCGGAGCGCCGGGCCCGCCGCCACCGGCCCGTCCGGCCGGGCGTGGTGGTGCGGTTCCCGCTGGGGCGAGCCCGCGCGAATCAGCGCATGGCCCGGGACCCGGAAGCCGGCCGATGAGGGTGGGCCAGGGCGCCCGAGGCCCCGGCAGCGACCTTGGGGCGCGCGCCTTGACGGCGCCGGGGACCCCGCGCCGGACGGCGTCCACGACGCAAGGCTCAGCTGGCGGTTGCACCGCGCGACAGATCCTGCGCGAGGATCGATGAAGCGGTCTGCACGAACGGCGCACCGCGACCCGCCCCCGCGCTGATGAATAGCCGTACCCATCGTTTGAGCGCGATGACGGATCGAGTCGCCGTTCAGAACCTTTGGTTGCCGCTCAAGTAACTGTAAAATAATGACTTTTTGCTTGCAGGTGACCGGGGGCGGAGTCACAAGGAGGGACGGATGGACCAAGACCACGCCCCCGGCCGCGGGGGCCCGACAGGGGAGAATTCAGCCATGGGCGGATGGACCACGTTCCTGCAGTTCCTGTTCGACCGCGCCTACACCGTGCCGGAGGTCGCGGAGAAGCTGGCGATCTCGCCGCGCCAGGTCCAGGCCCACATCGACGACGGGAGTTTGCCGGCCGTGAACGTCGGCCGGGGATCCGACAGACATGACCTGAGGATCCTTGATGACGATCTGGAGGCGTTCGTGCGCCGCCGGAAGCTGGTGCCGCCGCACGCGCCTGGCCAAAGGATGCGCGGCACGCCGCGGCCTACGGCCGGGCCAGCGCCGGACGGGGACAGCTATGCCGCGCAACGGGCGGCGCGGCGGTTGCGGAAGGGGGCCTGACCATGGCGCGCGGTGGACACGGCGGACGTCGGCCCAAGCTCGTCACCAAGTTTGCCCGGTCGCCCTGCTACCATTTCGACTTCGTGGTCGGCGGCACCCGGATCACCGGCTCGACCGGCGAGACGCAGGAGCGGGAGGCGATCCGTGTGGCCCGGGAGACCCGCCAGCGTCTCGTTGCGCAACAAGTCGGCCTGGGCCCACGCCGCCGCGGACGCCCGCAGGCTATGACGCTCCTAGCCGCCGTGGAGCGCTACCACCGCGAGGTCGGACTGGCATGGTCGGACGGGGCCCGCATGGACTGGCTGACCGACGAGATCGGCGACGGCACGCCGCTGTCCGAGATCGACGACGATCTCGTCGCGCGGCTGGTGGCGAACCGCAAGGCGACCCATCGGTGGGGCGACCCGAAGCTCGGCCGTGTGACGCCCGCCGAGGTCAACCGCAGCGTCCCCGACCTCCTGCGGAAGCTCCTGCTGCGCGCCCGCGACGTCTGGAAGCTCTACCTGCCCGACATGCCGCATTGGCGCCGGCACCGACAGAGCGAGAAGCCGCGGCAGCGCGAGATGACGATCCAGGAGGAGCTCGCGCTGGAGCGGGCCGGGCGCGGGGACCTCCGGCCGCTCTGGCAGTTCGCCCTGCTCTCCGGGCTGCGGAAGCGCAACGCGCTGCTGCGCTGGTCGCAGGTCGACTGGTCTCTGGGCGTCATCCGCGTGACCGTGAAGGGCGGCACGGCGCGGGAGGTGCCGATGACGGCAGAGATCCGCAAGCTCCTCCGCCGGGAACGGGGGCGTCATCCCGAGTTCGTGTTCACCTTCGTCGCCCAGAAGACCTGGACCGAGCCGCGCCGCGGGCACCGGTACATGCGCGGCCAGCGCTATCCGGTCACGCCCAATGGCTTCGCCTCGTCCTGGCGCGCGCTCTGCCGGGCGGCCGGGGTCGACGACCTGCACATCCACGACCTACGCAAGACCTTCGGCGCGCGCATGACCCGGGTCGCCGGCATCGCCGCCGCCTCCAAAGGATTGCACCACTCGACCATCGCGCTGACCAGCAAGACCTACTCCTACATCACGACCGACGACGTCGGCGACGGGATGCGCATGGTCTCGGTCAGGGTGCGGTTCTGGCGGCGCAAGGCGCGCGAGGCCGGCGGGACGACCGGCTGAGGTCCCAGACAAGTCCCAGACCCCTGCCCCCGGTGCCGCGCAAGCCCTTGCGGCATCGGCGCTTTCGCGCCCAGGACAACGGGTCTCCAAAACCCGATGCCGGGGCTTCGATCCCCTCCGCCCCTGCCAGCCTTCCCGCGACCCAAGCGCCTGAAACGCCTCGTGTTTTGGCCGCGGATCCGCCTCTCTGCAGGCGAGCAAAACAGGTGCGGGAAACTAGCTTAACAGCACGGAAAAGCACCGTTCGGTGCACAAAGTCCCAGATAACTCCCAGACTCGTTCGCGGTTTGTCCCACCTTGATCTTGGAACCGGTCGCTCACCCGTGCCAAGTTCTGGAGGCTTAACGGCTGTTGCCCGAAGGGCTCCAAGATCGAGGCCCAGAGGGTGCTCGTGACCCCGATAACCACAGCAATCCTCGAAGCAGCATTGGATACACAACCCAATCCAGACGGGCCCGCATGGAAGCATCCGTGCGGGCCCGCGGCACTGATCAGTCTTCCTTTGCCATCGCGCTGCGATAGGCGATCATGCCCTCCCAGCCGAGATCGGGGTCAGGGTTGAACCGCTCGATGTGTTTCTGGAAGGCTTGGATCGCTTGCTCCGAGACAAGCGCCAAGGTGTCGCCGGAAGGTCCTTTGACGAAGCGCTTTCCCCCATCGTCCGTGACGGTGTAGGCCGCAAAGGATTCCCCATGCGAGGCGCGGTAGAGGGAATAGCTTTCGTCGTGGGTTTCGGGTTCGTTGCCCAATTCGAGCCAAAGCTCGAAGTCAGTTGTAGAAGTCATAGAAATATCCTGTTCCAAATAAAGTCGTCCGAGCCTTAAAAATCGATTGGCCGAACTGTGACAGTGTCTCATAGCTTGGCCATAAAGTCAAGCATTACGTTCCTAATTCTTGCTTTTATTCCGGAATGGGCGAGAGCCGCACTAGGACTGCGTCGAGCGGCAAATCGGCCGCGACGCCGACGTCCCCCCGCGCGCTGCCTTGTGGTTGTCCGAAGGCGCGGCCGGGCGCCAAGCAGCTGCGGCTTGGCTGACTACGGCCAGGTGTCAGACTGGTGCGGTACTCCGTTCGCGAGGCAGAATTCGCGGAATGCCTCCACCGCGTCGCTGCGGCCCGCGAACTTCTCCTTGAGCAGGGCGAGCACCAGGGCCGGCATGGCCGCCCCGCTCGCGTCGACCCAGAACTCGTGCTCGTCTCTCCCCGAGACCTGCTGCGCGGCGGCCCGATGTCCTGCGTGCTGAGACGCAGACTGGCCGCAGAGACCGACAACCGCACGGAACGGAACTCCTCACCCTCTTGGCGCGAGTTCGATGGATTGCTTCCCTTGTCCTTCCATTCAGGGATGCTCCGCGCCATTTCCTGGCGCATGGACAAGGGCCCGGATCGCCTTGCCCACGGTGTCGGCTGTCCACATCACTCCGGTCTTGGTCCGCACACTTGACTGGTTCAGGTATCCGGCGATCCGGCCATGCCGACCGCGGCCAGCGGGCACCCGGTCCAGCGCCGCCGCGAGCATCCGGGGGATCGCCTCCTGGCGCTGGGCTTGGCTCAAGTCGCCCAGGCGCCGCCAATCCCTGAAATGCGCAGTCGGGTTGAAGGGCTCGCCATCAATGGGCCACTCAATGGGATCCAGCGGCTCGTTCCGCATTCCCATGTCGTAAAGGCAATGATGCAGGTGAGGGTGCGGGCGCCAGCCGTTGCTCTGCGCGAAGTTAACCCAGAGGAGCGTCGCCTGGCCTTCGACGCAGTGGCGGCGTGCCCGCGCAAGCCCGTCCCTGACCTGCGGCGTCCCACGGTCGGGGCTGACCTCAAGGAAGACCAGCTCATCGACGAGGTCGCCCCGCCGTTCCCGCACGTGCCGCTGGACGAGCTCGCGCTGATAGCGGATGGTGCGGCTCTGCCGTGCCGCCTCGTCCGCATCGCACGAGAGGTCGGTGAACCCTGCCCATTTCACCGGAAACGTCCAATAGAAGCCCACGAACTGTGGCCGGTCCCCTTCGTCCTGCATACGCCCCATCCTTCAATCCGGAAAATTCCGACAGGCCGTCTTTTGCGCGGCCGTTCGGCGATACTGCGAAGGTAACACGGAGAAAGAAACATGCCCTCAATCCTTCGCATCGCGAAAATCCCCGTCGGCAACGCGGGCGGCATGCTTGGCGTCACCTTCGCGCCGGGCAAGAAGCAGGTGAGCGCCTACAGCGGCACCCATGATCGGGATCTGCATCAGGACCTCGACGTGGTCGCCGCCTGGGGCGCCGCCGCGGTTGTCACCCTGGTGACTGAGCAGGAGCTCGCCGAGCTTCGGATCCAGACCCTGGGGGACGAGGTCCGCGCCCGTTTCATGGAATGGCACCACCTTCCCATCGCCGACTACCATGCGCCTGATGCCGCTTTCGAGGCCGTCTGGCCCGATACGTCCAAGCGCCTGCGGACGCTGCTTGAGGCGGGCGCCCGCGTCCTCGTCCATTGCAAGGGCGGGCTCGGCCGCGCGGGGACCATCGCCGCCCGCCTGCTCGTCGAGATGGGCGCCGATCCCGAACAGGCGATCTGCGACGTGCGGGCCGCCCGCAGCCCCGATGCCATCGAGAACCGTGCGCAGGAGGACTGGGTCCGGCGCGGCAAGGCCGCCGACTGCGAGGTGGACACGGGCCTCCACGCCATCCGCGACCGCGCCATCGGGGCGCTGGTGGGGCTCGCCGTCGGCGACGCGCTCGGAACGACCCTGGAGTTTTCGCGCAAGCCGCCGAAAGCCGTCCTGCACGACATGGTCGGGGGCGGCCCCTTCGGCCTCAGGCCCGGGCAGTGGACGGACGACACGGCGATGGCCCTAGCCCTCGCCGACAGCCTGACCGTCCACCCGGACCTCGACGCCCACGACCTGATGGAACGCTTCGTCGCCTGGAACCGGGATGGCACCTACTCCTGCACGGGAGCATGCTTCGACATCGGCATCACCACGGCGGAAGCCCTGAGATGCTTCGAGAAGACAGGCGACCCCTTCGCCGGGTCGACGGATCCGGACAAGGCCGGCAATGGCTCCATGATGCGCCTGGCGCCGGTGGTCATCCGGCATTGGTCCGACCGAAACACGTTGCTCCGGGTGGCGCGGGACCAGTCGCGCACGACCCATGCCGCCGCGGAGGCCGTCAATGCTTGCGAAACCCTGGCACTGATCCTGGCGGACGCCATCGCCGGCCGGTCCATGCCGGAGATCGTCGCCGGAGCCGCAAGCCGCGTGAAAGGCTTCCGCCCGGGCCAGCCGCGAGACGAGGTCCGGGGCACCGGTTATGTGGTCGCGTCCCTGCACGCCGCGATCTGGGCAGTTTCGCGCACCACGAGCTTCGAGACCGCGGTCCTGCTCGCGGCCAACCTGGGCGAAGACGCCGATACCACCGCCGCCGTCGCGGGCCAGATCGCCGGCGCCCTCTACGGCCTGTCCGGCATCCCTGAGCACTGGCTCGCTCAGCTGGCCTGGGGTGCGCGTATCCAAGGCATGGCTCAGGCCCTCTTCGAGGCCAGCACCCTCGCGGCCGCCGCCTGAAACCGGAGCCGAGCCCTGGCCCGTCAGAACCCGGCCAGGGATCAGCCGTGCGCCCCCAGGCTAAGCGACCTCACTTCAAGGAATTCTGCATGAACTCAGCAACCCATCCTGCCCTCATCTTCTACGGCTCGACCCGAGACCCGCGGCATCGGTTCCCCCTGATCCTGGTGGTCGGACGCGAGCCGAACCACAGCGCGCCCGTGGAGATGGTGGCCGGGCCGTATGACTTCGACGGCCTCACGCCGGCCGACAGGAAGGCAGCGCGGAACTGCGGCTTCTGGCACATGGCGTACCGGATCACTGGCCGGATGCACGACATGGGCGATCCTTCACGCTCCGCGTCGTGGCTGAAGGATCATTGTCGGCAGCGAAGGTGTTCGCCGATCATCATCGCGGATGCGATCCCGCAAGGCCAATTGAATGCCGTGGCTGACAAAGGCATCGTCCGGCAGCAGATGAGGGAGCATCTGGCCGCCCATGCCCGGGGCATCTTCGAGCTCGATCCCGCCGTGATGAAGCGCGTTGGTCTCGTCCTCCTCTCGGGCCTGGACGGAACGGTCTTCGAGCCTTCGGCACAGGCTATCCGCGAGGAGGCCGAACATCGCGCGATCCCATGCCAGGCCATCCGGTTCCTATCGCCGAGGAATGGTCGCAAGTTCTTCAAGGAGGACATCCTCGCAACCGCCAGGCCGAACCTGAGGGAACGCTACCTGACTTCGAGCCTTACTGAGCCCTGTATCGCCACCACTCGACGGATCGTCTCGGAGTTCCTGATGGTGGCGCATGCAAGATGACTGCTTCGCGGCATGGTTCGCCGGTGTGAGAGCGCATCCCGCGACCAGACCCCTTCTTACCAGTCAGAGGCTCCGCTGACGAATCCCCTCGGGAGGAGCCGGATTTCGATGGGCTGAAAGCGGAGAAAACGGTCGAAATCGGGGGTGTCCGAGGGCATTTCCGCCAAATCTCCGCCAAGCCCATTTGCCGTCTCGACGAGATTTTCGAGCCAACGCTGGGTGACGTTATCCAGGCCTCAGGATCCGAGGTGCTCCGGTTCGTCCCCGACGAGCCTGGAAGGCTCATTTCGTCCCCAATCCTGTTTGTCCAGGACCAGCGACATCTGATCGACAACCGATGACGCTGCTACCTTGCCACGGCGTTCAAGGAAGCGCTGTGGCAAGGTACTGATGGGAGTGGCTCTATTATGGTCTAACGTCATTGTTCAGCTGTGCGGTGTGGATTAACTGTGCTTACTCACTTTCAAAGTTTGCCACACCTCACAGTGGACCCTTGCAGGAGCCAGATGCGATTTCCATCACCTCAGACGTGATCCCATCGCTGGCTGCGACACTGGCCCAATGTCATAGTGCCAGAGGCTAGATTCAGTCTGAGCACGCCAATATAGAAGGTGTCGTCCTACCAAGAGCCACTGTACTTTAGAAAGAGCCACTCAAGTTGCAGCGGCTAACCTCTTGATCGACTCAGTCGCCGCCTCCAATCCTTCAACGAATGACTGAACAAGCTGCAGCCCCTGCACTGTTGGTTTCGCATGCTGGTCCACCTTGGCGTTGCGAAAGGCGGCTTCAAGGTCACTACTGCCCAGGTGAGCATCGACCTGCCGCAAGTCCGCGATCCCGAAGAACGGTGACATCAGTGAGTAGGCATCGCTCTCCGGGATGACGCTCGCGATCACTCTCTGCAGAGATTTGAGGGATCCCTGCCTCTCTTTCTTTGGAGGAGGCACAACAGCGTCCAGTTGGCTAACATCAATGCGCTCCGCAAAAAGCCGAAAGGCGTCTTTGGCAAGAGCGAAGATACCGTCAGCATCTGCGGCCCTGAAGCGATGGATGCTCCGGAGGAGCCGCTCAGCTGTAGCATGATCCCGAAGCAGCCGTCTCCCCGTCCTTTCCATAAATGTGTTCTCAAGACCGGACAATGCATCCGGTAGGCGCGCCTCTGGCGCAATCGTCACTGCTGGGGAAGCGCGCACTTGGGATGCGAGCAACTCATCCGATACACCGCCTTCGGGAACGACGCTGTACGTGCTCCATACACGCTGCTCCCATGCCGGAAGGTGTCCGATGTCCTTTGCAAGCACGTTGATGAAGCCAAGCGGGTTCACACCGAAGTGGACGCCGTGACGAGTTGCCCCGACAATTCCAGTGTCGCGGGTAAGCCAGTTTAGAACAGCTCCACGTCTCCCTGACAGCAGGCTCCGCACAACCGCGGGATCAAACCAAAGCCATCGGAGCGGGCCAGACTTGAGATTTTCGCTTGTTTCGCGAGCGCCGGACGCATCAATAGCGAAGGATACGCCAGACAGTTCTTTGTCCCCACGCACGCGGACACTCCGGCCGGGCGGGTCGAACCATTCCGTTCTCCAAAGCTGCGCGAGAACCTGGTACCCCCCGCCCCTCGAACCGGAGACCACCCTCACATCTGTCTCCACGCTGGCGTCATTAGGAAATTCTAGCACCGGATTGTCATCGTGCTGATCGAGATCGGTCCGCCGCGCCGAGAAAACGACCATCGTACCGCCACCTAGATCCTCCTCGTTGAGGATGTCGGCCTCCAGCCTGTCCCTACCCGCGTTCCGGCGGAGACCACCTGGTGGCCATGCAAAAGATGGACGATCTTCGGTGCACACTGATCGCGACCGGTAACTCGAAAGATAGAGTGCCATACTGCGGGCTGCGAGATAGTCACCAAGGAACTCCGCGCGTATCAGCATGCGACGCGGCTCCGACTCTTCGTCAAGTTCAAGTTTCGCGACTTCGTACCACCCCTCATCGGGGCGGAGCCAGACACTACCCTCTTTGACAAGCCCTAGCGCTATCACGAGATCCTGGTGCAGGTGCCAGACATCTGGCCCCCCATCCTCGCGGCGCTGGTCTAAGACGAGGCGTACTCCAATCGGATCACCGCCCCAATTCTCGTGGACATCGCTAGACACGTAGTTTTCGGGGCCGACTTCGGGAGCGTGATGATCAAGACCGAGTTGATCCCACGTGAGCTTGTCCGCCGCCGCACGACTGGTGGACGGTATCGCAAGCGACGATATGCCGACAAACTCCTCAGAGCCATCGCGGTACTTGTACTCCTGGGACTGGCGAAGCGTGATCCAAGACTCACGCTGCATAGAACGCACATCTTCGAACTCGAACCAACCTTGCCGCATCTATCCCTCTTTAATTGGATGATGAATCATACACGCGTGTGGAGGCTCATATAGGGGACTATGCCATACCCCAAGGGCAAACGACGGCCTGATACCGCTGTAGGCTAGTGAAACTTGGCAGATTCGGTGGATCCCAGGGCCAATCACTTAATCATCAAGGAGAACGAGAGATGACGGATGGTAGCCTCAGGTATGCTTGAACTCTTCCGGGAGGTCCCCGGTCGGCCGGTCACTGAGGGGGCATCTTTTAACTCCCATCTGGATGACGCGCTCCAACCCACCTTAGGAAATCTGATACAGAGATCAGGAACCGAGTTCTTCCGCTTCGTTCCGTTTGGCAGGCGAACGCCCCACATAACCCAGTTCTGATCGCGTAGGACCAACGACGCCTCTAAGCATTCCTAGACATTGTCAGACCAGATGCTCGCGAAGAGACGATTGGAACGTTTGGTCCAACATGTTCCATTCCTGAACGCGAAAGGCGCCGGGCATGAGGCGCCCTACGCGGTATCCAGGATAGAGCCGTAACGATCAAGCAGGTACCGTGCCCATTCCCGTGCGGCAGGGTCGCCATGATTTGCGTCAATGAAGGGCCCGAACGCCTCATGAGTTGTCCGGCTCAGAAAGTCGTCAGGCTGAACTAGGACCGAACGGAACACGTTGAACGCGTCGTCGCCGAACCGCCTCAGGTTTGGCGCGGTGACCTTGCGAAGGACGCTGTTCCCTGCCGGCGAGATGTGCAGCACACGGACTCGGTCGGCACTGGATTCCTTAGCCTTGGTCATTTGCCACGCCAACATCTGCTGGCGGAGTAACTGGTAGAACGGCTCCCAAAAGAAGTCCTCAAGCGTCAGGCCGAGATCTGCCCGTACAGGCCCATTAGGCGCGAAAGCCTTGTCAGAATAGCGCATAACGCGTGTGGCGTTTCCTTTCTCGTCGATGGCCGCACCGTATTCCTCGGTATATTTCCACTCGATGAGGAGTGTCTCGATCCTTCCCTCGCGTTCGAACCGCACCACTGCGTCGGCGCTGGTCGCATTGGCCCCTCGCGTGGCCGACTTAGCGCCCTTCGCCCATTCGCCCAGATGGTTGGCAAGGCCCGTCCATTCAAATCCCACGAACCAGCGCTCTCCGCCCGGCCCCTCCTCGACGGGCAGCATGCGCGGCTCCGCGATCCCCAGCGCATGGCCAATGACTTGAGACAGCAGATCAGGGTTGGTTGCGAGCGGTCCCAGAAAGTTCAGGCAACAGATTTGGGAGGACAGGCCATGGTCGGCATGTTGATGCCATGTGATGCTTCGTGGAGGCCCAAAATACACTTCCATCGATTCACGGATCGTGGGTGCAAGGTTCAGACCCCGCAGTCCTTTCAAGAGGCGCCATCCTTCGCTGGGTCTGATCGAGTCCGGCGGCACGGTGCGCTCGAAGAACGCCGCCTGAGCTTTCCGTTGAGATGCGATAAATGCGGACTTCAAAACCATTCCCCTGCCGTGTTCTGATCGTCTGACGCTTTGCAGGACGATCCTTGCCGATCAAGAAAGTAATCCAGCCCTAAACGCCTTGGTCGTCCGATAGGCCAAACGCTCATGGCAGTGGGATCCCGTGAGCCGAAAGCCGATGCTGGGCGGCATCGACTGCTTCGGTGGGAAAGCGTTGCGGATAGCGCATGATGACGTGTTCAGCGGCAAACTCGGGAAGTCCGTTCTGGACCAGATGGTGGAAGCCCTCAGACGCCTCCTTCTTCATTGCCAAATACCGAAATGTCTCCACCACCCCATCACGGGCGCGCTTGTCGCTGATTCGACGTGCCCGTTTCCGTCTGCCGCTTTCCTCAAGGTAGATTTGCTCAAGCGCCGCCACACAGGCATCAAACTCCGCTTCCAAGGGATCGTCGGCGTTGCGGCCGGTGAGCGTGCAAAGACGCCGGAAGGCCCGACGATAAAGATCAGGATGCTTATCCTTCACTCGGGCCATATATGTGCGCAAGTTCTCGGGGTTGGTTTCGCCATCGGGGTCATATGCCACTTGTCTTGTCCTTCATCGCTTCGGTGCGACATGCTGTTTCGGTCACTCCCCAGACCTGCGGGTACTGTCGATCAACCCGCCCCCATGCGGGCTGTCGCTTGCTGGATGGCATCGTCAACTCCGGAGCCGATTGTGTTCATGACACGGAAGACCAGGGCGGCTGAATGGCGTGTCATCGCCAGCGTCACGATCTCGTCGGGGCTGTCCTCCGTTGCAAGCGGCGTGGCGGCCGGCGTGCCAGCTTGGGTCAAGCCCAGCGACATCGCGACTGCGGCTGCGCCACTGTCAGTCAGCTTATGCCGATTGCGGCCATCGGGCCCTTTTGAGATTTGGAACATGGCCAACAAAGGCAGGGCGTCGGCAACGCCATCTCCCAGTCGGTCAGTTCCAATCAACAGAGGAACCTCGGAGAGTGTTGCGCCAAGACGTTTTCCGAACGCCCGGAGAGCACCTTCGACATAGGCGCTGGCACGTTCCCCCGTTATGGGCTGCTCGGCGGCAAGCCTTTCAGCGATGGTTGAGATCGGAAGCGGCGGTTCACCGTCACGCCAAGCCCGCCAGTAAGTCGCGAGGATGAACGTTTGTCGCTCGTTCAACGGCGGACGTTTCGTGAGCGCAGCGACAATCTCAGCCACCGGCTTGGCCACGGCTTGCATGCTCTCCGATCCGCCAATCGGGATCGATGGCGAGACGTTGGCACTTGCTTGGGGCGCAGGTGAGAGCACCGGCAACCCGAGAGCTTCAAGAGCAGGGTGGTGCTCTGGCGAAATTGCATCGGCAGGGATGATGTAGGCAAGCATCGGCAGCGGGTTCACGGCAAGACCTCATTTCTTAATGACAAGAAATATCTTCTTGCTGGCGTTGTCAAGGCCGTAGCCCTCGCAGAGGGTGAAACCGCTTTCCCCCTATGAAGCCTGTTGGCTCCTGAGCATTCCATACTCCGGCGGCACCTGTGTGCTTGCGTCAGCGTCGGCCAGAAATAAAAATCCTACTCTCTAGGAAAATAAATATATTGCGGTCTGACTGCCCAGTTGCCGATAATGCACAAGTCGATGCCGTGAATGTCCGGGGCTGTCCCGTCTTCGCCTCATTTTTCGAGGCAAGGCACGACACCATTCAGCTTAAGTTATTTTGCAACAATTCAAATCGAGACAAAGATGCCTCTGACAATTTACCTGGGCGGCAGGCGCCGCCGTACTCCCACCCAGCTTAACCTTCCCCATCACCATGCCGCTGCGGTTCCGTTCACGCCGCAGAACCTCCAGGTCGCCTATCATGAGGCTGGGCATGCCGTGCTCGGCCACATCACGGGGATCTACCAAATCAATGGTCCTATCGTCACCGCCGGGATGACCAAGGCCTGGGTTTCGTTCCACTGCAATCCTCGCCTGGTGGCCCTCCGTGCCCGCGTGGGGCAACCGCGGAACCAGGCGGACTTGGTCAGGGAGCAGGCCATCATTGGTGCGGCGGGTGTGGCTGCGGAGCACATCCACCTCAGGAACATGGGGGTCACACCGAATTCCCGGGCGCTGTTCAGGGGCGCCCATGGGGATGTCCTCGCGATCCGTCAATTGGTCGGCCCCGGACACTTCAACCAGTTGGTCCAGCATGCCGAATGCCATCTGGCCGATCCCAGGGTCTGGGCGATGGTCGAGGACCTGGTTCAAGCGATCACGGCATATTCTGGCTTCGTCCCGGGCTATGCCGCCGCTTGGACGCTGGAACGCTCCCGGCGGCACCAGGCTGTTGCCTTCCGCATCCTGCGCTAACCGAACAGCGGCATGGGCGGCTCGCCGCCCATGCTCTCGACCCTCGGGCCCAGAAACGCCTGTCCTACCTCTGGCCTACCACTGAAAGGCATGGATCCGATGCGCAATGCCCGTTGTTCTGGGCCCCACAGGGGTGCTACACCGGCGGGGCAGCGGCAGCCACGAAGCTCTTGGAAAATAAGGAGTTTGGGCGGCGGGACCGGAGTCTCCCCCTCTCCGCCAAGTCTTTCCCGACTCTTCGCCAATTATAAGGTACGCAGACGGAAGGATTTTCCGCTTCCCCGGCGTACGTGCATTGAGGTGTACACGTGTCGGTATCGTCACCCGAATCGCGCCGTCTTGCTCGGCGCCCGCCCTACCTGGACCGCTCCGGGGGGAGGTGGCTCTTCCAAATTCGCATTTCAAAAACCCTTGATCCGGGCGGCAAAAGGTCCCACCTCGGGGCGTTCGGCGCTCGGCGCTCATGAGACCAGGAGGCGGGCCAACATCCTTGCGTCCCTCTCCCAAATCGCATTCGAGACCCTAAGGATCCGGCACTTAAACAACGAGGACGACAGAGAACAATCACAGGTCGAGCCAATGTTCCCGGGCAACGATCCCATGCTGGTCCTGGCAAAGATGAGAGCGATCCGGGACCGAGCGAAAGCCCGTACTTCTAAGGAGAGGATGGCCACGGGCCCCAGCCTCGGCGGACGACTTGCTTCAGCGGCAGCGTCGGCTGGATCCGGTGCCACCCCACGGTCATCGCGAGCCAGCCCATCCAGAGATCGTGAACTTCTCTTAGTTCTGCCTAAGCGGCCGTGGCCTGAGCGATTGCCTGCCTGCGATCGGACGTACGGCGGTCGTACTCATCCGCCAGCGCATTGAGCGCCGCTCCGCCGTCGCCCGAGAAAGACGGTCCGTGCATCAGCGCCAGCGTCCGTGGCAACAGCTTTGCGAGCGAACGGATCGTCGTTCCCATGTCGGGGCTCAGGCTGGAGTACTGGAACAGGTCCTCGGCGGCGGTCGCCGGACCGACGATGTCGCCTCCCATCAGCGCCGGGCCATTGCCGAGCTGGGTAAAGAGATCGCCGCAGAGCAGCGTTCCGGTCGCCTCCTCGTAAATCACGCCGGCATCCCACCCGTGCGGGGTGTGCGGGGTATCGAGGTAACGAACCCTCTTTCCTCCGCCCAGATCAATGATCTCGCCGTTCGCCAGCACCCGCGGCTGTCGATCCGACATGTCGTTCAGGGACACGAGACACCCCGTCATCCCATGCGCCACCTGAGCGTCCGGGGCCATGGCCAGCCATTCATTCATGGCGCCGCACTCATCGGCCTCGTAGTGGCCGAACGTGATCCAGCGCAGATTGTGAACAGGCATGACCCGGGACACCGCTTGGGACACGAGCGGAAACATCTTTCGCAACCCGGTGTGGAACAGCAGCGGCTCGTCGCCGAGCACGAGGAAATGGTTGAAGGTAAAGCCGACCGGTGGGGCGATCTCCGGGACGAAAACGGAGATCCGATAGATGCCGTCGGCGATTTCGCTGATGTTGGGTTCCATGACTTTCTCCACGCGATCATCCTGGTGGTCGCCACCGGCCGGACTGGGCACGATGGACAGCAGTCACATTTGAACGTACAATCATGTGCAGCGAAAATGGCAGGTGGTCAATATGGCGGCGCAGTGCCGTGTGCCGAAACACACATGACCCGGACCTACACCCTCAAGAAGCGTGCGGAACAGCAGGCGGAGACCAGGCTGCGGATCGTCGAAGCCGCCGTGGATCTGCACGGCAGCGTCGGTCCGGCGCTCACCTCGCTCAGCATGATCGCCGAGCGGGCCGGCGTTCAGCGGCACACGCTCTACGCTCACTTTCCCGATGAGCGCAGCCTTTTCCTGGCCTGCTCGGGGTTGTCCCTGGAGCGTGATCCCCTGCCTGATGCGGCAGCCTGGCGGACGATTGGGGATCGGGCCGAGCGCCTCGGGGTTGGCCTTGTCGCGATCTACGGCTGGTACGAACGCAACGCCGAGTTGGCCGCATGCGTGCTGCGGGATGCCGAATACCACCCATTGACGAAGGAGATCGCCGAGTTGCGATACGGCCCGTTCACGGCGACCTATCAGGAGGTGCTCGGAGCGGACTTGGGCATGGCGCAGCGGACCGTGCTGAGGCTGGCGCTCAGCTTCTTCACATGGCGGACCCTGGTCCGCGAGAGCGGCCTCGAACTGGAGGCGGCTGTCAGAGCCATGGTCCAAGCGATCGCTTGCGCCAAGGAAGCATGAACACTGGCGGCACCGCCGCCGTAAACATGAAGCAGCGGACCAGGGCTCGGCCGCTTCGAAGACGTCGGCCAGCGGGGGGCGATGGCGAGGAAGAGGAGTAACTTAAGGCGCCCATGGTCACGTGCCCGGGGTTCAGCCCTGACCAGCATGCGGATCTCGTCCGTTGGTCCGGTCTGGCAGGAGGAGGCTTACGATGCCAGGCCCTGTCGACGTTCTAATGCTCCGGAACGGAGTCGTCGTGCAGCCGCCATCGTATTAAGATCGCTCCGGCGCCTCACCGAGCGCCAATCAACCGGGGGAGGCGCCCGATGTCCCGCCGCAAACACCAAAGACGCCTGGAGGAGCACTACAGGATCCAACTTGCGCCCTGGATCGCCGGTACCTTGGGAGCATGCGTCCTGCTCATTCTGGCGATCTACGTGGCCACGATGCCTCTTTGAGATCGAACCGCATCGAGCGTCGGGCCGGAATGGGAGAGGACCTGCGGCTCAGCCACCCGTCATGCTCATGTGACGCGAGTTCGCAAGACAGTCGTGGCGACGATGAACGACGCCCCGAGTTATCGGAAGCATCCCGGCCTATCGCTTGCCGATTGACGAACGGCTATGCTGGCTTGCGCCAGGGTGTCGCGTTCAATCATGAGCATGACGGCATCATCTTGGTTCTCGTCGTCAACTATTGCCGGGTCCAGAGATGGTAGTTCGCATCCCCCAGAGCCTATCGACGAGCCCCAGCCTGGAAACCGGATGGAATGTGCTCGATTACGAGTTGCGCGAGCAAAAGGCGCAGACGTTGGGGAGTCTGGCTGGCCAAGTGGAACAGGCCCTTGCGGCATTGCGTGCCTTCGATGCGGCGGCGCATGGAACGGGCGGGGAGGAACGGCGTCGTGCAATGCTGCATGATGCCGCCGACCTGGTCTGGGCCTTCATGATCCAGCGGGAGCTGTGCGGGTTCCGGAACTGGGAGGCCGTGGTGAAGGATTACGGCATCCCGCGTGAGGTATTGAACCGGGTTGGGCAGGTCAGGCGCAAGGCGGACTAGAGCTGTTTCCACTTGCGTGGAATCATCTCTCTTCTTTGCTTTGCTGCATTTTTTGACGGCGAACCGGATCCACTTCGCCGAAAAATGTTCTAGGTACCGAGCACCACCGACCTTCGATCCGCCTAAACGGACCCTTTCATGAGCCGGGCTGGGAAGGTCTGAAACGGATCGAAATGCGACTTTGTTCCGATTTTATGAACGTCCACTTCAACGCTATGAGGCGACCCTCGCGCGTGAGGATCGAGCAAGGATTCATCTTCGCGGATCAAGCCTACGTTATGTATCCAATCCTGCTTTCCTAAGCAGAATCGGAATTCGGGCGCATGAGGAGTTTCAGGCCGCGTCGGACCGGGCTTTATTGAGGTCGACCTTGAACTCGGCCTGGGTCTTGGCCCTGATCTCGTCGACGCTGACGCCCTCAGCCAGCTCGATCAGGCTCATGCCGGTGCCGCCCTTCTTGTCGATGGCGAACACGCCGAGATCGGTGATCACCAGATCGAC